>NZ_CP085636.1:4210000-4820000 GCF_027571385.1 Shewanella sp. MTB7 | reverse complement strand
GCGTTGAGCTAACTTGTACTAATGACTCGTAAGGCTTAACCATACAACCCAGATGGGTTTTAACTCTTGTTAAGAGAGTGAGTGCACTAAGGTGTTACTTCAAAAGAATACGAACTTGATTTAAGTCGAACCAATTATTTAATTATCTTGCGAATGTGAGATAACAGCTTTCGAAATTATTTACCTTTAGCTTTTTAAACGCTGGAAGTAATAGCAAATTTGTCTGGAAACCATAGCATTGTGGCCCCACCTGATCCCATCCCGAACTCAGAAGTGAAACGCAATCGCGCCGATGGTAGTGTGGGGTCTCCCCATGTGAGAGTAGGTCATTTCCAGGCGCCTATTTTACTCGTAAAGAGTAGTATTTAAGCCCGCTACGATGTAGCGGGCTTTTTTACGTCTGCAATTTGTCCGTTTCCAGGCGCACTCCTAATACCAATCGGTATAATCATCTGGTCAGATTTATCCATGAACGATTGCATAGATTCTTTACAGTATCAATGTCACTAATAAAGCTATTCCAAGCTTGCGTGCATTGCTCGACAATGTCCTCATAATTGGCAAAACACCTATTGGCTAAATGGCGCTGTCTTATCCATCCCCAAACTTGTTCGATAGGATTAAGCTCTGGTGAATAGGGAGGTAGTTTAATCATGGTTAGATTATCGAATTCATCATCTAGATCTTTTGTATGCCAACCGGCACCATCCATGATCACGACAGCGTGGCGATCTGGAAGAGTTGCTTCAGAAATTAACTTTAGGTGTTGCCGCATGAACCTTTTATCTACCCATGGAGTGATCAACGCTTCGGTATTTCCATTCGACGGACATACCGCCCCAAAAACATAAGCGTACTCAAACTGTTGTTGTCGAACGACTCTTGGACGACTTCCTTTTTTTGCCCATAAGCGTGTCGTCGTGTTTTGTTGCCCTATACGAGCTTCATCTTGAAACCAAACATCAACTTGAGCCAGGGCAATATGACCGGGGATGTTAAGGATCGTTTCCAAGCGGAAGTTTTTTAAAAGCTTCTTGTGCTTTTTGGGATTGTTTAGGATGTTTTGACCTACTCGTTATCCAAGAAAAACCTAGCCGCTTTAATACTCTATAGACACTTGATGGTTCATAATTGATACCAAAGTGCTGAGAAATATATTCATTAATATCAGCACCCGATAGTCTGCCGCCTTCTTCAGATAAACTTTGCTGCTCAATGAATGTTGCGAGTTGTTTAGATTGAGTCTTGTTTAAAGATGGAGGTCGGCCAGGTGATGTTTTGTGCTCAAGGCCCGCTAAACCGTCGGTTAAGAAATCACTTACCCATTTGTTTACACTGGTACGACTCACCTTAAGAATACTCGTGATCTCAATGCGGTTATGCCCTTCACTGAAATGTGCTAATGCCAAAAGACGGATCCGCTTTTGTGCATTTTTCTCTCGTCGTGCCAGAGAGCGAAAGTCAATGGTATTAAGCATTTCCATATGTAACCTAATCATTAAAATTAACTGTTCAGATTAGATCACATCTTTATACCGATTGGTATAATACCAATCGGTATAATCATCTGGTCAGGTTTATCCATGAACGATTGCATAGATTCTTTACAGTATCAATGTCACTAATAAAGCTATTCCAAGCTTGCGTGCATTGCTCGACAATGTCCTCATAATTGGCAAAACACCTATTGGCTAAATGGCGCTGTCTCATCCATCCCCAAACTTGTTCGATAGGATTAAGCTCTGGTGAATAGGGAGGTAGTTTAATCGTGGTTAGATTATCGAATTCATCATCTAGATCTTTTGTATGCCAACCGGCACGATCCATGATCACGACAGCGTGGCGATCTGGAAGAGTTGCTTCAGAAATTAACTTTAGGTGTTGCCGCATGAACCTTTTATCTATCCATGGAGTGATCAACGCTTCGGTATTTCCATTCGACGGACATACCGCCCCAAAAACATAAGCGTACTCAAACTGTTGTTGTCGAACGACTCTTGGACGACTTCCTTTTTTTGCCCATAAGCGTGTCGTCGTGTTTTGTTGCCCTATATGAGCTTCATCTTGAAACCAAACATCAACTTGAGCCAGGGCAATATGACCGGGGATGTTAAGGATCGTTTCCAAGCGGAAGTTTTTTAAAAGCTTCTTGTGCTTTTTGGGATTGTTTAGGATGTTTTGACCTACTCGTTATCCAAGAGAAACCTAGCCGCTTTAATACTCTATAGACACTTGATGGTTCATAATTGATACCAAAGTGCTGAAAAGTATATTCATTAATATCAGCACCCGATAGTCTGCCACCTTCTTCAGATAAACTTTGCTGCTCAATGAACGTTGCGAGTTGTTTAGATTGAGTCTTGTTTAAAGATGGAGGTCGGCCAGGTGATGTTTTGTGCTCAAGGCCCGCTAAACCGTCGGTTAAGAAATTACTTACCCATTTGTTTACACTGGTACGACTCACCTTAAGAATACTCGTGATCTCAATGCGGTTATGCCCTTCACTGAAATGTGCTAATGCTAAAAGACGGATCCGCTTTTGTGCATTTTTCTCTCGTCGTGCCAGAGACCGAAAGTCAGTGGTATTAAGCTTTTCCATATGTAACCGGCTCTTCTCCGCTTAGGTGAGTCTATTCATATCAAAGATCATAAATAACATTATTATTTACAACACTTTCTTATTTGTGAATAGGCGAATATACCTTGCCATCATTATCATCCACCCTATTTGGCTTTAAAGGGCAATGTGTACAGTCCTTTTCTATCGAAAAAGATTCTCAGGCGGTTCTTGTACAATGTCGCCGAGATAGGCGGTTTAAGGTTGAAGAGCCAAGAACTGAAAGCCAATGTACCGTCGATCACTACGTAAGAAGACGGGTACATGACTTACCTGTTAGTGGACGTCCTTGTAGCATCGAAGTTGAACTCGCTCAGACCAGAAATAAAGACGGTATAAGGTTAATTGAAGCGACTGAATTCGTTGCCAAAGGAGCGAGATATACAACTCGCTTCTGTAAGTTCATCAGTGGATTATGCCGGTACATGAGTATTCACGCAGTGTCTCAACATCTAGGAATTCGTTGGGAAACGGTAAAAAACATTGATAAGGAATATCTACATTCAACTCTGCCAGGCTTGGAGCCAGCGAAGCTTAACAACTTAATCCATATTGGCGTTGATGAAGTAGCCAGAGCCAAAAGGCATGACTACATGACCGTTGTATACGATTTGGTTTCTGGTCATTTAATTTGGATCGAACACGGTAGAAAAGCAGCAATCCTTATTTCGTTCTTCGAGCAACTCTCAACAACTACAAGAGACGGTATTAAAGCGGTTTCAATGGATATGGGTCAGCCTTATCAATCGGCAGTAAGGAAAATGCTCCCTAACGCAGATATCGTTTTCGACCGATTTCATGTGATGCAAAACTACTGCTTACTCATCAAAAAAGAACGCGCCAAAGCCTTTCGAAATGGTTCTCATGAAGATAAAAAGATGCTCAAAGGAACGTTGTTTCTCTTGTTAAAAAACGCCCATAAGTTGGATGAAAGGCAGTCAGATAGGCTTGGTGATTTACTCGAGAGTAACAAGATTCTCTGCATTGTTTATATGCTGAAAGAGCAGTTACAAGCGATATGGGATGAACCGTGTTACACGTTGATGGTTAAGGCACTTGAAGCTTGGTGCGATCTTGCTAGGTCAACGAGGATATTGTCCTTGTGTAATTATGCTGACGCACTATTGGATAGAAAAGTCGGCGTCTGTAATTACGCAAAATATAAATTAACCAACGCTCGAGTTGAAGCTGGGAATGTCTCTATTGGTTTACTCAGGCGAAGAGCTAGAGGGATACGAGACATTGAATATTTCAAACTCAAGATCAGACAAACATCAGTCCCTGACACCCATTCAACTTTTTATCCAAATATCAAGCTCATGTAAGCGGAGAAGAGCCTGTAACCTAATCATTAAAATTAACTGTTCAGATTAGATCACATCTTTATACCGATTGGTATTACTTTGCTGAAACTCAACGCCAAACTCCATTTTTATAAAGAATGCTACATCTTGGGCGTTAATACGGCCTCCTTTAACAGACAAACTTTGAGTGTGTACATAGTCTTTAAGGATATCGAGTTGCTTAAGAGAAAGCTGGCTAGGACGACCTAGATTGGGTTTGTCATTTAATCCGTGGAGACCCTGGTTAAGATAGGCTGCTACCCACTTATTAACACTCACTCTACTGACCCTTAAGCATGTCGGCGATAGCGTAACGAGAATGGCCTTCAGCAAAATGCGCTAATGATAGATAGCGCATTTTTTTACGTGCTACTTTTTCATTTTTTTGCGAGTGATACAAAATCAGGGAATTTCATAAGCTTTACGGTTTGTTTGTGGTGACTTATTAGATCACATCTTTATACTGATTGGTATTAGCTGCTCGAACTATTTAAATACTCTAGAAATGAGAAAATGTTTCTGTGTTTTCATGTTGCTTTTAACTACATATAGTCCAAATAGACGCTTCTTGTTATCTGTTGTTTAGCTGGTTTACTATACTAAATGTGGAAATGTTAAACTTCTTGAGTAAAAATCACTCGGTCGAACGTTATTATTCGAAATAGTACTTTACCTTTTAAGGGAGTTTACGCATAATGCGTCTCGTCAACAGGGGTGTAGCTCCAATTGGTAGAGCGGCGGTCTCCAAAACCGCATGTTGTGAGTTCGAGTCTCCCCACCCCTGCCAAATATAGAAAAAGCCGAGCAATAGCTCGGCTTTTTTGCATCTGCAATTCAAGCTATGGCTGATGCTAGTTAGTTCATTGTTTGGCATATACTGTTATTTCCTTTTTTATTCATTGCTTGATCGAGTCAGTTTTCAAGGCGACAGTTTATGATGAAGCTAAGATCTTGCTAAACTGGTATCCTAGTGAATATCAAATTCTACATTTAAGTGATCGAAGCGTGGAAAAATCGGCATATCTGGATGCAATGGAGATTATAAGGTGGAGCCAGGGAAAAGAGGCAAAACAGAGTTACATTATCTTGGTTGACCAAGTCTCTTCTGAATTAGAAAAGCACCCAATTATAACGACAGTGTTGTCTTTAATTGACTGTCCTTTTACTCATTGCACATTTACAAGTTCATTCGTTAAAGGGGCTGATGTCATTTGGGATATGCGCAGAATGAAGCTGCCTAAATCGAATGCAGTTTTGACATCCGCGCCTTTGAAAGAGTTAGAAAAAATCGTTGAAAGCAAGCGTGAGCTTTGGGGACAGATAGTCGCTC
Source organism: Shewanella sp. MTB7 (assembly GCF_027571385.1). Lineage (NCBI taxonomy): Bacteria > Pseudomonadati > Pseudomonadota > Gammaproteobacteria > Alteromonadales > Shewanellaceae > Shewanella > Shewanella sp. MTB7. The sequence continues at coordinate 4,814,710 of NZ_CP085636.1, read as the reverse complement.
AACGAGAAGCTAATTGATGACGCATGAGCATAAGATGGTATCAGTATTATCCTTTAGCATTGATCTTAGCCTCCACATGGCTTCCATCGCCTCTAGAGCACATTTTCATCCTATGAGCCGTGCTACTATTGAAAGTTGTTTTGGGCCCTTATACACCTCTTTAGGGGTTTACATTGAAGATAAACTTCAAGGGTTTGCAATCCTGCATCAAATTTTTGAAGATGCAACCTTGATGGATATTTGTATTGAACCTGAATCTCAAGGGTTAGGGTTTGGACGTTTGTTACTGGAGCATGTCATTACATCAGCTCGTGAGGAAGGGGCTGAAACACTCTTTCTTGAGGTTAGGGAGTCAAGTGTTGCGGCAAGAGCATTATATATTAAAGATGGGTTTAGTGAGACCGGACGTCGTAAAGGTTACTACAAAACTGCCGACGGCAGTGAAGACGCGATCATAATGGAGCTAACGTTGCTTTGACAAGAAATAGCGCCAACTAGTGACGCTATTTTCTGATAGAAAAGGACTGAGAATTATTTCACCTCTTTTCCTTGAGCTTGAAGGTCTGCATGGTAACTTGAGCGAACCATTGGTCCACAAGCTGCGTGAGTAAAACCAATACTGTCAGCAAACGTTTTCAGCTCGTTAAACTCAGCAGGCGGTACGTAACGTTCAACTGGAAGGTGGAACTTCGACGGTTGCAGATATTGACCCAGTGTTAGCATTTCAACATTGTGAGCGCGTAGATCTTTGAGTACTTGAGCTATCTCTTCATTAGTTTCACCTAACCCCATCATCAAGCCTGATTTAGTTGGGATGTGCGGGTGACGCTCTTTAAACTTCTTAAGCAGATCCAGTGACCACTGGTAATTAGCACCTGGACGCGCTTTGCGGTAGTGCATTGGCGCAGTTTCTAAGTTATGATTAAAAACATCAGGTGGCTCAGTGGATAAAATATCAAGTGCAGCATCGATACGACCGCGGAAATCAGGTACTAATGTTTCAATCTTGATCTCTGGATTGAGCAAACGAATTTCACGAATACAGTCAGCAAAGTGCTGCGCACCACCATCACGAAGATCGTCACGATCAACGGAGGTGATCACCACATATTTAAGCTTCATATCCCTGATGGTTTGAGCCAATTTTTTAGGCTCCTCAGCATCAGGTTTGAGTGGGCGACCATGGGCAACATCACAAAATGGGCAACGACGGGTGCAAATAGCGCCTAAGATCATAAACGTTGCAGTGCCATGGTTAAAACATTCGGCTAGATTTGGGCAAGAAGCCTCTTCACAGACGGAATGTAGACCATTGGCACGTAAAGCCTGCTTTATCTCATCGATACGTTGGCTTGACGAGGGAAGCTTTACTCTCAACCAGTCAGGTTTACGCAGCATAGTTTCGCGCTCAGAGGGAACGACTTTAACAGGGATGCGTGAGACTTTATCGGCATCTCTGAGTTTTACACCTGGTTGTAATCTTTCTGGCCTACTCATATGACTGTGACAATCCTTGATGGTGAACTAGATTCTGATAGCCTAATATTTGGCTAAATGTTTTAACGAGCTGTTCGCCTGCCTCTGTGACAGTTTGCGGCCCGCCTAATTGTTTGCATTGCACCATTTCCAGACCGACATACCCACAAGGGTTAATTCGTTGAAATGGGCTCATATCCATATCGACATTAAGCGCTAACCCATGAAAGGAGCAGCCTTTGCGGATCCTAAGTCCTAATGATGCAATTTTACGTTCATCGACATAAACACCGGGTGCATCAGCTTTTGCATAAGCGTCGATTTGATAAGCAGCAAGCATCTGTACTATGCTATTTTCGATATCAGTGACAAGTTGTCTAACACCTATCTTAAGTCGCTTGATATTGAGAAGAGGGTAGGCGACAAGTTGACCGGGTCCGTGATAGGTGACCTGACCTCCACGGTCGACCTGAATGACAGGAATATCTCCTGGATTCAAAATATGCTCACTCTTACCTGCTTGACCTTGGGTAAATACAGGAGGGTGTTCTACTAACCATAGTTGATCAGGGCTCGTACTATCTCGGTTATCGGTGTAGTTCTGCATCGCGTGCCATACAGATTCGTAATCTTGCTGACCAAGATACCTTACGTGCAATGTGCTCTCGGACAAGGTCAAGCGCTCCCCTAAAACAATAATGGCAGTAGTATACGCCTCTAACTGATAATTGTAAGCTAGATCACACTTACAAATCTGTCTGATGTTGCTTCGAGGTTATTGAGCCTAAAAGCTAATCAAAACGAGTTACCTGTGAGGATGATCTACTTAGTTGAATTGCTAGAATTATAGAACGCGTTTCACGCCTTCGATGGCCGCAAGTTCTACATAGAGGGATTCAATCTGTTCTTTACTCTGAACTGTAACCCTGATTGTTATTGAGCTGTATGTTCCTTTACTTGAGGTCTTGGTACTTGGAGCATAGTCACCAGGAACATGCTTTTGTACTACTGCGACGACTTTATCTGCCAGAGTCTCACTTGCATCGCCAACGATCTTAAATGGAAAAGAGCATGGGAGTTCCATTAGTTCATGAAATTTTGTGTTTAAGTCAGTATCAGTCATAACGGGATTTTCCTAAGGAAGCAAAATTAGAATAGTTCAATCTATATGGTGGTAATAATATAAAATTCAAGGGAGGGAAAATAAGGAAGCCACCCGAAGGTGGCTTCAATTTACGTTTCTAAATGTGCTGTTTAACTAAACCAGCCCGCAAACATCTGCTTAAAATAATCCATTAACTTGCTGAACCAACTGCCTTCATTCACTTCTTGAAGCGTCACAAGTGGGAACTGAGCGATATCTTTACCATTAAGCTGGAAGTAGATACGACCGACAGTTTCTCCCTTCGCTAACGGTGCAGTTAGCTCTTTTGTAAGCTCAAAGTTTGCTTGTAGGTTTTTAGCTTGACCACGATTAATCGTGATAGGCGTATCAGTGATAACGCCTAAATCCACAGATTCCTTATCACCATACCAAATTTTTTGAGTTACGAAGCTGTCGCCCGCTTTATATGGGGTTATTGTTTCAAAGAAGCGAAAACCATAATTTAGGATCTTTTTACTTTCTGCTTTACGTGCAGCTTCACTTTTAGTTCCCATAACGACGGCAACTAAACGCATATCATCCTTGGTCGCAGAGGTCACTAAGTTATAACCTGCCCCTGAAGTGTGACCTGTTTTAATACCATCTACATTTAGACTCTTGTCCCACAATAGACCATTGCGGTTATATTGCTTTATGCCATTGAAGGTGAAAGATTTCTTGCTATATACCGCATATTCTTCAGGAACATCACGTATAAGTGCAGCCCCTAAAATTGCCATATCATAAGCAGTTGTCTTGTGATTGTCAGAGTCGAGTCCATGAGAGTTCTCAAAGTAGCTGTCTTGCATACCTAGCTGTTTAGCCCAAGAGTTCATCAGATCGACGAAACCATCTTCGGTGCCAGCAATATGTTCGGCCATAGCAACACAGGCATCGTTACCTGATTGAATAATAATGCCGTGGTTGAGATCGTCTACCGAAACCTGTTTACCCACTTCGATGAACATTTTTGAGGAGTCAGGGAAGTTCTTAGACCAGGCTTTTTGACTGATGGTGACTTGGTCATCAGGAGAAATATTACCCACTTTGATCTCATGACCAATGACATAACTGGTCATCATTTTAGTTAAGCTGGCCGGATTCAAACTTTCGTAGGCATTCTCTTCAGCAATAATTTGCCCAGTATTGTAATCCATTAGAACGAAGGCTTTAGCGGCTACTGTTGGCGCATTTGGTGTCACAACGGGAGCAGCAAAAACGAAAGAAGATGCAAGACTAGTTGCAAGAATAAAGGATTTTAAAGGTCGGTTTAAAAAATTCATATCAATTAAGGCACGTCTTATTTGGTTATATTCAGGATCGTAAGCTTGCGCGAGTATATCATTAGTCGACAGGCTAATTCAGTGAAGGTTCATTAATCTTTTGTAAATAATCAGGGTTTAAGCTCAAGCCGTTATCTGGTGCCGAGCGTTTTTCAACACTTGCCTCTAGGTTATTCAGAGATTAAGTAACTCTGTGGAAAGCCATTAGACTTAAGTTCCTGGTTGAGTTTAGTCGCCAACTGCTGACGGCCTATAGGGCCTAGCTGCAATTTGTAGAGGTTATTACTCTGCTTTAACCGCGTTTTGACTTGGTATTTATCTTCTAAACGCTTTGCAAGAGTGTTGACCTTAGCTTTATTTGAAGACGCAAGAACTTGAATATAATGAAGTTTTGTTTCTTTTAATTCAGCTAGCGCGATTGATTCAGGATTTTCAATATAGATAGCTTCGATTGCGACTTTTGCCGTTCCGGTTTTTAACATATCTAATTTATGGGCGGCCGCATAGGAAAGATCAATAATCCTATCTTCATGGAAGGGACCTCTGTCATTGACTCGAACGATGACCTCTTTGTTATTGGCGAGGTTAGTGACTTTGACATAGCTTGGCAGTGGCAGTGATTTATGGGCTGCTGACATGGAGTACATATCATAGGTTTCACCGTTAGAGGTCAGGTGGCCATGAAACTTACTGCCATACCACGAAGCGGTGCCACTACTGCGATAGCCTTTACCTGTATCCATGACTTGATAAGACTTACCTAGCACGGTGTAATTTTTCTTATTACCACCACGACTATAGGCTTCATATTTAGGGTGGGCATTTTCAACTTTTGTTACATCAGGCGCGCTACTCGGTGCCTGATCATTTGCCATTGTGTAGCGTCCGCCGTCTGAGCTGGAGCAAGCAGAGATAAGTAACGCGAAGGAAATAATCGCTATCCAGTTAGATATTTTATTGGGCATCATGTGCCTTTTTTAGTTGTTGGCTGAATTGATAAACGGCCATAGCATAAAGCGGACTACGATTATAACGGGTGATCACGTAAAAATTTTTCAGTCCGATCCAATATTCACTTTTAGCTTCCAGCTCAAGTTCAACGATAAGTGCAGGCTGTGATATATCGAGATCGACGGATTCAGCCAGAGCAAGTGTCGGCGTTAAAATATCAGAGACTTGATAATGCAAACGTTCCCCAGCCCATGTTTTTAAAGAAGCAGGGATCCCATTTGAATCGGTTAACGGTATCGCAACTGGGGCGCCCGCGACCCAACCATGTTGATGGAAGTAGTTAGCCACGCTGCCTATAGCATCCACAGGATTATTGAGTAGATCTCTTTGACCGTCATGGTCAAAGTCAACGGCATAATGGCGGTAACTTGACGGTATAAATTGACCAAAGCCCATCGCACCCGCGTAGGAACCTTTTAGCTGATTGATATCCAAGCCTTCCTCTTTGGCTAGAGTTTGTAAATTACTCAGTTCTTTTCTAAAGAAAGTGGCTCTTGGTAGGTAATAGAAACCTAACGTATATAGGGCATCGGCGACTGGGTAGTTTCCCATGTAGCCACCGTAGAAGGTCTCGATACCTATTATAGCGATAATAATTTGCGGATCGACACCAAACTCTTTGGCGGCGCGATCAACGGTACTTTTATGTTTTTTCCAAAATTCAAGACCAGTCTTTAAACGCTTTTCGGTGAGGAAAATGGGGTAGTATTGATGCCAGGGTTTAGCTTCCCACGGTTTTGTCATGGCGTCTATCACGCTTTGATCGAACTTAGCCGACGACAGAAAGGTGTTTACTTCTTCATGAGTAAACCCCAAGGCGAATTGAGTTGCCAAGAATTCAGATTTTAATGATGATGCTTCATCTTCGATGTTTACATCTAAAGCTGCCGTGGCAGAAGAGCTTATAGAGAGTGTGGCCAAGAGTATTGTGGTTAAAAATTTAAGCATCATTTTCACTTATTCAGTTCCCAATATAACAGCAAGTCAATAGGCTGCACTGTTAGACCGTTGCAGAAGATATATTAGTTAGATATTAACTGACTTACCTTAATCACCCATGAAATCGTTATGGTCGCATGGGAAATTGAGTTTATCTGTCAACAAAGCGCCTGTGGGTATGAATACTCATCAAGATACCAAACCCTGTCATCAACGTTAACATGGATGTTCCACCATAACTAATTAATGGTAAAGGTACACCTACCACCGGCAGAAGCCCTGAAACCATGCCGATATTGACAAAAATGTAGACGAAGAAAGTTAAGGTAATACTTCCTGCTAATAGACGCGCAAAACTGGTTTGTGCCTGAGATGCGATCACTAAGCCGCGTCCAATGATATATAGGTATATGGCGAGTAACAAAAAGCTGCCCATCAAACCAAACTCTTCACCAATGACGGCAAAGATAAAGTCGGTATGTCTTTCCGGCAGAAATTCCAGTTGAGACTGAGTGCCATCGAGCCAACCTTTGCCGAGCATTCCGCCAGAGCCAATCGCAATCTTGGACTGGATAATATGATAGCCAGCGCCAAGAGGATCTTTTTCTGGATCGAGCAGGGTGAGTACTCGGGTACGTTGGTAGTCATGCATCAGGAAGAACCATAATATTGGCAACATTGCTAGCACGCTACCGATAAACCCTCCGACAATTCGCCAGCTCATTCCAGACAGAAAAAGCACGAAAATTCCGGATGCGGCGACTAAAATCGAGGTTCCTAGATCGGGTTGTTTAGCGATCAATAGGGTCGGGATAAGCAGTATTACGCCAGCTCCCGCCAGATAACGTTTTTTCGGTGGGAGTGGGAATTTACTGATGTACCAAGCCATAGTGATAGGGAAGGCCAGTTTCATCAGTTCTGATGGTTGAAACTCCATAAAACCAAGGTTTAACCAGCGCTGTGCTCCCTTATTTATTTCACCAAAGAAGTGCACTCCAAGCAGCAATATAACCCCTGTTATATAGATGGGGAATGCCCAACGTCTCAGAACTTCAGGGTTGATTTGTGCCACAACAAACATAATGAATAGAGATAATCCCATGCGGAACAGTTGACGTTCCATTAGGGCTAAGTCTTCTCCACCGGCTGAATAGATCACAAAAAGTCCAAAACACATTAGTGCTAAGAGTCCCAGCAATAACGGCAGATCGATATGCATACGTTGCCATATATTCATCCTATGGTGTTGCGGACTCATTGATTAAACTCCAGATTGTCTCGTAGCATATATTCATCAAGTAGTGCTCTGGCGACAGGTCCGGCATTAGCGCCTCCCCAGCCTGCGTTTTCAAGTACTACAGCCAACACTATTTTAGGATTTTCATAGGGAGCATAGGCAATAATGAGCGCATTATCTTTCAAGTATTCATCTATGGTGTCAGCATCATATTCTTCATTTTCTGCAACGCTAAATACTTGAGCTGTCCCTGTCTTCATTGCTGCAGTATAACCAGCATCCTTAAAGCGGGATTTATGTGCTGTATTCATCATGGATTCATTGATGATATTCCAGTTGTTTTGGTCATTCAGAATGATAGGCGCCATCTCATCGACTGGTGAGTCTATTCTCGAAGTATTGTCTTTAATGGATCTGAGCAGGTGCGGTACGAATCGCCGTCCTTTGTTCGCCATGATAGCTGCAGCATTGGCGAGTTGTAGTGGCGTGGTTGTCCAATAACCTTGGCCAATGCCGACAGAAATCGTATCGCCTATGTACCAAGGCTGGTTATAGCGCATACGTTTCCAGTCTTTAGAAGGCATGATACCAGCGGACTCTTCGAAAATGTCGATACCGGTTCGTTCACCGAAGCCAAAAGGTTGCATAAAGCTGGCGATCTTATCGACTCCAGTCTTATAGGCAAGATCGTAAAAATAAGTATCACACGAGCCAACTAAGGCGCTATTTACGTCGACCCAGCCATGGCCCCAACGTTTCCAGTCCCTGTATTTACGTTCGACGCCAGGGATCTGCCAAAAACCGGGATCCCAAACTCGTGTTTTTGGCGTAACGATTTTTTCATCTAACCCCAGCAGGGCTAGGTGTGGTTTTATCGTTGATGCAGGCGAATATTGACCCTGTGTCGCTCGGTTAATAAGAGGGCGAGCGCGTGAACTAAGGAGTCCACTGTATGCTTTGCTGCTTATTCCGTGAACAAATAAATTGGGATCATAAGTGGGGCTGGAAAGCATTGCCAAGATCCCACCATCACGGGGGTCAATAGCCACAACTGACCCGCGTCGTCCATCGAGCAGTTCTAATGCTTTCTTCTGAAGATCGAGATCTAACGTGAGGTAGATATCTTGGCCCGGTTCTGGGGCGACAGACTTGAGTGTTCGAATAGTACGGCCACGATTATTGACCTCCTCTTCGAGGTGGCCAGGCTTACCATGCAGTAAATTTTCATAGAACTTCTCTACCCCTTGCTTGCCAATATATTTGGTGCCGGCGTAGTCTTTCCACTTCTCTTCTTTTTGCAGTCTAAGTTTATCTCTGTCATTAATGCGACCTACATATCCCAATGCGTGTGTCATCAAACCATTATAAGGATAGTGACGTTTCAAACCTGCAACGACAGAGATCCCTGGGAACTTATGCTGGTTAACACTAAAAATAGCCACTTGATCTTCTGTCAGTGGAGTCTTAAGAGTCAAGGGTTTAAAGCGTCGATGGTATTTGAGGGATTGAGTGAAATCTTCCTCTTCATCAGCACTGATAGGAATAATTTTGCTTAGTCTGGCTAAGGTTTCTGGAATGTTTTTAACTTTCTCAGGGGTCAATTCTAAAGTGAAAAAAGGCAAGTTTTCGGCAAGGATTTTGCCATTTCTATCATAAATCAAGCCGCGACTGGGTGCGACAGGTACAACCCTAATCCGATTGTCATTAGAGCGGGTTTCATAAGCGGTATAAGAGAGAATTTGTAGGTGATATAAATTGCTCAGTAATATCCCTAATAAAAGAACAACACAAACAAAAGTAAATAAAGCTCTTCGTTTGAAAAGCGAAGCTTCTGCTGCGTGGTCATGCATCGTTATCCGCTTTCTTGGCGCCACTTACAGATTCTCCAGCTTAGATGTAATGTAATTGGTATAACTATTTGATACATAGCCTAGCTCAAGACGCTAACTCGTTTCTACTTAATTCCCCAGACTATTCTCTGTGGTAGGGGTGATTAGTATTAACGCTCCATGCTCGATAGAGGCTTTCAGCAACAACGACCCTGACTAAGGGGTGAGGTAAGGTCAATGCAGATAGGCACCAGCTTTGGCTTGCGGCTTGCTTGCAGGAGGGAGCTAGACCTTCTGGACCACCAATGAGTAAACTGACATCGCGTCCATCTAGTTGCCAACGACTTAGTTGAGTAGCCAACTCTGGGGTTGTCCATGTTTTACCCGGTAGATCTAAGCTGACAATGTGATTTCCTTTCGGGATTATTGCTAACATCTGCTCGCCTTCTTTATGTAGAATTCGAGCTATATCAGCATTTTTCCCTCTTTTGCCAGCTGGGATCTCTACCAGTTCGAGTGCCATATCTCTAGGGAATCGTCGTTGATATTCCTTAAAGCCTGTGGTTACCCAATCTGGCATACGCGTGCCTACTGCGACCAGCTGTATCTTCATTAAGCTGGCTTTTCAGTCCACAATTTTTCAAGCTCGTAATAATCACGAGTCTTATCTTGCATAACGTGAAGGATCACATCACCAAGATCAACCAGTACCCATTCACTACTTTCACGGCCTTCAACACCATTGATGTGAAGGTTTGCACGCTTAGCTTCAACCACTAGGTTTTCTGCGATAGCTCTCACGTGAGTTTTTGAAGTACCTGAACAAACCACCATAAAATCAGCTAGGTTAGAACGTTCTGAGATGTCTAAAACCACGACATCTTTTGCTTTTAAATCTTCGACTTTGTCGATCACAAACAGTTTTAGCTCGGCGCTTTCCACGCGTTATTCCTTAATAATTTTTTAACAGCGCGGAAGTATAACAGGTTATATCAATTCTCATAAGCGATTGCTGCTATAGAAGTGTAATTTGATTAAGTAAGAATCAATTTTGAACATTAAGCTGATGTTTGGTACAGATTTTTATCTTTAATATATTCAGAGATTATGTTGGGTAAAGCATCTGTAGGCGTGCTTCCTTGAGACAATTGTTGTCGAATTTCGGTGGAAGAGTATGCCTGTGGTGTGACTTTAATGGGGATGATAAGCCCTGATTTTTGAGCCGTTATCGCTTGTGGTGACGCTAACCTTGTTTGATATTCGTTAAAAATGGCATTATCAGGAGCCAAGTTCCAGCCTTGGCGCTGGCAGACAACGAGGTGGCAAAGGGTAAACAGAGACTGCCATTTGTACCAATTAGTCAATGTGATGAGTGAGTCCATCCCCATAATAAAGTAGAACTCATCATCTGGATTATTTAGGGTTATCTGCTCAAGAGTGGTCACTAAATAGGAGGGTGTCTGCCGATTTACTTCAATATCACACAGTTCAAATTCAGCATATTGATCGCAAACTAACTGTGCCATCTCGACACGATGCTGCGTATTTACTGATGGGGTTGTTTTATGAGGAGGTATATGATTCGGCATTAGCCAAATTTTATCTAAATTCAGCAGTTGTTTTACTTCTATTGCAGGACGAATATGGCCGAAATGTATCGGATCGAATGTGCCACCTAAGATACCGATACGCATAACTGATTACTCCTCTTCGTTAAGTTTTATGTGAGCTAACACCTGATGTGCTTTGGGATCGAAAAGCAGGCTTAGGTGGCTCATACCAGTCCAATCTTCGATGCCTTGCTGCTTAAGTTTCAGCTCAACAGCTGACGTACTGGCAAGTAACTTTTCTATATGAACTAAGGTGAGCCTATTAAGCGCCGATTGATATAAAGATTTACGTTTATCCCATATTCTCAGCTTACCCCATAAAGATTGTAGTGATTGATTACAGTCCATCGCGGTTCTTAGTTGCAGCAGTATGGAAAGCTCTTTAAACACGCCCCATAAGATGATGGGCATCGCGACACCCTCAGCCTTTAGTTGGGAGAGAATATGCAACGACTTATCTTGTTGATTATTGAGCATGGCATCGGTGAGCTGAAACACACTAAAGCGCGATTGATCTTCAAAATAAGAGGTAAGCTGATGACTGTCAATTCGATCTTTTGGACTTAACAGTTGTAATAACTGCAGGGATTGATCGGCTGCTAATAAGTTACCTTCATAGAGACTGAAGAGCATCTCTCTGGCATCACGAGTGAGTGTGAGTTTGAAGTGATTTATCCGTTCATCGAGCCAGCGTTGAAATAGTCCTCCTTCGGGAGTTGCGCAGGGAATATAAATGCCATGGGCATCTAACGTCTTAAACCATTTACTTTTGGTCTGCTCAGCGGTCAGTTTAGGTCCTGTGATGATGAGAAGAACATCAGGGTTTGGCATCTGCATCAAGCTTTGAAACATAGCCCCGCCTTCACTGCCAGGCTTTGCCTGGGGTAAGATTAGCTCTATAATGCGCCGACTTGAGAATAGGCTCATGGCTTGCCATTGATCAACTAAGTCACCCCAGTTAAAACCTGTTTCTTGGGTTAGTTGTATCTTCTCCTCAAATCCCTCTTTCTTAGCTTGAGCGTAGATTTGACTTCGGCTAGTTTCGCACAGCCAAGGATCATCGCCAAAAACAAGATAGCATTGCTGAAGAGGTTTGAGATGACGTGAAAGTTGATCTGGGTAAACCCGCATCAAATTACCTTAACAAAGTTATGAGGTGTAGTGCCTAATTGAGGGGCGCGATACCTGAGTATCACTTGACTTCAATAGTGGCAAGCGTCTGGATCATCTGATCTGCTGCTTGAATACGCATCTCTTTTAACAACATCTCCATTTCACGACTCTTTGCTAGAGCGGTTCGAGGATCGTCCAGATAGTCACGATGAATATCAACATCGAATTGTTGAGAGTCTTGATCAGGAAGTGTGACGGCAAAGGTGACTTGGTAGGTCAACTCATATTCGGCTACATTGCCCGTAGGGTAGAGAGAGAGCGTCGTTCTATCCAGTGAGTCATGTAATATCTGTAGCTGAGGTATGTCTTCGACATCTTTGGTTAATTTAATACCTTGCAGGCGCAAACGCTCACGCACTAGACGTGTGAGTTCACTGTATTGATCTTGACTGCTCAGATGTAGGGTTCTTAATTGCTCAGGAATTGAATAATTCCCTTGCAGTTTAAAGCCGCAACCAGCACTGAACAAAATACTCAATGCCATTGTTATGGTTATTGTTGCGAAACATAGGCGTTTTATAAGCATAATCGAGACATGTATTCCTTTGGCTGATGTCATTTAGTTCTAGCTGACTGACACTGGGTAAAACCCAATGCCAGTCATGTAGTGCTAGTTTAGTTAGCTACGATATTGAGCAATTTTCCCGGTACGTAGATCACTTTGCGAACGGTTTTACCTTCGGTGTGTTTAATGACACCTTCCTCTGCAAAACCTTGTTCCTCGACAGCTTCTTGCGTTGCGTCCGCAGGCACTGTGATTTTAGCGCGAAGCTTACCGTTTACTTGAACGATGATCAGTTTGCTATCTTCAATAAGTGCCGATTGATCGGCTTCGGGCCAACGTACGTCTTCGATATTCTCTGGATTACCAAGGTTGTTCCACAAAGTAAAGCTAGTGTGTGGAATGATAGGGTAAAGTAGACGTACAACAGCAGACAGAGCTTCCTGCATCAAGGCTCTATCTTGCTCTGTTTCAGTTGGTGCTTTTTGAAGACGATTCATCAGCTCCATGACAGATGCGATAGCGGTGTTAAACATCTGACGACGTTCAATATCGTCACCGACCTTAACGATAGTCTTGTGTAGTTCACGACGTAGTTCTTTTTGCTTGGCATCAAGTGACTTAACGTCCAGCGCTACAGTCACACCTTTAGCTACGTGGTCATGAGCGACTTTCCACAAACGTTTAATGAAGCGATGTGCGCCTTCTACGCTCGACTCTTGCCACTCAAGTGTTAGTTCTGGCGGGGCTGCAAACATCATAAACAAGCGAACTGTATCAGCGCCATATTTATCGACCATCTCTTGAGGGTCAATGCCGTTGTTTTTAGACTTAGACATCTTGCTCATGCCGGTATAGACAAGTTCATGTCCTTGGCTATCAACCGCTTTGACGGTACGACCTTTATCGTCCGTTTCCTGTACGGTTACATCTGATGGAGAGACCCAAACCCGTGCGCCTTTCTCATTGTTATAGTAGTAAGCATCAGCTAACACCATACCTTGAGTCAGTAGACGTTTTGCTGGCTCATCTGAGTTCACCAACCCTGCATCACGTAGCAATTTGTGGAAGAAGCGGAAGTAAAGTAAATGCATACACGCATGCTCAATACCGCCGATATACTGATCCACTGGCAACCAGTAGTTTGCTTTAGCTGGATCTAACATCTCATCGGCATGTGGGCTACAGTAACGCGCGTAGTACCATGATGATTCCATAAAGGTATCAAAGGTATCTGTTTCTCTAAACGCTTCCTGGCCATTAACCTGAGTCTTAGCCCACTCTTTGTCTGCTTTGATTGGGCTTTGGATCCCATCCATGACAACATCTTCAGGAAGAATGACTGGCAGTTGATCTTTAGGTGTTGGAACGACAGTGCCATCAGCAAGTGTGACCATAGGGATTGGTGCTCCCCAGTAACGCTGACGAGATACACCCCAGTCACGTAGACGGAAGTTAACCTGACGTTTACCTTTACCTTCAGCCGTTAGTCTAGCATCGATAGCGTCGAATGCCGCTTGAAAGTCTTGTCCGTCTAATTCAGGGAAAGCGTCACCAGAGTTAAATACGACACCTTTTTCAGTATAGGCTTCTGCACTGATGTCCAACTCTCTATCAGATGGCTTGATAACACCTTCGATGGCTAAGTCATATTTAACTGCAAATTCATAATCACGCTGATCATGAGCAGGAACTGACATCACAGCGCCTGTACCGTAGTTCATCAATACGAAGTTAGCAGCCCAGATAGGGACTTGCTTACCACTTAATGGATGAATGGCATACAGACCGGTTGCAACACCTTTCTTTTCCATTGCAGCCATCGCAGCTTCAGTGGTATCGGCGTTCTTGCACTCTTCGATAAATGCAGCCAGCTTTGGATTATTCGCAGCGGCTTTTTCTGCCAAAGGATGCCCAGCAGCAACGGCTACATAGGTAACCCCCATCACTGTGTCAGGACGTGTAGTGTAGATGTCGAAAGACTCATCGCTATCGACAACTTGGAACGTCATCTCGATGCCTTCGCTGCGGCCAATCCAGTTACGCTGCATGGTCTTAACTTGCTCAGGCCACTCATCGAGCTTGTCGATGTCGTTTAACAGTTCTTCAGCGTAAGCGGTAATTTTAATGAACCACTGTGGGATCTCTTTTTGTACCACAGGGGTATCACAACGCCAGCAACATCCGTCTTGTACCTGTTCGTTGGCGAGTACGGTTTCATCATTAGGACACCAGTTCACAGAAGCTGTCTTCTTATAGACTAAGCCCTTCTCAAAAAGCGTAGTGAAGAACCATTGTTCCCAGCGATAATATTCTGGTGTGCAAGTGGCGATTTCACGGCTCCAGTCATAGCCAAAACCTAGCGCTTTTAGCTGGTTTTTCATGTAATCAATATTTTCGTAAGTCCAAGGCGCTGGTGCAGTGCTATTTTTAATCGCTGCATTCTCAGCTGGCAGGCCGAATGAATCCCAACCAATCGGTTGCAGAACATTTTTCCCTTGCAAACGCTGGTAACGGGCGACAACGTCACCTATGGTGTAGTTACGGACATGACCCATGTGCAGACGGCCCGATGGGTATGGGAACATAGAGAGACAGTAAAACTTCTCTTTATTCTCATCTTCGGTGACTTCAAAGGTTTTCGTGTCTTGCCAGTGCTGCTGCACCTTGGCTTCAATTTCTGAAGGTTGATATAGCTCTTGCATCAATATTTCCCGGACATGTCGCCCATTATTTGATCTTGCGCACTTTCCGCGCGAGTTAGTTCCGCATAGAATAAACTAGAAGTGAGTCATTAAAAAGGTTCGGATGAAGGAGTATTGAATATGAGTGCAAGAAGTGCGGAGTTACTATCGCTTTATGAAGCACTATTAGCGAAAGTGAAAATCGACTACCTTAACGATAACTCCATGACTGTAAAGGAGTTGTTTTCTGTTGTTACCAATGGGAAAGCGTTTCTATCTCTTAAGAAACAGGCTAAAGAAGATGAGTTAGCTTTAGTTGAACAATTTTTAAAACGTGATATTGCTAACTATCTTCAAGAAAAAAATGATACCGACTTGAGCCACAGTCCTACCATGATCACTGTTGAGAACACGGTTTGGCATTGGTTGAGTGGTATTACTGACCGTAGTCAGATTGAATGGCATGAAATATTGCAAGATTTTAAACACCAAGGTCATTATCAAAGTGGTGAAATTGTCGGTCAAGGGAACATGGTGTGCGTGCACTGTGGTCATGAGATGAAGATTGAATTTCCCGGTGTGATCTCTGATTGTCCTGAGTGTGATAAGAGTGAGTTTACCCGAGAGGCGCTGGCACCATAGCAATATCGTTACATTTTTTTGGAGAGCTAAAATTTCATTTGCCTACAAGCTACTTCGACATGCTGAATGGTGCATATTGAAGTGGTTTGAGTAAAAATACCCGCCTCAGCGGGTATTTTATTTGAAAAAGTAGTCATGATCGGTGTTTTACAAACCTAAACAGGAATAGCACAAACAATATTGATGACCAGATAAGTATCGGCCACTCTCCCCACTTAGAAAAACCTGTTACCCCTTTCATTAGTGGTATATCAGCGACAAGAATACCAGCCTCGAATTGAGGCAGTCTATGGGTAATATTGCCCTTTTCATCTACCACGGCCGTTACGCCGTTGTTGGTAGCTCTGACTAAAGGACGGCCTAATTCTATCGAGCGCATTTGCGCTATCTCCATATGCTGCAATGGGCCGTTTGAACTGCCGAACCATGCATCATTAGATACGGTCAGTAATAGTTCCGTATCTTCATTGACGTTAGCTCTTAACTGCTCCGGAAATGCGATCTCATAGCAGATGGCTGGTGCTATCTGATAGCCTACTGCATTTAGGTTTGCTTGTTGGTATTCACCACGGACAAAAGAGGACATAGGCAGATTAAAAAGTGGGGCGATAGGCCTAAGCAAGGCTTCAAAGGGAACAAACTCACCTATAGGTAACAGGTGGTGTTTCCTAAATTCATTGGTTCCACCGATTTTATAATCAGCTTGGTTTTGCTTAGACTGATTATGGTTTCCAAGCACGATAAGTGAGTTATAGAAGTTCTCTTGTTGGTTACTGATAATACCGGTAATAATGGCGCTGTTGTTTAAGTTGGCAACTTTATTAGCATTGTCGAGAAAATCAGACACCATAGATTCTGGAGCCGGTATGGCGGCTTCGGGCCAGATGAAAATATCGGTATCGGCCAGTTCAGGTCGAGATAGATCCATGTATTTGAGCATGGTAGGCCATAAGGCTTCAGGCTCCCATTTCATACTTTGAGCAATATTGCCTTGTACTAGCGTGACCTTGACTGATTCCCCATTTGGTTCAACACTCGAAAACATAGGGCTAATATAAGTGGCGAGGGCTAATAAAGGCAACATTAATGCCATGCTATGCCAGCGTTTCTGGAAACATAAGGCTAATGCCCCTGCAAACATAGCAATAAGATAACTAAGTCCCAAGACACCGATAACACTAGCAATCTCTTTTATTGGTCCCTCAGTTTGAGAGTAACCAGCCCATAACCAAGGAAAACCAGTCAACACCCAACCTCTGGCCCACTCGGTTAACATCCATACCACTGGAAAGAGCAACAGGTTTCTAATGAGCTGGTTTTTTGGGGATAATTTCTGTAGCAGGTAACCACTCAATGCGGGGTAAAGTGCAAGGTAAATAGCCAGTAGCGCCATTAATCCGATAGAAGCGATAAGTGGAAGTCCACCGAACTTATCCATGCTGACATGAACCCAGCTGATCCCAACAGAGAAACAACCAAAGCCGAAACTAAGCCAAAAAATGAAACTCTCTTTGGGTGATAAGTCACGACTAAGATGCAGAGTTATTGCCATGGCAACTAAGTAGATTGGCCATATTGAGTAAGGAGCAAAAGCAAGTGCGGTACTGGCACCGGCAAAATATGCCAGTACCAATCGCATTTTTGCATGATGGGCGAATGCCCGAAGTGTATTCAGCATTCCAGCCTCATCATAGAAAAAATTACCTAATTAAAAACGTATTACTGTTTTTTTATTCGGCATCTGGATCCGGGAGTTTGACTCTGAGTTGCAGTAATCGGCGAGTGTCTGCGCTAACGACTGTAAATTCAATGCCACCGATGACGACTTTCTCATTACGTTCTGGCAAATGACCAAAAGCATGGGAAACTAAACCACCAACCGTATCGAATTCTTCGTCACTAAACTGTGTTTTGAAGGTCTCGTTGAAGTCTTCAATAGGCGTTAACGCTTTGACCATATAGACCAGTTTACTAATCTTACGGATCTCAGTTTCTTCAGCTGTATCGTGATCGAATTCATCTTCGATCTCGCCAACGATCTCTTCGAGAATGTCTTCAATCGTCACCAATCCAGAAACGCCACCATACTCATCGACGACGATCGCCATATGGTATCTTTGGGAGCGAAACTCCTTGAGCAGTACATCAACACGTTTGCTCTCAGGAACAACGACAGCAGGACGGATAACTTGTTTTAATGAGAAAGGTTCATCACTGTTCTTAAACCCATATTGAAGCAGGTCTTTTGCAAGCAAAATACCTTCGATGTGATCTTTGTCTTCATTTATCACAGGGAAGCGTGAGTGCGCTGTTCCTATGACAGTTGTGAGAAGCTCTGCTACCGAATCATCTATTTGAAGTGCTACAATCTGCGCTCTTGGGATCATAATATCCCTTACTCGTAGATCGGATACTTCTAAGACGCCTTTAATCATTTCTCGTGTGTCTTGAGAGATAACTTCACGAAGCTCTGCGCCGTGAATTACATCAACAAGATCATTGCGAGTTTGAGGTTCGCCCTGAAACAGCTGGCTTACTTTTTCTAACCAGCTCTTCTTTTGGGCGCTGGTACTCGGTGGGATGTCATCACTCATAGTGTTTACTTGATCTAAAACATTTAGCATATGTTGCTAAATGTTGATCAGTTATAGCTCCTTGTATGGATTGTTAAAACCTAGGTTTTCAATGAGTTGGATCTCTAGTGATTCCATCTCTTCAGCCTCGGCATCGTTGATATGATCATACCCTAGCAGATGAAGACAACCATGTACAACCATGTGAGCCCAATGTGCTTGTGAGGGCTTGTTTTGCTGTATTGCTTCCTGTTCGACAACCGATGCACAGATGATTAAATCACCCAGCAGAGGAATATCAATTTCAGGTGGTGCTTCGAAGGGAAATGAAAGCACGTTTGTCGGCTTATCTTTTCCCCTATAGGTACTGTTAAGGCTTTGGCTTTCTGCTTCATCAACGATTCGTATCGTTAATTCAGCTTGGGTCATGGTATTTCCGAGTGCAGTTCGCACCCAAAGTTCAAAATTATCTGCTGTCGGCAATGTGTTACTGTCAGAGGCTATCTGTAGATCCAGAACCAATTCAATATCTGCGTGACTAGTGCTCATTTTCTGATATTTCCTGAAGCTTGTATTGATTTTCACGCTTGTTTTTTGCCTGTAGGGCCCGTTGCTCATGGTCTTCGTAAGCTTCAACTATTCTGGCAACAATGGGGTGACGAACCACATCCTTTGCTTGGAAAAAGTTAAAACTGATCTCTTCGACCTCACTTAATACTTCAATTGCTTGGCGTAACCCCGATTTTTGATGTTTTGGCAGATCTATCTGAGTAATATCACCTGTGATAACGGCACGCGAGTTAAAGCCAATGCGGGTTAGAAACATCTTCATCTGCTCTACCGTTGTGTTTTGGCTCTCATCGAGAATGATAAATGCGTCATTCAGTGTGCGTCCGCGCATATACGCCAGAGGTGCGACTTCGATGATATTACGCTCTATCAAACGCTCAACTTTCTCAAACCCTAACATTTCAAACAATGCGTCATACAGTGGGCGCAGGTAAGGATCGACCTTTTGACTGAGATCGCCAGGTAGAAAGCCCAGTTTTTCTCCCGCTTCTACAGCTGGGCGAGTCAGTAATATACGTCGTACTTCTTGTCGCTCCAGCGCATCGACAGCTGCCGCTACGGCAAGGAAGGTTTTGCCTGTGCCAGCAGGACCGACACCAAAGGTGATGTCATGGGTAGTGATGTTGGCAATATAGTCACTTTGATTTGGGTTACGCGGTTTAATGACACCACGTTTAGTCTTTATATAGAGTGCCTTGTCATCCCTTGGTAATGCAGCTTCGAGTGCTACTGCTTCCTGAATCGCAAGGTGGACAGTGTCAGGCTCTATGTCAGGCGTACTGCCTTTAACAGGCTGAGTCTCTACATAGAGAGCTTTAAGCAGGTTATTTACACTCAAACAGTTCTTAGCTTGTCCCACAATTTGAAAATGATTATCCCGGTAGCAAATTTCAACACCGATCCGACGCTCTAGTTGTTTAATGTTGTCATCAAAAGGTCCGCATAGAGATTGTAAACGTCGCGTATCGGCAGGCTCAAGATATAGATTAAGCGTGGTTAATTTGTTAGACAAAAATAACTCCAGATGAGCATAAACATATACTCACAGTTTACGAGCGAAACAGGACAATTGCTAATTCTATTTGTTGCTCAACTGCGAGTGATTAGAGATAAAAAGCGGCATGAATCGTGCCGCTTTTTATCTGATTAGATGTGTTAAGGAATATACTGAGTAACGCCAATATCATCATCTTTTTTATGTTTAGCCAGAATATCAGACGGACGTAGTGAACGCCTTAGATCCATCTCATCTTCCCCACGAATAAAGGTACCACGAAGTGAGTTAGTGTATATATCGACGATTTCGACATCGACAAAGCTACCAATATGCTTAGGATCGGCTTCGAAGTTAACCACACGACTGGTTTCTGTGCGGCCTCTAAGCTCCATCGGATTTTTAACTGAAAGGCCTTCGACCAAGATACGCTGAACTGTGCCTAACATCTGACGGCTAAAGCGCATCGCTTGTTGGGTAATTCTATCTTGTAAGATAGCCAAACGCTCTTTCTTTTCATCTAGGCTAACATCATCGGGTAGATCCGCAGCAGGTGTACCTGGACGTGCGCTGTAGATAAAGCTAAAACTATGATCAAATTGAATATCTTCAATCAATTTCATGGTATCAGCAAAATCTTGCTTAGATTCACCAGGGAAACCTATGATGAAGTCAGAGCTTATTTGAATACCAGGACGAGCTTTGCGAAGACGGCGAATAATTGATTTGTATTCAATAGCCATATGTCCACGTTTCATCTGAGTCAAGATTCTATCTGAGCCAGATTGAACAGGAAGATGCAGGAAACTCACCAATTCTGGTGTATCTTCATAAACATCAATAATATCTTGAGTGAATTCGATGGGATGGCTGGTGGTGAAACGCAATCTGTCGATACCATCAATTGCCGCAACATAACGCAGTAGTTCGGCAAAGCTACAGATCTCATCATCATGAGTTGCACCGCGGTAAGCATTAACATTCTGACCCAGAAGATTCACTTCGCGCACACCTTGAGCTGCGAGTTGCGCAATTTCAAGAATAACGTCATCAAGTGGACGGCTGACCTCTTCACCACGTGTATAAGGCACGACACAAAAAGAGCAGTACTTGCTACATCCTTCCATGATGGAGACAAATGCACTAGGGCCATCGGCACGTGGTTCAGGTAGACGATCGAATTTTTCAATTTCAGGGAAACTGATATCGATAACGGCTTTACCGCCTTGTCTGATCTGATCGATCATCTCAGGTAAACGGTGCAAGGTCTGAGGGCCGAAGATTAAATCTACGCATTGAGCACGCTCTTTAATCATTTTGCCCTCTTGTGATGCCACACAGCCACCGACTCCAATGATTAGATTGGGATTTTTGTCTTTTAATTTTTTCCAGCGCCCAAGTTGATGGAACACCTTTTCCTGAGCTTTCTCTCGGATAGAACAGGTATTTAACAGGAGGATATCTGCCTCAGCAGGGTCTTCTGTTAATGTGTACCCTTTATATTCGTCCAGCAGATCGGCCATCTTAGATGAGTCATACTCATTCATCTGACAGCCCCAGGTTTTAATATGGAGTTTCTTACTCATCAGTTTACATCACTCTTGGAACCACAGGAAAAATAGCGCAACATTTTACCTCTTGAGCAAGGTACTGACCAGCTTTTGGACTGTTTTATTAAAAATTATCTATTCGGCGCCGTTTATTTTCTCTTTAATAGGGTTATTCATCACTGACATATAGGGTGATGAGCTGGCCATTCTCATGATGCTTGAGTGAGCTTGATGATAGATATCAGCTTGGATCTGCAACCTAAAATTGACTAACATTTCCGTCGTATATTGATATAGGGCATAATCTAGCAGTGTTCTATAGGTTACAGTCATGGTTTCCATCGTTTTATTGATGCTTTGTTCTTTTATCAATTCAGCTGTTGCTGTGAGTGGTAAGAGACTAACTGCGAGAAGGACCAAAGGTGTCATTATTTTCATTATTTGCTCACTTATATTATTTGGTGGGCAAAGTGTAGAACATGTTTCTGTGTGCAAATGGATCTGTTTGTAAGAGGGTGTGAGCTTTTCTGGGGTTAGCAACATTTACACACTTATTTAAATATTCCAGTCATAATTGATCGCTCTATAAGCGGTTAAATCCAGATAAAAGAGATAGTGGTATGGGAATTCAATCGTGAGTGAGTCACAAGTTAGGGCAATAAGTAAAGATGTCATCATCGTCGGAGGCGGCATGGTGGGGGCTGCAACCGCTATCGGTTTAGCACAGCTAGGGCTGAATGTTGTTGTTATCGAAGCGTTTCAACCTAAACCTTATCATCATGAACAAGCGTTGGATCTTCGGGTATCGGCGCTTAGCGTAGCATCTGAAAACTTATTGGATCGTCTAGGTGCACTTACAAGCTTAAGCCAGATGCGCAGAGCGGCTTATCTAGGATTAGAAACCTGGGAGATTGAAGGGTGTATCACTCGATTTCATGCAGAGCAAGTTGGGGCAACTCATCTGGGGCATATCGTTGAGAATCGTCTTATTCAACTGGCGCTTTGGAAGCAATTTGAGGCTTTTGATAATATCGAACTCCTTAGTCCTGTTACCGTTGATCGCTTTAGTCGCAAAGACAACATTGTTGAGGTTTTCCTTAGCAATGGAATCAGTATCGTGGCTCCATTACTTATTGGGGCTGATGGGGCTAATTCACTGGTTAGACAATGGGCCGGAATTGGTTTGACTGGGTGGGATTATGCTCAATCTGCGATGTTAATAAACATCAAAACGGCACAAGAGCAGCAAGATGTGACATGGCAACAGTTTACGCCAAGCGGACCTCGATCTTTGCTTCCTCTGCCTGGTAAGCATGCTTCTTTGGTTTGGTATGATGATGGGGCTCGAATAGCCCAACTTTCACAGATGAATGATAAGGCTCTAGCCGAACAGATCAAGCGCCATTTCCCAGCAAGATTAGATAGAGATTTTGAAGTACTGCAAAAGGGAAGTTTCAAACTTACGAGACGTCATGCTCAATCTTACTATTCAGATAATGTGGTGATTCTGGGGGATGCAGCTCATACGATTAATCCATTGGCTGGCCAAGGGGTGAATATTGGTTTTAAAGATGTTGAAGCGCTTATCGCGACAGTATCGTCTAAATTGAGTTCAGGTGAGTCTTGGTGGGAACAGAGGGCATTAGCCACTTATGAGAAGTCTCGTTATCAGGATAACCTGTTAATGATGACGGCAATGGATCTGTTTTATGCGGGTTTTAGTAATGATGTTTTGCCGTTGAAATTTATCCGTAATGCAGCTCTGAAGGTCGCGAATATAGACTCGTCTATTAAAAATAAAGTACTTAAGTATGCGATGGGACTTAAGTAATTCCCAATTTTAGTACAAAGGCTTTTGTTGTTGGTAATAAAAGCCTTAAGGCTCTCTTGACCCTCGGATTTAAAGCTTTCCTTCTTAGCCTATATCCTCTTTGAGCTTTCATTATAACGAGAGCGATCTTCTAATAGTTTGTTGACTCGGGCATTGAGTGTTAAAATGCCGCGTTTTTATCTGCGCCACATTTTGCGATTAGCACTCTCGCTAACGTTAAAAAGGGTCGTTGCCTTGAGTCGCACTGAACGAAATAATAGGTTGTATGAGTAATATAAAACTGATAGTTGGACTCGCCAATCCAGGTGAGAAATATGCTCAGACTAGGCACAATGCCGGAGCTTGGTATGTACAAGAGCTAGCTCGCGCGAGCGGTGCAACCTTAGTCGCGGATAGTAAATATTTTGGTTTAACAGCCAGAGTGACCTTACATGGCAAAGATGTACGTTTACTCATACCTTCGACATTCATGAACCTCAGTGGTAAGTCTGTAGGGGCAATGGCCAATTTTTTCCGTATCGAAGCTGATGAGATTTTAGTGGCTCATGATGAGCTGGATATGGAGCCCGGTGTGGCTAAGTTTAAACTTGGCGGTGGTCATGGTGGTCATAACGGCTTGAAAGATATCATTGCTAGTCTTGCAAATAATAAAGGCTTCTATCGACTTCGTATCGGTATAGGTCATCCTGGTGATAAGAGCCAAGTGAGTAACTATGTCTTAGGGAAAGCGCCCGGGACAGAGCAGACAGCGATTGAAGAAGTGATTGATGAGGCGGTTAGATCAACAGAAGTGCTAATTAATGAAGATATGGCAAAGGCCATGAATCGGTTGCACTCCTATAAGGCTTAAGGGCTATCACTCCTCTTTTCTCATAGAGGCTCTTTGTGAGTAAAGTGGGACGAATTTGATGAAGTCGCACATAGCGGCTTTGTATATTTGTATAAGTACTTAACTAACAGTGCAACTGTTAGTTTGTAATTGATATTTAAGGTAAACAATATGGGTTTTAAATGTGGCATTGTAGGCTTGCCAAACGTAGGTAAATCAACCTTATTCAATGCGTTAACTAAAGCGGGAATTGAAGCGTCAAACTTCCCGTTTTGTACTATTGAGCCAAATACTGGTGTAGTACCTGTACCTGATGCCCGTTTGGATGCATTAGCGCAGATAGTTAACCCTGAGCGTGTTTTACCTACGTCTATGGAGTTTGTGGACATTGCTGGTCTGGTTGCCGGTGCTTCTAAAGGTGAAGGTCTGGGTAACAAGTTCCTAGCCAATATCCGCGAAACTGACGCTATTGGTCATGTGGTTCGTTGTTTCAATGATGACAACATTGTTCACGTTGCTAATAAGGTTTCTCCTGCTGACGATATAGAAGTGATTAACACTGAATTGGCGTTAGCGGATCTTGATTCTTGTGAGCGTGCTATTTTTCGTCAAGCTAAGCGTGCTAAAGGTGGTGACGCCGATGCTAAGTTTGAAGTGGCCGTACTTGAAAAGATGCGTCCGATCCTCGATGACGGCAAGATGTTACGCGCAATGGATCTTAGTAAGGAGGAGTTAGCTGCAGTTGCATACTTAAACTTCCTTACACTTAAGCCAACTATGTATATTGCTAACGTGGCTGAAGATGGATTCGAGAACAATCCTCATTTGGATGTCGTTCGTGAAATCGCTGCTAAAGAGAATGCCGTAGTCGTTGCAGTATGTGCTGCTATCGAATCTGAGCTTGCAGAGATGGAGCCAGAGGATCGTGCAGAGTTTATGGTGGACCTTGGTTTAGAAGAGCCTGGTTTAGATCGCGTTATACGTTCCGGTTATGATCTGTTGAAACTGCAAACATACTTTACAGCGGGTGTTAAAGAAGTGCGTGCTTGGACCGTACCTATTGGTGCTACAGGTCCACAAGCTGCTGGTGTTATTCATACAGACTTCGAACGCGGCTTTATTCGTGCTCAAGTGATGGCTTATGATGACTTTATTACCTACAAAGGTGAAGCTGGCGCCAAGGAAGCAGGTAAACTAAAAGTAGAAGGTAAAACTTATATTGTTAAAGATGGTGATGTGATGCATTTCCTGTTTAATGTATAAAGTACCACGCTCTAGTTATTGTTATAGTCTGTAGCCTGAAGGTAACAAAAAATAATGGCTCAATTGAAATATTGAGTCATTATCATTTTTAGTGCCCAGTAAACTTGATTCTTTTATTGAAATAATGGGGTTGAACAGGCTTGAGTTGTGCATCTAGCCATCACTTTGGTGAAGTTATAGCCGAACGATTGAGATCGTAAAGAATAGCGAAAAAAGCTATTGACCTAGATGAGTTGAATAAGCATAATACGCCCCGTTCCTCAGCAAGAGGAGTAAGAAGTAAAACGATGGCAATATAGCTCAGCTGGTTAGAGCACAGCATTCATAATGCTGGGGTCGCAGGTTCAAGTCCCGCTATTGCTACCATCTTAATCAAGATGTAAAATTGATGCAGTGCAGGAATGGTGGTGTTGATATTAGACATACTGGTTTTGGCTGTTGCAGTGCGGGAGTGGTGGAATTGGTAGACACGCCAGATTTAGGTTCTGGTGCCGTAAGGTGTGAGAGTTCAAGTCTCTCTTCCCGTACCATTTATTAAAGGCAGCTTGCTTAGGCGAGTTGTTTGACAAGTTAGATTGGGATATCGCCAAGCGGTAAGGCACCGGGTTTTGATCTCGGCATTCCCAGGTTCAAATCCTGGTATCCCAGCCATTTTTAAAGTGGTTAATATGGCAATATAGCTCAGCTGGTTAGAGCACAGCATTCATAATGCTGGGGTCGCAGGTTCAAGTCCCGCTATTGCTACCATCTTTTCTTCAGATGTAAAATGAAGGCTGCAGTTTAAATACTGCCATCTTAATCAAGATGTAAAATTGATGCAGATTGGAAGTGGTGGTGTTGATATTAGACACGCTGGTTTTGGTTGTTGCAGTGCGGGAGTGGTGGAATTGGTAGACACGCCAGATTTAGGTTCTGGTGCCGCAAGGTGTGAGAGTTCAAGTCTCTCTTCCCGTACCATTTATTAAAGATGATTTGCTTAGGCGAATTGTTTGAAAAGTTAGATTGGGATATCGCCAAGCGGTAAGGCACCGGGTTTTGATCTCGGCATTCCCAGGTTCAAATCCTGGTATCCCAGCCATTTTTAAAAGGTTTATTTTTAACCTTGTCTTGATAGTTGATTAAGGTCTGCCTTATTACTATTTAAAGACGAAGCAAGGAAACTTGCACTGAAATTCGATGCGGGAGTGGTGGAATTGGTAGACACGCCAGATTTAGGTTCTGGTGCCGTAAGGTGTGAGAGTTCAAGTCTCTCTTCCCGTACCATCGAGTTTTAATTAGATTTATTGGGATATCGCCAAGCGGTAAGGCACCGGGTTTTGATCTCGGCATTCCCAGGTTCAAATCCTGGTATCCCAGCCATATTTAAACCTGTTTATAGCAGGTTTTTTTTATCTTAATCAAGATGTAAAACTAGATGTAGTGCGGAAGTGGTGGTGTTGATAGTTAGACACGCTAAATTCTATATACTGCCATCTTAATCAAGATGTAAAATTGATGTAGTGCGGGAGTGGTGGTGTTGATATTAGACACGCCAGATTCTATATACTGCTATCTTAATCAAGATATAAAATTGATGCAGTGCGGGAGTGGTGGAATTGGTAGACACGCCAGATTTAGGTTCTGGTGCCGTAAGGTGTGAGAGTTCAAGTCTCTCTTCCCGTACCATTTATTAAAAGCAGCCTACTTAGGTGAGTTGTTTGAAAAGTTAGATTGGGATATCGCCAAGCGGTAAGGCACCGGGTTTTGATCTCGGCATTCCCAGGTTCAAATCCTGGTATCCCAGCCAAATACAAAAAAGCTCGTCTTATGACGGGCTTTTTTGTGCCTGAAATTTCTACTCGCATCTTCTATTTATCCAAATGTTATTCATCTCGATTACAATTCAACATTCATGTTAGTTTTTCTTATATTGTATCTTCTTTCCCCTACGTTACAGGTTGAGCCTAGTCCGCTTTAAATCAAGAGGGAGGTCAAGCCAAAGTCCTGTGAGCGTTATATTCGAGCTATTCATAAGGAGATATCTACAGCGACTGAAGGCACTAATAAAATTCGCTATGCCATTCTTGAAGGAATGCTGACGATTAAAGGTATTGCTTGGCTTTATGATGGTAAGGGCGATGGCTATATCTTGGCAAGGTTCACTTACCGTGCTCTTTAATACCAATCAGTATAAGAAGTTGATCTACTCAGAGTGTTTTGTGGCAAAGTAATTCAAGGTGAATGGATGACATAATGGTTATTCCCTTATGAGTTAATTCAACGAAGAAGTAGGCAGCCAGAAACACTCCTTATAGGCGAGTTTTAGCGGTTCTGATGCTGTGTTAACAAGCTTGACCGTAGAATAACTATGCTCTTCGTTCGTAGCCTTGCCTCAGGACCGCTAAATTCTCGCTGAGCGATCAATTTTTTTGGCAAACTAATTCAAGGCGCATTGATGAAGAAATGGTTATTCCCTTTTAAGTTAATGCAAAGCAGAAGTGGAATACCTGAGAGGCTCATGTAGTGCAGTTGATGTTCAAAGCAAGTGGCAAAGTCCTTTATACTACGTTAGAGGCTTTCGATATACGACAGCAAGGTCTTTGTATGTTCCAGGCATACATTAGACATTTCCTCCATCCATGTCGGTCAGGTGTGGTGCATGTCGATATTGCACGAGGATAGGGGGATAGGAGATAGAGCATTGTCAGGAAAAAAGCCGAGGAGCAATATGACCTTGCCTTCAGCACTTTGAATTCCCGCTGAATGAACAAATATTTAATAGGATTGGTATTAGATAAGCTTTATGTAGAAAGCATTTTAGCGATAGCTACTATTTCAGCCATAAAAAAACGCACTCATTGAGTGCGTTTTTTTGATGTTGCAAGCAATAAATTAATTAGTGCTTAAACATCGCAGAGATTGACTCTTCGTTGCTTACACGACGAATCGCTTCAGCCATCAAAGTCGACATAGTCAACTGAGTGACTTTCTCAAGTGCCTGGATCTCTTTGCTCAATGGAATAGTGTCAGTCACGATCACTTCATCAATTACTGACTCAGCGATGTTCTTAGCAGCATCACCAGAGAATACAGGGTGAGTTGCATAAGCGAATACGCGGTTAGCACCATGTTCTTTCAAAGCTTCAGCAGCTTTACACAGAGTTCCACCGGTATCGATCATGTCGTCAACGATAATACAATCACGGCCTTGAACATCACCAATGATATGCATAACTTGAGCAACGTTTGCTTGAGGACGACGTTTATCGATAATGGCTAGATCTGAATCATCAAGCAGTTTAGCGACGGCACGAGCACGTACAACACCGCCTATATCAGGAGAAACAACAACAGGGTTATCAAGATTCTTAGCTAACATATCTTCAAGTAACACAGGGCTACCAAATACGTTATCAACAGGAACGTCGAAGAAACCTTGGATCTGCTCTGCGTGAAGGTCACAGGTTAGGACGCGGTCAACACCTACGCTAGATAGGAAGTCAGCTACAACCTTAGCTGTGATCGGTACACGAGCACTACGGACACGACGATCTTGACGAGCATAGCCGAAGTAAGGGATCACCGCTGTAATACGACCAGCTGAAGCACGACGAAGTGCGTCAACCATAACGATAAGTTCCATTAGGTTATCGTTAGTCGGTGCACAAGTAGATTGAATGATGAAGACATCCGCACCACGTACATTTTCGTTTATCTGGACACTGATTTCGCCGTCACTGAAAACGCCAACATCCGCGTCTCCAAGTTTACAAAATAGACGGTCGGCTATCTTCTTAGCGAGTTCAGGTGTTGCGTTACCGGCAAAAAGTTTAATGTCAGGCACTGTATCAACCTCAGGCGTATGCTTCATTTAATGGCTGGGGATAAGTTACCCCAGAAAGTGTTTTCTTTAAAGTTGCGCTAAACGTAACTCTAAAGGAGATATATTTGTCCCTTTAGCAACAAAACCTGTCATGTCGTCCGGCAGTTTTGCCAAAACGTCCAGTGCTTGCTGCTGCAGCTCGAATTCCCCGAAAATACAAGCGCCGGTTCCTGTCATTCTAGACGGCGCATATTCTATCAGCCAGCCCAAGGTTTTGGCAACTTGAGGGTACCTTTTTACGACAAGTTCTTGGCAATCATTTTGCCATTGACTGCTCATTAGTGAATTAAGGTCTAGTTTTGGCGTATTGCGAGTAAGATCGGGGTCTTGGAATATTTCGGCGGTTGATACATGCACATCCGGCACTAAAACCAGGTACCAATACTCTTTTGGTGACACGGGAATAAACTGTTCTCCGACCCCTTCGGCGAAAGCGGATAAACCATGAATGAAAACAGGTACATCGGCACCAAGTGTTAAACCAATTTCAGCTAATTCAATTCGACTTAAATTCGTTTTCCAAAGTGCATTTAATGCCACTAAACAGGTGGCAGCGTCCGATGAACCTCCACCAATCCCTCCCCCCATTGGCAGACGTTTATTGAGCCAAATCTCAGCTCCCTTGGTTGTTTCAGACCTTTTCTGTAATGATTTTGCGGCACGAAGAATTAAGTTATCGTTATTAGCAACAACATCGCTGATATTTGAATGCAATTTAAGTGCTGAATTCTCTGTAACTTTAAAATCTAACACATCACCATGTTCAATAAACTGAAACAGGGTTTGTAGTTCATGGTAGCCATCTTCACGCCTGTGATTGACGTGTAAAAAAAGGTTCAATTTGGCGGGAGCTGGCCAGCCGAGAGATATGTGATTACTCATTGATGGTTTTATCGTTTATATTAGATTGTTGAGTGGTCGTTGCAGCAAGTGCCTGCCATTGGCTTATCTGTATTTTAAGTCTAAGCTGGTCTTTTGTTAGTTGCAGTAATCTTGGTAATTGGGCACCGCTTTGTTGTTGCCAACTTTTAAACTCGACTCGCCAAGGCGTGTCGCTTGATGATAGTAACACTTGGGGCCTTAACTGCTGATCTTGACTGATGATGTTGTCATCAATATCAGTTTGGCCTGTTATCCATAGGGGCAAAGAGTCGACAGGAATTGACCAGCCAGTGATCTCAGTCAATAGCTCTTGAGCATCGTGATGCTCATAAATCTTACCGTCGACCTCTAATCTTGCAATACCATGTTGAGTCGTCAGAGAAAGAACGGTGGTGCCCAGCATGGTGGTTAATTTGAGCTCATTGCTATCTGGGGTATGTAACCAATAGAGATTAGTACTGAATTTATTGTTAGGTGTTTTCACTGCAAGTTTACCTTGCATCTCCCAGGCTTGTGTCTGTGATACATGATTAACTTGAATCGGGATGAGGTTATCGGGTGTCTTGGTGGCACAAGCTGATAGTAAAGAGAGGCTTAATATTACCCAGAGAAGCTTGGTTTTTGTGAAGTAGCTCAAATTATTCATCTTTTGCTGGCATTGAAGGTTAATATGATACGAGGGACTGATGAGAATACAATGGAAATCAGTAAATTTATAGCGATCCTTGTGCTCCCAAGTCTGTAAGCATGTAGCAGTAAAGACATTATGAAGCCTAAAAAGGTCATTTAATGATAAAAATTGATAAGAGTTGAGATTATTATTCGGTTTTGTTAAGCATATTCTGTTTTTAGTCTATTCAATTCAGTAGAATGAATAACAACTCGCAAGATAACCAGATCCTAGAGACCAGAACGAGTCAGATGAGCCTTGTAGCAATCGGTATAAACCATAAAACAGCCACGGTCGACCTACGTGAGAAGGTAGCCTTTTCGCCAGATAGAATTCATGATGCTATGAAGAGTTTGGCAAAATGCACCAAGACTGGTGAGGCCGTGATCATATCAACCTGTAATCGAACAGAACTTTACACCAATACTGGTGACGAAGCTGAGATTATTCGTTGGTTCGAAGAGTATCACCAACTTTCCCATGAAGAGGTAGAGCCTTGCTTATATAAATTTAAGGGCCAAGGAGTCGTTAAGCACTTAATGCGTGTGTCTTCTGGTTTGGACTCCTTGATTCTAGGTGAGCCACAAATCTTAGGACAAGTGAAACAGTCCTTTGTTAAAGCAAGAGAGGCGGGCTCCGTTGCTATCACTATGGACCGCTTGTTCCAAAATACGTTTTCTGTCGCCAAAAGAGTGCGCACGGAAACGGAAATTGGTGCCGCGGCTGTGTCTGTTGCGTTTGCAGCAGTGAGTATGGCTAAACATATCTTTTCCTCAATTAAATCGACTAAAGTTTTGTTGATTGGTGCTGGTGAAACGATAGAGCTGGTCGCCAGACACCTAAAAGATAACGGTGTTGCGTCCATGGTCGTTGCAAACCGGACACTTTCACGGGCCCAAGGCATGTGTGAAGAGTTTGGCGCAACAGCTATTACACTCGAACAGATACCAGATTATCTCGCTCAGGCCGATATCGTGATATCATCCACCGCGAGTCCTTTACCTATATTAGGCAAAGGCATGGTAGAAAAAGCGCTAAAGCAGCGTCGTCATCAACCTATGTTGTTGGTAGATATAGCAGTTCCTCGAGATATTGAAGCCGAGGTTGCAGAGCTAGACGATGCCTTCCTCTATACAGTGGATGATCTGCAAGGCATTATTGAACAGAATATGGCCTCCCGAAGGGAAGCTGCCGAGCAAGCTGAAATAATTGCTGAAGAAGAGTCACATCTTTTCATGGAGTGGGTCAGATCGTTAGAAACGGTCGACAGTATTCGTGAATACCGTACCCAAAGTATGGCGATAAAAGATGAACTAGTTGAGCGTGCGATCAATAAGTTAGCCCAGGGCGGAGATAGTGAACAACTATTACTCGAGCTGGCGAATAAGCTAACCAATAAATTGATCCATGCACCAACTCAAGCCTTAACAGCAGCGAGCCGCCAAGGTGATTTGAATAGCATTGGCCAGCTTAGAAGTGCGCTCGGACTAGATAAAAACTAAGGTTAGCGTTTTAATGAAGGACAGTGTGATCCGCAAGCTTGAAGGCTTGCTTGAACGTAATGAAGAAGTGTTGGCTTTGCTTAGCGACCCGAGTGTGATCTCAGATCAGGACCGTTTCCGTGCGCTTTCTAAAGAATATTCTCAGCTTGAAGATGTGGTGAAGACTTTCACCAATTTTCAACGAGCGATGGAAGATCTTGAAGCTGCAAAAGAGATGCTTAATGAAGATGATGCTGAGCTTAAAGAGATGGCTCAGGATGAGATTAAAGTCGCTAAATCTGTACTAGAAACGCTAGAAGATGAGTTGCAAATCTTACTGCTTCCTAAAGACCCTAACGACAACAAAAATGCGTTCATTGAGATCCGTGCAGGTGCGGGTGGTGACGAAGCTGCGATTTTTGCGGGTGATCTCTTCCGTATGTATAGTCGTTTTTGTGAAAAAAATCGCTGGCAAATAGAAGTCATGAACGCTAACGAAGGCGAGCATGGTGGCTTTAAAGAAGTTATCGTTAAAGTGTCAGGTGAAGGCGTTTACGGCAGGCTTAAGTTTGAATCCGGTGGACATCGAGTCCAACGTGTACCAGAGACCGAGTCTCAAGGCCGCGTGCACACCTCTGCATGTACTGTTGTTATTATGCCAGAAGTTCCTGAATCAGAAGCCATTGAAATTAATAAGGGTGATCTGAAAGTCGATACCTTCAGAGCATCAGGTGCGGGTGGGCAACATGTCAACAAAACAGATTCTGCTATCCGTCTTACTCATATCCCGACTGGTATAATCGTCGAGTGCCAAGACCAACGCTCGCAGCATAAAAACCGGGCGCAAGCCATGAGTGTGTTAGCTGCTCGAATTCAAGCGGTAGAAGATGAGAAGCGTCGTAGTGCAGAAGAAAGTACTCGTCGTAATCTTGTAGGCAGTGGAGATCGCTCAGAGCGTATTCGTACTTACAACTTCCCTCAAGGTCGTTTGAGTGAACACAGAATCAACCTGACTCTGTATCGCTTAAACGAAGTTATGGAAGGTGAGTTAAACATGCTTATCGATCCCTTAATATTAGAAAATCAAGCTGATATGTTAGCGGCGTTAGCGGAAGATTAATTCGAAAGAACTCATCTTACTCTAAGCTACTTAGCAAGGTTTCAAATTAAGGACATCATTTGTACCAGACATTATCCGAGGCCCTAGTATGGGCCTCACCTCAGTTGCTCGATGTTTCTGATACACCTAAGCTTGATGCCGAGGTGATGTTATTACACATCATACATAAACAACGGGGTTACCTTTATACTTGGCCCGATGAGCGTCTAACATCGGATCAGATCGCTGAATACACTCAGATGGTTGCCAGACGTGTTATCGGTACGCCGATAGCCCACATTGTTGGCGAACGTGAGTTTTGGTCACTGCCTTTTTTGGTGAACCCAACCACCTTGATCCCTCGACCTGATACTGAAATATTAGTAGAAACGGCGCTTAACCTTCCCTTAGCTGAAACAGCCAAAGTGCTGGATTTAGGCACTGGAACAGGAGTCATCGCTCTTTCTCTGGCCTATGAGAAGCCTCAATGGCAGATCACCGCCGTAGATAAGATCATCGAAGCGGTGGCATTGGCAAAAGCTAACCGAGTAAACCTGAAGTTGCCTCAGGTCGAGATTGTCCAAAGTGATTGGTTCGATTCAATTTG
The DNA here is from genome assembly GCF_027571385.1 of Shewanella sp. MTB7. Taxonomy (NCBI): domain Bacteria; kingdom Pseudomonadati; phylum Pseudomonadota; class Gammaproteobacteria; order Alteromonadales; family Shewanellaceae; genus Shewanella; species Shewanella sp. MTB7. The sequence goes on along the minus strand of NZ_CP085636.1, from coordinate 4,780,969 downwards.
TTGCTATGATTTTAATCTGATTGTCTCTAATCCTCCTTATATCGATGAGATGGATAACCATCTTGAAGAGGGCGATGTTCGGTTTGAACCTCATAGTGCATTAACGGCATCTGAGCACGGCTTTGGGGATCTGTATCATATTGCCGAAAGTGCTCGAGATTATCTGGCACCCGGAGGATATCTACTGTTGGAGCATGGTTTTGAGCAAGCGATCCAGCTTAGAGATAAGATGATTGAACTTGGCTATGAAAATGTCGCCACGGTACGGGACTTTGGTAGCAATGACCGTTGTACGTTGGGGCGTTGGCCAAGGTAAACTCGCCGCTGCATCGGCTTGTGCTGCTTATTCTTGAGTTGGCCTGAGCGGTACTGTTATCAGTAATAAGTTTAAACGCCATTGGTATTTCATTAATACCAATGGCGTTTCTGTTTGTCTAATAACAAATCTAGTTAGCCTTCGAGTGAAGGCTGATTACATTTTCTGATTTAGTTTCTTGCTGGTTTGGTATTTGGGTGAGTTTTTGAAAATCGTACTTTCATTCTACTCTATCGCCTCCAGCGGGTGTGTGCAGATGTTTCTGTGACACGCTGCTAGTACGTCCTTGTAAGCTCGACGACAGCTTCCTTGCCGTCAACGGTCACAGACGCATCTACACCTGCTGATTCACGAGAATGTTATCTCTTCGATTATTATGGTTTGCTGACGGAGTCTTTAACTCAGGTTTTACTGTTGAGTAACAGACATAAGGTGTGTAGGTTCAGTAAGGTGAACGTGTATCGGAAATCGTTTACCAAAAGTTATAGAGAATGGATAATTTTAATCAGACTAAGCGAGGGATTAGATGAACTCAGACATTCATACGAAAACCAATTTAGATAAATATACGGTTGTCGCCTTGATAGTTGGCTTAATTGCATATCCTGTTCTATACAGTACAGACTTTTTTAGTTCTATATTCTTTCCATTTTTACCAGATGATTTTATTTCATCATTACATAATAATAATGAAAGAACTGAATGGTGGTATTTTGTTTTCTCTAATTTGTTGTTTCATTGGGTTTCATTTTTATTTATAAGATATGCGTTAATAAAAAATAATGAAACCTGGAGTTCTGTTGGAGTTGATTAGTCATGGTTTATTAAACATAAACATTGGTTTATCGGGATGTTAGCTATATTAATAGTTTCAGCACTTATTATTCCAATAATATATTATGGAAACGAGCTTCCAACAATATCCCTAGCAGGATTTATTGGCCCAATTAGCACATTAGAGTGTTTAGTTACTATTATTGTTCTAGCATTTACAGCTGCTATTACAGAAGATGTGATATTTAGAGGGTTTGTATTAACACGACTAAAACGAATAATACCAAACCTTTGGTTTATACTACCAATAATTGCGATTTCATTTGTATTTATTCATGGGGAATTTAGAAGTTTAGGGCTAACTTTAAATTATGTGGTTTTTAGCCTGATTTTTGGGACTTGTTTTATTCTAAATAAATTCAAACGTTTAGAATTTCTAATTCTGATACATTTTTTAATAAATGCAAGTTTGGTTTTGTTCCCTGAGTTCTTCATTAAACACTACAAATAAGGATAGGCCGCGCGCAGCCGTGTTTAACTATCGGCTGCAAAAGCAGCGTGCTTTACGTGTCAGTGAACTTCACTGCATAGGTCCCGACTGCGAAGATTCCTGTTGTATCGACTGGTCGGTTCATGTCGATAAAGCAAGTTATCACAAAACGATGGCGCATCCGGAGTTGAAGAGTCTAGCTGAAGATTCGATGCAGTTAATTAACAACAAAGATGATGATTTGATCATTATTCGCTTTAATGATCAGGGGAAGTGTCCGTTTCTGCAACAGAACAAGCTTTGTAAGATCCATGTTCTCGCGGGAGAAGATGCCTTGAGTGACACCTGCAGAAGTTACCCCAGGATCTCTAGAGTGAGAGGGGCTGATACATTCGAAAGTCTTTCGTTGTCCTGTCCTGAGGCTGCCAGGCAGATATTGTTTGGTACGGATGCTTTTATCTTTGAGAGTCATGCGACCGAAAAGGATGTTTTTCCTAGATCCGTGCCGGAGTGGGCTGTCAAGGCCTATGACTATAGTATCGAGTTGTTGCTCGATGAACATTTAAACTGGCAACATAGCTTGTTTGCCATAGGTATGTTGGTCAATTGCGCCGATAGTGTATCTAAGCAGCAAGCTTCGCTAGGTTTGTTGGATGATAAGTTCATGTATTTATCACATATAGCAAAAAATGGGGAACTCCAACAGGCTTTTGAATCATTCCCCTATGTGCCACAACATCAACTGCATACCTTTCTTTCGCTTCATACTATGTGTTGTGACGAACACCCGAGACGTTTTCGTCCCAGATTTGGTGAGTTAAATGATGCCATTTTAGCCATGTCAGATACAAAGGGTGAGCTGGATATGGAACGTATAAATAGTGCCTGGAATGATATTGCCATTCCGGCATTGGCATCCTATGAGGATCTGTTTAGCCGTTATCTACTCTACTATATTTATCATCTGCAATTTCCGCTGACAGCAGATAAAAACCCATTGGCTGCGTTCAACTTACTGATACTCGACTGTTTTATGTTACGTTGTTATCTCGCCGTTATGGCTGCAAAGTACAATGGCTTAAGTGAACGTGATATCGTCTTGTGTTTTCAGGTTTACCACGTAGTGAGACTACATAAACCCAATTTTATAAAGTCAGCTAGAAGCATTCTGCAACAATCCTCCTTCTCTGGCTCACAAGCGATACTCAGTTTGCTGAAAAGCTGTGGTCGTTAGTAAATAGGGTTTTGTACTATTCATTCTTATTTGTACTATTCATTCTTAATGGCATAACTTTAAGCTTCTTACTCAGATTTAATAATGAGCTTAAGTGGTAGGTTGTTATGCCTTGTCTAAGAATAACTCAAGCTATTTAAAGCTCGCTTAACTTCCATTTTCTTGTTCATTGGCTTTGCTATATTTTCTTACCTAATGCTTGAATCTTATTATCTAATTCATATCTGTTTTTTCACTTCAGGCTTAAGTTTGGCTGTTTTCTTGCTTATTGACGCAGCTTGTTTTCAATGTTAGTTTAATGCTTCACGCCTTATAAATACTATTAATATTATAATATGGAGGTGAATAACAGTATTTATAGCTGTAGATATGAGGTTATTTAATAAAACATACATATACAGAATAAAGAGGCAGTTATGTACAAACTGAATAATTCAAAATCTGTTTTACCTATGCTCTCCCTTGTGGTCGCTGGTATTGTTGCTGCGGGAATAAGTGTAGAAGTTGAAGCTAAAAGTCGTGCCAAGGGGTTTTATACCCGTGGCGATATAAGTCATCAGCCCGGTTCGCGTAATGGCTATGATGATCCAAATATTGCTGATACATCAAAACCTACCGATTGGGGCAAGGAAGTTGATGGTATTGTGGTTCAGGTAGAGTGGAATGCATTACAACCTGATGCGCCAGTTGCTCCAGGTCAGAAAGCTGTGCTGGATTCGAGCTGGATTGATGCTGCGATTGACGATGTCGAGACATGGAATGATGTTCCGGGTAACAATAAGCTTGGGATTAAGCTAAGGGTTTTTGCAGGGATCTATACGCCTCAATGGGTAAAAAATGAGGCCGGTTCTTCGACGTTGGATTTTAAAGGCAGCAATTTTGATGGCGATTTTCCACACTTCTGGAAAAGTGCTTTTAAGACTCGTTACAAAGAGTTGCATCAGTTGCTGGCCGCTAAATATGACTCAGAGCCTCTTATTAAAGAGATTGCTATATCGGCTTGTATGATAAAAAATGCCGATATGCATAGGGCACGCAGTGAGTATCAGAATATTAATATTTTGGTTGATGCGGGGTTAACTTGGCAAAAAGATCGGAATTGTCAAACGTGGCAAATTACAGCTGTCGCGGGGAAGTGGGACAATACTAGAGTGTCTGTCGCTCGCCCTCACTTTAGGAAGTTTAAGAAGATGACTTCACCTCCTTTAAAGAAGGATTGGCCGTTAAGTAAAAGTACTATGCAATCAATGGTAGAAACTTGTCGACTCGAATCGAATTGTATTATCGGTAACAACAGTCTTGAGATAGAGGATAAGGACGATAATGCATTCTCGAACGATAGCCATCCCCTATATTATGTAGCGGGTAAATACCGCGGTAATCAATCTAAGGCGCCAGTTTACTACCAGACCGATGTTAAAGTCGTTCAGGGGTCTGTGTTGATACATAATATTATTCATTGGGGTATTCAAAATAGTGACGTGAAACTGATTGAGCTACCGCCATTAAAAGCCTTTAAAAAATATGATGATAATAATTCTGCTAGTACTAATTATCTGGCAAGCGATAATATGCAAAAAAAGCGTACTAAGTTAAAGAATTAATCTGTTCAGTATTATTCTGTTATTTAATCGATAGCTTTTAACATTGTTGAGCCCTAAGCCGAGTCTGACTCGTTTAGGGCTTTTTTGTTAATTTAGCTGTGTTAATAGTCGCGTTCATGAAGTTGATACATAGAAAAGGGGAAGTTATACAGAATCTGTTACGAGTCTATTTAAAGCTCGCTAGTTTCCTGTTTTTTTCATTTTCTTTGCTATATATCTGCTTACCTACCGTTTGAATCTCATTATCTAATTCGTGTTCGTGTCTGTTTTTTTACTTCAGGCTTAAGTTTGAGTGTTTTCTTGCATATTGATGCAGCTTGTTTGCAGTGTTAACTTGACGCTTTACGCCTTATAAATACTATTAATATTACAATATGGAATAAGTGACGGTATTTATAGCTGTAGATATGAGGTTATTTAATTAAGCATACATATACAGAATAAAGAGGCAGTTATGTACAAACTGAATAATTCAAAATCTGTTTTCCCCATTCTCTCCCTTGTGATCGCTGGTATCTTAGGTACAGGCATAAGTGTGGAGGTTGAAGCTAAAGACCGTGCAGCAGGATTTTATACCCGTGGCGATGTGTCTAAAGTACCCGGCTCTCGTAATGGTTTCGACAACCCAAATGTGACGGATTTATCAAAGCCTACGGACTGGGCAGAGAGTGTTGATGGTATTGTTGTACAGCTAGAATGGTCTGAATTGCAACCAGATGCGCCGCTTAACTCAAATCAGAAAGCTGTGCTGGATTCGAGCTGGATTGATGATGCAATTGATGAAGTTGAGACGTGGAATGATGTTGATGGTAACAACCAGCTTGGGATTAAGCTGCGGATCTTTGCGGGTATTTATTGGGTTAAAGATGAGGCAGGGTCGTCCACGCTGGACTTTAAACGTAGCAATTTTGATGGGGACTACCCTCATTTTTGGAAAACTAAATTTAAGACTCGTTACAAAGAGCTACATCATTTGCTGGCCGCCAAATATGATTCAGAGCCGTTAATTAAAGAGATAGCAATATCGGCTTGTATGATAAAGAATGCCGATATGCATAGGGCGCGCAGTGAGTATCAGAATATTAACATTTTGGTTGATGCAGGATTAACTTGGCAGAAAGATCGCACTTGTCAAAACTGGCAAATTAATGCAGTTGCTGGAAAGTGGGATACAACATGGGTATCTGTGGCACGACCCCATTTCAGACAGTTTAAGAAGATGGAGACATCACCTAAAAAATCTGATTGGCCATTAAATACCAGTGTGATGAAGGAGACTGTTGAGACATGTCGTAAAGCCGAGACCTGTGTCAGCGGAAATAACAGTTTGGAGCAGGAAGACAAAGACGCCAACGCATTTACTAATGATCAACATGCTATCTATTATGCCGCCAGTAAATACCGTAAAAACAACGAGTCTAAGGCTCCTCTTTACTTCCAGACAGATGTGAAAATTGCCCAAGGCTCAGGTTTAATCCACAACATTATTGGTTGGGGGATTAAAAATAGTCATGTTGAGATGATTGAACTCCCTACGCTGAAGGCGTTTAAAAACTATGATGACAGCTATTTGGGTAGTAAAATGATGCAAAATAAGCGTGAAAAGTTAAAGGATTAATCTGTTGAGTGTTGGTTACTTTAATTGAACGATTCTAACATTGCTGAGCCCTAAGCCGAGTCTGACTCGTTTAGGGCTTTTTTGTGGCTAGAGCAGTGTTATTAATCGTCGCGTTTAACATTGCATTATCTGCGAGTATTTTTTAGAAGTATGATGCATATCAGCATACCTCATACTATTTAGTTTTATGCTATAAAAATTAACAAGATGTCTTTGTCTAACTGCCTGCATATTTTGTTCACTTATGCTGCTATATAGCAGCATAAGTGAACAAAAATAGAAGATTCTTTTGACATCATGAAGAATTTATCGGAGGCAATATGGAAATTGAAGAGTTAACGCTGACAAACAAGATTACAAAAAACGTTTCTATTTTCAAGGTAAATAAGCCTTATACGTTAGACTGTGTGATTGAAAAGCTGAATGTTGATATGAATATGAAATCAGATCCCAACATTCTCAATGATATATTAAAGAATGATATGTACTTATCTGATTTAAAAGGATTTATAGATTTATTAGGGGGAAGGCTTACTTGTCCCCAAGATATGGCTCTCTTTCTTGAGGAGGTGCGTTCGGGGATTGTAAGCAAACATCCTGCTCTGTGTGAGCTTGCTGTTATCGCCGTTCGTGATGATCTTATCTCTGAGCCCAACAATGTACTGATCACACGAACTTTACATTATACATATTTATTAGATTTGTTACTCAAAGCTATGGTGAAAGATCATAGGTTTATGCACCAAGTTTATATACATATCATGGAAAAAAGAAGGGTCACATGCGGTATTAGAGCTGGTTTTATTCGGTCGGCTATTGATATTTATAAACTAACGGGCGATATATTCTCAGTCATCAAGACAAAAACAAAAGATGCTGATTTTAAGCAATATATAACAGTTAGAACCAGAGGTGTAATTAATGATAATGAAATTAGAGGCCGTAGAAACTTCCTAACAGTTAATATCTCAGAGGCGGTTATAGCTGACTTTGTTGCCGGTTACAAAAACAATGCGTTAAGTGGTGCAGTTATCGGCGCAATTAAAATCAAAAATGTCAGTATCTCTGAGGGAGATAGATCTCTTAAGTTGGAGCTATCCCAAGAGTGGTGCAGTTTATATCACACTTGGAATTTTTGTTTTATGACGCCAAAACTCGATTTTTTGCAGATCTTATATCCGAAGCTATTGGCCCCTGTTGTTGCGAATGCAGATCCGAATGACTATATCTTTGTAAGAGGGATGGGTCTCTGGCTTTCTATTAATTCTGGACTGTTTAAGAAAGCAAAAAAAGAAGTTTCACCTGTTTTACTCAATAGAGGCGCTCTTGCAAAAATATGGGGAGAAATCAATTTAAAGTATGCAAAAGAGCTTTATCAAAAAGAGCGAAGCATGCAACTGCAAGGTTTTGGCACCATATTCATGTCGAACCCCAGACTCTTTATTAAGAAAGCGCAGGTACTCTTCGGTTCTATAGTGAGAAAATACTAATATCTTACTTGAATTTTTACTTTTCATGATGTTTTGCCTTGCAATAGATTATGGGAATTTTAATGACGATGGCGTGATGGTCATCCGCCATTGTCAGTCATAAGAAATAGTGATAGTCATTGAAGGTCATGTAAATAAAACGTGACGATAGATATACCTTCTTCGATGGGGTTTAATGCACTTTATTCTGCGTTATTGATTTTGCTAAGGGAGCAACCATTAACTACAAACAATGTAATCACCATGATGTGAATGTCAGTCATGCTGGAGCATATTATGGGCCTTGCCTAGAGTGTATTAAATTCCCGCTGAATCCTGCAATTCCAAGTCGCTTGTGTATATATTCACTAAGGTAGAGCAAACGTGAGTTTTTTTGTTATAAACTTGCTCGATGGGAGCCTGTTATTGGTTTAGATGATGGGGATCAGGTACACTAGCGCCTTTGTCAGCGAAGTAAGTATAAAAATGGAAACTTTGAACAATCTGTATCCGGTGATTAAGCACCTTCATTTGACTCTGGTTGCAGCGAGCGTACTCTTTTTTATCGTACGTTTTGTGCTACACCTTCGTGAATCTCCTGTGATGGAAAAGAAGCTAGTTAAAATAGCTCCCCATGTGATTGATACTTTTTTAATTTTATCCGGCCTTACCTTGTGCTTCATTATCAATCAATATCCATTTGTGGATCCTTGGTTAACAGAAAAACTAGGTGCAGTAGCCGCTTATATTGTATTAGCTACGATAGCTCTAAAGGCTAATCGCAATAAGCTATTTAAAGTTTTTGCAGCCTTAGGTGCTATTGCTTGGGTGGTATACGCCGCTAAGCTAGCCGTGTTTAAACAAGCCATGTTGTTAGGATAATAACCACTTTGCCACTTAAAAATGAGATTGAACTGCCTGAAATGGCATTTGAGATCGGCGCACATCTCAACTTTTCTAAAGTTGAGTCTGCTAACTGGGCTTGGCTGGAACTTGCAGGCTCAGTGCTTAGCCATTATGTTGTCGATCGACATGAACGACTTGCCAAATTATTACATTGGTTCTACCAAGATTTAGGCTTTTGTATACGTGAGCCCTATTTCAGTGTTGAAGCGGCAGATCTGGGGACGTGTATTAGTAGTCGTCAGGGAAATAGCACTACGTTAGCGACGGTATTGATGCTGCTTGCCAAACAGTTAGATCTTAAGCTGGAACCTCTTCTTCTGCCGGGCACCACTGTACTTAGTAGTAAAATCGATGATGTGGTTAAATATATCGATCCGTTAAACGGCAATGAGTTAACTCGTCACCAGTTACATGTTTTAGTTCGTGGTGAGTTGGGTAACGGCGTGCCGTTTAAAGCTAGCTATCTTAAGCCTGTCAGTTTGAAGCGCTTGGTGTCGAGAATGATCCATGAGCTTAAAGCGGGTTGTATCGTTTCGCACAAGTTTGAACCTGCCATGGAGTGCTGTAATTTATTGCTACAGTGGCATCCTGATGATCTTAATTTGAATCGTGAGCGTGCTTTTATTGCTCAGCAATTGGGTTGTATCAGTGTCGCCGCGGCTGATCTTAAGCATTTTGTTGATAACAGTCCCCATGATCCTGTTATTGAGTTGGTGAAGATGCAGCTGAAGGAGTTACGAGAAGAGCAAGAGGTATATCATTAGTTCGACACGTTAATAACGGTAGGTCATACCTACCGTTTAACGCGATATTTCTAGAAATATTAAATAGCTAAAAATCAAAAATAAATAAATAGAAATTAAAATAATAATAAATTTATGGATTGGAGAACACACCGCTATGAGCAGTACTGCACTGGTAACTAATGATGCCACAGGCCTAGGCATTTTGGCCGTTATTTTGGGATTTGTATTTTACACAAGCAATAGTCAAAACCGATTTTGGATGAAGTTCTACACCTTTATTCCTGCACTGCTGATGTGCTACTTTTTACCTTCACTACTTAACACCTTCAACATCATCGACAGTCACACATCGCAACTCTATTTCGTCGCTTCGCGTTACCTTTTACCAGCTTGTTTAGTGCTGCTGATTTTAAGCGTTGATCTTAAGGCCATTATCTCCTTAGGCCCTAAAGCGCTTATCATGTTTTTAACGGGAACTGTCGGCATTGTGATTGGTGGCCCTATAGCGTTACTTATCGTTTCTGCGATGAACCCTGAAGTATTGGGTGTTCAAGGACCAGAAGCTGTGTGGCGGGGTATGACTACGTTAGCGGGAAGTTGGATTGGTGGTGGCGCCAATCAAGCTGCTATGAAAGAGATCTATGAGGCGGGTGGTGACATCTTCTCTATCATGGTCACTGTTGATGTAATCGTGGCGAATATCTGGATGGCAGTCTTGCTGTTTATGGCCTCCAAAGCGAAGCAGATTGATGCGAAAACAGGAGCGGATACGACCGCACTGCAAGCATTAAAAGATAAAGTGGAGAAGTATCACGCTGAAAATGCCCGCATTCCGAGTCTTAAAGATTTGATGATGATCGTGGCAATTGGTTTCGGTATCACTGGGCTTGCTCATGTGATTGCCGATTTCTTGGGCCCTTTCTTTGAGTTAAATTATCCTTGGACGCGAGATTACAGTCTGACCTCTAAGTTCTTCTGGTTGATAGTGACGGTGACAACAATTGGTTTAGCCATGTCGTTTAGCCCGGTCCGTCATCTTGAGGCGGCAGGGGCTTCTAAAGTGGCTACGGCATTTCTTTATATTTTAGTGGCAACCATCGGCTTACACATGGATGTCTCTAAACTGTTTGATCCCGAGAACCTTTGGTATTTTGCTATCGGTATTATCTGGATGCTGGTTCACGCGTGTCTGATGTTGATTGTGGCAAAATTGATAAAAGCGCCGCTGTTTTATATGGCGGTGGGTAGTCAGGCTAATGTTGGCGGCGCGGCATCGGCTCCAGTGGTCGCGGCAGCTTTCCACCCTTCATTGGCGCCAGTCGGTGTATTATTGGCGGTATTAGGCTATGCTGTCGGCACTTATATGGCTTGGATATGCGGCCAGATCTTGCAGGCAATAGCGAGCTAAGTTAGCCGTTACTAAATTGATTAACGCCAAGGTATTGCCTTGGCTCTTTAAGAGAGAAATACTGATGAGTAATAAAACCATAGGGTTAGGTTCAATCGAAATCGCAAACGATAAACCTTTTGTGTTGTTTGGCGGTATGAATGTACTTGAGTCTCGTGACTTAGCAATGAAAATTGCAGAAATATATGCCGAGATCACTCAGAAATTGGGTATTCCTTATGTATTCAAAGCCTCTTTCGATAAGGCTAACCGCTCTTCAGTCAACTCTTACCGTGGTCCAGGTATGGAAGAGGGATTAAAGATCTTTCAAGAGATCAAATCAACCTTCAACTTGCCATTGATCACCGATGTACATGAGATTTACCAGTGTGCACCTGTTGCTGAAGTGGTTGATATTATCCAGTTGCCGGCTTTCCTAGCACGCCAGACCGATCTGGTTGTGGCTATGGCTAAAACGGGGGCCATCATCAATGTAAAGAAACCTCAGTTTTTAGCTCCCCATGAGATGCGTCACATCATCAGTAAGTTTAATGAAGCTGGCAATGACAAGATCATCCTGTGTGAGCGTGGTTCAAGTTTCGGTTACAACAACTTAGTGGTTGATATGCTTGGCATGGATGAGATGAAACAGACGGGTTATCCAGTGATTTTTGATGCTACTCACGCGCTTCAGCGTCCAGGTGGCCGTGCAGACAGTGCTGGTGGTCGTCGCGCTCAAGCTACCGAACTTGCTCGTAGTGGTATGGCTCTTGGTCTTGCAGGTCTGTTTATCGAGGCGCATCCAGATCCTGACAATGCTAAATGTGATGGCCCTTGTGCGCTGCCACTGAATCAATTAGAGAATTATCTGACACAGATGAAGGCTGTCGATGATTTAGTTAAGTCATTCGATGCGATTGATACCAGCAAATAAGACCTTTTGACCGTATCTAGATATTTTCCTAGTACTAACATTGGTTGACGATTTTTACTGAGCCAGTAGCAACTTACTACTGGCTTTTTATTATTCATTTCGTTGATAGTGAGTATACGTAATTTTTCGCTATTCTCGGTCGTTTGTCCACGGGCGATGGGATATCCTTAGTTCAATTAATACCCTCCTAGAAGTTATCAATTATATATGTGGATCTTGTTTACCTTCCTCGCAGCTGCTATGCAGGCATGGCGTAATGCATTTCAAAGTCAGCTGAGTAAAGAGGTGAGTATTGCAGGAGTCACTCTGACGCGCTTTCTATGGGCTGGCCCCATCGCAGTACTCTATCTTGCCGGACTTCAACTGTGGCGGCCTGTGGCGTTACCTAGCTTCACTGTCGAGTTTGCTTTCTATGTCTTAGGGGCATCAGCGATGCAGATCCTTGCTACGGCCTTGATGGTAAAGTTATTTAAATTGAAAAACTTTGCCGTTGGTGCCGGTTTGGCGAAGAGTGAAGCCTTAGTCGCCGCTGTACTCGGGGTTATTTTTTTTGGTACTCAGTTATCACTGCTAGGTTGGTTAGGCGTCTTGATTGGTGGTTTAGCTGTGTTTTTGATGAGCAGCCGTCAGGGACTTAAAGATATCTCTTTGCCAACTGCACTTACTGGTTTGGCTTGTGGTACCGCGTTCGCATTAACTTCACTTTGGGTACGAGAGGCAAGCTTGAGTTTAGCTTTACCCTTTCCCTATAGTGCTGCTTGGGTATTACTGCTGGTTATCTCTATTCAGACCGTGGTGTTGTTGATCTACATCTCGGTGAAGGAGAGCGACACATTCGCCATGCTTTGGCATAGGCCTAAGCTTACTCTATTAATCAGTACTACCAGTTGTATAGGCTCTATCGGTTGGTTTAGCGCCATGTCTTTGCAGGCGGTTCCTTATGTGAAAACATTGGGTCAAATAGAGATTTTCTTTACCTTATTAATTGCCATTTTTTGGCTTCAAGAGCGGATGAAAATTAAGGATATGCTGGGGCTGATACTGATAGCGATTGCTGCAATGTTGGTCATGTGGGGCTAGCGGCTCAATTTTTGACTTAAGGCGATAACTATCTGCGCGCAAAAAATGCCTATGCCTGCACCGGCTAACAGGTCGCCTAAGTAGTGAAAATTTTGCGCGAGCTGACCGATAAATACACCTAGCATGGTTACTATCCAAAGTAGGCGGTAGCGGGGTAGGTGATACCAGAATACGCTGGCCAGCGCGAAAGTAAAAAGCGCATGGCCAGAAGGAAATGAGTTGTACGCTAGGCCTTCAGCAAATGGATGAAACCCCTCAACGCGATCATTAATCCAAGAGGGATTGTTATCGACCCAAGTTTGCGGCCAAGTACGGCCGAAGAGAGCTTTTGCTCCGATGCGGATTATCGATGCCAGCAGAAGAGTGAGCACTAAATGGATGGCTAAATCGGAAAACCTTTTTCTTACTTTGGGGGCGATGCAGCTTATTAGTACAACCACGGCAAGACCTTCCAGAAACAGTGGGATATTACTGAGCAATTTAGTGAATGAATTGGCAAAGTCTTGTTGATAAATGAAGTCGGCTAAATTACGGTCAATGAAAAAAATGTTCAACAGTGTGAGGCAAAGTATGCCTGTGTAGAAGATGGCGCTTTTTTTTACAGAGTAAAAAGGAGAGAGGTATTGGGGTGTCGGCATGGTATTGACTCTAAGATTAATTCAATGTTGGCTAATTTACCTTTTTTGAGTAAGAGATGCATGCTTAATGGTATAAGATTTAAATCATTAGACTATGGCATGCATCAATTGAGTTAATTCCTTAACCTCTTAAACTCTCAATCAAGTAACTCAAACTAGACGTCTTATTGGCTTCAATATCACTTATGTTATGTATTTCAGAATCATTATTTTGCTGATTATGGATAACAAACTTAGGTGGTGTTAACCAGTTTCGTTGTACTAATTCATCGATAAGATCCAAATATTGAGAACCCGTTTTTCCGATCATAAGATTAGTTAGATCACGTTCAGCTGATAGCTGTTTTATGGTGACAAATCCGCTTAGATAGAGATGATCTTTGGTTAATCCACCACCTCGATATACTCGAGTTGTGGTGACAAAGGCATCATCTTCTTTCATCCCTAGCTCATCGACTAAATAGCTGTAAGTCTGGTAGAAGTTTTGCTCTTTGAGCATGGAGTCTACCGCGAGTACTCGATAAGCAAGGGTGTTAAGCCTGTTATGAGCCATGTAACCGGCATTGTATTCCGCCATGATGGCCAAGCCTTCTTGGGTTTCGGTCGCTCCCGGTAGGCCTAAACGTAGTGCTTTTAATGCTTGGTGACGAGCGTTTAATGTCGTCGCCATATGAACACCTAGTTCATGATGGTTTAACCGCTGAACCTCTGCATAGCTAAATTTTGCGTGAGTATTTACTTTAAGTTGCGGTGGGGTTGAGCTCACCATAGCGCGAGCTAGAATAGAGCTGCTTAGATTAACTTTACACTTCATTCCCCAGTCACTTGCTTGCTGCTTCATTAGCTCACAAGCACTTTTAGCATCTAGGATCTCGCCGCTATTTTCCTCTATCTCTTTCGCGTAAAGCAGGAATTTAGCGTTATTAATGGATTGAGCGTCGGGTCTTCCATAATGGCGAAGTGAGTTGTATAAAAAGGCCTCTTGACCCACGCTTGACAGTAGATCTATTTGCTCGCTTAGAGAGTGGATCATATCTGAATAGAGCTGCTTCATGGCTGGATCTAAGATGCTTTCTATTGGTACTCGATATAAATTGTACTTGAATGCATTGGCATCGATGGGCAGTTGTCGATAGTGAAAATTGGGTTTAAATCGGCTAGGAGCTCGCTCAAATCGATGTCGCTCCATGGTTAAGTTAACCGGATTTACATATTTTAGGGTCTCCACTCCCTGAGCTAACTTATATATCAAAGCGTCGACATTAAGCACGGCAGGCTCTATCGCAGAGCTGAGCATGTTAGCTCCGCATACTTTGTTCTTTTGATTTATTTTTCGTTGGAAAAAAGCACTGGTTTCACTTAATGACTGTTTTAACCCCAGCTTAAGTGCGTCAACAACCAGAGGAAATACATCCCCATTTTGAGCATCTAAATAGACTTTCTTTATGTGTATGGCTAGGACTAGAGTGCGATCAAAATGCGCATTAGTGTGGGTGGTGAGGTATCCCATACCACGGCTGATGACATTTAGCGCAACTGATGTGTCCATATTGGGTACAGATGTTTTTGTCAGTTCTGAATGAAACTTATTAACCACTGATTGCCATCTCGACATATCAATTTGAGTGGTCGAAATATCGAACAGTGGCGCTGATGTATCAGCTTCCTGAGGCGTATAGGCTTTGATATCAAATACGATAACCTTGCCAAACAGGGATTCTAATTTCGTAATTAAGGCGGTGTAGATCTGAAAAAATGCGTCGTGCTTGTTATGACTTATTAATCTTTGCGTTGCACTCAGAGGTCTCTTCCAAAGCGCCTGTTCTGTCATTAGCTTGTAGGACGTTGACAATGCTTTTGGATAATCGAGATCATATTCAAGTCGTGAGTCAAGGCTGCTTAGCGTGATAGGCTGTGAGGCGATGAGTTCATAGGTCAATCTAGCTTCATGACTATCACGCTCTTCAGCGGTAAGTAAACAGTATTTTAGTCGATCTTCTCGTAATTCATGACCCGTATGGATGGCTGTGCAAACAACTGGAAGGTATTGCTCTATCTTAATATAACAACCTGAAGAGGAGAGTTGTCCTGCAAAAACCTCGCCTTGTTTGATAAAATCTAAAATTTCTTCAAGGCTATATCGTTGCATTTAGTTGTGCACTCTCATCAGATTTTATGTTTGTTATTGGCATCATCTCAGCAGGAGCTTTGTAAGAGTAAGTGCTGTTAAGAGTATGAAACTGCCTGGGTTCTCGCGATAGTTTGATGTATTTCATCCACACTAGTTCGAGTTTAGTTTTTGCTTGATCAGGCTGGGTTAATACACGAATAAAGTGGTCTTCTTCTAAGGTTTGTGGTGAAAATAAACCTGATTCCAAGTTCAAAAGGGTCTCACCATAGAGACTGAGTAGTTCAGACTCTGCTAATGAAAAGTCTCCGCACTTTCTAAATCCCCGAGGAAAGTTGGTATTATCGATAAAACATTTTTGACCGCAACGAATTGACTCTTCAGACATAGTAGACCTCAGAAATTTTATTATTATTAATGGTTTTTAAACGTTAGATTAATTTGAAATTAGAATTTTTTTCCCAAAAAGAGAAACAATATATTTTTGTCGTAACCATAAGAATTTATTGTTATTCTCCAGTGGGCTCTAAATGGAGTCGACATAAGAAAAGTCGATGGACGTCAAAGTATTTAAAACTTTCTTAGAGGTAGCTAAAACTCGCCATTTTGGCCGTGCTGCCGAGAATTTATATATCACTCAAGCTGCTGTGAGTGCACGAATAAAACAACTTGAATTATTCTTTGGACGGACATTATTTATCCGACATCGAAACAGTATCAAGTTAACCCCATCCGGAGAGCGGTTAATTGTCTATGCCGAAGTGATGGTCAGCACTCTTGAACATGCTAAAAATGAGTTAACGCTTGCTGATAATAAAACTCTGCAACTGACGCTTGGGGGAACCCCAAATATTTGGGATGCCTACTTGCAACAATGTTTAAGTGAGGTGGCTGAAGCCTTTTGTGGCTATGGATTTCAGGCGGAAGTTCTGAGTCGTGAATTGTTGAATCGGCGTTTATTAGAACGAACCTTAGATATGGCGTTTGCATTTGAACCGCTTAAGTGTGATGAATTAGTCAGCAAGAAAATAGTCGATATTAGACTTGAGTTAGTGGCTACTTCTCAGTGCTCAGTTGATGAAGCCTTATCTCAGCGGTATGTCTATGTTGATTGGGGGACTCGTTTCTCGTCCGAGCATGCTGAGCGCCATGGTCAAAAGAGTGCGCCTTACCTTCGTACCTCAACAGGAGGGATTGCGTTAGCTTTTATCCTGCAAAAAGGCGGAGCCGCTTACTTGCCAAACTCAATTACAACCCCTTATCTCACGACTAAACAACTCTATCATGTTAAAGAGAGCGAGCCATGGGATAGACCTGTTTACCTCATCTATAGACGGGACACTATTTCACATGATGCCATCGTTAAAATAGAGCGTTTAGTGATGACATGAGTGTCACTGTTTTTTTGCTCTTTTCATTGCAATGGCGATACAGATGCCAGCGCCGCCCCAAGTAATAAGTAGGGCAAATGTCATCATGATTATGGCGCCTGTACTCATAATTCCTCCTGTTTGGTTGCTAGATTGATTAATAGAGAGATAAACAGCATAAAGGCAATCAGTCCCCAGCCTAATAGCAGTTGATCTGTAATGGGGTAATCTCCATAGCCATTATTAAATGTATTGATAAGATTTTTAACTAAAATAATTGCCAACATACTCGGACTGATAAAGCGTAAACAAATGTCTATCCAACGGCCAACACTAAAGTCAGAAATTTGATTAGCGTATTGTCGAATATCGGCAATTTTAAACAACCAAGCCAGTATGATTAGTTCAATGAAGCAACTCGCGAGTAAAGCGACATTATTGATAAAGTAATCGATTATATCCAGTAGTAGCAACCCGCCATTTGTCGCAAATGCCATGGAGATAGTGAACCCAGTTCCGCAGACGATGAGTGCTGCTTTTTTTCGTGGCATGCACAATTTATCCATCAGGGCGGACGTTACCGCTTCAATGATCGAAATGTGAGAACTGAGTCCAGCAACGACTAAGGCAAAGAAGAAGATCGGACCGAAAATGTAGGGAGCGGGGAGTAAGTTAATCGCTGCAGGTATGGTCACAAAGGCCAAACCTACACCCGATGAAACCACCTCTGTTAAAGGTTTCGCTTGTTCTTGAGCCATGTAACCGAGTATGGCAAAAATGAGTATGCCTGCAAGAATAGAGAAACCACAGTTGATTAAAACCGTCATAAAGGCATTATTATTGATGTCTGATTTTTCAGGTAAGTAGCTTGAGTAAGCCAACATGATGGCAAAGCCGACACTTAGGGAGAAGAAAATTTGACCATAGGCTGCAGACCATACCTTGGCATCGAGTATCTTGCTAAAGTCTGGTTGAAATAGATAGTTAAGTCCTTCTAAGGCGCCAGGTAGAAAGACCATTCTTCCGATCAGGAGTAACACCATGATAAAGAGTAGGGGCATCATTATTTTACTGGCGCGTTCTATTCCCCCTTTTACACCGGTAAAAATAGCCATTAAGGTAATGGACCAAGCTAAGGTCATTGGTATGGCAATGTTGAGCTGGAAATCGCCTAAATTGGTGGGAGAGTGCTCCCCTATCTTTAAATATTCATT
Source organism: Shewanella sp. MTB7 (assembly GCF_027571385.1). NCBI lineage: Bacteria > Pseudomonadati > Pseudomonadota > Gammaproteobacteria > Alteromonadales > Shewanellaceae > Shewanella > Shewanella sp. MTB7. Next base: position 4,763,061 of record NZ_CP085636.1, on the reverse strand, counting down.
GAAGAAAAAAGCATTGGTGTCGACGCCCCAACTTTGATTAAACGAAAAACCCAGAAAGGAGATTGCCCATCCTATGACGGCCGCATAGTAGATGCCAATGACGGCGGCAATAGAGACTTGAAACCACCCAAGCCATTCAAGCCTGAGGCCATAACTCTCCCCCAACTTAGCGAAAACTTTAGGCGCAGCTCCACGTAGCTTATGACCTAGGCTGAATTCCATAATCATGAAGGGGATCCCAGCAGTGAGCATGGCAAAAAGATAGGGAATGAAGAAAGCCCCGCCGCCATTTTCATAAGCCATATAGGGGAAACGCCAAATGTTACCAAGTCCGATTGCTGAGCCCACAGCGGCGAGTATAAAGCCAACCCGTGAATTCCATTGTTCTCTTTGCATAAGTTCTACTTTTATCTAATTATTTTTTAACACAGTAGTTAGATATGAGTATGCCGTCTGACGTTTATTTTTCAAGCTATTTTGTTGAGCAGGTGTTGCATGTGTTATTTCGCTGCTGTTTTTGCGTTAAGTTAAATTTAGCGGAATAATTAGGTTGAAAGGACCTAGGTCGGATACATGGATTCAATTGTGGTGATTTGATTATATAGGTCTTCATTGATTTTACAGGCCATATCGTGGACTCGTGCACGCGCTATGATATAGCCATTAATCGAACCCACTTCAGTCTGCCGTTTGTTCACGACATCTTGATGCATTGAAGAGAAGTTGTTAGCGGTGAGTTTAATCACCTCATACACCCGGTTGGTAAGTACTAACTCGTCGAGTTCAATCCCGTCGGCTTTAGCAACCATAACCAGCTCTGAGATGAGCTGATTGATAATTGGCGTATAGCGAATATCTACTAAGGCGCCATTGCGACAGTCTTCTATCGCTGTCAGTGGGTTGATAGCCGCATTGATAGCCAGTTTTTGCCAAAGCAAAGGCAAAATAGGTTCGCACCATTGACTCAGTGGAATAGCATCAAGCAATCGCTGCTTAAGTTTATTTGAGAGTCGAGGCCCGCTAACGTGTCCTAATTGAGAACTGCCACAACCAGTTTGCTGTATATGCAGATTGGCAAGCTTTAGTGCACCTTGTGAAGTTGTTCCTACACTTAATCCATGAGTAGATAGCCGCTTTTTCACCTGAAGATGTGGCCCCATCCCGTTATGCAGCAATAGGATATGACAGTGCTTAGGAAGGCGAGTGAGGATTGAGTCGATGGCCTCATTAACTTGATAAGCTTTTACACAGACAATGATGAGTTGGGTGTCTTGCATTATGTGAGCTAATTTGTCATCAACGCCTGGCTGAATTACTGAGGAACAAAATGGGGCAGATAAGCTGGATATTTGATTTTCTAAGGAGGTAAAAGTAAGTGTTTGCTTACTTGTATTTATCGTTCTGGTGATAAAGTAGGGCGCGCAGCCTATCGCCATCAATTGATGGAACAAGAGTTGCCCTATTGCTCCGGCACCTAAGATTGCGATTTCTGATTCTGATGCCAAAGTTGATGTCAATTTGTCTTTGCTCATAACGGGTTTCCTTGACTTATTCGGGCTCAGAAATACCAGACGCCTTGATATATCGTAGGTAACTCCAATGACAAAAATAGAATAGTAAAACTCCAAGCATATCGGCAACAAAGTCGGCTATTGAAGCGCTGCGGTAGGGCAATGTCGATTGCACTAATTCGATAAAAATACCATAACAAGCAAGCGTTATCGCGAGCAGATACCATTTGGGTTTAAAGGCGAGATGAGTCAAATAAGAGAGGCAAAAAAAGCTACCAAAATGGCCAATTTTATCCATGTTGGGGATGGTCTGAGGGAGCATAAAAGGGTAGTTGGGTCGGGAAAACACCAGATAACTGATCGCCATAAGTGTTACGAGCAAAGCCAACTTAAAAATATTTTGTCTAGATATCACTGGTTCAGGCGCATTTGGTCATTTGAGCCATCATAGGAAAATGTTGCTTCCTTGTCACCTATAAAAATAACAAATTTAATCGTATATGTTATCTACCACGTTTCTAGTCTCGATTAGACTTCTGAGGTAAACTACGGCCACGATAAATACAGGTATAGGACACATGAAATGCCTTCAATGGATATAGTTTCAGAAGTCGATGAAGTTGAACTAAGAAACGCTGTAGATAATTCAGTGCGTGAGCTCAAAACACGTTTTGATTTTCGCGGCAAAGAAGCGAGTATCGAATATAAAGATCATATCGTAACGCTGTCGGCAGAAGATGATTTTCAGTGTCTACAATTGGTGGATATTTTACGTATGCAACTGAGCAAGCGTAATGTTGATCCGGCCTCTATGGATGTCGACGATAAATCAGTGCACAGTGGTAAGACATTCTCATTGAAAGTTCGCTTTAAAGAAGGCATTGAAGTTCTTACTGCTAAGAAATTAGTTAAGATGATTAAAGACAGTAAGTTAAAGGTACAGTCTTCAATTCAGGGCGATTCTGTTCGTATCACAGGCAAGAAGCGTGATGATCTGCAAGCGGTAATGGCATTAGCACGTGAATCAGGTCTAGATCAGCCATTTCAGTTTAATAATTTCCGAGATTAATTTTTTTTTGTGAAAAATTAAGATAAAAGAGGTTTAAAGAATAGTGCTTTAAACCTCTTTTTAGTAAGAGCTAAGTCTTAGTCATAGAAGCTTTAGTCGGATGTGTCTCTATTATCATTAACCTTATTTAGAACATCATGATGACGAGTGCGTTTGTCGACAATATAGACAAGGAATAATACGGGAAAACCGATCACGCTGGCGGTAATAAAGAAGTTGATGTAACCGAAAGCATCAACATAGGCGCCGGAGAAACCGGCAATGAATTTGGGAAATAGCAACATTATTGAAGATAACAGGGCATATTGAGTCGCACTGTAGCCTGTACTGGTTAAGCTGGACAAATAGGCAATAAAGGCTGCGGTTGCTATACCTGCACTAAAGTTATCGATAGAGATGATAACGGTGAGTAGAGGGATGTCATAACCGATCACGGCCTGATAGGCGAAGAGCAAGTTAGTCACCGCAACCAGCAAGGCACCCAGAAATAGGATCTTCATGGTGCCGTAACGTGCCAGCAATATCCCCCCGAATCCTGCACCGACTAAGGTCATTATTAGACCGTATATTTTACTTATTGCGGCAATTTCATCTTTAGCAAAACCCATGTCCACATAAAAAACATTGGCCATAATTCCCATCACTATATCTGATATTCGGTAGCATGAGATCAGCAGTAAAATAAGGATTGCATTGCGACCATAACGTTTAAAGAAGTCTAAAAAAGGTAAAACACTGGCGGTGTAAAACCAAGATAAGGTACTAGCAACTACTTTAGGATAACGCTGGTTAAATTCTTTTCTAATTTGCTGTTCTTGTTCATCAGCAAGTTTCATTTCAACTTCAGGCTCTTTGCTAAAAAGGGTGGTAAGAATCCCCACCGACATCAGGCCTGCCATGATCAGATAGGCGGTTTGCCAAGCCATGAGATTATATGCATCACTACTCGGCTCTATCCAAGCGGCAATGGTCAGGGCGCCTGCTGTGGCCACAATCATGGCGCTGCGATAACCGACTTGATACGCGGCAGCGAGGGCGGCCTGCATCTTTTCTGGAGCAGATTCAATACGAAAGGCATCGATGACAATATCTTGGGTGGCCGAGGCAAATGCGACCATCAGTGCAAAGAGAGCGAGTCGTTGCAAATCTTTAACGGGATCGCTAAATGACATGCCTACGATAGCTGCTACTAACAGTATTTGTGCAAATAACATCCAGCCTCGGCGGCGGCCTAACAGACGGGTTAATATTGGCAATGAAAGCCTATCAACTAAGGGAGACCATGCCCATTTGAAGCCATAAGCGAGGGCTATCCAACTAAAGTAACCTATGGCTGTTCTGTCGATTCCGGCCTCTCTAAGCCAAAAGGAGAGAGTAGAGAAGACCAGCATCAAAGGAAGGCCTGCTGAGAAGCCAAGTAGTAATAGGACTAAAACTCGTTTATGGCAATAAATGGAGAGCGCATCTTTGAAGCGAGAAAGCGATGAGTTTGCTGTTAAAGACATAAAAGAGGTTCTAAGTTGTTATTAGGACTAGCTTAAGGGGGGGCGTAATTTGGTTCAAGGTAAAAAGTGTTACCAGCCGCAATTAAACACTTTTAATATAAAAAACCCAGACAAGTTGTCTGGGTTTTGTTTTTTTAACTTACTCGAAGCTGGGTCTATTACCTATACATCCTCTAGGTATTTGCCCCCCGATACTGAGAAAATCACAACATTCATCTATCTGTTTACGTAGATATTGATTGCCGCGGATCATCCAGTCGGGCCATCGGTCAAAGGCATGTAAAAGGTGCCAAAAAACTCGCTCTACATCCGTTTGCGCGTCACCCTGATGATTGAACTGTTGCCACTCTTCTAGGGTGTCCCATAAATATAGCTGTACCTCATTAAAATCGAGCTGATTACTCAGAAACGCTTTTCCATATTGGGCCAGCTGGGGCGCTTTATTATCGATGAACTCATTAGGTGTCATCGGTCGCCTCCTTATTAGTGCTCATTGAGTATAGATGCAAATGAGACGTAATTGCTGACTATTTGTGAATAATAATGAGTAATGGAAGAGTTATTTTCTCGGCAGCAAAGTTGCCTTCTCTAAGATAATGTCTTTTATAGGAAAGTCTGGCCATTGAAGTTTCAAATTTTGTTCAGTCTTTACATTCGACATTGCTTGAATAATCTCAGCACCTTCAACTACTTCACCAAATACAGCATAGCCCCAACGTCTGGATGATGGGTCCAATCTGTCATTCTCGCCAACATTAAAGTAAAACTGGCTGGTGGCTGAGTGAGGGTTCTGATCTCTTGCCATGGCAATAGTACCAAAGGTATTTGATAATCCATTACCTGATTCGTTGACAATAGGGGAGGCAACAGGTCTCTCTTCTTGTTTAAGATCTAAACCGCCACCTTGCACGACAAACTCGGCAATAACACGGTGAAAAAGCGTATTATCATAGTGGCCATTAACGACGTAGGTGAGAAAGTTATCGACGGTGATCGGTGCTCGAGTTCTGTCGAGCTCAACCACTATCTTGCCCATACTCGTATCGAGTTGCACTTGTGGGTAGAGAGTATTGGGTTGAATGTCGATAGCCAGCGCAGCTTGGCTTAGACACAATAAAATTAGGGCGTTAAATAAACGGAACATAAGGCTTCCTTGTTATTGCTTCTGTTAGTGGGCGTTAACTAATGGATTATCACTGCTGCAAAAATTCATTTAACTCAGGATCGGTTATTATTTTTTTGCTTAGCTCATCGAGTAGCTTATTGATGGCGAGCTCTAGAGTGGCAAAATCGGCACTGAATGGCCCCGTTACTGTATTTTTGGCCGTGTAGCGCTTTGTCAGTGTGTGATTATCATTTTTTGCGATGATATTAATAATGATATTGCTGTTGGCTTCGTAGTTGAATGTGCCCGTGTCTACATCGGTTAGTAACTGCTCTATTTGGAGCTGGATCTGTTTTGTTGAGCTGGGATCTATTTGATAACCGGCTTTAGTAAATCCTTCACGAAATACGTCATCCAATTGCTTTCTTGGGGCCTCAGAAGGGCTGATCAGCTTGGCTGCTTGGTCGTCATTATTGAATCGAACAATAAAGTTAGCCGAACGAGTATCTATGGTCTCTATGGCTAGTTGTTCAGGCAATTGTAGCTGGGATTCGATGTTTGGGACTTGAGGATTGAGCGCGATATGACTCGGCATCTGAGAAGCACAACCCGATAGAGCAATCGCGGCAGTTAGCGAAATAAATAAACGTTTCATGATGGTTTTATCTTAATTTAAATGAACAAAACTGAATGGTATCAGCATACCAGAAATGCTTTTGGATGCCATTGTTCCTTGCCCCGAGACTATTGGTAGTCGTTAAGAGGCTTTGAACTTTGTTAACATCAGGTTAGAGTAAATGTTCAACATTGAATTTAATCTGGAGATGGGCGTGAATGAGTTTTCCCCTATGCACATAGAGAGTAGGCCTGCTCCCTCGAGTCTTATCTCGGAAAGAGGAGTACCAAGCTTTGGTTATTTTGATGGGCCAGTGGCCTCGCTTGGGCTTGAGTTGTTTAATTACGTTAATGAGATGGATAGACCCGCCTCGGTTCTGAGTCGTTATTTTCACTATAAACAGTTTCAGTTTGTCAGCTTAGTGACACCGCACTACATTATTGGCGTAGCGATTGCCGATATTCGTTATGTTGGCAGTGCATTTTGTTACCTTTTCGATATCAGTAAGAACAAGCTTATTGAGACTAGTTGGCTTAAACCTCCCAGTTTGGGTTACAGCTTAGCGCCATCCCCGATGGATGGAACTGCTAGAATTGTTGGGCGCAAGGGAGCCGTGGCTTTTAATCTAGTCCAAGGTATCTGGTCTTTATCTATCGATACATCAAACATTAAAGCTGAATTGACTTTGCTGCCACCAGCACTCAGTTTGCCCATGGCCATGTGTAATCCAACAGGTTATAGCGGCTGGACCTATACCCAAAAGCATAACGGGCTAAAACCACAAGGTCAGTTAACGATAAATGATGAACCTCAACCTTTGAATCAAGTACTGGGCAGTTATGATTTCTCTGCAGGTTATATGCGCCGCGAAACTAGCTGGCGTTGGGCTTGTATTAATGCGCACAGTGACAAAGGGGTAATCGGATTAAACTTAGCCGCAGGGGTCAATGAAACAGGCTGCAACGAAAACGTATTTTGGGTTAATGGCGAGCGGCATTTGCTAGGATCTGTGCATTTTGACTTTGCCAGATTTAGAGGAGATAAACAGGGAAGTAAGCAGGGGGAGTTATGGCGAATATATTCTGATAACGGTCAGATCGAGCTCTCTTTTAAGTCACAGAACTGCCGTCAAGAAAAGCTAAATTTACTCTTGCTAAAAAGTAATTTTAGGCAGTATATCGGTTACTACTCAGGTTATATCATCGACAATTCAGGCACTAAGCATACCCTAGACAAAGTATTGGGGTTAACAGAAGATCACTTCGCACGCTGGTGATAGATATCGACATATCTGGACAATAATAATAAAATTTAGATTAGGATTATGATATGGATTTCAATGCGCTTATCGCTCACCCAGAGTTATTACTCCTAGGGTTAGCGCCACTCTTTTTCATCTGCATTTTACTGGAGTGGTATCTGGGAGACAGGCGTAATAAGTTACCCGCCAATGCAAAATATCGCTTGCCAGAAGTCCTGTGTAACCTGTCCCTTGCTGGGTTGCATCAAGGGACTGATATCCTCACGGGCTTGCTGATAGCAAAACTCTATCTGTTTTTTTTTGGTTGGCGTCTTTTTGATATTCAGATGGGGATTTTTAGCTTCATATTGCTCATGGTCGCACAGGATTTCTGTTATTACTGGTTCCATCGAGCTAGCCATCGGATCCGTTGGATGTGGGCGGCTCATGTGGCTCACCATAGTTCAGAAACCATGAACTTTAGCACGGCGTTTCGTCAATCCCTTATGTATCCCCTCGCAGGGATGTGGCTATTTTGGCTTCCTTTAGTGGTACTGGGTTTTGATCCTAATTGGGTGGTATTCGTTGTCTTGCTCAATCTTGGTTTGCAATTTTTTGTTCATACACAGGCGGTCAGATCATTGGGTCCCTTAGAGTTAATCTTTAACACTCCGTCCCATCACAGAGTTCATCATGGACGAAATCCGCAATATATCGATAGGAACTATGCTGGCGTGCTGATTATTTGGGACAAGATGTTTGGTACCTATGCCAAAGAGGAGGAGACTGTCGAGTATGGGATCACTAAACCTGTCAACAGTTTTAATCCCTTGGTGGTGACCTTTAGAGAGTGGCGAGATATGTTGAGTGAAGCATTTGCGTCAGGGTTAACAATAGGCGAGAGATGGCGTCGCTTGTTCTCCCCACCCCAGACTCGAGAGCGAGATTAATCTGTATTCTGTTATAAGTGATATTTAAAAATTGAGATATGGCAAGCAAAGTTAACTTTTTGAATAATAACAAGGTGTGATAAGGTTGATGTCTCATGTAATCATGTAATAGGTTGACTATGAAAGCATTTATTTCAGAATTGCCCAAAGTGGAATTACATCTTCATATTGAAGGAACCCTAGAACCTGAGTTGATGTTTGAATTGGCGCACCGTAATAAGGTGGCAATTCCTTTCGATACTCCAGAGGCCGTTAGGGCTGCCTACGACTTTCATAATCTGCAATCATTTCTCGATATCTACTACCAAGGTGCGAATGTACTTATTCATGAACAGGACTTTTTTGACCTGACTTGGGCATATCTCTTGCGTTGTCAGCAGGACAATGTGATGCACACGGAGATTTTCTTCGACCCACAAACCCATACTGATAGAGGGATCTGTTTCGACACTGTCGTTAAGGGGATCCACATGGCGCTGTTGCAAGCTGAAAGTGAGCTTGGGATCAGCAGCCAGTTGATTATGTGCTTTCTGCGTCATCTGGATGAGGAGGCTGCTTTTGCTACATTGGAGATAGCCCTACCTCATAAAGATAAAATAGTGGCCATAGGGTTAGATTCTTCCGAGCAGGGAAATCCACCAGAGAAGTTTAAACGGGTTTTTGAAAGGGCGTTGGAATATGGCTTTTTGACCGTGGCCCATGCCGGCGAAGAGGGGCCTGCGCAGAATATTCATGATGCACTGGATATGCTAAAAGTGAGCCGAGTCGATCATGGCGTCAGCTGTGTTCAAGACGCCGTGTTGATGGAGCTGTTGGCGAAAAGCCGTGTGCCGCTGACTGTTTGCCCTCTGTCAAATACTCGTCTTAAGGTGTTCGATAACATGGATCAGCACAATATTGCCCAGCTTTTGCGTCATGGTCTGTGTGTCACCATTAACTCGGACGACCCCGCCTATTTTGGCGGCTATATGACCGATAATTTTAATGCTGTCGCTGAGGCATTACCATTAACTAAAGCGGAGCTGACGCAATTTACCCTTAATGCTATCGAAGCCAGTTTCATCAATGATGATGCCAAAGCCGTGATGAAGACGTGTACCCTGGCCTATTTGGAAACCAATAGTTAACTTAAGACCGTGATTGATCCGTTATTTATATATTCAATGTCAATTCGTTCAGTTTCAGTACAGTTTCCAAATTCAGATGGCATGTTATATTTTGGGTGGCAAAGTTATCTAGAGCTAATGTGACTTGCTTGTGGTTTGACTTGATGCTGCCTATCAGTGTCATCGTAGGATAGTGGTTTAATAATAAACAGGGAATGATCATGAAAAAGGCGTTGTTAGTGGCTGTATGTTTGTTGGGCGTACCAGCCTATGCCAGTGAGTCCAACCACATTATTGGCGGAAGTCTTGGTTACGGAACTCAGGATTTTGAGTCCGATAATGGTAAGGAGTTCGGTGCAGGGGACAGCTTAAGCACTGATATCTATTATCGATATATGTTGAATAATCACTTTGGTGTTGAAGCGGGGCTTATGGCCGGTACTGGTGGTATTGTGAGTGCGATATCCAGTATATTTTCCAGTGTGGATAATATTAGTTATACAGGTTTTCGAGGTGCGATTTATGGGCAAGTCCCCCTTTCCGAGAGTAACCATCTTTATGCCAAAGTAGGTATGAGCGCTAACCAGCTGGATTATGATATTACAGGTTTCTTCAGTAGTGATGAGGTCAAGAGTATTGAAAGCAGTGGCAGTGATTTTTATGGTGCAGTCGGTTGGGGCATACGTTTTCAATCAGGTTTTGGTTTAAACCTTGAGTATCAATACGTTCCGATTCAAGAGCTACAAGTGCAAAGCTTCAATTTCGGCATGAGTTACCGCTTTTAATTCAGCCTTCCAATGAAGGCTGATTACATTTTCTGCTTTAGCTTTCGGCTGAGTTTGGTATTGAGGGATGTGTCTGGAGGTATCACCTTTATTGCTGTTTATCGCCTCCAGCGAGGTATGTGCAGACACTTCTGCGAAACGCCGTGAATCCATCCGTGGATGGCTCTACCAAAACTTCCCTGTTTTGGAAGCTCGCAGCTGCATCTACATCTGTTCATTTTTCTCTTCGATTTGACTTCATTGCTGGAGTTTCGTAACTCACTTTTGCCCCTTTATCAGTTTCAGGCGATATGCTACACAGAACCGTAGCAAGTTAGTTGACCTACTTTTGCTAATCGATAAGTGACAGCTTTAGATAAGACATCAATATCAATGCTAACTTTGCAATTTTTCGTGCTCGTTTATTCAGTGCTACTCTGGTAGAGTTCTTATAAATCAATAGCTTTACTTTAGTAAGGCTTTAATAATAGGCTTATTAAATACGCATGCGCACTGTACGAATGTTAGGCTACATGGTCGCAGTACAGCGCTCAATTTGTGTTAATTAAAATGAACTGGGAATTTTATGGATAAGCGTTATCAAGTTTTTGTGAGTTCTACCTATGTTGACCTTCAAGAAGAAAGGCAAAGTGTGTTGCAAACATTGATGGAGATGGATTGCATTCCTGCGGGAATGGAATTATTTCCTGCAGCAGATGAAGAACAGTGGGAATTCATTAAAAAAATTATTGATGACTGTGATTATTACCTGTTAATAATCGGAGGTCGTTACGGTTCTACCGCTGATGACGGGCTCAGTTATACAGAAAAAGAATTTGATTATGCTGTAAGTAAAGGTATTAAAGTAATCGCATTATTACATAAGTCACCAAATGAATTACCAAGGGCTAAATCAGAAAATGACGAAGCTAATTATCAAAAATTGCAAGATTTTCGCGATAAAGTAAGTAATGGTCGTTTAATTCGTTTTTGGGATAATCCTGCGCAGTTGCCAGGTCAAGTTTCACTCAGTTTAAACAAAACCATTAAAATGTTTCCCGCTATAGGCTGGGTGCGAGCTGATTCAACAGCTTCCCCTGAGTTGTTGGCTGAAATAAATGAATTAAGGAAAGAAAACAATAAGATAAGCATGCAATTAGCCGAAGTGAATTCATCTTCAACTCCCATTCCTGAAACCGAGTTAGCAAATTTTGATAGTAGAATAATGCTTAAAGGCGACTATAGAATTTATGCAAACAGCTTTCATGACGATACTCAATATGCCAGTTGGTCTAAAGAAACAACTTGGAAAAATCTCTTTAGCACTATTTCCCCTTTCTTAGTCGATAGACCATATGAAACCTCAATTAGTGAGTTTATAGCTTCACATTATAGTGGTACTGATACGAACAATTATAATATTAGTAGTCTGTTGGTCGATACTCAGGTGTTATTTACTATTCGAATTCAGTTTGTGGCATTAAACCTAATCTCCATTGATAGTGGCGATGCAGTATCTAAGTGGGAGTTAACAGACCTGGGGACTCAAAAAATGTTGGAAGCTAGAGTTGTTAGGAAAAGTGAATAAAACCTGTCGGTAATAGTCGCCTAACAAATAATCTAACCTGACTTGCAACGCGTGGCAGTTTTACTTCCAATCTGTTTTAGAGATTATGGCGCAATGCGGAATTACCGTATTGCCTTGCTGCGCAAGTTAAGTGGGCGTTACAATATGGCCGAGCACTGTACATTTCCTAATCTCAAAGCCCAGTTTTAGAGCCTGAGTTCTAACGCACTTTTGTCCAAAACCTTCCTAGAATCACTCAATCTCTGATGTGATCACCAAGGGACTTTGTCGTACAAAACCTAAATCGAAGAGATAAACAATTAGGTGTGAATGCGGCTATGACCTTCGACAGCAAGGCGAGGTTTTACAGGGTGAAACTCTTCGAGCGGGAGATAGGGATATTGAACTGGCCTTTTAACAGGGAGGTTATTGGCTGTCGTAGAGGCTATAGGGATTGAGCTTGCAACGATATCCCTATCTTAATGCCAGTTCAGCATCCATGCTTCTCGTTCGTTAGCTTGAAGCTATGCTTCACTCACCGTGTCATAGAAGTATTTACACATAAGGCCTGCTGCAAGCAATAGACAACCACTAAACCATGCTTACCTGACAATAACCAAATGCAAACCTAGCCCAATGAACCCAACCTAAAAAGATATTTGAAACTTGCTATAAGGCAAGTCAGCAAACTTTTGTCCAGAAATGAGTCATAACTATACAACCTAACTCGAAGAGACAAACACTCAGGTGTAGATGCGGCAGTGAGCTTCGATGACATGGATGTCATCGTAGAGACTACAGGGATTGTACTTGCGTCGTCTCACTGAAGTATCTGCACATCGGCCTGCTGCAAGCAATTAACTGGATTAAAGTAATGGCTTGCTGTCAGCTAACTAAATACCAATCTCGCCCAATGAAACCAACCACAAAGATATTTGAAACTTGCTATCAGGCAAGTCAGCAAGCTTTTGTCCAGAAACGTTCTACAACCACAAACCTTACATCGAAGAGATAAACAATCAGGTGTGAACGCGGCTATGACCTTCGACAGCAAGGCGAGGTTTTACAGGGTGAAACTCTTCGAGCGGGAGATAGGGATATCGAACTGGCCTTTTAACAGGGAGGTTATTGGCTGTCTTAGAGGCCACAGGGCAGAAAATGTTCCAGACATTTTTCTGCATTTCCTCCGTCCCTGGAGGTCAGATGTGCTTGCAATGATATCCCTATCTTAATGCCAGTTCAGCCTCCATGCTTCTCGTTCGTTAGCTTGAAGCTATGCTTCACTCACCGTGTCAGAGAAGTATATTTACACATAAGGGGCGTTCATTCACATCTGTGTGATCACGACATTCGTATATCCATATACAGCACATTCTGCAAGCAATAGATATCAACGAAGCTATGCCTATCTGGCAATAACCAAATACGAATTCAGCCAAATGAGCCCAACTAAGAAGATATTTGAAACTTGCGATCTGGCAAGCTACTTCTTGGTGCCATAAAGCCCACTTTGTGGGTGTGGCTCACTTGCTGCTACTTCAACGTCAGCCTCAACGTTGATAGCTAGAGTCTCAAAAGTCTCGGCTTTCTTGCTGATTTTCTGTGCCTGCAAGATAACAAACTTACCGTTTGACGCGACAGTGGTGCAGTTTTTAAAGATGCGCTGCAGCTTTACATGGTATGCCAGATGACGGTTACCAACCACGTGTAAGATGCCGCCGTTTTTCAGTGAACGCCATGACTGGAGGAACATCTGCCAGGCGATGTGATCGGTGATTGCTTCACCTTGATGGAAAGGTGGGTTACATAAAATAAGATCGGGACGCACACCTTCACTTAGGTGGGTTAGGCAGTCATCCCAACCAAAGGTGGCTTGTTCGCCGACGAGACCGTCAGTGTCTAATTTGTTGAGTAGCCAGTTTTGTTTGGCGGATTCGACGGCCATCTCTGAATCGTCGACAAAGTGAATGTAGGCATCTGGAAACAGCTGTTTTGCATGCAGACCTAATATGCCATTGCCGCAGCCTAAATCGATAATCGATTTGAAATTACCTTTAGGCATATTTTCCAGCATGATTTCAGCGCCAATATCGAGTTTGTTAGCGGCGAATACATTGCTCAGGTTACGTATTTCTAGGTTTAATTTAGGAACAGACCATTGAATTTCATTAGGAAGCTTTCGGATGACACCGTCACTGATACAAGTGATCACACGGGTTTTTTTCCAAGTCAGGCTAGCAGTGGCAGGGCCTAGATTTTTGCCAATCAGTTCGAGTACTGACTTGCTAATTGACTTGGCTTTGGCACTAATGAGTACCTGAGTGTCTTTTGGCAGAACGTGAGATAGACGGCTGAGCTGGTGGGCGAAATAGGTTAAGTTCTTTGGAAGCTTCATTAACACAAGTTCAATTTTACTTGGTAGCGCTTCACGGCTATTAAGCCAGGCTATACCTTCACGAGAGAGCTTATTTGTCGCCAAATTTTGCAGAATACCCAGTTGGCTGGTTTTTGCATCTGTTTCAACCATTAATGGCCAAGCTGCGTCCATTGCTCGAAGACAAGTGGTTAATGCGCCAAAATTATCATTGATTATTGCGGTAATAACAGGCTTTTGTTCAGTCTCTTTAAGATGTTTTATTAGGTGCTCATCAGCCGCATCCCACGCCTGTAAGTTTGATTCCTGATCTTTTGGATAGCGTGCTAGTGCTAGCTCAATATCCGTGACTGAAAATTTTGTTGTCATATGCCGAAATGTACCAATAAAATAAGGGCAGGCATTATCGCAGATTAAGATCGGCAGGTATATAAGGCTAAGGTGTCAGTTGGGGGAGATTGGCGTCGGTTAATCTAGAGGGGACAGAGTCGATATGGAACAGCAAGTTTTGCTAGAAGGTGTGCGTGATAACTTTCCTTTTACACTGCTAAAAGGCTATTTAAATCCACAGCAACAACAAGCACTTCTTAAGGAAGCTCAATCTTATCCGTTCACGCGGCCGATAGTGCAAGTTTTTGGTCAGTCTCATGTGATCCCTCGTTCTCAAGCTTGGTTTGGAGATCTTGGTTGTCATTATTTCTACTCAGGTCTATTTATTGAGGCATTACCTTGGCCAAAATATGCGCATAAGCTTAGGGTAATGCTGCACCGTGATTTTGGTTTTATCTCCAATGGTGTATTGGTAAACCATTATGTTGATGGCACACAATCTATGGGGTGGCATAGTGATGATGAGCCTGAAATCGTGTCGGGTAGCGATATTGCCTCTTTAACCTTAGGTGCAAGCCGTGACTTTTTTCTTCGCCATAAAGAGACGCTAGAGAAAGTAAAGCTGACACTCGACAGTGGTGATCTGTTACTGATGCACTGGCCGATGCAACAAAGTTGGCAGCATAGTTTACCAAAACGTATGGGGGTACATAAGCCAAGAGTTAATTACACCTTCAGAAGCTTATCTCCCCACTATCACAATGCTAAGTAAACTACCTCGCATACAAACTGATGGTCACTACATCCTCATAGAGACCTGCGCGGGCAAAAGGCTTGGCGGTGTTTTGGAATGATATGGTCATCTTTTTCCCACTAAATGGGCGGTTGTTGATATCAAATGTCACTTCATCGACTAGGTCGATTTGTTGGCCACTAAACAGGAGTTGGTAGGGCACCTTATTTCGCCGATTTGTCACATTGACAAGGTTTCCTTGATTCAAGGATGCCACGGTCATGCTAACGAAACTGTTGCTCTCGACGTAAACGGGTAAATCACGGCGATTCCTTTGCGTTAAATCCCCTAAGTGAACACGTACTGAGGTGCCTGCTGGTTGGATCCATCTGTCGCTTGAGTTGACTATTTTCGCCCGAACATAGGGAGTGACTAGGTAATCAAAGGAGTAGCTTTTCTGCAACACGTTAGTATTTATATCGCTTTTAAGCTCGGCATCAAGCGTGGCTTGATAATGTCCTGGTGATAAGTCTCTGCCACCCGGGATATACACCCATAAGTCCACTTGTTGTTTTTTGAAAACAGGCAGGACATAGTCGTTTTTACCCGTAATAGACAGGGGTTGGCGAGCGGCATTTCTTAATTCATAGTTATGCTGTGAGCTGAGTCCATGCAGTAAAGGTTCTCCTCCATGAGGTTGTTTGAGTACAATCTCTTTGGCACATTTAGCGAGCACTCTGTCGAGGTAAATGGTACCAGGGATCCAGACTCCTCGTCGTCCTTTTTGTTCTTTGGAGGATGAGTTCGTGTTCAGTTCAATACGCCAATTACCTTCACAGCTGGCGTTGTTGTCAGGATTTTCCTCATAGGCCGAGCTTGAGAACGCGACAGCTAGCATTATCAATGTTAGCGTTGCTTTTATGGGATTAAAGGTTTTCATCACAACTCTCCTTAATACACGCTAAGTTAAGCGTGCCAAGTTCGATTAAATGGCTATCGGCTTGCTCGACTACGACGGGCAAGGGGTGGTATCTGTCATCAGCTATTGTCACCATATACTTTCCCGGTCCAACGCCTTGAACGTAGAAACGACCAGATTTATTGGTGAAGAACGGCAGTTGTAACTCCTCACTGATAATTTCACCTTGTAGGTAGGAGACGGGCTTACCACTGGCATCGATTAATATCCCTTTTGCGGTATATGAGCGGTCTGAACCTATCATCATGTAATGACCTGTTGCAGCGCCAGGTGAGATGGTTATTCTGCTTTCTCCCCAGTCATAGCCAATGGGGGCATCAGGCACGTTAAGGTCAATTATGTTGTTGCTGTAAGCCACTTCTAATGGCAATAAACCGCCAATCATTGGGGTGCCTGCAGCTTTGTAGCCATCTTGTTGATCTGTGCCCAAAAGCACTTGCTGCTGAGACAGTGACGGATGAAGTTGGGATACAATAAAGGGGCCTTCTTGTGCTCGTCCCCAACCCAACTTACCATCAACAAGCCCAATGGCAGTATTGCCTCTAATGGATGCTGAATAGCCGGCATCACTGCCGTTGCTACTATTTTTATTGCGCTCCACTTCTACCTCTAATCGCACTCTGTTAGCGGTATAGTTGAGTTGTGCATTTTGACTCTCTCGTCCATCTTCATACTCAGCTTGTGCCCGGTATCCTAGACTGCCAACTCTATCATTACTGGTTTGATAGAGTTCAACTTGAGAGTGGTTATTATTACTATTGTAATTAGCAGCTAGATTAACCCTATTGCGGGTATTAGATCGGCGCCAATCAAGGGTTATAAAATATTCGACATCAGCGGCATCATAGGTGTCAGTATCTTGGTAGCTGACGCCAGAACCTAAGGTCCAGTTACCTACTTTCCAGTTCAACATAAAGGTGAGATTGCTCTGTTTGGTGTCTTGGTTGTCTTTATAATAGGAGGCAGATATCGTTGCATCCCATTGGTTATTGAATACCCAAACGTAATTAGCTAAATAGCGTTCATATGTTGTCGCTAGAGCCTCTTCATCCCAGGGCGTCGAGGTAAACAAGTCTGAGAACTCAGCGCTCAATCTAAGGTTGGGAGTTTGATTATTAGAAGTCCCTAATACGGTGCTCTCAAACGTGAAGGATAAAATATTACCAAAGCCTGCATTCTCTCGGTTACTAAAAGATAAACGGCTAGAAAGGTTACCCAAATCTGTTCCTAGGGTTGCAGTGGTACCCAGTACTTGTCCATATTTAGCAACGGATCCATTGACCCCAAGTGTTAGCCAGGATAACAGGCCATATTCAGCAAACCCTGCTACCGTCCAGGTGTCTAAATATTCGATACCGTCATCGGCAAAAATAGAGGGCACACCAGCAGTAACAGCGTAATTGAGCATATCTTGGTTTAATAGGCTACTGTTGTAAAATTGCGAAAAAACAAAACGTTCAGCTTTCCCTGAGAGGTAAGTGACGTTGACTATGATGTCATTGGCACCATTAGCCATGGGTAAATTGCTCAGGTTAAAACGTCCTGCCTCCTGACGACCACTGAAAATAATCTGTCCATTGACGCTAATTTCTACTTCGGCACTCTCTTTAAGGATCAGCTCTTGGTTGTTATTAGGGCCTATAATGCGCTCAGGTTGAAGTTCTGCGTAATCACTCTTAATTGACAAGCCTCCAAGGCTAACACTGGATAGGTGCCCAGCAACTCCAGAACCCGAATTCGATTCAACGTCTCCAATCGACATCCGCAAGGGGGCGTTTGGATTATCGTAAAATGCGGTCCACTCTCCTCGCAGGACACGGGTATCATCCTCGTCTGCCTCGAGATGATTTGCTAGGGTTATATTGAGTCCACTAGCACCACCTATATTCATTTGGGCCAACCAATCGGCAGAAGAAAAGCTATTATTGCTGCTGGATTGCCAGCTTTCAGTATGGGTGAAGTTAATACTGTTTAACCAGCTAAACGAGCCACTATTAGAGGGTGAAAACGGGGTGAAACCTTCACTGAAGTCCACGTTGAATTGCCCTAGCGCCTCACTTGATATATCCACAGTAAGGGTTAGGGTAGAAGGGAGAAACACCAGATTAACCCCTTTCTTGGCTAACGTAGCAAGTGACACCATATCATCTGTGGTTGAATGATTTTCTAACAAAGCTTGCCAAACATCATCCGCTACCCGGGTACTGAGAATTGATTTAAGCGACACCAATGAAACAGCGTTGACTTCGGTGCCTTTTAAGGTGACAGGTATTGTGCCGAGTTGTCGCCCTTCAATATCCAGAGGCAGTGAGAAGCTCATCGCATTCGCATTACAAGGGAGTAAGCATATTAGTAACAATGTTAGGGAGAACGGCCATGAAGCCCTTGTTATCACCGCTTGCCCTTTATATCCACCGAGGCTGAACTATCTTGTACTGATAACAAACTATTCACAGCGACGCTGACCATCTCTCCTGGCACAAGATATTGTTGATTAAATAAATGCTGAATGTCTTGCCATTTCCAGTGGTGATTAGCGTGATCACTTTTGACGGTAAAAGAGAGTTGAGGAATAACGATCACCCCAGCCCCTTGATTTGTCAGCAGCATTGTTGAAGGCATGTCGTCCTGATATTCAATGCTAGCGGTAACGGTATTTGTCACGTTACTTGGAGACACAAACACCAGAGCACCAATCTGGAATAACATTTTTATGCTGCTCTCCTTAACGTCATCTTTGATGGGCAACTGACTAAAAACGATCCGATAAGAGTTTGAAATATCAGTTTTGTCACCGATATACTTTACTTTGACCATTTGAGTTTTTCCCGACGGTATTAGCACTTGGGGAGGGAAAACAAAGAAATCATCGGAGTCAGTCAGCTGTTCGGGCTTTTCGCCTGATAGATGTCGTTGTTTGACGAAAATTTCTAAAGGTAGGGGTTGTTCTGTGGTGTTATTGACCTGAAAAAACTGCTCACTTTTACTTCCTTGATCCGAAAAGAATGTCACCATTGGGAAAAGTTCGAAGGCATGTGCAACGCAGGGAAACAGTAAAAGCAGCGGCAACAAGATGGTAAATAATCGCATATATCCTCAAATGGGGGCCAAAGGCCCCTTGTTTGTTAAATCTAAGTAGAGAAAACGATTACTTATCTTGGGTAAAGCGATACATACATTGACGTCTTATAATTCCCCGCTTTTTCCCAGCCGGTCACAATAGGTTTGATGGTCAGGGTATTATCTGCACTCATGTAGCCTTCAGTGCTATTGCTCACATCCATTGCGACTTCGATTGCGTGTGAATTGCTGGCATTTTGCGTTTTATCAATAGTACTTGTGGTGCCGTTAAACGAGACTTCAAGAGGAATAACATCTGTACCATTACTATTTGTAAATGCTTGTGCACCGACAACTAATGTGCCTTTGGAATTATCATTATTACACCAAGCTTGGAATGTAAACTCACTGGCTACGCTGTTGGTTACTTTAACATCTAACTCAATAGATTTATCTTGAGTCGAATACATCATACAACGCTGAGGAACTTCGCCAGTAAGGTCAACATTAAACTGAGTTTGACCGTCTGGTCGCTCATCTGGGTGACTTGACCAATTATTTGCAACTGCGCCTGCAGAAAAAAGCAATGCGATCGCGACACTACTAATTAAACGTTTCATATTATTCTCCGATGATTTAACAACCTTGTTTTGATAGAGAAAATATAAACAGTATCGACTTAGTTGGATATAGACCAGATGTCCAATTAAGTGTCTAAAGAAGAACTAATTTCGGCCTAATTAAGCGCTGTTTTTTAGCTTGTTTTCCTGTGTTACAAGAGTGTCGCTTGTATCAGCCTCCATGAGAAGCATACTTATTTGACTCCTACTACTTTTACCTGTTTTTAATAGAATACTAGAAACATGACATTTGACCGTGCTGGGGCTGAGATGCAGTTGTGCGGCAATCTCTTTATTGCTTTTACCTTGAAAAAGATGCAAAAACACTTGTTGTTCTCGACAAGAGAGCGCGTACTTTGCCCCTAATACGTTTACTGAGTTGTGAGCTGGCCCTGCTGAACTGACTAGATGTTTTAGTGTATGTGACATGGCTACTCGGCTGAACCATAATTGGTCTGACACAATAGCTCTTAACGCTCTGGGAAGCATTTCTAAGGTAAAAGGAGAGATAATTAAACCTGAAAAACCAAGTGCGATTATTCCAGCAACACTTTGTTCATCAATCTGTTTTCCATTGACTAGTAGCCATTTCCCCCCTCGTTCAGCAGGAGATACACATTGGGATGTGGGGTTTCCAAGTGTCGATTTATCGAACACGATAATAGTGTCTTGGTGCAAGTTCCATAGCCTTTCAACAGATGTTTCTTTAAGAAAAACATCGCACTCAAAGGTAGTGGCAAGGCTGGCAATGACGACTTCTGTCCACATTGTATTTTTAGACACTATATATACGGTTTGTTTTTTAAATATTTTCACTGTCAATCCTTGATTCTGAGTTCGATTACTCGCTTGAATTTAGCAGCCATCAATGGACAACATTTAGCCTGTTTTCATTTAATATTTCCATGACCTGCTTCAACAATATTGTATAAAGTATTTATTGGGTGGTATTCGAATCATGATTAACTTATTCAAACAAAAACAAAAACAAAGAGGATGCAATGGCAACATCGAGAGGGATCTGGTTCCCCATGAGTTTCGGACAATATGGGAGATTGATATTAATTAATCTTGATAGTTAATGTGAGGTTATGTGAATAGGTTTACTATCAAACCATTCAGCTTATAGCGTCCAATATTGTTAGGTATCGATCGACTTAATACTGTTCTGTTAAGTGTTGATGCCAAAGACCAATATTGATAGACACAAGTCAGTGGCACTGTTTCTATTGGAAGGAATATCATATGAAGAAAACTTTTGTTACAACAGTCAGTGGTGTGTCTGAGCCTGGTATCATCAAATCATTGGCCGATATCACACGTTTTCATGGTGGTGAATGGCAAACGAGTAAAGTCATTAAGCTTGGCGGACATTTCTCAGCTCTATTCGAGGTGGCCATAGACATTGAGTCTCAGCCTCTGCTTGAAGCAGAGTTTGTCACTCATTTTCCCGCTTTGCATTTCTCTTATGCCGTCGTTGAAGCTCAACTGCCTAACACATTACAGAGAGTCAAGCTGGTGGTGGATTGTAATGATCGCTCCGGTCTGACACGAGATATAGATGACATTTTAGCCGACCTTGAGGTTGAACTTGAATCTTTAGAGTGTCATCGCTTTGCCGTCACAGGATTGAGTACTACAGTATTCTCTGCAACGTTAACCCTAGCGATTCCTGAATCTATAACCTGCGAAAGAGTGGTCGCGTCATTGGAAGGCTTAGGTGATGATGTAAGAGTGAGCCAAATCTGATTGATTAACATTTAGGGGGCGTACGTACTCTGATAATTGATCTTTCGCAGCTTAGGGATTACCCTGCTGTCATTGTATATTTGAGAGAATTTTTATGTCAGTTGCACAGATAATTATTGAAAAACTAACCGCAAGCTTGTTGCCAATTCATCTTGAAGTGATCAATGAAAGTCATAATCACCATGTACCACCAAATTCAGAAACCCACTTTAAGGTAATTATCACCTCTGAATCGTTCGAAGGTCAGCGTCTTATAGCGCGTCACCGAGCGGTTAATGAAGCATTAGCGACTGAATTTGCTAATGGCTTACATGCACTTTCTATGCACACTTATTCTCCTGATGAGTGGGCTGCTGAAGTCGCGGTGCCGGATTCGCCTAAGTGTAAAGGTTAATATCGTTTGGTATAAAGCTACCTTTAGGCTCTAAATGCCTGAAAGCCTAGTCGTTTTCAGGAATTTTCGTAAAACGTGTGGCATAAACTCTTCACTGTTAGTCTACTTGAATGCAATCGTCTGTCATCTTCTAGTAATGATTTAACCCATCCCCTCTGCTTTTTGTTTATCTATCACGTTAATTCTGTTATCAATAAGTTACGTAATAATTTGTGATTAACATGAATGAGTCAAATAGAGAAAATTACTGAACTTATCGGTAAAGGAGTAAGCTGGTTTACGCTATTAATTGTATTGATGACCTTAGCGGTCGTCGTGTTACGTTATGCCTTTGATACGGGGGCTACAGCGGTGCAGGAAGGAGCTCTTTATCTCCATGGCGCTATATTAACTTTAGCGGCAGGCTATACCCTTAAACATGATGGTCATGTGCGCGTTGATATATTCTATCGTAACTTCTCTTGTCGTGGCCGACATTGGGTCGATCTGCTTGGCACCCTCTTTTTACTTTTCCCCGTGTGTATTTTCATTGCTTATTCCTGTTTTGATTATGTCATAGCGTCTTGGCGTTATTCTGAAATCTCAGTTGAAGCTGGCGGTCTGCCCTTTGTTTATCTGCAAAAAAGTCTCCTATTGTTGCTGGTGGTGAGTTTACTGCTTCAAGGAACAGTCGATCTAGTGCGTCACGCTTCGGCTCTATTCGGTAACAAGCTTGTGGGAGACATTGAAGTGCGAGGGGAGGATCAATGATGGCTATTTTACTTTTCCTAGCTGTCTGTCTGGTGTTGATGTTAGGTTATCCAGTTGCGTTAACACTTGCTGGTGTCGCTCTGATGTTTGCTGGAATAGGAACGTTAACTGGGACTTTTGATAGTAGCTTATTGGGTGTATTACCTAACCGCTTATATGGGGTGATTAATAATCCGATTTTAATGGCTGTGCCACTGTTCGTTTTTATGGGGGTGGTGCTGGAGAAATCTAAGGTCGCAGAGCAGCTTCTGGCTAGCATGGCAGAGCTTTTTGGTCGCTTTAGGGGAGGCTTGATCTTTAGTGTCTTCTTTGTCGGCATGCTTCTCGCCGCCAGTACAGGGATTGTAGGGGCAACAGTGGTCACCATGGGGCTGATGTCATTGCCGTCACTATTAAAGAGAGGTTATGATCCGGCCTTTAGTGCAGGGGCAATTTGTGCAACGGGAACTTTAGGTCAAATTATTCCTCCCTCTATCGCCTTAGTATTACTCGGGGATGTACTCTCAAATGCCTATCAGCAAGCCCAGTTACAGATGGGGATTTTTAGTCCGAAATCAGTCTCGGTTGGCGATCTTTTTGCTGGAGCCTTGATCCCTGGTTTACTCCTGTTGAGTATGTATTGCCTTTATACCTTACTTTTAATTAAGTTTAGGCCTGAACAATTTCCCTCCGCGATAGACAAACGCAAATTAGACTTGGAGTTTGCTTTGCAAACTCTGGGAGCGTTAGTGCCGCCATTACTGCTTATTTTTTTAGTGTTGGGGTCGATATTGTTAGGTGTGGCAACGCCAACAGAGGCTGCATCGGTGGGTGCATTCGGCGCTTTAGTTATCGCGCTGATAAAGAGGCAGATGAATCTTACTCAGTTAAAAGAAGTGATGCTCAGTACGACCAAAATAACCTCAATGGTGTTTCTTATCTTAATTGGTGCCTCGCTCTTTTCACTCGTATTTAGAGGTCTAGGTGGAGAAGTCCTCATTCACGACCTGTTTAATAATATGCCTGGTGGCCTGATCGGAGCCACACTATTAGTTATGTTAGTGATTTTTTTGCTTGGGTTTATCCTGGATTTTATTGAGATCACGTTTGTGGTTGTGCCTTTAGTTGCGCCTATTTTACTTGCGATGGGGCTCGATCCTATCTGGCTTGGGATCATGATAGCCGTTAATTTACAAACCTCATTCTTAACGCCACCGTTTGGGTTTGCTCTCTTTTACTTAAGGGGAGTGAGTAAAGAGTTAGTGACGAGTGGTCAGATCTATAAAGGGGTGATCCCCTTTGTTATCATCCAGCTGATATTGATGTTGTTATTGAGTATTTGGCCTGGACTGATCACTTGGCTGCCCGCTCAAATATATGGTTAGTTTTCCCTGCTAAGTATGCTTAGCTGTGGTTCCGTTTTTTATAAGGAAAATATCAATAAGGAAAGGATATGATGAAAAGAGTAACACTGGTATTAATCTCATTGATGGCCCTGTTTATAACAGGGTGTCAAGAGAAAGAGAATCAAAATCAGGAGGTTCAAACCAGCACTGCTGATGTTGAAACCATTGAATGGAAGTTAGTGACTTCATGGCCAAAAAACTTCCCAGGGCTTGGTATGGCCCCCGAGCGCTTTGCAAAACTAGTCGAAGAGATGTCTGCTGGCAGACTTAAGATCAAGGTTTATGGCTCTGGTGAGTTGATGCCCGCATTTGAGGTCTTTGATGCGGTGAGCCAAGGTACAGTGCAGATGGGACACAGTGCTGCTTATTATTGGAAAGGAAAAACACCCGCGGCACAATTTTTTACCTCGATTCCATTTGGGTTGAATGCTCAAGAAATGAATGGTTGGTTACATTATGGCGGTGGAATGGAGCTGTGGGAGGAGGTTTATGAACCCTTTGGTATTATTCCACTTGCTGGTGGTAATACAGGGGTGCAGATGGGAGGTTGGTTTAATAAAGAGATCAACTCTATGGCAGATCTGCAAGGCTTGAAAATGCGCTTACCGGGCCTAGGAGGCGAAGTGTTGAAGCGTGTTGGTGGTGTTCCGGTCACTTTACCTGGACGTGAACTCTATACTGCACTGCAAACTGGTACCATCGATGCTACTGAGTGGGTTGGGCCATTTAACGATCTCGCATTTGGTCTGCATAAGGCGGCTAAATTTTATTATTACCCTGGTTGGCATGAGCCGGGTACCACCTTAGAGTTCATTATTAATAAGCAAGCATTTGCTACTTTACCTGCTGATCTTCAATCCATTGTGACGGTTGCGGCGCGAGCAATTAACCAAGATATGTTAGATGAATATACCTCTAAGCATGTCATCGCTTTAGCGTCATTGATTGATGAGCACGGGGTTATCCTTAAGCAGTATCCCGATGAAGTGATGAAACAACTCGCTCTGGTCTCGAAAGAGGTCATTAGAGAGCAATCTGCTAAAGATGCCACAATGGATAAAGTGTATAAAGCATATACGAAATATGAAGAGGGTGTGCGTAAGTACCATAAAATCTCAGAAGATGCATATACCCGGATAAGGGAATAAAACTTTGCAACATTAACTGCCATCAAGGTGCGTAAATCTTGTTAATCTTGTATAAAAGAGTTTGGTAATAAATAGTATTAAAAATGAACTCCTTACTCACTTAGCCTATGCTAGATGATGCTGGGGAAATAATTTGGAGAGTTGAGATGCCGTTACTGGATAGTTTTACCGTTGACCATACCCGTATGAATGCACCTGCTGTTCGCGTGGCAAAAACAATGAAGACCCCATCAGGCGATACGATCACTGTGTTTGACCTGCGTTTTTGCGCGCCTAATAAAGATATCTTAAGTGAGCGAGGTATCCATACTTTAGAACATCTCTATGCCGGGTTTATGCGTAATCACCTCAATGGAGATAAAGTCGAAATTATCGATATCTCCCCTATGGGTTGTCGTACTGGTTTTTATATGAGCTTGATAGGTACCCCCTCAGAATCGGATGTGGCGGAGTCTTGGCTTGCGGCGATGAATGATGTGCTCATTGTTGCATCACAATCAGATATCCCTGAACTGAATGAGTTCCAATGCGGTACATTTAATATGCATTCACTCGAGCAAGCTAAGGGTATTGCTCGCACAATTATAGCTTCAGGGATCAGTGTTAACAAAAATGATGAACTTAAACTCAGTGATGAGATCCTTAAAGGACTCTAACGGTTGAAATATCATCAAAATGAGAAACGGTTCAAGCCGTTTTTCATAGCAAGTTGAAAATGTAACATGTGATTGTGATTTTATCGTCGATAAAGCCTCTTGATTTGGATAGTAAATTTGTTCAGAGGTAAAGTTGTAGCTCGTATCTCGCGCTTAAAGTTTAAGCTGTTGAGTGCTTGTGTTTTTTTGTTGTTTTTTCCGGTTTATGTGTTTGGTTTATGTTCTTGAATTGGTGATACCCTTGCTAGATCAAGGTCTGCTATTAGTTAAGTGGTACCTAAATCAAATAAAAAAAGAAAACGTGAGCGACGCCTAACTCTATGAAAGCGACATATACTATGAAATGGCTCACATTTTTCATGGCGATGCATTAATATTTACGGTAAAATGCGCGCGAACAGCGTGATTGCAGTCGCAATTCTGTAATAAACCTGCGCTAGCTCAATGAGATGGGCTTGGCATTTTCCTTGTCAATTTATTGCAGGAACGCGGCGCATTGTCTTTCCTTCATAACGTAGTGCTTGTGGATATGATTACAATAAAGAAAGGATTGGACCTACCCTTAGCTGGTAGGCCGGAACAAGTCATACATAATGGTCCAGCCATTAAACGTGTAGCTACTTTGGGTGAAGAGTATATTGGCTTACGTCCCACGATGAAAATTAAAGTGGGCGATAAAGTTAAGAAAGGTCAAATTATCTTTGAAGATAAAAAGAACCTTGGTGTTAAATATACGGCTTCAGCCAGTGGTACAGTTGTTGAAATTAACCGGGGGGCACAACGTGTTCTCCAGTCAGTGGTTATCGAAATCGAAGGGAATGAGTGTGTCTCTTTCGCTAAATATGATGCCGCACAACTAGATTCATTGGAACCGCAGCTAGTTCGTAACAACCTGATCGAATCAGGCTTGTGGACTGCATTGCGTACTCGTCCCTTCAGTAAAGCTCCAGCCGTAGATTCTACCGCTGCAGGCATCTTTGTTACTGCCATCGATACCCAGCCTCTTGCTGCCAACCCTGAAGTGGTGATCAGTGAGCATAAAGAAGATTTCGCCAATGGACTTAAGGTTCTGTCGAGATTAACTGAAGGCAAGGTCTACTTATGTAAAGCACCAGGCGCTGATATTCCTGCTGCGAATGCACAGGTTGAAGAGTTTGCTGGCCCGCATCCAGCAGGTCTAGCAGGTACCCATATTCACTGTCTATTATCTGCATCAGCAAACAGAACTGTTTGGCATGTGGGTTATCAAGATGTGATTGCGATAGGACAACTGTTTACGAGCGGTGAGCTAAACTCTCAACGTATTGTTGCACTTGTTGGACCTAAAGCAGTAAAACCAAGATTGATTCGTGCTCAACTAGGTGCCTCTACTGCTGAATTGTCAGCGGGTGAAATGTCAGCGGGTGACGTTCGAACAGTTTCAGGCTCAGTGCTTAGCGGTCGAAAAGCCGTCGGACCTTATGCTTATCTAGGTCGTTTCCATCAGCAAATATCTTTCCTTGAAGAGGGCAGACAGCAAGAGTTTATCGGTTGGGCTATGCCTGGTGCTGATAAATACTCTATTACTCGCACTTTCTTAGGTCACTTGTCACCTTCTCGTCTGTTTAATATGACGACAAGTACAGGTGGTTCAGATAGAGCTATGGTTCCTATCGGTAACTATGAGCGTGTTATGCCACTGGATATTCTTCCTACTATGTTACTTCGAGATCTTGTCTCTAATGATTTTGATGGCGCAGTTACATTAGGCGCGCTTGAATTGGATGAAGAAGATTTGGCACTGTGTACTTTCGTATGTCCTGGTAAGTATGATTATGCGACTTATCTTCGTGACTGTTTAGATACGATCGTGAGGGAAGGCTAATGAGCTTTAACGATTTTTTTAAAAATATTGAACCTCAGTTTGAAAAGGGCGGTAAATTCGAAAAGTTTTACGCTATTTTCGAAGCGGCTTATACGGTTTTCTATACTCCAGGCCATGTGAATAAAGGGCCGACTCAAGTTCGTGATAACTTAGACTTGAAACGTATGATGATCTTGGTGTGGGCATGTACATTCCCCGCCATGTTTATGGGTATGTATAACGTAGGTTTTCAGGCTCAAGAAGCTATTGCCGCTGGCTTTGCTACTCCAGATGTATGGCAGGTTAGCCTGTTCGGTATGTTCGGTACTGAGCTTACCGCAAACTCAGGGATCCCAGCCTTACTTTGGTATGGTGCTTGTTTCTTTCTACCTATATATGCCGTCACATTTGCGGTTGGTGGTATTTGGGAAGTCTTGTTTGCTTCGGTTCGCGGGCATGAAATTAACGAAGGTTTCTTTGTTACCTCTATTCTGTTTGCATTAACTCTACCACCGACTATTCCTTTGTGGATGGTAGCCCTAGGTATCACCTTCGGTGTGGTTGTGGCGAAAGAGATCTTCGGTGGTACAGGACGTAACTTCCTCAACCCTGCATTGGCGGGTCGTGCTTTTTTGTTCTTCGCTTATCCGTTAAGCATGTCTGGTGACACCACTTGGGTTGCAGCAGATGGTTTCTCAGGTGCTACGGCACTGAGTCAAGCGGCGCAAGGCACATTAGAATATGGATTTAGCCAAAACTGGTGGGATGCTTTCCTAGGTTTCATTCCAGGTTCTGTGGGTGAGGTGTCGACTCTCGCTATCTTAATTGGTGGTGCAGTGATCGTTTATACCCGTATTGCATCATGGCGTATTGTCGCTGGTGTAATGGTGGGTATGATTGCGGTTTCTAGTCTACTTAACTTCATCGGTAGTGATACCAACCCAATGTTCGCCATGCCTTGGTATTGGCATTTAGTGCTGGGTGGTTTTGCATTCGGTATGATGTTTATGGCGACTGATCCCGTCTCGGCTTCGTTTACGAATACAGCCAAATGGGGATACGGGATCTTGATTGGTGCAATGGCGATATTTATTCGTGTCATTAACCCAGCGTTTCCA
Source organism: Shewanella sp. MTB7 (assembly GCF_027571385.1). Lineage (NCBI taxonomy): Bacteria > Pseudomonadati > Pseudomonadota > Gammaproteobacteria > Alteromonadales > Shewanellaceae > Shewanella > Shewanella sp. MTB7. The sequence continues at coordinate 4,734,489 of NZ_CP085636.1, read as the reverse complement.
GAAGGTATGATGTTGGCCATCTTGTTTGCCAACTTGTTTGCTCCACTATTTGACCATTTTGTTGTTCAGGCAAATATCAAGCGGAGGATTGCTCGTGGCTAGTAAAAAAGATTCGTTCGGAAGAACCCTCTTTGTCGTCGTTGGCTTATGTTTTATCTGTTCAGTATTTGTCTCTACTGCCGCGGTATTACTAAGACCTATTCAGATAGAGAATAAATTGCTCGATAAGCAAAAATACATTCTAGAAGCTGCCGGTCTAACTCAAGCTGATGATGCGCCTATGTCGAAAGCTGAGGTGCTTGCAACCTACAATAAATACGTTGTCGCTAAGCTTGTTGACCTGAAAACCGGTGATTGGGTTGAAGGTAATGCAGATTTATTCGATGCTGATAAAGCATCTCGTGATCTTGCAAACTCTTTTAAACCACAAAATGATATCGCGTCAGTAAAGCGTGTCGCTAACACCGCAGTGGTTTATCTGGTCAATGATGAACAGGGCCAGCCTAAGACCGTTATCTTACCTATTAAAGGTTATGGTCTTTGGTCAACCATGTATGCATTTCTCGCCATTAAACCCGACATGAATACGATTCAGAGTTTGGTTTATTATGCCTTTACCGGTTCAGGTGAAACACCTGGTCTTGGTGGTGAAGTTCAAAATCCTCAGTGGATGGCGAAATGGTATGGTAAGAAGATTTACGATGCTGAAGGTAACTTAGTTATTAGCGTCACTAAAAATCCAGTGATTGCTGCATCTGAATACGGTGTCGATGCACTGTCCGGTGCAACATTGACAGGTAATGGTGTTCAAAACTCACTTGAGTTCTGGTTAGGTGACGAAGGTTTTGGTCGCTTTATCGAGAAATTTCGTAATGGAGGACTGAGTTAATGGCTAACGCTAAAGAGCTTAAACAGGTTCTGTCGGGGCCAATTGTTAATAACAATCCGATTGCACTCCAAGTGCTCGGTGTTTGTAGTGCGCTTGCTGTAACCAGTAAAATGGAAACGGCATTGGTAATGACAATCGCTTTGACGGTTGTTACGGCATTTTCAAACCTCTTCATCTCTATGCTTCGTAACCATATACCGAGTAGTGTACGTATTATCGTACAGATGACAATTATTGCATCGCTGGTTATCGTGGTTGATCAAGTGCTACAAGCTTACGCTTATGATATTGCTAAGCAGCTTTCGGTATTCGTTGGTTTGATTATTACCAACTGTATTGTAATGGGTCGTGCTGAAGCTTATGCGATGAAAACGCCGCCAATGATGAGCTTTATGGACGGTATCGGTAATGGCTTAGGCTACGGTGCTATCTTGATGTCTGTTGGTTTCATTCGTGAGCTTTTCGGTAACGGGTCGTTATTCGGTGTTGAGATTTTAAGCAAGGTTTCAGACGGTGGCTGGTATCAGCCAAATGGTCTGTTATTGCTTCCTCCAAGTGCGTTCTTCTTAATTGGTACCTTGATCTGGATCATTCGTACTGTTAAGCCAGAGCAAGTAGAAGCAAAGGGGTAAGCGTGATGGAACATTATATAAGTTTGCTAATTCGCTCTATTTTTATCGAGAATATGGCGCTCTCTTTTTTCCTAGGTATGTGTACATTCCTAGCGGTTTCAAAGAAAGTGACCACGGCGATGGGACTAGGTATTGCAGTTGTTGTTGTATTGGCTATCTCTGTACCCGTTAACCAAATCATCTATCAAGGACTTTTAGCTCCCGGTGCTTTGACCTGGGCTGGTCTTCCTGATGCTGATCTAAGCTTCTTGAAATTTATCACCTTCATCGGTGTTATTGCAGCCTTGGTACAGATACTTGAAATGGTGTTGGATAAGTTCTTCCCACCACTTTATAACGCGTTAGGGATCTTCCTGCCACTTATCACGGTAAACTGTGCCATTTTTGGTGCGGTATCTTTCATGGTTGAGCGTGATTACAACCTAGCTGAAAGTGTTGTGTTTGGTGTGGGGTCGGGTCTAGGTTTTGCGTTGGCTATCGTTTTGTTAGCGGGTATCCGTGAAAAGCTGAAATATGCTGATGTGCCTGATGGGCTGCGTGGCTTAGGTATTACCTTCGTTACAGCTGGTCTTATGGCGCTTGGATTTATGTCGTTTTCTGGTGTTTCCCTATAAGCGGGGCCCTCAGGGTTCCTGTTTCGGACTTATAAGGATAAGTTGATGGATATTCTTGAATCTACTCCACTTGAGGTTTATCTCGGTGTGAGTATGTTTACTGCAATAGTCTTGGGCTTGGTGTTAATAATTTTGTTTGCCAAATCTAAGCTTGTAAATAGCGGTGACGTTACAATTGGGATCAATGAAGATCCTGAAAAAAGTATCAGCATTCCTGCTGGTGGTAAGTTACTTGGTGCACTCGCTGAGAAAGGTATCTTTATATCGAGCGCCTGTGGCGGCGGTGGTACTTGTGGTCAGTGTAAAGTACAGGTTAAATCTGGTGGTGGCGATATTCTACCAACAGAGTTAGGTCATATCACTAAAGGTGAGGCTCGTGAGGGCTGCCGTTTATCTTGTCAGGTAAACGTGAAAACCGATATGGAAATTGAGCTTGAAGATGAAATCTTCGGTGTGAAGAAGTGGGAATGTACTGTTATCTCTAACGATAATAAAGCCACCTTCATTAAAGAGCTTAAGTTACAGATCCCTGATGGTGATACTGTTCCATTCCGTGCCGGTGGTTATATTCAGATTGAAGCGCCAGCGCATCACGTAAAATATGCAGATTATGATATTCCTGCAGAATACCGTGGCGATTGGGATCATTTCGGTTTCTTCAAGCTTGAATCTAAGGTTGAAGACGAAACAATCCGTGCATATTCGATGGCGAACTATCCTGAAGAGGAAGGTATCATCATGCTCAACGTGCGTATTGCTTCACCTCCACCCCGTGATTTGTCACTGCCTTGCGGTAAGATGTCTTCTTATATCTTTAGCTTAAAAGCGGGTGATAAGGTCACGATCTCTGGCCCATTCGGTGAGTTCTTCGCAAAACAGACGACGAATGAAATGGTATTTGTTGGTGGTGGTGCTGGTATGGCACCGATGCGTTCTCATATCTTCGATCAGCTTAAACGTCTTCATACAAGTCGTAAGATGAGTTTTTGGTACGGTGCTCGTTCTAAGCGCGAAATGTTCTATGTTGAAGATTTCGATGGTTTAGCGGCTGACAATGAAAACTTCGATTGGCATGTTGCCCTTTCAGATCCTCAGCCTGAAGATAACTGGGAAGGTAAAACAGGTTTCATTCATAATGTGCTTTATGAAAGTTACCTGCGAGATCACGAAGCTCCTGAAGATTGTGAGTACTACATGTGTGGTCCTCCAATGATGAACGCCGCTGTTATCGGCATGCTTAAAGATCTTGGTGTCGAAGATGAAAACATCTTACTCGATGACTTCGGTGGCTAATCGCTTATACCAGTCTCACTAAGAATGTGGTTTTTCAGCGGGAATTCAAAGTCCTATAGGCAAGGCAGATGTTTGAAGCTAATCGTTATTCTATATCGAAAGCATCTAACACTGCATAAAGGACTTTGAAACCCGCACTAAGTGAGCTTCTCAGGCATTCCACTTCTGCTTTGCATTGATTTAAAAGGGAATAACCATTTTCTCATCAATGCGCGTTGAATTGAAAAGCCTGAATAGCTCTAAATTAATCACATAATTTAGTTAGATTGGTATTTTAAGGCTAGAATCCGCAGATAGAGTTGTCATCTAGTGTGGAAAGTGGAGGTTGATAAGCTCATGCCACTTTCCTTTATATGCTAGTTATACCGATTGGTATTAGTCTTAAGTGGAATATAAGGATTTAGGTCAATGCAAAAGACCTCTGTGAAATGGTTAGCTTTTATCGGGCTAACCTTTTTTGTTTTAGGGTGTTCTAACCCTGCTGAAATCATCTCTCTTTCTGGCAATACCATGGGCACGACTTACCACATAAAAGTGGTGCCAAATGAGCATCTACCGGAGGCGAACTTATTACAAGCTGAAATTGATCTTGCACTCGAGAAGGTCAATGATCAGATGTCAACTTATAGGCCTGATTCAGAGTTATCGCTTTTTAATTCAACAGGTTTTGAAGAGACTGTCACAGTATCTGCTGATATGGCCACTGTGATAAAGGAGGGGATCCATCTTTATCAAGTAACAGATGGTGCGTTAGATATTACCTTAGGGCCCTTAGTTAACCTATGGGGTTTTGGTCCCGATAAACGTCCTACTGAAATACCATCGAAAGAGGTGGTCGCTGAGGCTAAGGCAAGAACGGGAATTGAGTATCTAAGTGTTGATGGCAATAGGTTGGGCAAAACCAAGGGGGATTTGTACGTCGATCTCTCCTCTATTGCTAAAGGTTTTGGTGTTGATGTCATTGCCAGGATATTGGATCAGTATCATGTTACAGGTTACTTAGTTGAAATAGGCGGTGAGCTTAGCGTATTTGGTGACAAAATGGATGGCTCTGCTTGGCGAGTAGCAATAGAGCAGCCTGATGTCGACGACCGTGAAGTGCAACAAGTTATCGCTCCTGGCAATATGGCCATTGCGACCTCCGGTGATTACCGCAACTATTATGAAGAGGATGGACGTCAGTTTTCGCACTTGATCGATCCTCGTACCGGTTATCCTATCGATCATAGATTGGCTTCGGTAACAGTACTTCATAAAGAGTGTATGATTGCCGATGGATATGCTACAGCCATGATGGTGTTAGGCACTGAAGCGTCATTAGAGCTTGCTCAGCGTGAAGGTTTAGCCATCATGTTAATTGAAAAACAAGATACAGGCTTTAAGGTCTTTTACAGTGACGCCTTCTTACCTTTTGTCGGTCTGTAATGGCAAGTGTTTATTATCGAAGTTTAGGTTTGTTCTAAGGTGATAGCTTAAGTGTTCTGATGTTATAATGTTCACATACGCTTTGTTGGAGTACACAATGAGTTCATTTATTGCAGCTTTTGTCGTTTTACTGTTATTTTTTCTTTTGATGTCGATTGGGTACATCGTTAAACGCACTGCGGTAGCAGGTAGTTGTGGTGGTCTAGGCACTCTTGGTATAGAGAAAGCGTGTGATTGCGACGATCCTTGTGATAACCGTAAAGCTAAGATGGCTGCTGAAGAGGCAAGGCGTGAAAAGCTAGCAAAGAACCGTATTCTTTAAGGTTACGTTTTTGATGGCAGTTAGCGTAAAAAGGGGATGGCACAGGTCATGCCCTTTTTTTGTGTCTGACCATAAATGTTCCATACATTTTATGGCATTTCCATTATCCATGGCGGTCAGAACACCTACGTATATTTACCATGGATTTAAGGCATTTCCTGCTTCCTTGGAGGTCAAGAATATAAATTTACCTTGTGGTTGTTCAAAGGCGTGAATCAAACTCATTTGTATATTTTCTTGTCAGACCCTTTTGCCTGCACTAGTGTCAACTATACTAAGGATCTCAAGTGTTACTGTAACTATTGATTATCCACAAATTAAGTTAACTCTACATAAAGTACCTATTATGTTCAATGAGCCGGAAGCTGTATTAGAATCAGTTGTACAAATGACAGGCCAACGTCAACTCGATTCGTTGGCCGAAAGCTTAGTGTCGACAGTAAGGCAGATGGTCAATGCTAAGCAGGTTGAGATCTTGAAAGTCGATACAGACCTTGCTCTGGATGAAGCTGTAACTCAGTTGGTGCTTCAGAGTAATGAGACCGCTCATAATGTATTGCTTGAGTGTCTAAAGCGTCGCTCGACGGTTAAATTTGCTTCAAATAAATTAGAGCAAGCTGCAACTCCTATTATGTTAAAAGATGTCGTGGTGATGATCTTATGGGTCACATGCGAACATATTTCAAATCAGGATGAACAGATGCTTAAAGGTTTTTCTAAGGTTTACGAAAACTTTCTCTCTATTGTGATTGAGAGTGAAACCGATCCCCTAACTGGGCTTCTTAATAGAAAAGCTTTTCTACCTCGCCTGACTAAAGCGGCGAAGGTGATAAAACAGGAGGCGATTGATTGTGTTATTAACCCCCAGACATGTGATCTCAGTGCCAAGCGTTACTGGTTATGTATCTTTGATATCGATAAGTTTAAAGTGATCAATGATACTTTTGGTCATCTGTATGGTGATGAAATACTGATTGATCTTGTGAGGGTGATGAAATCCACTTTTAGCGAACTTGATAGCATGTTCAGATTTGGTGGTGATGAGTTTGTTATTATCATGTCTAAGCGGGAAAAGGCTGAGATGCTGAATTTGTGTGAGGATTTTTCTCATAAACTCTCCATTCATCATGGTAGAGAGGTGAAGGTGACTATCTCGATGGGGATCATTGAAATTAACTGCCAAGAGGAACCGAGTGAGCTGTTAGTAAAAGCTGACAAAGCACTTTATTATATCAAAGAGACAGGTAGAGATAGGATTGGACTTTACGAAGACCTTATTGCCGATGGTTCTATTATTCCACTTAAAATTGAAGATGATATAGAGCTGTTTTAATTTGTAGATTTATCCCCGCGATCCGTTAATCGTTTTATTAACCACCTCCTATGGTGGATTCTGTTAACCTAATGAAACGATACATTTAACTTTCCTATTTTTCATATCTCCATACAACTTTTCTATTAATGGACTGCAATCTGTTTACACCGTTTTTATATAAAACGTAAATATTTGAGTACCTTCTCTCTAAGATGTGTTTGGTAAACTAAATCTTAATGATAATACTTCTTCTTTACCAAGGTTATGATATATAAGGATTTTTATCTTTTTAGCTAATGGTGTGTTAACCTCTATTTATTGATGTAGATCAAATTCTAATTATTTTTTTATATTTTCTTATCAGTGTTTAATTTGGGAGAGAATCAAATGAAAGGCCAACCTAAAGTACTTAGTCAGCTCAATAAGGTACTTACCTTTGAATTGACTGCAATAAATCAGTACTTCCTCCATGCCAGAATGTTTAAGAATTGGGGATTAGATGCGCTCGATAAAACGGAATACAAGAAATCTATCCAAGATATGAAACATGCGGATAAGTTGATCGAACGAGTGTTATTTCTAGAGGGACTGCCTAATCTCCAGATGCTACAAAGATTACGTATTGGTGAGCACAGTGAAGAGATGCTGGCTTGCGACAAAGAGATGTTAGAGGAGGAGTTAGTTCAACTCCGTGAAGCTATTGAGCTTTGTGAAACAGAGCGTGATTATGTAAGCCGAGATGTTCTTGAAGATATTCTGGAAGATGAAGAGGAGCATCTGGATTGGCTTGAGGCTCAGCAGGAATTGATCGGACTAACGGGCATCCAAAACTACTTACAATCAAAAATAGATAAATAAGAGGCTAGTATGAAAGGTAATCAAGACGTTATCGATACACTTAATCAGCTTTTGACCGGTGAACTCTCGGCAATGGACCAATATTTTGTCCATGGATTGATGTATGAAGATTGGGGGTTGAATGAGCTACACGTACGAATTTCCCATGAATCAGACGATGAGCGGGTGCATGCTGGAAAACTGGTTCAGCGCATTTTGTTTTTAGAGGGAACCCCAGATGTAGCCAGTCGTGAAGCGCTTAATATTGGTAAGAATACGCAAGAGATGTTGGAAAATGACCTTAATTATGAGTATCAAGTTGCTGAGAATCTTCGCAAGGCAATAGCCTTATGTGAAGATAAGAAAGATTATCAGACCCGAGAAATCTTAGAGGTGTTACTTGATGAGACTGAATCAGATCACATGTATTGGCTTGAAAAACAGTTAGGTTTGATCGGTAAAGTTGGATTACAAAACTATCTACAATCAAAAATGTAGTGGCTTAAGATAATAGTTAAAAATTAAGCCTAGTTTTTAACTGGGTTTTTTTATGAAAGATATTATGATCTATTAATTGTTGTGTCAGGAATAATATGTTCTTGATACAAAACGATGCAATTTCGTACAAGTAAGTTCTTCTTCATACAGCTTAAGTTCAGTCAAATCCTTTATCCTAAATGAGTAACATTGTGGGAGGATTGATATGAACACAACCAAGCAAATAGAGTTAATGCCAGACAGCTTTGGCGAACAGATCTCAAATCTGCAACTGCGGATAAAGTCACTAGAGTCTGAGCTAATCAGAGCAAAGCATCAGTTATCAAACTCGAGTCACTGTGAAACCATTGCCTTGAGCGAAGATGAGATTAAGATGATCTATGCGCAGTTTTAAGCTTTCTCTACTTTTTAGAGCCTGTATTAGTGTTCAGATGTAAATGAGCCGATATTCTATTTCTGTGACAGCTTAAATCGTTTTCAATACTGTTTGTGCGTTAGCCATCTGTATTTTTATCCATGTGTAACAGATCGTCGAAACCCTTCTCTAAGCGCCAATCAAGTGTCCTCAACTAGATTGATTGCGTTGCTCAATATATTCAAAGAATCACCGATGAGTATTCAACCGTTTAAAATTTAACAGTGTTACCTATCTCTTTAATGTTGAAGTGTTATAGAAGAGCTCTTAATGACTCCTTTCTATTTTTGGGTGACAATAACTTGAGTACTGTTTAAATATACAGTATCTTAATTGAAAGAGATAAATTGGTGTGCTCGTGTGTGAGTGACACCCGGATTAAGAAATTAATTGACCGTGAAGAAAATCATTCATATCGATATGGATTGTTATTTTGCCGCAGTGGAAATGCGTGATTTCCCCGAACTGAGAGGCAAACCGATTGCTGTGGGAGGACGCAGTGATCGTCGTGGGGTGATCAGCACTTGTAACTATGAAGCTCGCGTTTTTGGCGTACGTTCAGCAATGGCTTCAGGCTACGCATTAAAGCTGTGTCCGGACTTAATATTAGTTCCTGGGCGCATGTTGGTTTACAAAGAGGTATCTAACCAAATCCGTGAAGTTTTTGCTCGCTACACCGATTTAATCGAACCCCTATCTCTCGATGAAGCCTATTTAGATGTCAGTGACAGCACTCAATGTCAGGGCTCAGCTACGCGTATTGCTGAGGCGATTCGTCAGGAGATATTCGAGTTAACAGGATTAACGGCGTCTGCCGGTATCGCCCCTGTGAAGTTTCTCGCCAAAGTCGCCTCCGATCTCAATAAACCTAATGGACAATATGTGATAACACCAGAGATGATTTCCCCTTTTGTAAAAACCTTACCTTTAACAAAAATTCCAGGTGTTGGTAAGGTCACAGGTAAAAAGCTTGAAGATATCGGACTGGTCACCTGCGGTGATTTACAGGATTACCCGAAAGATGAGCTGATAGCTCGTTTTGGCAAGTTTGGCACCGTCTTAATCGAACGAGCCCAAGGTATCGATTTACGGGAGATTAGCTCCCATAGAGAAAGCAAGTCGGTTGGGGTTGAGACCACACTAGCTAAAGATATCTACACACTAGAGCAGTGCCAAGGTGTGATGCCGCAATTACTGCAGGAGCTTTCGACGCGCATTCATCGCAGTGCCAAAGAGAGGAAGATACACAAACAAGTGGTGAAGCTTAAGTTTAATGATTTTAAACAGACCACCATAGAGCACAGAAGTGATGAAGTATCGGTAAAACTGTTTTATGATCTGCTCGTTCAAGCTTTGGAGCGACAACAGGGAAGAGGGATACGATTATTAGGAGTCTCGGTAGGTTTGGCGAGTCAGGCAGATGCCCAGAAATCGGAACAAAGTGAAGCGAGTGAATCACAGATGGACTTAGGCTTTTAAAATAAGTTTTTAAAAGAAGGCCCTAGGTTCTAGAACTAGGGCCTTAAGAAGCATTTATCGAGTTCCTAGGACCTCGAACCTTTATTTAGTTATCCTTTCTCTGGAATACGTTCCAGTACTGCTAACAGTAGTTTGTAATACTGTTCCACGGTTTTTATCAATACTTTTTCATCTGGGCTGTGTGGGTAACGAATGGTCGGACCGATAGACACCATGTCCATCTCTGGGTAGGGTTTCTTAAACAGACCACACTCCAGACCCGCATGTATCACCATGATAACAGGCTCTTTGTTGTAGATGTCATCATAGGTTTCACGCACAAGTGCCATTACCGGAGAGCTACTGTCAGGCTTCCAACCTGGGTAGGCGCCGCTTAGCTCGATCTCTATACCCGCTAAGTTAGCCAATGATGTCAATACACCTTCAACTTCTTCACGGCCCGAGTCGAGTAGTGAACGGATTAAACAAATAACCTCAACACTCTCATTTTCAGTGTTAATCACGCCCACATTCAGTGACGTTTCAGTGACCCCGATAACTTCATCACTCATGCGAATAACGCCATTTGGACAAGCGTTAAGCAGATCAATAAGCATGTTTTGGGCATCTTCACTCATCACTTGAGTGGCTGCTGGTATCTCGGTTAGCTCGAGTAGCATCAGTGGATCTGTGATGGCGAGTTCTTGACGAATTAAACTCTGATACTCAATCATCAAAGCTTCAAGCTGTGGGACATTCTCACCAGGTAACATAAAGCTGACATTTGCTTCACGTGGTATTGCATTACGCAACGAGCCACCAGTGAAGTTGGTTAGCTCTATTGCTAGCTCATCAGCATAATTAAACAGAAAACGGGCAAGCAACTTATTGGCGTTACCCCGTCCAAGGTGAATATTCACACCGGAATGACCGCCTTTTAAACCTGACAACGTCAGGGTATATGTCGAATTTGACTGCTCTGGAGATTGCCATACCATAGGAACACTGAACTGTGCATCAACGCCACCGGCGCAGCCCATGTAGATCTCACCCTCCTGCTCTGAATCGGTATTGATTAAAACCTCTGCATCGAGATAACCAGCTTCGAGGCCGAATGCCCCTGTCATGCCAGCTTCTTCATCTATAGTAAGTAAAACTTCAAGTGGCCCATGAGCGATATCATCTGAGCCTAAAATAGCTAAAGCTGATGCCATGCCTATGCCATTATCGGAACCTAAGGTTGTGCCGGTTGCCTTGACCCATTCACCGTCGATATAAGGAATAATCGGGTCTTTTTCGAAATCATGGTTAGTGTCAGCATTCTTCTGCGGCACCATATCAATATGTGCTTGCAAGGCAACGACTTTACGGTTTTCCATGCCTAGTGTGGCCGGTTTTTTGATGATGAGATTGCCGACCTTGTCTTCAACTATATCGAGCTGCTTATCCTTGGCCCAAGCTTGAATGTGCGCACTTAATGCTTGCTCATGCTTTGAAGGATGCGGTATTGCACAGATTTGGTCAAACCACTGCCATAGGGCTTGAGGTTGTAATTGGCTTATTGCAGTCACGGATAGTTCCCCTTTTATAATGTGTAAACCCAAACGACTAAACCTCTGCTCTGTTCAGGCCGCCTATCAGGGGCTGAAACGCATATATTGAGATTGATTGGGCGTGCGAGGTTAGAAATGCGCATAGTCTATCACAGAGTATTGTGTACTTTTGAGGGGCTATTCACTCTCTTTAGCTTGTTATTGCGGTAGCTGTCATAGAATGTTTCCAAGCAGTGTTTTATAAGCAAAATAGGTTGGCATTGGCTTGAGTAAAAGGCATATTGTTTGCTAAATAATAAAATTAAAGCAAACAATAAAACTCTTACCTCCTCTTTTTATTTAGGTCAGTTTTTATAAGCAAAAGGATGACATATGGCTCAGGTTAACTTTATTGATGTACGTGATGAAGATGCGATTTTTGAAGGTGGTGGCTGGGATGCACTCGTTGTTGTCGCCACTGATATCATGCAAACAGGCTTAGATGAGGTATCTTTATTGGCCGACCACGGTGCCAAAGTCGATAATCGTGTTGGTAAGTTTGCCACCTTGCTGTTTGCACCGGGTTTGGCGGGAGGACGTTTGATTCTGTCACCGGTATTAAACAGCCAAGATGATGTCGAAGATGTCAGAGTATTTGCCGATGCAGCAAGGGCTGGCATAACGTTAGCTAAGCAGATAGGTGCAAAGCGTCCACTGTTATTGGTAATTAAAGACAGCGATGCTAGATATGAATTTGGTGGTGAGGTTGCAGCTCTCGCATGCGGTCAGGAATTATGGCAGTCACTTGAGGCGCGTGAAGCCAAAGGAGATATCGCTGCTTTTGATGCAATAGGTTTACTGTTCTCATCTGATATGAGCAACAGTCTGAACGCCCTTGAAGCGGGTCGTGTTCTCGCCAGAGATTTGTGTGGTACTGAGCCTGAGCGTATGTCGGCTGCCGCATTTGCCGATTATTGTGTGGCGGAATTTCAAGACTCAGGTCTTAAGGTCAGCGTTATTGAAGCCAGAGATGTATTAGAGCGTGATTATCCTTTATTGAGTGCCGTGGGTCGTTCATCATTTGCCGTTTTTCGTCATCAACCACGGGTCGTCAAACTTGAGTATGTGGGGGAGGGCGATATCGAGCGCACTTACTTCTTTGCTGGCAAGGGGGTTATTTATGATACTGGTGGAGTCGACATTAAGGTTGCTGGTGGCATGGCTGGTATGAGCCGAGATAAAGGTGGGGCTGCTGCGGTTGCTGGTTTAATGAAAACGCTGTCTATGCTAAAACCCAAAGGTATTCGGGTTGTCTCTGAGCTTGGTTTAGTCAGAAACAGTATCGGCAGTGAAGCCTTTGTGACGGATGAAATTATAACCAGCCATGCAGGTGTACGAGTACGTATCGGTAACACCGATGCTGAAGGGCGTTTAGTATTGGCAGATCTGCTGTCTCATCTGCGGATTAAGGCCGACAAGGCGATTAAACCAGAGCTGTTTTCTGTGGCAACCTTAACGGGTCATGTGGTGCGCTGTTTTGGTGGCTACACCGCTACGGTTGAAAACAGTGTAGCTAAACAGGCGGGGGTTGCTGCCAGTATTGCGGCTCAAGGCCAAGCTTGGGGGGAGCCGATAGAGCAATCTGTATTACGACGTGAAGACTATGCCAAAATTGTTGATCCATCGGGTGCCGCAGATATTATATCCTCAAACAATGGTCCTTCGTCTGTGACTGCTCGAGGACATCAATACCCAGCCGCTTTTCTACTGAAGGCCTCTGGCTTGAGTGAACATGGCGTTCATTCCGCAAAGCCAATGGCTTTTACTCATGTAGATATAGCAGGAAGTGCTACAGAAGGTCATCCATATTACGGTAAGCCTACAGCCACTCCTTTGGTTGGTTTGTATAAGTACATGACTGAGAAGAGGTAGAGAATAGACTCTTACTTAATCTTTAGTTAGGGAAAGTAAGAGTACTTATGGGATTCAATCCAAAAGCCGATTGGTGGATGACGTACAATACATACAATTAGGTAGTAAATTTACCATATTTGACTAGTTTTCAATAAAAATCAAAAATTACTTGTAATTAAATTACGCAAGCCTATACTCCTTTCTTCGGTTTAGCACTGCGTGGACGTTGTGCTAACCAGAAAGGTTTACCTTTCATGAATTTCAGGGTTGACTACCCCTTTAAGTAGTCTCTATCATCCATCAACCTTTATCCCTTTTGGGATGTTTAGACTCAAGTTGTATGTTGTTTAGCTTTCTAAATGATATGCATGTGTAACTGTTAGCGCGGAAACTCTTTCCTTTAAGGATACTTGAAATTAGTCTTTGCCTGCTCATTGAGCAGGCTTTTTTTTGCCTTTAAATTCTGACTATCTTACCAATTATTGTTTTGTCTATGGATGAAAACTCATCATTAACTATGCTCATTCTGTTGCAAAATTACAGATGGGGCCGATATTTTGATAGGTTTGTGCTTTTTGTAAGAAAACTCTTGTAATAAACTTACCAAATGGGTATAGTTATCTCGTTGGTTAGGCAATGATGCCTTCAACTATTTAGTCTATCCAGGAAGGATAATTCTCCAAGGAATCGAGCGACAAGTTTTGATAACTTTGTTAGGAGTATTGATTATGTCTTATACCGGAATTCAGCACACTTATTGGCAGAACACTTGGTTTTGTACTGATTCATTACGTGGCGGATTATTCGCCATGAAGCTTTAAGGCTTAACCCTCCTTTTAGCGATTGCTGTAACGATTGTTAGGGTTTACTGCCCCTACTAGATGCTCTTCATTGAGCTATAGGAAGTTAGTTACCATCCATAGACCCTTTATCCCCTTAGGGGAGTGTAGACTCAAGTCGTGGTTTGATAACATAAATTATCGAATTGCCAGTGTAACTGTTAGCGCGGAAACTCTTTCCTTTAAGGAACACTTGAAATTAGTCTTTGCCTGCTCATTGAGCAGGCTTTTTTTTACCTGCAATTTACACTTCTTGGCTTACTAACGCATTTGCTCTGACTAGTCTGGTTCTCTTAAACCGCCTATAATCTCATGGATGTTAATTTTTTGTAGCGCGGATTGCATCTATTAATTCCACAGTCAGTTTGCTTCTATCTGTTTACGAGTGACGATATAGAAAGACTAAACAAGGATCCATTTCATGTTGGATAAAATATTTAAACTTAAACAAAATCAAACCAGTATAAAGCAAGAGTTGGTGGCAGGTCTTACTACCTTTCTGACGATGGCATATATTATTTTTGTTAATCCAATGATGCTTGCTGATGCAGGAATGGATCATGGTGCAGTGTTTGTTGCGACTTGTTTGGCTGCGGCAGTTGGCTGTTTAATTATGGGGTTAGTCGCAAACTACCCGATAGCACTTGCTCCTGGTATGGGTTTAAATGCCTTTTTTACTTATACCGTTGTAGGAGAGATGGGCTATAGCTGGGAGACGGCATTGGGTGCCGTCTTTTTATCAGGGATCTGCTTTTTAATTCTTTCCCTTATTAGAATTCGAGAGTGGATCGTTAATAGTATTCCTATGTCATTGCGTTTAGGCATTGCAGCTGGCATTGGGTTATTTTTGGCTTTGATTGGATTAAAGAGTGCGGGTATTGTAGTGGCAAGTCCCGTGACATTAGTGACCATGGGGGATATCACAGCCTTTCCTGCTGTGATGGCCATACTAGGCTTTTTTTTAATTATCTCGATGGTGCAGAGAGGAATGAAGTCAGCGGTGATTGTGAGCATTCTCGCGATTACACTACTCGGTTTTCTCTTTGGCGACGTGCAATATCAAGGTGTTGTTTCACTGCCTCCCTCTATTTTGCCGACGTTTATGAAGATGGATCTTTCAAGTGTACTTGAGATCAGCATGCTATCAGTGGTATTTGCCTTTCTTTTTGTCGATCTGTTCGATACGTCAGGCACTTTGGTCGCAGTTGCGCAAAGGGGAGGCTTCTTAGATGACAAGGGACGCTTACCAAGATTAAACCGTGCCTTAATGGCCGACAGTAGCGCAACTATCACAGGTGCCATGTTAGGCACTTCAACGACCACCAGTTACATTGAAAGTACGGTGGGTGTGAGTGCTGGTGGTCGTACCGGGCTTACGGCTGTGGTGGTGGGTATACTATTTTTATTGTCACTATTTATTTCGCCGTTAGCCGCAATGGTGCCAGTTTATGCCACGGCTGGGACGTTATTTTACGTGGCAATCTTAATGATGTCAGGGTTAGTACATGTTGCCTGGGAAGATTTAACTGAGGCGGCACCGGTTGTTGTAGTTTGCATCTTGATGCCGCTGACATTCTCTATTGCAACAGGAATTGCGTTTGGCTTTATCTCTTATGCCATGATCAAATTAATGAGTGGACGTTACAAAGATCTCAATGCCGGAGTCGTCATACTCGCAGCTCTGTTCATTGCGAAATTTATGTACGGTTAACCGATCATTTTTTAGAATAGAGATTAAATAGAAATAATACTGCTGGTTTTGATTGATCATCAAATATGTGTACGGATAGGTTAAAGGTCACGCTCTATGTGGCCTTTTTATTGCCATATCTTTATTGTTTTAGTAAAAAGCCCTTTCTTTTACACTCACCGCTACCATTTAGGCTCAGGATTGGGTATAACGCTAAGTTCGGCTTTATTGACTATTTTGAACATGAACTTAAGTGAGATTGGTTACCGCCGTGTGGTGGTCAAGTTGGGAACGAGTGTACTAACCTCCGGCAGTAAAAAGCTGGATAAAGCGCATATGGTTGAGTTAGCGAGACAGATGTCTGTACTAATGAAAGCGGGAGTTGAGGTTGTTTTGTGTACTTCAGGTGCAATTGCAGCTGGGCGTGAACATCTTGGTTACCCGAAACTTCCCGATACTGTGGCTAATAAACAACTTTTGGCGGCAGTTGGTCAGAGTCAACTTATCTTAGCTTGGTCTCAACTCTTTAGTATTTACGGTTTACACGTAGGCCAGTTATTGTTGACCAAAGCCGATCTCCATGACCGGGAGCGCTACTTAAACGCGCGAGATTCACTCAATGCACTGCTAAAGAACGGCATCATTCCTATTATTAATGAAAACGATGCCGTGGCCACCAATGAAATTAAGGTGGGTGATAATGACAATCTATCGGCGCGTGCCGCACTGCTTTGTCATGCTGATCTTTTAATACTATTAACGGATCAACTTGGCTTGTTTGATTCCGATCCTCGTTCAAATCCCGAAGCAAAACTTATTAAGCAAGTGGTCAATATTGATGATAGTTTACGCCAGCTTGCTGGTGGTGCTGTTTCTGGTCTAGGTACTGGCGGTATGGCGACTAAACTTGAAGCTGCTGATATTGCCAGACGCGCAGGTATTGAGGTTGTGATCGCATCGGGTCAACGCACACAAGTGATACTCAATGCAGTATGTAAAGAGGACGTTGGTACTCATTTTACTGCACTTGAAAATCCGTTAGAGAGCCGCAAACAGTGGATTTTAGCGGGGCAGTTAACTAAAGGTAAATTGGTGCTCGATATGGGGGCCATCAATGCGGTGACACAAAAAGGCCGCAGTCTGCTTTCTAAAGGGATTATATCTGTAGTTGGTGAATTCGATCGTGGTACAACGTTGCAACTCATCGATAATGAAGGCCGTGAATATGCTCGTGGTATTAGCCGCTATAGTGCAGCTGATCTGAATAAAATCGCAGGAAAGCACTCGGATGATATAGAGTCATTGCTGGGATATGACTATGGTGATGCTATTGTACATCGTAATGATATGGTCGTACTTTAAAACGAAGAAAACTGGGTTCTAGGTCTTTTAAAACATTTAGGGTGATGTGACGTGATTGAAAATAATGAACGATATCTGCAAACGCTGGGTCAAAATGCTAAACAGGCAAGTTATGCGTTGGCCAATTTAACCGGCACTCAAAAGCAGGCATTATTATCGGCGATTGCTGTAAGCTTAACTGCCAGAAGCCAAGAAATACTAGCAGCAAACTGTAAAGATGTGGCGGCTGCGCGTGAAAGTGGTCTTAATGAAGCCATGATAGACAGATTGTTACTAGATGAATCTCGCTTAAAAGGTGTGATCAGTGATATTGATAATGTCATTAGCTTAGCCGATCCCGTTGGTACAGAATTAGAGAGCCAATTATTAGATAATGGTCTGCGATTATCACGTCGTCGTGTGCCATTGGGTGTGGTTGGTGTTATCTATGAAGCGCGTCCAAATGTGACTGTGGATATTGCCGTACTGGCACTTAAAACCGGGAATGCCGTGATTTTGCGTGGTGGCAAAGAGACTTTGCAATCTAATTTAGCGCTCAGTGAAGCTATCCGTAGTGCTGTTGCCGATCAAGGCTTGGATGCGAACAGTGTCCAGTTAATTAAAAGTCCGGATAGAGCTTTGGTTTCCGGCTTGCTAAAGCTGGATCAGTTTGTCGATATGATAGTGCCTCGTGGTGGTCAAAATTTACAGCGTTTGTGTGCTGAACAAGCGACGATCCCGGTGATTCTTGGTGGGATAGGGATCTGCCATCTTTATGCTGATAAAGATGTTGATATTGCAAAGTCAATTGATGTGATAGCCAATGCTAAAGTGCAACGTCCAACGGTCTGTAACGCGCTGGATACCGTGCTTGTACACGAGTCATTGGCTGAAACATTGTTGCCGCAACTTTTTTCAAATCTCGGCGCACAAGGCGTGAGTTTTTATGGTTGTGAGCAGACAAAAGCGATTGCGGATAAACTGGGCGTAGCTATCTTACTTGCAACCGATGAAACGTTCGGTCAAGAGTGGCTATCGCTGACATTAGGGATCAAGCTAGTCGCAAATATCGATGTCGCCATTGATCATATTCGCACTTACTCAAGCGGGCACTCGGAGGGGATATTGACCGACAATATTCACGCATCAGCTCATTTTATTAATCAGGTGGACTCTGCGGCCGTGTACGTTAATGCCAGTACTCGCTTCACCGATGGTGGTCAGTTTGGGTTGGGAGCTGAGGTGGCAGTAAGCACACAAAAACTGCATGCTCGAGGGCCAATGGGATTAGAGGCGTTAACCACCTATAAGTGGATTGGTGTTGGGGAATACACCGTAAGGGGTTAATTGGCCTATCTATACTAAAAAAAGGAAGCTGATTAGCTTCCTTTTTAAGCCTTTAATACGTTATTGCGAACCAAGCCGCGACGCACATTCTTGCATAACTTACCAAAGCGGGTGATCTCATCGAAATCAGGGGTTACCCCTCTTGCGATTGCAGATTCCCAATAGGTCAGTTCGGTATCGACTAACTCAAGCAGCTTTTTAGGGCAGCCTTGGCAGCTGTTATCTGGGCCGCAGGCAAAAGTATCTGATTCATAAAGAGGAAATTCATCCTTAACTTGCTCAATTATCTGCAGCATCGCACTTTTTCTATTTGGTTTTTTACTCATGTGCTATTCCTGAGGCTACTCGCGATGTAGAGTAGAAGATGAACATTAAGTGATTTTATTTTAATCGAGATGTAATGGCGAATTAATTACAATTCATCATTCTTACTTAGTCGTTATGTGAAATGACAAGTTATTGAATTCTTTGATGGCTGGTCTTTGTTAGCGAAGTCAGTTAACTGTTTTTGATGTTTCCTCAACGATGAAAAGGAATTTAAACATCGAGTATTACCGGCAGCCAAGCCCGTGGCATCGCTAACGAACTGGCCATGCTCAAACTTAGCGAGTCACCGATTTATCCATTACAGCATTACGCCACTAAAGCGATTCGAGAGCATGCAAAACGCCATGATCTACCTCAATACCAATCATTGTGGGCAGGCAGTGGCGCGGTGAATATTACCAGCTTGCCTCAACTCGAAGATTATATGTTTTCATTGGTGAATGGCTAGCAGTCTCTAGTTGTAGATTGTCATTATCTTGCTAGATTTTTGCCTCAATTGCCCTGTATATTCAGAGCAATTCTATTAACAGGGTTATGCAATGACGAAATACCTAAGCTTAATGATTTCTGCGTACCGTTTTTCAGCTTTTTCATTTGCTACTGGTGTGCTCATGTTATTGACCGGAGTGAATATAAGCTCAGCTAATGAGTTACCGGAATCTAATGCATCACAATGGACGTCTGAGGTGATTAAGATAAGTGAGGTATCACCAACTCTGTTTCTGGTTAAGTCTTACAAAGAGGTCAAATTTTCCGAAGATAAACCTGCGATGACCTTTGATTCCAATTCATTTATCTATCTCGACAAACACGATGCTTACTTTATCGATACCCCATGGAGCGAATCGGATATGCCAGATCTGATGCGCTGGTTAGAGATACAACAGCTGCAGCTTAAGGGAACTATTGTTACTCATTACCATCAGGATAGAGCCGGAGGCTTGGGTTATCTTGATAAACGTGGTTTTGCCACTTATGCATCGAAGATGACCAATCTGCTATTAGTTAAGGATAAGAAACCGACATCGAATCACAGCTTTTCAGGAGATAAATTTGAGCTGCTTAAAGGCCAAATTGAAGCTTTCTACCCAGGTTCTGGCCATAGCATGGACAATCTAGTGGTTTGGTTACCTGAAGAGAAAGTCATTATTGGTGGTTGCTTATTGAAAGACAAAAACGTGAATAACCTTGGCTGGACGGGTGATGCGGATTTAGCAAACTGGTATCACAGTATCAATAAAGTCAAAGCAGAGTTCCCCCAAGTTGAGTTTATCTTCCCTGGACATGGGGAGGGAGCTCATGGCCAATCGATATTAGATCATAGTTTGTCTGTCACAAAAGGGGTTGCCAGTTTCGAATAAAGCTAGGTTACATTTTATGTTTAACTTTTGATTTAGCTGGTATTGGGTCGGTTGCTGAAGGTCGCACCTTCATTATTATCTATCGCCTCCAGCGGGGTACGTGCAGCGACTACTGTGACACGCTGCTCTTGATTTCAAAAGAGTCATCCATGTAAGCTCGACGATGGCATCTGATCCACAAGGATGTGGGGAATGCCGAGAAATGAAGGGAACATTTTCGGCCATGCCATCAACGTCCACAGCTACATCTACACTTGGTTGTTTTTCCTTCGATTAAAGTCCTATTGGCTCTTTAGCTAGCACAAAAATGCCCAAAAGTTGGCTAGCCTTCGAATGAAGACTGAATACATTTTCTGATTTGGTTCATTTGGCTAAGTTGGAATTGGGGCTGATTATTGAAGATCTTGCCTTCACTGCTATCCATTGCCTGCCGCAGGCTTATGTGTAGTTACTTCTACGAGACGCCGCAAGCACGTCCTTGTGGGCTCTACCAAAACATCAGACCCACAAGGATGTGGGAAATGCCTAGAAATGAAGGAAACATTTCCGGCCATGTTTTGGAAGCTCGCAGCCGCACCTACACCCGTTTATCTATCTCTTCGATTAAAGTTTTTCGGACTCTGTACTAACACGGAAATGCCCCTTTATTAGTTAAAGGCAATAATCAGGAAAGAGTTGTGAAGAGCCTGTTGGCCTACTTTTGCGGCTCTTCTCCGCTTAGGTGAGTCTATTCATATCAAAGATCATAAATAACATTATTATTTACAACACTTTCTTATTTGTGAATAAGCGAATATACCTTGCCATCATTATCATCCACCCTATTTAGCTTTAAAGGGCAATGTGTACAGTCCTTTTCTATAGAACAAGGCTCTCACTCTGTTCTTGTACGATGCCGCCGAGACGGACGGTTTAAGAACCAAGAACTGAAAGGCGATGTACAGTTGATCACTATGTAAGAAGACGGGTACACGATCTACCTGTTAGTGAACGTCCTTGTAGCATCGAAGTCAAACTCGCTCAGACCAGAGATAAAGACGGAAGAAGGTTAATTGAGGCGACTGAATACGTTGCAAAAGGAGCGCGATATACCATTCGCTTCTGTCGGTTCATTAGTGGATTGTGCCGATACATGAGCATTCACGCAGTCTCTCAACATTTAGGTATTCGCTGGGAGACGGTAAAGAACATTGATAAGGAATATCTACATTCAACTCTGCCAGGCTTGGAGCCAGCGAAGCTTAACAACTTAATCCATATTGGCGTTGATGAAGTAGCCAGAGCCAAAAGGCATGACTACATGACCGTTGTATACGATTTGGTTTCTGGTCATTTAATTTGGGTCGAACACGGTAGAAAAGCAGCAATCCTTATTTCGTTCTTCGAGCAACTCTCAACAACTACAAGAGACGGTATTAAAGCGGTTTCAATGGATATGGGTCAGCCTTATCAATCGGCAGTAAGGAAAATGCTCCCTAACGCAGATATCGTTTTCGACCGATTTCATGTGATGCAAAACTACTGTTTACTCATCAAAAAAGAACGCGCCAAAGCCTTTCGAAATGGTTCTCATGAAGATAAAAAGATGCTCAAAGGAACGTTATTTCTCTTGCTAAAAAACGCCCATAAGTTGGATGAAAGGCAGTCAGATAGGCTTGGTGATTTACTCGAGAGTAACAAGACTCTCTGCATTGTTTATATGCTGAAAGAGCAGTTACAAGCGATATGGGATGAACCGTGTTACACGTCGATGGTTAAGGCACTTGAAGCTTGGTGCGGTCTTGCTAGGTCAACGAGGATATTGTCCTTGTGTAATTATGCAGACGCACTATTGGATAAAAAAATTGGTGTCTGCAATTACGCAAAATATAGATTAACCAACGCTCGAGTTGAAGCGGGGAATGTCTCTATTGGTTTACTCAGGCGAAGAGCTAGAGGGATACGAGACATTGAATACTTCAAACTCAAGATCAGACAAACATCAGTCCCTGATACCCATTCAACCTTTTATCCAAATATCAAGCTCACCTAAGCGGAGAAGAGCCCCTTACCTAATGAGACTCATTACTTTAAGAACTTTAACTCTGACACGTTTATGTCCAAAACCTTCCTAGAATCACTCAATCTCTGAGTGTGATCACCAAGGGACTTTGTCGTACAAAACCTAAATCGAAGAGATAAAAAATCAGGTGTGAATGCGGCTATGACCTTCGACAGCATGGACGCTGTCGTAGAGGCTATAAGGATTGAGCTTGCAACGATATCCCTATCTTAATGCCAGTTCAGCATCCATGCTTCTCGTTCGTTAGCTTGAAGCTATGCTTCACTCACCGTGTCATAGAAGTATTTACACATAAGGGTCGTTCGTTCACATCCGTGTGATCACGACATTCGTATATCCATAAACAGCACATTCTGCAAGCAATAGATATCAACGAAGCTATGCCTATCTGGCAATAACCAAATACTAATTTAGCTAAATGAACCCAAGCTAAAAAGATATTTGAAACTTGCTATTAGGCAAGTCAGCAAGTTAATAAGATGGTACGCCCCAACCTAGTGTTAAACTCCAGTTTGTCTGGTTAACAAATAAGAGGTGATCATCATGTCTAACTTTCGCGTTATAGGGATTGATTTAGGTAAAAGCACATTTCATCTTATTGCTCATGACTATGCCGGGAGGGAAGTGCTTCGTAAGAAATTAACCAGACCGAGGCTGATTCAATTTTTATCCATTCAAGAGCCAACCATCATTGCAATGGAAGCCTGTGGTGGCTGCCATTGGCTTGCTAGAAAATGTGAGTCATATGGTCATCAAGTTAAATTGATCCCCGCTCAATATGTAAAACCTTACGTTAAAACTCACAAAAATGACTTCATTGATGCAGATGCCATTGCTGAAGCGGCAATGAGGCCCAGCATGAGATTCACATCACCAAAAAGTGAAACCGCACAAGTCGCCACTGTCATTCGTCGTATACGTTCGGGCTACATCAAAGAAAGAACTGCCAGCATGAATAGAATTGGCTCTATGTTGCTTGAGTTTGGTATGAGCTTTCCTAGAGGCCATGCCCATATGAAAAAGCTGTTCCAATGGCTAGCAGATAAAGGTGAACCGATCCCTTTAACATTGATGGTCGAGTTGCAGGAGTTACATGAATACTACAAACATCTGAACGAATTAATAAAAAAACAAGATAAGAAATTGCAGTTGTTACTTAATGAAAACCCATTAATGCAGTTACTACAGTCAATACCTGGTGTAGGGCCAATGACAGCTGCTTGTTGCTTATCAAATGTAGGGAACGCATCAGATTTTAAGAATGGCCGAAATTTTGCTGCTTGGATTGGTCTGGTTCCGTTTCAATACTCCACAGGGGGAAAGACAAGAATGCTTGGCATTTCTAAACGGGGTAATAAAGAACTGCGAGAATTGTTTGTTGATGCCGCACGAGTCATTGTGTCAAGGCCTGAGACATCTGAACGGTATTTTGGTCATTGGTTAACAGAGTTAAGAATGAGGAAACCGTTCAATGTTGCGGTTGTCGCATTAGCAAATAAATTAGCGCGTATAGCTTGGTCAGTAATGACAAGCCAGAAAGCGTTTGAGTTAAGAGTTTAAATCGAGTTACTACCGAGTTTGCAGATGATAAAAATAGATGACAAAACGGTTAGACCACCAGATTGAAGACCTGATGGACAGAACAGCAATTAATATGCTTTCTCGTTTTTGAGGACAATCTGGCGCGGATCTCATCGTAGAGCTGGGACTAATGAAGGTCTCAATAGACTCTGAATACATTAGCGCAAACCAACTCCTGTTATCTTGCTTTATTATTTGCAATAACGGGGCGTACCATACATTCTGTCCAGAAACGAGCTACAACCAACAAGTTCAATCGAAGAGATAAACAATCAGGTGTGAATGTGGCTGTGACCTTCCGTGACAAGGATGTCACGGTAGAGCCCACAGGGCAGAAAATGTTCCAGACATTTTTCTGCATTTCCTACTATCCATGTAGGTCAGATATACTTGCGCCGTGTCATAGAAGTATTTACACATAAGGCCTGCTGCAAGCAATAAATACCATTGAGGGTATGGTTCTCAGTAAACAAACCAATATAGATACTTGCCAAATGAAACCAACCACAAAGAGACTTCATCACTTGTTATTTAACAAGTGTCCAGAACTTGTTATCTGACAAGTAGCCAACCCATTAGTAAGATCCACCAAGCATTAGTCTAATCCACCACCAAGTTTCGAAACTCTCACCTAACCAATTAACTAAGTTTACTTAATTGTATGAAATATAATAAGAATATAATCTTGGCTTAGCTCTTGCTTTATCTCGTTCATATCAGGATTTTAAATCACAGGATGACCCTATTATGATGATGCTAATAAAAAAAATAGCCACAGCAACCCTTAGTAGCATGTTGGTGATGTCTGCAGCATTCTCTACTTTGGCAATCATGCCTGTTCAAGCTGACGCAGATAGAAGCTTGAGCCAGACTTTTGCCTGTGATGGTCAGCAAGTGTTATTAGATATGGATGTAGGGTCGGCGGAGGTGTTTGCGATCGATGAGCAGGAGATACGAGTTGAAGTGGTGGTATCTCACTCCGATAGCAGTTGGTTTTCACTCTGGAGCAGTTCAGAACTTGATGATGTTGAGTTAGACATCGATCAAGCATCTAAGCAAATTACACTAAAATTGAATGATCAAGATGATGTTAAGCAAGTGTGGAAAATCTACCTACCTCGAGAGGCCGCGGTAACACTCAATGTTGGTGTGGGGCAGGTGGAAGTCAACAACATGGAAAGTGATGTTGATATCGACTTAGGTGTCGGTCATGCACAAATTAAACATAGCATTATCTATAGCTCTGTCTCGCTTGAATCCGGTGTCGGTGAGGTGAGTGTTGAAGATGATGGTCATGCTGTTGCCATCGACCGTAACTTCGTCAGACAAGCTTACTATAACCAAGATGATACAGGGTTTGGTCACCTCAGTGTAAATGTTGGTGTTGGTCAGATCGAAGTTGAGCACTTTTAATCTGTTGATAGAAACATATTTATAGCTAATGAAAGCCCATTTCGATGGGCTTTTCTGTATCCGTAGTTTAGGTGTTACGTTAATGTGGCAAAGTGACGTTGCGTAAGTATGGCTATTGACCGGACACTTTGGCGGTTTACAGCAATGTGTTAATCTACTCTCCTTCACCGAACTGCACGTGGTTGTAGACTCGATAGGGCCCGGAAAATAGCGGGTGGAAGTTCAATCAGTTAATTGACTTCTTTCACTATAAACTGTTTAGGTGACGTTAATGCTAATTTAAGTACGGACGCATAATGACTTTTACCTCAGTACAAAAAAACGGGTTTACGCTAATAGAAATGGTCGTGGTAATCATTGTGCTCGGGATCTTAGCTGTTATCGCTTTACCTAAATTTGTTAATTTCAATGCTGATAGTAAAGTTGCTGTCTTAGACGGTATCGCTGCAGCCATGAAAAGTGGTCTAAGTATGGTCCACAGTAAGGCTGTTATTGAAGGAGAAAATATAGGTGCTGGTAGTATTGAGCAAGCTGGCGTATTGATCCCTCTTTACAACGGCTACCCAATAGTCGATGGCAACGACAGTTTCGATGAGCTTAATCGTCAAGTCCAAGCCTGGCTTGATATCGATTCAGTATCACTTACTGCTATTGAGCTTGATAACAACGCAGCGCCTTTCTTTATTGATAAATCCATTGCCAACAACTACATTTATATCTTTTTTTCTGAAGATCTTAACGATAAAAGTGTCAGCTTTAACTGCCATATTCGTTACGAAAATGTCATCAATACCACAGAACCAATCATTACCGTCAAACATAGTGACTGCTAAATGGTGCTTTTTGTATTCAGAGTAAAGCGTTCAATTAATGAGAGTGGGTAGTACCACTCTTTAGTTTTAGTTTGTTAAGTAGTGGCAGCAGTTGCTGCAGTGCTAATGCTATTAAGATAAGTCCTAGCCCTACGTAGGTGGAGCGGGCTATCTCCTCTTGTAAGATCCAGGCAATAAAACCTATGCTCATGACAGGCGACATAAAAGCCATAGTACTAATACTTGCGGTGCGGTCAGCTTTTTTAAGTGCAATTAACCAAAGCACGAAAGTGATCCCCATTTCGAAAAAACCCACATAGATACCTGCAGCAAAAGCTTGCAAGTTCCAGCTTGGTAGCTCTTGAGTCAATAACAGTGTGCCAAGAATAAAGGGAAATCCGACTAAGAAGCTTAAGAGTAGGCTGACAACTGGATCGCCTTTATCTTTGGTATTGATGATCCAGTAGAGAGACCAGAGTAAGGTACTGGTTAGTGCTAGGATGACCCCTGTTCCACTCTCAAATGAGAAACCAGTGAGGTTACCGTTGGTAGCAATAACGAATACACCAAAATAGGCGACAATTGCGGCGACCATATCACTTTTACGAAGTTTCTGCGCCAGCATAGGAACAGAAAGGAGTGGCAAGAGTATGGCCCAAGTATAATTGAGTGATAATGCCTGCTGAGCGGGCAGCAGGTCATAGGCTTTAAAAAGCACTAGATAATAGAGAAACGGATTAATTAAGCCTGTCTGCAGGTAAAAGTATGGACGTGCAACAAACTGAGTTTTAATCAGATTGAGTTTTCGTTGAACAACAAGAATGATTCCAAGGGCTACAATCGAAGTGGTGACAGCGACCAATACCAGCTGTAAAGGGGTAAAGTGTTCCAGCGCCAGTTTAAAGGCGGAGGCAACAGTTGACCATAGGCATACAGCGCCTATGCCGTAAACATAAGCCTGATTAGATTGTTTCAATTTTTATTACTCACAAGAGACGACTAAGCAGTGGATTGTGGTTTCATCTGAGAACATGACATCAATCAACTGCACTTCTTAATTGCATTCATTATATAGTATTCACTATTTGATAGTACGTCATAGATCAAAAAATTGAGGGTTTAGTTCTTTTTTGTTATCTCCCCTTGTAATTGATACCCAAGGCCCAATATAGGGTTTAAGGAAAGATATTGAGACACCTTGGATCTAGCGTTACTGTTTTAAGCAAAGCAATAAAGCTTTAACTTGAAATTAGTTTAGTCCGTCCCCATATCTCCATCAGATGACAAATTAGCTTTTATATAGAAAAGATTTCAGGAGCACCACAATGGGTAAAATTATTGGTATCGATTTAGGCACAACTAACTCTTGCGTAGCTGTGTTAGATGGTGGCGTAGCACGCGTATTGGAAAATGCCGAAGGCGATCGTACGACTCCTTCAATCGTCGCTTACACCGGTGACGAAATATTAGTGGGTCAACCTGCAAAGCGTCAGGCTGTTACAAACCCAACTAACACTTTCTACGCGATTAAGCGTCTTATTGGTCGTCGTTTTAAAGATGACGAAGTTCAACGTGATGTTGACATTATGCCATTCAAAATCATTGCAGCTGATAACGGTGATGCTTGGGTTGAAGCTCACGGTAAGAAGATGGCTCCGCCACAGGTTTCTGCTGAAATTCTTAAAAAGATGAAGAAGACTGCCGAAGATTTTCTAGGTGAAGAAGTAACAGAAGCAGTTATTACTGTTCCTGCATACTTCAACGATTCACAGCGTCAAGCGACTAAAGATGCTGGCCGTATCGCAGGTCTTGAAGTTAAGCGTATTATCAACGAGCCAACAGCGGCTGCACTTGCTTATGGTATTGATAAGAAGCAAGGCGACAATATTGTTGCTGTATACGATTTAGGTGGTGGTACATTTGATATCTCTATCATTGAAATTGACAGCGTAGATGGTGAGCAGACGTTTGAAGTGCTTGCAACTAACGGTGATACCCACTTAGGTGGTGAAGATTTTGATAACCGTATGATTAAGTATCTTGCTGATGAGTTCGAAAAAGATCAAGGCATGAACTTACGTAAAGATCCGTTGGCTATGCAGCGTCTAAAAGAAGCGGCTGAAAAAGCGAAGATCGAACTTTCAAGTACGACTCAAACTGAAGTGAATCTACCTTACATCACTGCCGATGCATCAGGTCCTAAGCATTTAGTGGTCAAGATCACTCGTGCCAAACTTGAGTCTTTGGTTGAAGATTTGATCACTCGTACTCTAGAGCCTCTGAAAGTTGCGCTTGCTGATGCAGATTTAAGCGTTTCAGATATCAACGAAGTTATTCTTGTTGGTGGTCAGACTCGTATGCCTAAAGTACGCACTGAAGTTTCAGCTTTTTTTGGTAAAGAGTTACGTCAAGACGTTAACCCTGATGAAGCGGTTGCTATCGGTGCTGCAGTTCAAGCTGGTGTACTTTCTGGTGAAGTGAAAGATGTACTTTTACTTGACGTTACGCCTCTGTCTCTAGGTATTGAGACTATGGGTAGCGTAATGACTAAGCTTATCGAGAAGAACACCACTATCCCGACTAAGGCTTCACAAACCTTTTCGACTGCTGACGACAACCAAAGTGCGGTAACCATTCATGTACTTCAAGGTGAGCGTAAGCAATCAAGTGGCAACAAGTCTCTGGGCCAATTTAACCTAGAGGGTATCGAACCTGCACCACGTGGTCAGCCACAAGTTGAGGTTGCTTTCGATATTGATGCCGATGGTATCTTGCATGTTTCTGCAACCGATAAGAAAACCGGTAAAGCGCAGAACATCACCATTAAAGCCTCTTCTGGTCTAAGTGAAGAAGAAGTTGAAGCCATGGTACGTGATGCTGAAGCGCATGCAGATGAAGATGCTAAGTTCGAAGAGCTAGTCGTTGCGCGTAATCAAGCCGATGGTATGGTTCATTCGACTAAGAAGCAGATTGAAGAAGCTGGCGAAGCATTATCAAGCGACGACAAAGAGAAGATTGAAGCTGCGATGGCAGCTGTTGATACCGCGACTAAAGGTAAAGACAAAGAAGCAATCGATAAGGCAACTCAAGAGCTAATGGAAGCGTCTTCTAAGTTGATGGAAATTGCTCAAGCCAAAGCTCAAGCAGAGCAAGGTCAGCAAGCTTCACAAGGTGAAGCCAAAGCTGCTAAGCCAGATGAAGATGTTGTTGATGCTGAGTTTGAAGAAGTAAAAGATGACAAGAAATAATAGAGGCTAACCCCGACATTATTGCACACGGGCGTTAGGGGAAACTCTAACGCCCGTTGTCACAAGATTAGCTAAGAGATTAACTGTAACTTCAGCAAAAAAAAAGCGTGAGATTATGTCAAAGCGAGATTATTACGAAGTACTAAGTGTTGGGCGTGACGCTAGCGAACGTGAAATAAAAAAAGCTTACAAACGTTTAGCCATGAAATTCCATCCGGATCGCAATCCAGATGATAAGCAAGCTGAAACCAATTTTAAAGAGATCAAAGAGGCTTACGAGATTCTGACCGATAGCGATAAGAAAGCCGCCTATGATCAATTTGGTCATGCGGGGGTTGATCCTAATCGCGGTCATGGTGGCGGTAGTGCTGACTTTGGTGACGTATTTGGTGATGTATTCGGTGACATCTTTGGTGGTGGTCGTCGTGGCGGTGGTCAGCGTCAAGCTGCTCGTGGTAGTGATCTGCGTTATAACTTAGAGTTGTCTCTTGAAGAGGCCGTGAAAGGGTTAACGAAAGAGTTACGTATTCCAAAGCTGACGACTTGTGATGTTTGTGATGGTAGCGGTGCTAAGAAAGGCACTTCACCTACGACTTGTGGCACGTGTCACGGTCAAGGCCAAGTTCAGATGCGTCAAGGCTTTTTTGCGGTTCAACAAGCCTGTCCAACCTGTCATGGTCGCGGTAAAATCATTAAAGATCCATGTAATAAGTGTCATGGTGAAGGTCGCGTCGAGAAGAGCAAAACCTTATCGGTTAAGATCCCTGCCGGAGTTGATAATGGCGATCGTATTCGTCTATCTGGTGAAGGTGAAGCGGGCGAGTTTGGTGCACCTCCCGGCGATCTCTATGTACAAGTGAGTGTGCGAGAACATGCTATTTTTGTTCGTGATGGTAATAACCTCTATTGCGAAGTGCCAATTTCATTCGGTAAAGCAGGTCTTGGCGGTGAGATTGAAGTGCCAACACTTGATGGCAAGGTTAACCTTAAGATCCCAGCAGAAACACAAACTGGTCGTATGTTCCGCATGCGTGGTAAAGGTGTGAAGTCTGTACGTAGCCATGCAGTAGGTGATTTGCTGTGTAAGGTTGTGATGGAGACGCCGGTTAAACTTAACGAGCGTCAAAAAGAGCTACTTCGCGAGTTCGATGAAACCTTAACGGGTTCATCATCTAAGAAACACAGCCCTAAGGCTGAGGGGTTCTTTGACGGTGTGAAGAAGTTTTTTCAAGATCTAAATGGCTAACCCTAGAATTAAAAAATAGTCGAAAAGCTGAAATTAAGTTTACGAAGCCCCGTTTGCTAACGCAAAACGGGGCTTTTTTGCACATGGAGGTGCTTATCCCTGATCGCAAGGACTGCGATGGAAGGGATTTATATAGGGACTTCCCTTAACAAGAGTTATCCCGAGCGTCATGGCACCTGTAATACTCCATCGGTAACAGCTCCGTGCGTTACTCTACCTCCTGGCTCAATTCAGTCGTGCATTTCTTGGTGTTACCAAATAATGTTCCGTTATCTGTTGCACTAAGGTTGATAAAAGTTTGATAGAATATTGCCTAGAACCTAGAACCTAGAACCTAGAACCTAGAACCTAGAACCTAGAACCTAGAACCTAGAACCTAGAACCTAGAACCTAGAACCTAGAACCTAGAACCTAGAACCTAGAACCTAGAACCTAGAACCTAGAACCTAGAATAGAACCTGGAACCAGCTAGTAATCTAGCCTAGAACTAGAACCAGCTAATAATCTAGCCTAGAACCTAGAAGTATTTATTAAAGGACTATTTATCAATGAAATTGTTACCTGTATTACTTCTGTTGACCTTCGGGTTAATGGGCTGTGCGACTAGCCAGTCACCAACGGGACGAAGTCAGATACTACTTTTTTCCTCTCAAGAGATAGATCAGATGGGGGCAAGTTCGTTTGAGCAGATAAAGAAGCAAGAGAAAGTGAGTCAAGATGCCAAACTCAATCGTTATGTAGATTGTGTCGCGAACCGGATCACAAGCGTGCTGCCTACATCGAATTTACCTTGGGATATTGTGGTGTTTGAATCCCCCCAAGTTAATGCCTTTGCACTACCTGGTGGTCATATCGGGGTTTACACAAGGATTGTTGAAGGTGGCTGAAAATGAAGATCAACTTGCTACAGTAATAGGGCATGAAGTGGCACACGTTTTGGCTAATCACAGTAATGAGCAGGTTTCTCGAACTCAGATGACAGGTATGGGAATGCAGTTGGCTGATGTGGCACTGGTTGCTGGCGGGGTGAATAATAAAGACCTCTATATGGCTGCATTAGGTTTAGGTACCCAAGTGGGCTTTATTCTACCCTATGGCCGTGAACAGGAGAGTGAAGCGGATATTATGGGGATTGAGTTAATGGCAAGAGCGGGATTTGATCCGAGTCAGAGCATGGTGCTCTGGCAAAATATGGCTAAGCAAGGTGGTGACCAAGGTCCCGAGCTTCTTGCAACGCATCCCTCCCATGACCACAGAATTGATGATTTGAATAAGATGCAGACACAGGTTGCTCCTTTATATAAGGCAAGTCAGGCTAGGATTAAACAGACGTGTAAAATTGATAAAAAATCGAGATCAAATTAAGTATCTGTTTTGTGGTTATGTTAAGCTACTGCGCGAAAATTAATTGAATAACTGAGAGTAGAATCATTATGTCTGACAAGTTTACTACTATTGAAGCACAAGCAAGTTACGGTGTTGGTCGCCAACTTGGTGAGCAGCTAGCTGCTAACTCTTTTGAAGGTATCGATATCTCAGCTGTACAGCTCGGTTTATCTGATGCGTTTGACGGTATAGAGAGTCAAGTTGCTATGCAAGATCTTCAGGCTGCATTTACTGAGATCAGTCAGCGTATTCAAAAGGTGCAGGAAGCTGCGGCAGAAGCCGCTTCAGCTGAAGGTGAAATATTCCTTGCTGAAATTGCCAAGCGTGATGGTATTTTGACATTAGAGTCTGGTCTACAGTATGAAATCATTACCGAAGGTACTGGCGAAAAGCCAAGCCTAGATGCGACTGTTCGTACCCATTATCATGGTACTTTCATTAATGGTGATGTGTTCGATAGTTCAGTTGTGCGTGATCAGCCAGCCGAGTTCCCAGTCTCGGGTGTTATTGCTGGTTGGACTGAAGCACTTCAGCTAATGCCTGTGGGTTCTAAGTGGAGGCTTTATGTACCGCATCACTTAGCTTACGGTGAGCGTGGAGCCGGTGCATCTATCCCGCCATATTCGGCGCTAGTATTTGAAGTCGAACTGCTCGACATTCTGTAATATTAGAAGCCTAAGCAGATGCTTAGGCTTTTTTTTGAGAAAATTTTAGCACTGTCATTATGTCTGTCAGTAAAGAATAAGGGTTAGGTAAGGAGTCTATGATGAGTGAAAAAGTCAGAGTGGCAATCACTGGCGGTAGTGGCCGTATGGGGCGCACTCTTATTGAAGCCGCTAAGCAGCACCCAATGATATTTTTGGGGGCCGTCATCGAACGAGCTGGCTCAACGTTAATTGGTGTTGATGCTGGTGAGCTTGCTGGTGTTGGCTCTATGAACGTACCGATTACCGACTCTTTGGATCTTGTGGTCGATGATTTCGATGTGCTAATCGACTTTACTTCACCAGAAGCTAGCTTAGTTCACACACACTGGTGTGCTCATCATGGTAAAGCCATCGTTATTGGCACGACAGGGTTTAATCATTCTCAGAAAGAACAGATTTCGGTTTATGCCGAAAAGACCCCAGTGGTGATGGCACCCAATATGGCTGTTGGTGTTAACTTGCTGTGGAAATTGCTTGAGATTACTGCTGAAGTGATGGGAGATTACACTGATATTGAAATTATCGAAGCTCACCATAGACATAAGAAAGATGCTCCGTCAGGGACAGCACTTAAAATGGGCGAAGTGATCGCTAATACTTTAGGTCGTGACCTAGATAAGTGTGCTGTGTATGGTCGCGAAGGAATAACAGGCGAGCGGGATCGTCAGACCATCGGTTTTTCTACCATACGTGCCGGTGACATTGTCGGTGAGCATACCGCCATGTTTGCCGATATCGGTGAACGTATCGAAATAACCCATAAAGCATCAAGCAGGATGACCTTTGCCAAAGGTGCAATGAGAGCAGCCTCCTGGTTAGTTGAACAAGATGCAGGCCTTTATGATATGCAGCAAGTTTTAGGACTTAAGTAACTATTTTGTAAAACCGTCAAATTGGCGGTTTTTTTTAGCATTTTAAAAATTAAATTTATAGACCAAGTGCACTAACTCATATATAGTTGCCCGAATTTGTCAAAATTTCGTATTTGTGCGGATATTGGTATTTTAAAAGCAAGAAAAAACATTATATTTTAGTGGCTTGGCTCTTTTTGGAGGTCGCGTTGACAAAGTCTGCCTTACTCGTACTCGAAGATGGAACTGTATTCTCTGGCACAGCTATTGGTGCCGATGGACATGCTGTTGGTGAAGTTGTTTTTAACACTTCAATGACAGGTTACCAAGAGATCCTTACGGATCCATCATATTCTCGTCAAATTGTAACTTTAACCTATCCCCATATTGGTAATACTGGCACCAATGATGAAGATACAGAATCAGATAGCGTGCATGCACGTGGTCTGGTTATTCGAGATCTTCCTTTAATAGCCAGTAATTTCCGTAATCAACAATGTCTCAGTGACTACCTAAAAGCACATAATATTGTGGGTATTGCTGATATTGATACGCGTAAGTTAACCCGTATTTTACGAGAGAAAGGCGCACAAGCTGGGTGTATCCTAGTCGGTGAGCAAGACGTGGCTAAGGCACTTGCAGAAGCAAAAGCTTTCCCGGGTCTAAAAGGCATGGATTTAGCCAAAGAAGTCACAACTGAAACTCAGTATCAATGGCGCAGTGGAAGCTGGCGTCTAGTCGGTGGATTGCCTGTTGATACACCAGAATCTGATCTTAAGTATAAAATCGTCGCGTATGACTACGGTGTAAAACGTAATATTTTACGTATGCTTGTTGACCGTGGTTGTGATGTGACCGTTGTTCCCGCTCAAACACCAGCATCGACAGTGTTAGCCATGAATCCTGATGGGGTTTTTCTGTCAAATGGACCCGGTGATCCTGAGCCATGTGATTATGCGATTGCCGCTATTCAAGAGATCTTGAAAACTGAGGTCCCTGTATTTGGGATCTGTTTGGGTCATCAGTTATTAGCATTAGCGTCTGGTGCTAAAACCTTGAAGATGAAGTTTGGCCACCATGGTGCAAACCACCCAGTAAGTAATATCGAGCAAGGTAATGTGATGATCACTAGCCAAAACCATGGTTTTGCTGCTGATGAATCTAGCTTACCAGCCAACATTAAGGTGACCCATAAATCACTCTTTGATGGTTCTTTGCAAGGTATTCATTTGACGGATAAACCAGCATTTAGCTTCCAGGGACATCCTGAAGCGAGTCCAGGACCCAATGATGCGGCTCCACTGTTCAATCACTTTATTGAACTTATTGAATTGTATCGTCAGAACGCCAAATAGTCGGGAGAAGGTTTAAGCAATGCCAAAACGTACAGATATAAAAAGTATTCTTATCCTAGGTGCTGGGCCGATTGTTATTGGTCAAGCATGTGAGTTTGATTACTCTGGTGCCCAGGCTTGTAAAGCCCTGCGCGAAGAGGGTTACCGAGTTATTTTGGTTAACTCTAATCCAGCAACGATCATGACAGACCCTGAGATGGCCGATGCAACTTATATCGAGCCTATCCACTGGGAAGTTGTTCGTAACATTATTGCCAAAGAGCGCCCTGATGCGATACTTCCGACCATGGGCGGTCAGACAGCACTTAACTGTGCGCTTGAATTAGAGAGTAAAGGCGTTCTTAAAGAGTTTAATGTCGAAATGATCGGTGCAACTGCCGATGCAATTGATAAAGCTGAAGATCGTAGCCGTTTCGATAAGGCAATGAAATCCATTGGTCTTGAGTGTCCTCGTGCGGGTATTGCTCATACCATGGATGAAGCGAATGCCGTCGTTGCTGAGCTTGGTTTTCCTTGTATTATCCGTCCGTCATTTACAATGGGTGGCAGCGGTGGCGGTATTGCCTATAACAAAGAGGAATTCGAGGAGATCTGTTCTCAGGGTCTTGACCTCTCACCGACAAGTGAACTGCTTATTGATGAGTCATTGATCGGCTGGAAAGAGTATGAGATGGAAGTGGTACGTGATCGCAATGACAATTGCATCATCGTCTGCGCTATCGAAAACTTTGATCCTATGGGTGTTCACACCGGTGACTCTATTACCGTTGCACCAGCGCAAACTCTGACCGATAAAGAGTATCAGTTGATGCGTAATGCATCCCTTGCAGTATTGCGTGAGATTGGTGTCGAAACCGGTGGCTCAAACGTACAGTTTGGTATCAACCCTGTTGATGGCCGTATGGTTATCATTGAGATGAACCCGCGCGTATCACGTTCATCAGCTCTTGCTTCGAAAGCCACAGGCTTTCCGATCGCTAGAATAGCGGCAAAATTGGCAATCGGTTATACGTTAGATGAGCTTAAAAATGATATCACTGGTGGTAATACTCCAGCCTCGTTTGAACCCTCCATCGATTACGTCGTGACTAAATTACCCCGCTTTAACTTTGAGAAGTTTGCCGGCGCAAATGATCGTCTTACCACTCAGATGAAGTCTGTGGGTGAAGTGATGGCCATTGGCCGCACCTTCCAAGAGTCGCTACAAAAAGCGCTTCGTGGGCTTGAAGTGGGTATGAACGGCTTAGATCCGATTATCGATATTGATGAGCCTGATGCCATGACACGTATTCGTCATGAGCTTAAAGAGCCGGGTGCTGAGCGTATTTGGTATATTGCCGATGCTTTCCGTGCTGGATTATCTGTGAATGATGTTTTTGGTCTGACGAACATTGATCCTTGGTTCTTAGTTCAAATTGAAGAACTGATTAAGCTTGAATCTGATGTTAAGGATTCAGGTATGTCAGGCATGAGTGAATCATTTTTACGTCAACTAAAGCGTAAAGGTTTCTCTGATATCAGATTGTCATTACTACTTGGGATCAGTGAATCTGAGATGCGTAAACTGCGTCACAAACACGAGATATTCCCGGTTTATAAGCGCGTCGATACTTGTGCGGCAGAATTCTCAACGGATACGGCTTACATGTATTCTACTTATGAAGAGGAATGTGAAGCTGCTCCATCAAATCGTGACAAGATCATGATTTTAGGTGGTGGACCAAACAGAATTGGTCAAGGTATTGAATTTGATTACTGTTGTGTTCATGCGGCCTTAGCGCTTCGTGAAGATGGTTATGAAACCATTATGGTCAATTGTAATCCCGAAACCGTATCTACGGATTTCGATACTTCTGACAGACTATATTTCGAGCCTGTAACCCTTGAAGATGTGTTAGAGATTGTACGTATTGAAAAGCCGAAAGGCGTTATTGTTCAATACGGTGGTCAGACTCCGCTGAAACTTGCTCGTGAGTTAGAAGCTGCAGGCGTACCGATTATAGGCACTAGCCCTGATGCGATTGACCGCGCTGAAGACCGTGAACGTTTCCAGCAAGCTATCCAACGTCTTGAGATGAAGCAACCTGAAAATGATACAGTAACCACTGTTGAAAGAGCGGTTATTTCAGCTGCGCGTATCGGTTATCCGTTAGTGGTTCGTCCATCTTATGTATTGGGTGGTCGCGCAATGGAGATTGTTTATGATGAGCAAGATTTGCGTCGTTACTTTAACGAAGCAGTTAGCGTATCTAATGCATCACCGGTACTGCTAGACCGTTTCCTTGATAACGCTATAGAAGTCGATATTGATGCGATATGTGATGGTGAAACTGTGGTTATCGGTTCTATCATGGAACACATTGAGCAAGCGGGTGTTCACTCTGGTGATTCAGGTTGTTCACTGCCACCATATAGTTTAAGTGACGATGTTCAAAATCGTATGCGCGAGCAGGTGGGTAAACTGGCGATGGAACTGGGCGTTATCGGTTTGATGAATGTTCAGTTTGCTGTTAAGGATGATGAGATCTACATGATCGAAGTCAATCCACGTGCAGCACGTACTGTCCCATTTGTTTCTAAAGCAACTGGGGTGCCTTTAGCTAAGATTGCAGCACGCGTGATGGCTGGCCAAAGCCTTAAATCACAGAACTTCACTAAAGAAGTTATTCCACCTTATTACTCTGTGAAAGAGGTGGTACTGCCTTTTAACAAGTTCCCTGGTGTCGATCCTTTGCTTGGTCCTGAAATGCGTTCAACGGGTGAAGTGATGGGCGTGGGTGATACATTTGCTGAAGCCTATGCCAAAGCTCAACTTGGTGCGACATGTGAAGTGCCTAAGTCTGGACGTGCACTATTGTCTGTTCGTGACAGTGATAAGGCGCGTGTTGTCGATTTAGCGGCGAAGTTAATCGGTTTAGGCTATGAGATCGATGCAACTCATGGTACTGCGGTTATCTTAGGTGAAGCGGGTATTAACCCTCGCTTAGTCAATAAGGTACACGAAGGTCGTCCTCATATTCTTGACCGTATTAAGAATGATGAATACACCTATATTGTGAATACAACTGAAGGTCGTCAAGCGATTGAAGATTCACGTCAACTTCGCCGTGGTGCCTTGCGTTATAAAGTGAACTATACAACGACGTTAAATGCTGCATTTGCAACTTGTATGGCCCATGCTGCTGATGACAGAACTAATGTCAATTCGGTACAAGAGTTACACAAACGGATTAAGTAGTTTTTTCAGTTTATCTTGTTCAAAAGGCCACATTTGTGGCCTTTTTTGTTTTAATTGCCACGGTCTTTAGTTCTGAAGGCGACTTTTCTTATATCGACTAGACTTTAAATAAATAATTTAATGTAATATTAGTTGGTGGGTTTTGCATGAAAATATCAAGCAAGATTATTTTAGCGACCGTTTTACTGTCAGGAATGGGCATACTTACCGCAGGAGCGCTTGTTGGATGGAAATCTTCTTCGATTGCATCCACAGCTTTGGAGAAAAGAGCATTTGATCGATTGATCGCAATAAGAGAGTTGCAAAAGAATCAGATTGAACGTTACTTTTCGACGATAGAAAAAGAAATGATAACCTTGTCCAATGATCGCATGGTTATGAATATGATGGAGGCTCTCCCACAACCATTCTTTCAATATGCTCAACAAACAGAACTTAAAGAAAATGGCGAGTTAAAGGGATATTATACTCAGATGTTTGATGAGGAGTATCGCTCGCAAAACCCTTCAAGCTCCTCAAGTTCAACGGTCAAACTCGAGTTATTGAGTGATAATACTAAATTAATCCAACATGCTTATATTAGCGGTAACGAAAATCCATTGGGTAGCAAAAATCAGCTAGCTTATGCAGAAGACGGGACTCGTTACAGTGAGCTACACAAGCAGTATCATCCTCACCTCAATCAGTATTTAGAGTCGTTCGGTTTCTATGATATTTTCCTTGTTGAACCAGAAACTGGCGTAGTGGTGTATTCTGTTTTTAAAGAGCTGGATTTTGCAACTTCGCTTCTAACTGGCCCTTATAAAGAAACTGGATTGGCTGAAGCGTTTAGGCTAGCCAATGCCAGTTCTCAAAAAAATGAGACTTTTCTCGTTGATTTTAAACCTTACTTTCCCTCCTATGAAGCCGCCGCGGCATTTATATCCTCTCCTATCTATTCAAGTGCAGGCAAAAAGTTAGGTATTCTAGTATTTCAGATGCCAATTGATGAAATCAATAGTTTGATGACGTTTGAAACTGAGTGGACTAAGGTCGGCATGGGAAATTCAGGTGAAACCTATTTAGTGGGTGAAGATCATCTACTACGAAGCCAGAGTCGTTTTTTACTTGATGATAAGGATGGGTACCTTGCAGCATTAACCGCAGGAGGGATTGAGGCTAAGATAGTTGATAAAATAGCGGCGAGTGGCTCAGCTATCGGCTATCAAAAGGTGGTAAGTGAGGGGGCAAACGCTGCTTTATCTGGTCAGACTGACATTAAAACTATCAAAGATTATCGTAATGTCGAGGTACTCTCAGCTTTTGCTCCGTTGAACATTAAAGGGGTAAATTGGGCGATACTAAGTGAGATTGATGTCGCTGAAGCGATGCAGGATAAAGATGAGATGTTGGTAACTATCTGGCAAGTTATCTTGGTTATCATGCTTATCTTAATGCCTTTGATCTTAGTGGCTGCTTTTTTAGTTGGTCGAGGAATATCAAATCCAATTAATAATTTTATCGCTCAAGTGAATAAAGTGGCGGATGAAAAAGATCTTACAATGAGAATTGATTATAAAGGCAATGATGAGTTGTTCTCATTAGCAACCTCTTTTAATCAGTTAATGCAGGGGTTACAGGAGGTCTTAAACAGCGTAGAGGAACTTGCTGCTACTTTACTGGCATCAACGGGAAATATGTTGGTCAATATTGGAGAGACAACAGATCAAACGCAACAGCAGTCTAATAATGCCGATAGTGTCGCTGTCGCGACGAATCAGTTACTCGCGACGATTCAAGAAGTTGCAAGAAATGCGGCAAGCGCGTCTGGATCGGTAAGGGAAACAGAATTGAAGTGTCAGGAAACCAGCCAGGTTGCCGGGCGACTAGAGAGTGATATGTCTGAGCTAAATATCCAGATGAGTTCAGCTTCTGCTTCAATTGAGAAGTTAGCTCAGGAAAGTGAGTCGATTGGCTCAGTACTCGATGTGATCCAAGCGATTGCAGAGCAGACTAACTTGCTTGCTCTTAATGCCGCCATTGAGGCCGCTCGTGCTGGAGAGCAGGGTAGAGGTTTTGCTGTCGTGGCTGATGAAGTTAGAACGCTTGCTTCGCGTACTCAGCAATCGACAGAAGATATCAGAGAGAAAATAAACTCTTTGCAACAGGAGACCCAAACTACGGTTAAAATGGTGAATTCATCGAGTCAAATGGCGAGTGCCAGTATTGGCGCCTGTGAAGAAAATCGTAAAATATTAGGTGAGGTTTTGGCCTTGGTTTCTCAGCTCAGCGATATGAATATGCAGATTGCCACAGCATCAGAGGAGCAAAGTTCAGTGGTGGGAGAGATAAATAGAAACATTACTGAGATTGCCAGTACGTCACTCAATATATCCAGTAAAGCTGAGCTGAGTAAATGTGATGTACAGAACTTGAGCTCTTTAGTCATTAACTTAGAAGAGAAGATGAGAGAGTTTAAATTGTAAGGCTTTACCTAGATTGACCTGTAAACTCAACCCGTAGAAGTGAGTTTGGTGATAAAAAAGAAAGAGGCCTAAATGGCCTCTTTCTTTTTCGTTAACTTGGAATTAAAGATCTATGTCATGGGTGTAACTCACGACAACTTTATAGTCATCATCAATCTCATCTTCGCTAACTTGACTGAGCATAAAGCCAAACCCGCTTTTACTTAGGCTAACATTGTAGTCCTGATAGTCGAGACCATCATCGAAATTATAGCTGCCAGCATGTAAACCCAGCTCAACATCACCTAATACTTCGAAGCTGAGATTGACTTCAATATAGGTATCATCTCCAAAATTTGATGACCAATCAGAGTGGGCGGTTGTGGATACTCCTACCGAGATAAAGTTCCATCCTACAGAACCATAGACTTCACCAAAATTTAAGTCATCGCCGTCCGGATAGCCATAGTAGACGTAGCCAAAGTCATAGCTAAATTCGCCAACATCATTTGCAAAGCCTAAATAGAGGTCTAACTCGGTTGAGGCATCGTCTCCAAAATCTATGTTTGAAGCCCAAGTTCCTATATAAACTCCTGTATCTGCTGAATAATCGATACCTCCTGAAACAGCGGGTTTATCATTCGTCTGAGTAACACCTCGCCAGATGTAGTTATTGGTGACGCCAATATTCGCTGATAAGCCTTCAGTTGCATGGGCCATTGAGGAGTAATTAAAAGCTGCAGATAGCCCAAGGGCCAGTCCAAGATATTTGTTCATCATCATTCCCTATATTATGTTAGTTCAGGCTAGTTGAATACTGCTTAAAGTTAATAGTATTCAGATAGCTAGAACACTTACAGTTCACTTGAAGTCTAGTGGATATTTCATAAATTGCACGACATGGGGTTT
Organism: Shewanella sp. MTB7; assembly: GCF_027571385.1. NCBI lineage: Bacteria > Pseudomonadati > Pseudomonadota > Gammaproteobacteria > Alteromonadales > Shewanellaceae > Shewanella > Shewanella sp. MTB7. Next base: position 4,693,188 of record NZ_CP085636.1, on the reverse strand, counting down.
TATATGGATTTTGAATGGACTGACGTAGAAAAACGGGTCTGGAGTTTTGTCTTTCTGGAATTTAGTTTTAGTTTGTGAAATTAGCGATTATTTAACTCTTAAACAATGCGTTATCTGATAGAAAAACTGAAAACTGCGTGAAAGCTTACCTAGCTTGCTTCGTTCACCACTGGCATCATGGTCACTCTATGTATAGAATAGTGACATTCCAATATTAATGATTATTACTGTGTTGACTCTTAATTAGTCAGCATTGGCTGCTTTTGTTTTAAAGGAGACGAAAGAGTATTATGAACAAGGTTCCTATGACGGTTGTTGGTGCAGATCAACTTCGTAAAGAGTTAGATTATTTAAAGTTTGAGAAACGGCCTAAAATTACAGAGGCGATCGGAACAGCCCGTGAGCTTGGCGATCTTAAAGAGAATGCTGAGTACCATGCTGCTCGTGAAGAGCAAGGTTTAAGCGAAGCTAGAATACGTGATATCGAAGGTAAGCTTTCTAACGTTCAGATCATAGATGTGACAAAAATACCCAATACAGGACGTATTATTTTTGGTACCACTGTGACTATTTTAAATCTTGATACTGAAGTTGAAGTGACCTATCGAATTGTCGGTGACGACGAGGCTAACATTAAAGAGAATCTACTTTCTGTGAGCTCACCGATTGCACGGGGTCTAATCGGCAAGAGTGTCGATGATGAAGTGACCATAAAAACACCGGGTGGTATGACTGAGTATGAGATAACGGCCGTTGAATATATCTAATTGATATTAAGTGCTGATATTCTTTTTTAAAACCGCATCATTGCGGTTTTTTTGCACATGGATGTGCTTATCCTTGATCGCAGGGTGCCAGATGTTCCAGACATCTGTTGCACATTTCCACAGTCCTTTGCGGTCATAGCGATTGAGAGAATTTGCATATGGGCCCTCTTGTTTATAAATAAGGTTCTAGATATTTATTCGGCATCTGTTGTCTTTTGCCATCACTCTACAGTTGTCTTGATGTAGGGAACTGAGACTGTTTGGGGATAACTCTCATTATTATCAAAAACTGTTTGTATTTATCTGTATCTAGTTTTAACATCGCTGGACATAATAATGAGGTGAAATGAGTTTGTTGGCTTTTATTCGCATGGGAATGATGTTGCTATTGGCTTGGGGTTTTTCTCTCAGTCCTGCTAATGCACAACTATCAGAAAGTGCATTTGCCGAGCATGTCGTTTCTATCTCAGCTACCTGTTTTAGTGCTGAATATAAACCATCGCAGGTTAGTGCCTGTGGCGGTGACAATACAGTTTTAGAGCATAAACCACAGCCTCTTCAACATAAAAGCTGGACTGAGCAACAAGATGACGCAAGTTTTGTTCTCCTCTCCTCACCACGCCGACTCGGCTTCGCACAACATGATCCACATCAGTGTCGCCCTAACTACATTCTTGCCTACGAGTTTGCAGCTCCAGACTCGCCCTCGTTTTGTATTGGATATCGAGTAGATTTTAGTGCTTCACTCGATTGGCGCCTAAGTGCGACCCCTAAACCGTCTAAAATATCAGGTTGGAAAGAGTCAAACCTGCTGTACCGTTTCTCGCAACAGATCTCCTAAGTTCATTTTCTGCACTTTTTAGCTAAGTCATATCTCTATGACTGGCTTAATTTTACCTGCTTACTGTATGGCGTAACTGTCCACTCATTTTTGAGGGCAATGGCTGATTATGTTCATAACACAATCATATTTTGAATGGATTGTGACGAATCGCTAAGCAGGTGGTTATTAGCATTAAATGGATGCCCTAGAGGCAATAATTCTTATGAGAAGAACTCAGAGTAAACAGCTGTTAAATCATTTTTCAGTTTGGAAATATATTGTCATTATCATCACCGTTATTGTGATGTTTTTCAGTGCGCTGCCGAGCTTTTATGGTGAAGATGCAGCAGTTCAAATTGGTGAGAAGGCAGGATTAACCCTTTCAGTGGTAGCACTGAACCAGACCTTGACTGAGGCGGGTTTTAATGTAAAGCGCATTGACCAGAACCAAGGAAAAACCTTTGTAGTACTGGGCTCCCAGAGCCAACAAGCACAAGCTAAACAATTGCTCACTTCATACGTACTTAAGCCTGATGAGCTAACTCTTGCACTCGCTCCTGCGGCACCGAACTGGCTGCTGTCTCTTGGGGTTAACCCGATAAAGCTAGGACTTGATCTTCGTGGTGGAGTGCAGTTTTTACTGGATGTGGATCTCGAACCTGTTTACCGTTTGCACGCCCAATCTTTGGTCGACTCGATACGTCATTATTCCAGAGAAAATAAGATAATGGGCACTAAAGTGCACGTCGTTGATGGTGAGAGCGTCACAATGACGGTGACAAACCTTGCAAACATTGGCAAGTTTAAAACATTTTTTTCTACTCAATACCCTGCTTGGCAAGTTCAGAAGCAAGGGGAAGCCACATTTGTTATAGCATTGAAAGAGGAGGAAAAAATATTACTGCGAGATCTGACGGTAAAGCAGAATTTACAAATTATGCGTAGTCGTATCGAACAACTCGGGATCTCTGAGGCGCTCGTTCAGCGTCAGGGTGAACATCGAATTCGCATCGAATTACCCGGTGTGCAAGATCCTGGAGCTGCTAAGAGTGTTATCGGGGCCACTGCGAGTCTGGCGTTTTATGCCGTAATGGAATCAGGCTCAGTTAATGCAAAAATACTTAAGGATAAAGCTAATACGCCTGTATATGTAGCACGTAGAGCGGTACTTGGTGGCGAACATATTGTCGATGCTAGAGCTGGGGTCGGTGAAATGGGAGGAGCTGAAGTGAACATCACCTTAGATGCAACGGGGGCAAGCATGATGTCTGACTTTACCCGAGACAAGATAGGTGAACCGATGGCGACATCATATAGCGAATACTCACGAGATGAGAAGGGTAAAGTTCGTCAAACGACCGAGATTATCAGTGTTGCAACCATTCAAGCTCAGTTGGGCAAACGTTTTGTTATTACGGGCTCGGGTACTTATGAAGAGGCGCAGCAATTAGCCTTGCTGCTAAGAGCTGGCTCAATGACTGCGCCTGTGACCATTGTTGAGGAGCGAACTATAGGCCCGAGTTTAGGTGCCGAGAATATTGCTAATGGGTTTGCGGCTTTAGCATTAGGCCTGGCGATGACCTTGTTGTTTATGGCGTTTTGGTATCGTCGTCTAGGTTGGATTGCTAATGTGGCTCTTATCTTCAACATGGTCATTTTGTTTGGTTTGATAGCGCTTATTCCTGGTGCGGTTTTGACTTTACCAGGTATTGCAGGTTTAGTGTTAACAGTGGGAATGGCGGTCGATACCAATGTTCTTATTTTTGAGCGTATTCGGGATAATTTAAGAGAGGGTAGAGAGTTTGCACATGCGATAGATAGGGGGTTCGATAGTGCATTTTCGACCATATTAGATGCAAACCTGACCACTATGATCACAGCTGTGGTGCTCTATTCAATCGGTAACGGCCCCATTCAAGGCTTTGCCCTGACTTTAGGTCTAGGGCTGTTAACGAGTATGTTCACTGGTATTTTTGTATCCAGAGCATTAACTAATTTAGCCTATGGGCATAATTTCAGCCGTGACTTGAAGGTGTAATATGAACTCAACTAATATGAACAAAGCCATCACGACGTTTAGTAAAGCGGCTGTACTCACTAAGCTTAGATATTTCACCAGTGTGCTCTCTGTCATCTTAATAATCTCATCACTTGTTGTTATCTCAGTAAAAGGGTTTAACTGGGGGTTAGATTTCACCGGGGGTGTGGTCACAGAGGTGCAACTTGATAGCTTAGTCACGAGCAATGAGATACAGGCGTTGCTGAGTCAAACATCAGAGCAGGATGTGAGTGTGATCTCTGCTAACGAACCCGGTCGCTGGGTGCTGCGCTATAGCTTACCGACTACTGATGAGAATGTAGGCAACAATGCCATTGATATCGCAGCAGTTCTGTTACCTTTAGACAGTAATCTTGAAGTGCTTAACAGCAGTATTGTTGGACCTCAAGTGGGGCAGGAGTTAGCGGATCAAGGTGGGCTGGCTTTACTTGTATCAGTATTGTGTATCATGGCCTATTTGAGTTACCGTTTTGAGTGGCGCTTAGCGAGTGGCTCTCTGTTAGCTCTGTTGCATGATGTATTGCTAGTGCTGGCATTTTTCTCTTTGACGCAAATGGAGTTTAACTTGACTGTACTCGCTGCGGTCATGGCCGTGTTGGGCTATTCACTTAATGATTCGATTGTGATTGCCGACAGGATAAGAGAGTTACTGACCATCAAAACCAGTTGGACAACGACACAAGTTAATGATGAAGCGGTGCGCGCCACTTTTGCGCGAACTATGGTGACAAGTGGAACCACCTTACTGACGATCAGCGCACTGTGGTTTATGGGGGGCGCTCCCCTTGAGAGTTTCTCGATAGCGATGTTTATCGGTATTATTACAGGAACTTGGTCTTCAATCTCTATAGGAACTTGCTTACCAGAGTTGTTGGGTGTGAACTCAGAGCACTATAAGCTGGTACCTATTAACGATACGCCATAATAAAACGAGCCACTGAAAATTCAGTGGCTCGTTTTATTTTATACCTATGGGTATTCTGCTTTACTATTTCTATGGAAGTTTAGAGATAGTAAATTGCGATCAAAAAAGATTACTTTGCTTTTGGAACAGCAATTTTCATCTCTTCAGATTGACGGAATAGTACAAGGACGTGACCGATCTGCTGTACTTTTACAGCTTGAGTTTCACGTACAATGGCATCAACGACTGCATTTTTTAACTCTCTGTCACCAGAGGCTATTTTCACTTTGATCAGTTCATGATAAGCGAGTGCATTATCAATTTCCGCCAGCACACCTTCAGTCAGGCCATTGGAACCAAGCATCACTACAGGCTTCAAATCATGTGCTAAGCCTTTTAAGTGCTGTTTTTGTTTGGTTGTTAAGTTCATTTCTACCAACTTTATGCTGAGTTACTGTTGAAAAACGGCTATTCTACCCTTATATACTCATTATGTAACTCTCATTTGTTGCGGATTTTAAATGTCAGGAAAAAAACGAACGGCGAGTTCCTCCCGTTGGATGCAGGAACATTTTGATGATCATTATGTCAAATTAGCTCAAAAGCGGGGATTTCGTTCACGTGCAGCGTTTAAAATAGAGGAGATCCAGGAGAAAGATAAATTAATTCGCCCTGGAATGACTGTGGTAGATTTAGGAGCCGCCCCTGGTGGTTGGTCACAAGTTGCAGTTAAATTAGCGGGAGACAAGGGTAAAGTTATCGCATGTGATATTTTACCTATGGATCCTATCGTCGGTGTAGACTTTCTTCAAGGAGATTTTAGAGAGGGAAAAGTGCTCGATGCTTTATTAACTCGTGTAGGTGATGCCAAAGTAGATGTTGTTTTATCTGACATGGCCCCTAATATGAGTGGTACTGGCGGTGTAGATCAACCTCGCGCTATGTATTTAGTTGAGTTAGCATTAGACATGTGTCATCAAGTGTTGGCACCCAATGGTTGCTTTGCTGTTAAGGTCTTTCAGGGGGAGGGCTTTGAAGAGTACATGAAATCAGTAAAAGAGGCGTTTAAAACCGTCAAAACACGTAAGCCAGACTCTTCGCGAGCTCGTTCGCGCGAAGTCTATCTTGTGGCGACAGGGTACAAGTTGTAGTACTCTAACGTCAATAATCGCAAGACTTTGGTAGGGCGCAAATTGTCGTGCTCTAACATAGATAATCGCAAGGCTGATTGGATACGAATTTTCGTATTCCATGGTCAATAATCGCAAGACTGCATGAGGTCTAGTAATTTTGAGTGATATGGCAAAAAATTTAATTCTCTGGGTAGTCATCGCCGTTGTGTTGATGACTGTATTTCAGGGTTATTCCCCCTCTTCTTCCACTGTGTCGAAGATGGATTATTCTGCTTTTTTAGATGATGTTCGTAGTGGACAGGTTAATACCGTTGAAATAAAAAGTGACCAGCGTACGATTGAAGGAACTCTGCGTACCGGGGAAAAATTCACGACGATTATGCCGTTGTTTGATAGAGATCTTATTAATGATCTTGATCGCAAAGGGATAACGTTGAAGGGACAGGAAGCTGAAGAGTCAGGGTTTTTAACTCAGATATTTATCTCTTGGTTCCCCATGCTGCTACTTATTGGTGTGTGGATATTCTTCATGCGTCAGATGCAAGGTGGTGGTGGTAAAGGTGCAATGTCATTTGGCAAGAGTAAAGCCAAATTGATGAGCGAAGATCAAATCAAGACGACCTTTAGTGATGTAGCTGGTTGTGACGAAGCTAAAGAAGACGTTAAAGAATTGGTTGATTACCTTAAAGAACCGACTAGATTTCAAAAGCTAGGTGGGCGAATTCCTACGGGTATTTTGCTAGTCGGTCCTCCAGGTACAGGTAAAACCTTGCTTGCTAAGGCGATAGCCGGTGAAGCTAAGGTACCTTTCTTTACCATTTCAGGTTCAGATTTCGTTGAAATGTTTGTCGGTGTCGGTGCATCTCGTGTGCGTGACATGTTCGAACAAGCCAAGAAGTCAGCGCCTTGTATTATCTTTATCGATGAGATCGATGCCGTAGGTCGTCAACGTGGCGCCGGTGTTGGTGGTGGACATGATGAGCGTGAGCAGACACTTAACCAGTTATTGGTTGAGATGGATGGCTTTGAAGGTAATGAAGGCGTGATAGTGATTGCTGCAACTAACCGTCCAGATGTATTAGATGCTGCGTTGCTTCGTCCAGGTCGTTTTGACCGTCAAGTCGTAGTAGGTCTTCCTGACGTTCGTGGTCGTGAGCAGATCTTAAAAGTGCATATGCGCAAAGTGCCTTTAGCCGACGATGTTAAAGCTAGCGTTATTGCTCGTGGCACCCCTGGGTTTTCTGGTGCGGATCTGGCTAACTTAGTTAACGAAGCTGCGCTGTTTGCTGCTCGTGGTAATCGCCGCATTGTTGGTATGGAAGAGTTTGAAAGCGCTAAAGATAAGATCATGATGGGTGCTGAGCGCCGTACTATGGTTATGTCTGAAGAAGAGAAAGAGATGACTGCTTACCATGAGGCCGGTCATGCAATTGTGGGCTGTTTAGTGCCTGAGCATGATCCTGTTCATAAGGTGACTATTATTCCTCGTGGCCGCGCTTTAGGTGTGACTTTCTTCTTGCCAGAAGCTGATTCGATCAGTCAGAGTCGTCGTAAGTTAGAGAGTCAAATCTCAGTGGCTTATGGTGGACGACTAGCTGAAGAGATCATTTATGGCAGCGAGAGAGTATCAACGGGTGCTTCTCAAGACATTAAATATGCGACTTCAATTGCGCGTAACATGGTTACTCAGTGGGGTTTCTCTGAGACGTTAGGACCAGTCCTTTATGCCGAAGATGAAAACGAAGTTTTCTTAGGGCGTAGTATGGGTAAGTCACAGCATATGTCAGATGAAACAGCCAGTATTATTGATTTTGAGGTTAAAACCATTATCAATAATAACTATCAACGTGCGCAGACATACTTGCAGGATAACATGGATATTCTCCATGCGATGAAAGATGCGTTGATGAAGTATGAAACCATAGACGCAACCATGATAGAAGATCTGATGCAACGCCGTGAGGTGAGAGCGCCAAAAGATTGGAACATGGATGATAATGGTTCAAGCAATGATAAAGGTGAAAAACCAGCGACATCTGAGGATAAAGCTGTTGAGGATGAAGTGAAAGCTGAGCCTGAACAAGCCAATGCTACAGACGTCAATGAAATAGATGAATCTACAGCTAAGTAATTAGTTTTTGCTGAATTGAAGAAAACCCCGTAATGGGGTTTTCTTGTTTAAGTCCCTTTATTCTGGAGTCTTGGTGTTTAAACTTAAAAGTGGTAATAAATGTTTAGATCTTGGAAGTCCTATCGTGATGGGGATCCTTAATGTCACACCTGATTCATTTTCCGATGGCGGCCAGTTTTCCAGCTTTACACTAGCATGTAACCATGTCGATATGATGGTTGCTCAAGGTGCTAAATGTATCGATATTGGTGGTGAATCCACAAGACCCGGGGCGGTAGAGGTCACGCTAGAGGAGGAGCTTAGTCGGGTTATTCCTCTGATCGAATATGTGGCTAAGCATCATCATGAAGTATGGATATCGATTGATACCAGTAAAGCGGCGGTGATGGAGGCTGCTGTTAATGCTGGGGCAGATCTGATTAATGATGTGCGTGCGCTGCAAGAGTGTGGAGCTTTAGATATAACGGCAAAGTTACAGGTTCCTGTGTGTCTTATGCATATGCAAGGGCAACCTAGAACTATGCAAGCTTCGCCTGAATACATGGATGTGGTTGCAGATATCAGGGCCTTTTTTGAGATGCGAATTCAGGCATGTTTGGACGCTGGTATTAAGCGTGAAAACATTATTTTAGATCCAGGTTTTGGTTTTGGTAAGACGTTATCTCATAACTATGAATTACTTAACCGTTTGAGTGAGTTTAAGGTGCTAGGCTTACCTCTTTTAATCGGCTTATCTCGTAAGAGTATGATGGGGAATCTACTGCATCGTGATGTTTCTGAACGTCTTGCGGGGAGTTTGGCTGGTGTATTACTGGCGGCACAAGGCGGGGGACATATCTTTAGAGTGCATGATGTTCCTCAGACCTTAGATGTATTAAAGGTGATGAAGGCGACGGCTAATTATGACAATGTTTAGCGTCAGTTTTACACCTATATTCTTAGAAACAAAATAATAGCATTTGCTCCTGTTCAGCTTAGGTTAGGTTTGGAACAGTAGACTGATGGCGTTTTTTATCTTTTATTTCTCTGTTTATTAAAGGAATAAAATTGGGGTTATGACTATGAAAAAATTTTTTGGAACTGATGGTATTCGAGGTAAAGTCGGCGCGGGAAAAATGACACCTGAACTGGCATTAAAACTTGGTTGGGCTGCGGGGAGAGTATTGTCTCGAACTGGCACTCAGAAAGTAATTATAGGTAAAGATACCCGTATATCTGGTTATCTATTTGAGTCTGCGATGGAAGCGGGTTTATCTGCTGCTGGACTTAATGTGATGTTAGTGGGTCCGATGCCGACACCAGCTGTTGCATATTTGACAAGAACTTTCAGGGCCGAAGCAGGGGTCGTTATCAGTGCATCTCATAACCCTTATTACGATAACGGTATCAAGTTTTTCTCGACCGATGGCAGTAAGCTTGATGATGAGATAGAGCTTGAAATCGAACGTGAACTTGAAAAACCCCTTATTTGTGTTGAATCACATCTATTAGGCAAAGTATCACGCATTGATGATGCCCCTGGTCGTTATATTGAATACTGTAAAGGTAACTTTCCTGCAGAGTACACCTTACGCGGATTAAAAATAGTTGTCGATTGTGCCCATGGCGCAACCTACCATATTGCGCCCAATGTTTTTCGCGAGCTAGGTGCAGATGTTATTACTATTGGTGATAAACCTGACGGATTGAATATTAATCATGAGGTCGGTGCCACTTCGATGGCTAAAATTTGTGAAACAGTCCTCTCAGAAAAGGCTGATCTTGGTATTGCTTTAGACGGTGATGGTGATCGCATCATGATGGTCAATCGTCATGGTAAGGTGATTGATGGTGATGAGATTCTCTATATTTTGGCTTGTGATGCACAATCTCGCGGTGTTCTTTGTGGCGGTGTTGTTGGCACATTAATGTCAAATTTAGGTTTGCATCTTGCGCTACAGGCGTTAGATATCCCCTTTGACCGTTCTAATGTCGGTGACCGTTATGTCATGACCATGCTAAAAGAGAAAGGCTGGCGTATTGGCGGTGAAAACTCGGGTCATATCCTGAATTTAGATCATGGCACCACAGGTGATGGTATTGTCGCGGGTATTTTGGTGTTAGCTGCTATGTGTCGTCAAAATGCAACACTTGAAGAGCTGACTGCCAATATTACAATGCTGCCGCAAGTATTGATTAACGTCCGCTTTGAAGGTGAACATAACCCGCTGACTTCTGAAGAAGTACTTGAAGCACAGAAAATGGTTGAATCACAGCTTGGAGAACGTGGTCGCGTATTATTGAGAAAGTCTGGCACCGAGCCTTTAATCCGGGTCATGGTAGAAGGTGATGTTGAAGCTGATGTGCTTAAACATGCAAACTATATTGCTGATGCAGTGAGAAACTTAGTGTGAGGCGAGTGTGTTGTGAGGAGGAGTCAGAGGCTTTTATCGGCTGACATTTGTTTGGGTGCTGTTTTTTTGTATGATTTGCTTAATAAATAGTTTAACAAGACTGAAAAAGCAGCGTTCCGACATTTAATCTGAATTATTACCACTTTAGCTATTGTAAGTTTCTAAGTGGTTCGCTATTATCCTCACCGCTTTCAGAGGAGACACAGATGGCACTCAGACGTCCAATGGTCGCTGGTAACTGGAAAATGAATGGCAGTGCACAACTTGCACAAGAGCTATTCACTAAGTTCGCTACTAAGCTTCAAAACGATTCAGCGGAAGTGGTTTTGTGTCCGCCAAGTATTTATCTAGAGAGTGTACGTCAGCAGTTAGATGCTAACAAGGAAGCCTTAAACGGTTGTCTAGTCAGAATGGGCGCTCAAAACCTTAGTCAACATGATTTTGGTGCTTATACTGGTGAAGTGTCAGGGCAGATGTTAAAAGATTCAGGATGCCGATATGTTATTATCGGACACTCCGAACGTCGCCGTATGTACGGAGAGACGAGTGATATTGTTGCAGATAAATTTGCAGCAGCTCAGAAACATGGTTTGACTCCAATCTTGTGTGTTGGTGAGTCAGGTCCAGCTAGAGAAGCGAGACGAACTTTTGAAGTCATCGCAGAAGAGTTAGACATTGTCATTGAGAAAAATGGCACCATGGCTTTTGATAACGCAATTATCGCCTACGAGCCTTTATGGGCAGTAGGGACCGGTAAAAGTGCTACGCCAGAGCAGGCTCAAGAAGTTCATGCGTTTATTCGCAAACGTCTCTCTGAAGTGTCTCCCTTTATTGGAGAGAATATCAGGATTTTGTACGGTGGTAGCGTAACACCGAGTAATGCAGCAGATTTATTTGCTCAACCTGATGTCGATGGTGGATTGATTGGCGGTGTGAGCTTAAACTCTACCGAGTTTTTAAGTTTATGTTCCATAGCAATGAGCGCATAATATGTACGAAGTATTGATGGTTGTATATCTGTTGGTTTCAATTGGTCTTGTAGGCCTGATTTTAATCCAACAAGGTAAAGGTGCTGACATGGGAGCCTCATTTGGCGCCGGTGCATCAGCAACTCTGTTCGGTTCATCTGGTGCTGGTAACTTTTTGACTCGTTCAACTGCGATTTTAGCAATTGGTTTTTTTGCACTAAGTCTAATTATTGGTAACTTAAGTGCAAATCATGCTGCATCTGCAGATGCATGGAAAGATTTGAGTCCTGGTGCAACGCAGGTAACTGAACAAGTTACTGATAGTGCGGTAGAGACTGAAAAGTCAGAAGATAAAATTCCTGACTAAATCATAAGTTTACTTATGAAAAGTATTAATCGGGTTCGATTAATACCGACTGTTAATTTGTTATTCACCTCTTAAGAATAGCAAGCAAGTAAACAGTCAATATAGATTTTGCGGATGTGGTGGAATTGGTAGACACGCCAGCTTGAGGGGCTGGTGAGCGCAAGCTCGTGGGGGTTCAAGTCCCCCCATCCGCACCAGTTTAGAGTTTACCTTCAATTATTTAAATTGTAGGTAAATTAAAAAGATAATAAATCGAATGTTATTCGCTTTATTATTGCAAGTAGTTTGATTTGTCAATATACTTGCAGCAGTTGACGCGGGGTGGAGCAGTTTGGTAGCTCGTCGGGCTCATAACCCGAAGGTCATCGGTTCAAATCCGGTCCCCGCAACCAGCTTCTCAATCATAGCAATGCCTATGATTGTTTACAGGTTCTAAAATCAACGACCTCGTTATTACGGGGTTTTTTGTTATCTGGAACTTATTAAATGCCGTTAATTCGGTGTTGTCTGGGGCTATTTAGCCCTTTTTTGTTTTTCGGGGGGTCACCTTGGCAACGATAGAAAAGAAACTGGAAGAGATACTTAAATCTCCAGTTGAGGCACTAGGCCACACACTTTGGGGATTAGAGTATATCCAAGCGGGTAAACACTCAATCTTACGCGTTTATATTGATAATGAGAAAGGCATCTTCATTGAAGATTGTGCCGAGGTCAGCCGTCAGGTAAGTGCTGTGCTAGATGTTGAAGATCCTATCTCAACCGAATACACATTAGAAGTTTCTTCTCCCGGTGTAGATAGGCCGTTATTTAGTGCCGTGCAATATACAGCTTACATCGATGAGACAGTAAAAGTTCAACTGACTATGCCTGTAGCGGGTAGTCGTAATTTAAAGGGGACCGTCACTGCTGTTGAGGGGCAGATGCTCACATTAACGGTTGATGGTAACGAACTGATTATTGCTTTGGATAATATCCGTAAAGGCAATCTAATCGCTAAGTTTTGATGGATTCAAGAATCAACGAGGCAAGAGGATGAATAAAGAGATTTTGCTAGTCGCTGAGGCGGTTTCAAATGAGAAAGGCGTTCCTCGCGAGAAAATTTTCGAAGCGTTGGAAATTGCTTTAGCAACAGCTACCAAGAAAAAGTATGAAGGCGATATTGAAGTTCGTGTAGAGATAGACCGTAAAACTGGCGGATATGACACATATCGTCGTTGGATGGTTGTTGACGACAAGGGAGAACCTTTGGAGAATCCTTTTAGTGAAATTACACTAGAAGCGGCCCAATATGAAGATCCTGAAATTCAAGTTGGTGACTATATCGAAGACGATATAGAGTCAGTTGTGTTTGACCGTATTACGACTCAAACAGCTAAACAAGTGATTGTACAGAAAGTACGTGAAGCTGAACGCGCTCAAATTGTCGATCAATTTAAAGACAAAGAAGGTGAGCTAATCACCGGCGTTGTTAAGAAGAGTAATCGTGAAAGTGTTGTGGTCGATCTTGGTAACAATGCAGATGCTGTATTATTCAAAGAAGATTTGATCTCACGTGAAAGCTTCCGCCCTGGCGATCGTATTCGCGCACTACTTTTTGCTGTTCGTCCAGAAGCACGCGGTGCACAGTTGTTCTTATCACGTACAAAGCCTGATATGCTTATTGAGCTTTTCCGTGTTGAAGTACCGGAAATAGCTGATGAAATGATTGAGATCATGGGCGCTGCTCGTGATCCTGGTTCACGTGCCAAGATTGCTGTTAAGTCTAACGACAAGCGTATCGATCCTATCGGTGCTTGCGTTGGTATGCGTGGCGCACGTGTACAAGCCGTATCTAATGAGTTAAATGGCGAACGTGTTGATATCGTGCTTTGGGATGATAATCCAGCTCAGTATGTTATCAATGCTATGTCCCCTGCTGATGTTGCCTCCATCATAGTCGATGAAGATAACCACTCTATGGATATTGCTGTTGAAGCAGACAGTTTAGCTCAGGCTATTGGCCGTAACGGACAAAACGTTCGTCTAGCAACTCAGCTTACAGGTTGGGTATTGAACGTGATGACTGTGGCTGATATGCAAGCCAAACATCAAGCAGAAAGCGCTAAAGTCGTTAACTTATTTGTTTCGGCATTAGGTGTTGATGAAGATTTTGCTCAAGTTCTTGCTGATGAAGGTTTTACTTCGCTAGAGGAAGTGGCCTACGTACCAGCATCTGAGCTAATAGATATCGATGGTTTTGACGAAGAGATCGTTGAAGCCTTGAGAGAGCGCGCTAAAGCGGCAATCTCTACTCGTGCACTTGCTTCGGAAGAAGCATTAGATGGTGTTTCACCAAGTGAAGACCTACTTGCACTCGAAGGTCTAGAGAGACACCTTGCATTTGTATTTGCAAGTAAAGGCGTTATTACATTAGAAGATTTAGCCGAACAAGGCATTGATGACTTGATCGACATTGAAGAATTGACAGAAGAAAAGGCTGGTGAGCTCATCATGGCAGCCCGCAATATCTGTTGGTTTGGCGAAGAAGCATAAGTCGAGCGACAGAGGGGATTATACAGATGGCAGAAACAACAGTAGCAACACTGGCCACAGAAGTGGGGAAAAGCGCAGACCGTTTGGTTGAGCAGTTTTCCGAAGCCGGTATTAAGAAGAGTAAGACTGACTCCGTATCTGAGTCAGAAAAGCAACAATTACTTGAATTTTTAAAGAAAAAGCACGGTGGAGATGTAGCGCCAACTAAGATGACGCTACAACGTAAATCAGTGTCGACATTAAGTGTGGGCTCTGGTAGCGACTCTAAAGATGTTAAAGTCGAAGTTCGTAAGACTCGTACGTTTGTTAAACGTGATCCAGCAGCAGAAGCTGAAGCCGCCGCTGCCGCTAAAGTAGTGGCGGAAGCCAAAGCTGCAGCAGAGGTTGTAGATAAAGCTGAGGCTAAAGCCAAAGCAGAAGCTAAGAATAAAGCGGATGTTGAGGCGAAAGAAAAAGCAAAAACTAATGCTGCTGCGAAAGTGAAAATTGCACCGACTGCTGAAGAGAAAGCTGCTCAAGATGAAGCAGATAAACTTCAAGCCGCTAAAGATGATGTTGCTAAAGTTAAGGCTGATATTGATGCTAAAGCGGCAACTGAAGCGGCTCGTATACTTGCTGAAGAAAACTCGGCACGTTGGGCTGAAGAAGAGAAGCAGCGTAAAGAGTCAGAGAAAACGGTTGATCATCATATCACGACGTCAACAGAAGCTCGTGCTGCAGAAGATACAGCTGATGCTAACGCTGAAAAGCGTGATCGTCGTCCTCGTAAGGCACCGACTCCAACACCTGCAAGTGCACCTGCTAATACAGGAAAAGGCAAGCGTAGAGGTGGTAAAGACTCTCGTAGAGATAGCCGCAATGGCGGCCGTAACGCTCGTAATAATCGCAGTGTAGCGCCAGAATCTATGGATCACGCGTTCACAAAGCCTGTCGCAGTCGTTAAGACAGACGTGAGCATTGGTGAGACGGTCTCTGTTTCTGAATTGGCATCAAAAATGTCAATTAAAGCCACTGAAATCATCAAGCAGATGATGAAGATGGGCTCTATGGTTACCATTAACCAGGTACTTGATCAGGAAACTGCTCAAATGGTTGCTGAAGAGATGGGCCATAAAGTGATATTGACTCGTGAAAACGAGCTTGAACATCAGGTGCTTGCTGATCGTGATGGTAACATCGAAGCGGTATCACGTGCACCAGTTGTTACTATTATGGGTCACGTCGACCATGGTAAGACTTCGCTGCTTGATTATATCCGTCGTGCTAAAGTTGCATCAGGTGAAGCGGGTGGTATTACCCAGCACATTGGTGCATACCACGTTGAGACTGATAATGGCATGATCACCTTCCTGGATACTCCAGGTCACGCGGCGTTTACCGCTATGCGTGCTCGTGGTGCTAAAGCTACCGATATCGTCATCTTGGTTGTCGCTGCTGATGATGGCGTTATGCCGCAGACTATTGAAGCTATCCAGCACGCAAAAGCGGCTAAAGTGCCTCTAATTGTTGCAGTGAACAAGATGGATAAGCCAGAAGCAGATCCAGAGCGTGTGAAGAGTGAACTTTCACAACACGGTGTGATGTCTGAAGATTGGGGCGGAAACAACATGTTTGTTCACGTTTCAGCTAAGAGTGGTCAAGGTATCGATGAGTTACTGGAAGGTATTCTTCTGGAAGCTGAAGTACTTGAACTTAAAGCAATCAAAGAAGGCATGGCTTCTGGTGTCGTTGTTGAATCTAAGTTGGATAAGGGCCGTGGTCCAGTTGCAACTGTATTGGTTCAGGAAGGTACACTTAAGCAAGGTGATATCGTTCTTTGTGGCCTTGAGTACGGTAAAGTCCGTGCTATGCGCGATGAAAACGGTAACTCTATCACAGAAGCGGGTCCATCTATTCCTGTTGAGATCTTAGGTCTTTCAGGTGTACCTTCGGCGGGTGATGAAGCAACGGTTGTACGTGATGAGCGTAAAGCACGTGAAGTTGCACTATACCGTCAAGGTAAGTTCCGCGATATCAAACTGGCTCGCCAGCAGAAGTCAAAGCTTGAAAACATGTTTGCTAACATGACAGAAGGCGAAGTTGAAGAGTTGAACATCGTGCTTAAGGCTGACGTTCAAGGTTCACTGGAAGCTATTAGTGATTCGTTAAATGGTCTTTCAACTGACGAAGTGAAAGTTAATATCATCGCACGTGGCGTGGGTGGATTAACTGAAACTGACGCAACTTTGGCTGCAGCTTCAAATGCAATCATGATTGGCTTTAACGTTCGTGCCGATGCACAAGCGCGAAAAGTTATCGATAGCGAAAGTGTCGATCTACGTTACTACAGCATTATCTATCAATTGATCGATGAAGTTAGAGATGCGATGAGTGGTCTACTTGCACCTGAGTTTAGACAAGAGATCATTGGTCTGGCTGAAGTTCGTGATGTCTTTAAGTCTCCTAAGATTGGCGCAATCGCTGGTTGTATGGTAACTGAAGGTACTATCAAGCGTAGCGCACCAATCCGTGTACTACGTGACAACATAGTGATCTACGAAGGCGAACTAGAATCACTTCGTCGCTTTAAAGATGACGTTAGCGATGTTCGTAATGGCATGGAATGTGGTATCGGTGTTAAGAACTACAATGACGTCAGAGTTGGCGATCAGATTGAAGTCTTTGAAACTGTTGAAATAGCACGTTCTCTCTAAGAGATTGTAGCTAAGGGGGCGGCAGTAGCCGCCCTTTTTTCGTTTAAGTAGCGTTAATAAATCGCTATTTATTTAACCGAGTGGCAAATTATTATGGCAAGAGAATTTAGTCGGACACGTCGTATTGCACAGCAGTTACAGCAAGAGCTGGCTCAAGTGTTACAGCGTGATATAAAGGATCCTCGTATTGGCATGGTAACGGTGAATGACGTTGAAGTGTCACGTGATTTAAGTTACGCCAAAGTTTTTGTTACCTTCTTTGAAGAAGATAACAAGGTCGTAGAAGAGAAATTAGCAGCATTAACAACGGCTTCTGGTTATGTTCGTTCGTTAGTGGCTGGACGCATGAAGTTACGTGTTATGCCTGAACTTAGGTTTGTATACGATGCTTCGCTTGTCGAAGGTATGCGTATGTCTAACTTAGTGACGCGTATTATTCATGATGACGAAGCTAAGCAAAAGAAACATGGCAACGTTGAGCAAAGTGATGCTGCGGATAAGCCGGAAGGTGAAGAGTAATGGCTCGTCGTCCTCGTGGTCGTTTTATTGATGGAATTATACTCCTAGATAAAGATACCGGCATGAGTTCGAACTTTGCGTTGCAAAGAGTCAAGCGTATTTTCAATGCCAATAAGGCTGGACATACGGGCGCGCTAGATCCATTAGCGACAGGGATGCTGCCTATTTGTCTAGGAGAAGCAACCAAGTTTTCACAACACCTGCTAGACGCGGACAAGCGTTATACCGTGACAGCTAAACTGGGTGAAAGAACCGACACTAGTGATTCTGATGGTGAAGTGGTGCAAACGCGTCCAATTAACTTTACCCAGGAGCTTCTGATGGAGTCGTTGGAGCATTTTCGTGGTGAAACTATGCAAGTGCCATCGATGTATTCTGCGCTTAAACATGAAGGTCAGCCTCTGTATAAATATGCCCGTGAAGGCATTGAGGTTCCTCGTAAAGCACGGCCGATCAATGTCTTTGAGCTAAATTTTATTAGTTTGGAAGGTGATGAGCTTACGTTAGATATTCATTGCTCTAAAGGGACTTACATACGCACAATCACTGATGATCTTGGTGAAATGTTAGGTTGTGGCGCTCACGTGATCATGTTGAGAAGAACTCAGGTTGCAGGCTATCCCTACGAACGTATGGTGAGTTTAGCTCAGCTCAATGAGATGGTGACTCAAGCAGAAGCAGACGGTGTTGAGCCTAAATCAGTGTTAGATCCTTTACTATTGCCTATGGACACAGCTGTCAGTCAATTTAAAGAGATAAACTTACCAGAGTCGCTGGCTCCCTACTTAATGAACGGCAATCCAGTTCAAGCTTCTGGCTTAGAAGCGGATGAAATTGTGCGCATTACAATAGGTGATGAGCGTCAGTTTGTCGGCATAGGCAGCATGAATGATGATGGCATGTTAGCACCTAAGCGCTTAATTGTGATTCGTGAAGACGAAGAGATCGTTTAATTGTGCAGGATAAAGTTATTGGTTGCGTATCTTGCCTAAAATAGGTAAAATCCGCGCTCGCTTTAGCTGAGTTAGTGATTGGCTAAAGATTTATTAATGTATTATTTGGAGAGACAACATGTCACTAAATGCTGAACAAACTGCATCTATCCTAGCTGAATTCGGTCGTTGTGAAAACGATACTGGTTCTACTGAAGTTCAGGTAGCTCTTTTAACTGCACAGATTAACCATCTGCAAGGTCACTTTAAAGAGCATAAGCACGATCACCACTCACGTCGTGGTCTATTACGTATGGTTAATACCCGTCGTAAACTTCTTGCATACCTAAAGCGTACTGAAAACGTACGTTACCAGGAACTAATCAAGAAGCTAGGTCTACGTCGTTAATATCGACAAGATTTAGATTCAAGGAGGCTTAGGCCTCCTTTTTTGTACATGGATGTTTTTATCCCTGATCGCATGGATAGCGATTGAGGGGATTTGTGTCTGGAACATTTATGTAAATCTACTTTGTTCCTGTAAGAAAGTGAGTCGATGTTGAAGCGATTAACATCAGTACCCGAAGGCCTGAGTATTATTACTCTATAAGAAGGGCTGAGAGTTGCCACGGGAAGTAGAGTAAGATGCTCTGAAGTAATTCAATCAATACAAAGATGTCATTTAAATATTGCTGACACTTGCTGTGTTGGGTCTTATATACTTTTCAATAAACTCATCTATAGGTAACGGTTTACTGAAATAGAAACCTTGCCCGATTAGGCACTCATTGTTATTTAGCCAATCAAGTTGTTCTTTATTTTCAATTCCTTCAGCTACAACGCTAAGATTTAACTGTTTTCCTAACATCAATATAGTCGACGCTATGGCGCTTTCATTTGGAAGGTCAGTGACGAAACAACGATCAATTTTCATCGTTGTGATAGGCAGGTGTCGCAAATAGGAAAGTGATGAATAACCTGTGCCAAAATCATCAACGGCAATACCAAACCCTGCTGATTTTAGCTGCTGTAGTTTAGTGATAGCCAACTCTATATCATTCATCAATGAGGTTTCTGTAATCTCTATCTCTAAAAATTTAGGATCGATTTGGTATCTTAACGCGAGCTGCTTGATATCGGGGATTAAGCTGGCATCGGCGAACTGTTGTGAGGCCACATTGACAGCAATGGGCAGAACGAAATTATATTTTACTTTCCATTCCCTCAAGGTTTTACAGGCCTCTTCGATGACCCAACGACCGATGGGTATGATGATCCCTGTTTCCTCAGCCACAGGAATAAAAGAGAGCGGACTGATTAAACGGCCGTCTTTCTTCCATCGAATCAAGGCTTCACAGGCGAGTATTTTACCCGTTTTAATATCAAACTTAGGTTGAAAATGCAGCAGGAATTCATCATGTTTAAGCGCATCATGAAGTGATGCTTCAGTTCTTAATCGGACAGCGGCTCGCTCTGTCATCTGTTGCTTGAAAAAGGCCCATTGATTCGAGCCTGCAGCTTTGGCACTGTACATTGCGATATCGGCATGACGAATAAGCTCCTCTGCGGTGACGCCATCATCTGGATAGATAGATATTCCGACAGAGGCGGCAGGATGTATTGTATGTTCGTTGAGCTGCATGGGAGTGTTAAGTTGAAGCAGTAGGTTATCAACAAAGTCAGCCGCCTGCTCCGGAGTTTGGATCTCATCGGCTAGAATAACAAATTCATCACCACCGAGTCTGGCTACGGTTCCCTTGTTACTGACGACTCGCTCTAATACCCGGGCTATCCGTGCAAGAAACTTATCCCCTAGGGCATGTCCCAACGAATCATTGACGTTTTTAAAGCGGTCGAGATCGATAAACACCATGCTAAATTGGTTTTTGTGAACCCGGGCGCGCTGAATGGTAACTGCAATGGTCTCAAGCAACAAGGTGCGATTAGGCAGTCCAGTTAAAGGATCTCGAGTTGCCATTTTTCTTAATTTACTTTGTGTTTGGCTGAATTGAATCAAAATTTGATTAAATTTCGAGGTGACTAAGCCTAACTCATCGTCAATATGCGATTGATCTATCGGTAGAAGGTTTTCATCCGGTGATTCAGGATTAATTTTATCAATGGCTTCACTGATTTGGGCGATAGGGCGGGTCAGGAATCGATGGAATACAATGGATAGCACCAGCGTGATTAGCAGGGCACGGGCTAACGTAGCAATAAGGCTGAACTTTAATTGGGCAAACAATGAATCAGTGAGCCCCTGCGTATCATAAAATATAGTCAGGGTACCAATAAAGTGTTTTTTTTCAGTGCCTTCAAAATAGAAAGGTCTTAACAGTGAACGGGAGATCTCTTTGAGATCGCCGAAAAGGTGATGGCTCAGTTTCTTAAAAATATTAGCATCCGCATTGGGACTGGATACCGAGACAAATAAAGAGCCATCGTCAAGTTCAATGACGGCTGAGCTTACATGTTGAATCTTAAGTACGCCTTCAATGGTCTGTTGAGCTAAGTTATCATCGAGTGCCCACACTGCGTTCGCAGCAGGTTGTTCTACTGAGTCTAATAGCTCTTTTTGAGAAGCTTTAAGTTGATCTCTGGCGGATACGCCAACAAGGGCTATTTCCACGATAAAAATTGCAATCGCAAAAAAAAGTGCAGAAAACACCACTAAGTTAGTCTGTTTCCAAGTAAGTGATTTAAAGCTGGCAGACATTTGCCAATCCTTTTATTAGGGCGTTGATACTCAAAAAAACTCTTTTAGCCCTGTTCCATAACAAAATATTCTTGAAAGTACTCACTTTAGAGAAAACTTTCGCCTTTGTCATCACTCTGTGCTCTTTATCTCTTGAATAGAGATGAAGTATACTTATGCGCGAAATTAAGGTTATTAAATTTAAGGAATGGTTCACGTGAATCCAATCGTAAAAAGTTTTGAATATGGTCAACATACAGTCACCTTGGAAACAGGGGTTATTGCACGTCAGGCAAATGCAGCCGTTTTAGCAAGTATGGGTGATACAACAGTATTAGTCACTGTCGTTGGAAAGAAAGCAGAAGACGTGGGCCGTGACTTTTTTCCTTTAACTGTTAACTATCAGGAAAAAACATACGCAGCGGGTAAAATCCCTGGTGGTTTCTTCAAACGTGAAGGCCGTCCTTCAGAAAATGAAACTTTGATTGCACGTCTAATTGACCGTCCAATCCGTCCTCTTTTCCCGAACGGTTTCAAAAATGAAGTTCAGGTTATCATCACTGTCGTTTCAGTTGATCCTCAAATTAATCCAGATATCATCTCAATGATTGGTACTTCTGCTGCACTTTGCATTTCAGAACTCCCATTCAAAGGACCACTAGGTGTTGCGCGCGTTGGTTACATTAATGGCGAGTACATACTAAACCCTGAAGTTAGCCAGCTTGTGGACAGTGACCTAGACCTCGTTGTTGCGGGTACGCAGGGTGCTGTATTAATGGTTGAGTCTGAAGCTGCCTCATTACCTGAAGAAGTGATGTTGGGTGGTGTTGCTTATGGTCATGCTCAACAACAAATCGTTATTGATGCTATTAATGAATTTACAGCTGAAGCTGGTAAAACTAAATGGGATTGGACTGCACCTGTTGCCGATGCCGTTTTAGTTGCAAAAATTAAAACTCTTGCAGAAGCTGAATATGCAGCTGCATACCAGATAGCTGATAAGCATGAACGTCGTGATGCCGTTACAGCACTTAAAAGTGTTGCCGTTGCACAGCTTGTTGCAGAGAATGCAGATATTGATCTACGTGAAGTCGATAAGTTACTTGGTAGCTTAGAGAAGAAAGTCGTACGTGGTCGTATTATTGCTGGTAGCCCACGTATCGATGGTCGTGAGCCTGATATGGTTCGTGCACTTAACGTCATGGCTGGTGTGCTCCCTCGTACTCACGGTAGTGCACTGTTTACTCGTGGTGAAACTCAGGCGCTTGTTACTTGTACGCTTGGTACTGAGCGTGATGCACAGAAAGTTGACAGCATCATGGGCGAATACACTAATCGCTTTATGCTTCACTATAACTTCCCTCCATACTCAGTGGGTGAAACTGGCATGGTCGGTTCGCCTAAGCGTCGTGAAATTGGTCATGGTAAGCTAGCTTGGCGCGGTATGAATGCGGTTATGCCTTCTGCTGAAGATTTCCCATACAGCATTCGTGTTGTATCTGAAATCACAGAATCTAACGGTTCAAGCTCAATGGCATCAGTTTGTGGTACTTCATTAGCACTTATGGATGCTGGTGTACCAATCAAAACTTCGGTTGCTGGTATTGCAATGGGTCTAGTTAAAGAAGGCGATGATTTCGTTGTTCTTTCTGACATTCTAGGTGATGAAGATCATCTTGGTGACATGGACTTTAAAGTTGCCGGTACTCGTGATGGTATTACTGCACTGCAGATGGATATCAAGATTGAAGGTATCACTCAAGAGATCATGCAGATCGCACTAAAGCAAGCTTACGGTGCACGAGTTCATATCCTTAACGTTATGGATCAAGCTATTGGTTCACATCGTGGCGATATCTCTGAGCATGCTCCACGTATCACTACTATCAAGATCAACCCAGAGAAGATCCGTGACGTTATTGGTAAAGGTGGCGCGACTATTCGTGCTCTTACCGAAGAAACGGGTACAACTATCGAACTTGATGATGATGGTACTGTGAAAATTGCCTCTTCAAACAATGAAGCTACGCAAGAAGCTATTCGTCGTATCGAAGAGATTACTGCTGAAGTTGAAGTGGGCACTATTTATAACGGTAAAGTGGTTCGTATCGTTGATTTCGGTGCATTCATCACGATTCTTCCAGGTAAAGACGGTCTAGTTCACATCTCTCAGATTGCTGAAGAGCGTGTTGCTAACGTTTCTGATTACCTACAAGTAGGTCAAGAAGTTAAAGTTAAGGTGATGGAAGTTGATCGTCAAGGCCGTGTACGTCTTTCGATGAAAGAAGCTGCGCCTAAAGCTGAAGCTGCACCAGCTGCTGAATAAGCGTTAACGCGCTAACAATGAAAGGAGACCTTAGGGTCTCCTTTTTTATTGGTTGAATTTTTTGAATAATATCGATGGGTATCGAACAAGAAGTGCTAGTATCGATGAAATAAATAAATCCTTAATAGCCGTTGGGATAGCAGATTGCTATGATTACAGCTATAGGTGAATTCAAAGGGTTAAATGGATGATTCAAAAAGTGCGGACTGCTGCTGTCGTGATATTGACAGGCGTGAGTATTTTCCTTACAGGGTGTGTATCTACTCAGTCGGAAAGCAGCGAACAAGGTAAGGTCATGGTTGAGCCCGTAATGCCTGATTATAAGCTTGAAATCAAATTGGCTAAATTAAATCAAATCTTGTCGTCGGCAGAGTTAACGGACGTACAAAGAGCGAGGTTCCATTATGACCGAGGTGTTATCTATGACAGTGTTGGGCTGCGTATACTCAGTCGTATTGACTTTCATCAAGCATTAAAGATACAACCAAACATCGCTGATGCTTATAACTTTATCGGCATCTACTTTACACAAGAAGGTGAGTTTGAAAGTGCCTATGAGGCATTTGATGCTGTGCTTGAGTTATCTCCAGAATATGATTACGCCTTCTTAAATCGTGGTATAGCACTCTACTATGGCAACCGCAACGATCTTGCCATCGTAGATATGGAGTCATTTTACTCATTGAATCCACAGGATGGTTATCGAGCGCTTTGGCTTTACATTATTGAAAGTGCTGCAGATGTTGAAAAAGCTAAACACAACCTAGCGAGCAATAGATTAAGCCTTTCAGCTGATGCTTGGTCTAGTACATTGGTTGACTATTACTTAGGCAATAAGAGTAGAGATGAGGTTTTTACTGCTGCAAAAGAGGGGCTTTCCCATCCCAATGAATATGCAGAGCGCTTATGTGAGGCATATTTTTATATCGCTAAAATTGCACAGCAACAAGGGCAGAATATTGATGCTGCAAACTATTTTAGGCTTGCGCTAGCCACTAATATTTATGACTTCGTTGAACATAGATATGCCAGAGTTGAGTTGGCAAAGATGAATGCTGTTATGTCAGTATTGGAAGCCAATAATACAGCACATTAATTACCCTGTAATTGTTTTTCACCATGCAGGCTTAAGAATGTCGGCATGGTGATTATTAATCTCTGACCTTTCTGGGCATGGTCTCTAGCTTATGGTGAATCTCTTTGTCTTAGGTAGCCAATTAGCGGTATTGACGCTATTAATTTTTGACCTTTCTGGACACGGTTTCTAGCTTATGACTAATCTCTTTGTCTTAGGTAGCCATTTAGCAATCTTGACGCTATAATTGCCGCCTTTCCGCACACCATGAATCTGCAGGTTAACATGTCAGGCTATAAAGTTGAGGTCGACAAGCGTCGTACTTTCGCCATTATCTCTCACCCCGATGCGGGTAAGACCACCATTACCGAGAAGGTACTTTTATTCGGCAACGCATTACAAAAGGCGGGCACAGTAAAAGGCAAAAAGTCTGGACAGCATGCGAAGTCTGATTGGATGGAGATGGAAAAAGAGCGTGGTATTTCGATCACGACCTCTGTGATGCAATTTCCTTACGGCGGCGCTTTGGTGAATCTACTCGATACTCCGGGTCACGAAGACTTCTCTGAAGATACTTACCGTACGCTTACCGCGGTTGATTCCTGTTTAATGGTGATCGATTCAGCCAAGGGTGTTGAGCAACGTACCATTAAATTAATGGAAGTTACTCGTCTGCGTGATACGCCTATTGTGACTTTTATGAACAAGCTGGATCGTGATATTCGTGATCCGGTAGAGCTGATGGATGAAGTTGAAGAGGTGCTTAACATCGCTTGTGCTCCGATCACTTGGCCCATCAGTTCAGGTAAAGAGTTTAAAGGTGTATATCACCTGTTGCGTGATGAAGTGATCCTTTATCAGAGTGGCCAAGGTCACACTATTCAAAACTCTAGAATCATTAAAGGGTTGAATAATCCCGAGCTAGACGAAGCTATCGGTGCATATGCTGCTGAGGTTCGTGAAGAACTCGAACTTGTTCTTGGTGCCTCTAACAAGTTTGATCTTGAGATGTTTCTGGCCGGTGAATTGACTCCTGTGTTTTTTGGTACTGCTTTAGGTAACTTTGGTGTTGATCATATTCTTGATGGTATTATCGAATGGGCTCCTAAGCCACAGCCTCGTGCGACAGAAGTAAGAGATATTCTTCCTGAAGATGAAAAGTTCAGTGGTTTTGTGTTTAAAATCCAAGCTAACATGGATCCAAAACACAGAGACAGAGTCGCGTTTATGCGTGTTTGCTCGGGTCGTTATGAGCAGGGTATGAAGATGCACCACGTACGCCTTGGTAAGGATGTAAACGTGAGTGATGCGTTGACCTTTATGGCTGGCGATCGTAATCGTGCTGAACTTGCCTACCCAGGTGATATTATTGGCTTACATAATCACGGCACTATGCGTATTGGTGATACTTTTACTCAAGGTGAGAAGTTTCGTTTTACCGGTATTCCAAACTTTGCACCTGAGATGTTCCGCCGCATTCGTTTAAAAGATCCATTAAAACAGAAACAACTCCTTAAAGGACTAGTACAGCTTTCCGAAGAGGGCGCTGTTCAGGTATTCAGACCGATAGACTCTAATGATCTGATCGTTGGTGCTGTAGGTGTCTTGCAGTTTGAAGTGGTTGTTGGCCGCTTGAAGAGCGAGTATAAAGTTGAAGCTATCTATGAAGGGATCAACGTAGCAACAGCGCGTTGGGTCTATTGTGATGATGAGCGTAAGCTTGAAGATTTCCGCCGTAAGTGCAGTAATAACTTGGCACTGGATGGTGGTGATAACTTGACTTACATCGCTCCAACTATGGTGAATTTGAATCTGTCGATGGAACGTTACCCCGACATTCAATTTGCTAAGACGCGTGAAAATTAACATTTAACGGTTGAACGTGACCAATTTGATTAAGCCTCGAACGAAAGTTTGGGGCTTTTTTGCACATGGCCCCATTTTCTTTATAAATAAGGTTTCAGACATTTATTCGCCTTTTCCTCCAGCCCGCATAGAGATATGGATATGCCTGAGTAATGTCGGCCCTTGGGTCTGAAGTGCCTATCCTCGATTCTGGGGTAGCTTAGTTTGGGTATATAGTCTTAATAGCGTTATTATTGAGTCTGGTTAGTTTTATATATCCTAGGAAGCAGTATGAATTGGATTGTAAAGGTGTGGCGAGGCTACATAGTTTGGTGTGACCGTATGGGATTGACGCCTGATAATCGACGTAGCTGTGCACCAAGATTACAAGACCCTGAGCTGATGTCGATTAAACATGACCCAGATAAGCTCCCATCTTCCAAGAGTAGATCTGATGCCTGAGGTAACCAAGCCTGTTCACCTGTTAAAAATCATCGACAGTCATGCTCATCTGGACTTTGCTGAGTTCGATGTAGATCGCGACGAGATTTTTAAATCGATGAAGCGACTTGGTATTCAAACCGCTATTATTCCAGGAGTGTCCCCTGCTCATTGGGATAAACAACGCCAAATAGCGGCTCAATATGCCTGCCCTTATGCATTGGGGATCCACCCTTGGTTTTGCGACGAACATTCCTCAAATGCGCTTGCTGATCTGGATAAGCGGATTAATGACAGCGTTCAAGATCCTCGATTTATAGCCATCGGAGAGTGTGGCTTAGATAAGTTGCATAAGAGTGATTGGGAGGTACAGGTAAAGGTGCTTGAGCATCAATTGATGCTGGCTGAGTCACTAAATTTGCCAGTGATTTTACATGTCGTTAAGGCTCATAATGAGATTATGCCACTTTTAAAACGCTATAAATTGGCTAAGAGAGGAGTTATACATGGATTTTATGGTTCGGTTGAACTTGCAAACGAGTATATTAAATTAGGCTATAAACTCGGGATCGGCGGTTTAATACTGAACAATGACACGAGAAAGCTCAAAGCTTGCGTGACAAATATTTCTCTAGATTCAATCATAATTGAAACCGATTCACCTGCTATGTCTCCTAAAAATGCCCTCGTAAAACGTAATACACCTCACATTTTACCGTTAATTATTGATGAAATTGCAAAATTGCAAAATAAATCGAGTGTTCTGGTTACAGAACGAATGTTTAATAATGTAACGCAACTCTTTGACCTTTAATTTAATTTGATTAAACAGGTGTTGGTCGCACCATAAGTTTCCACTAAGATGCTGAAATTAAACTTCAAAAAATTGATCGAAACCACGATTTTAACCCTACGGTCGGGTATAATCGGAGCCGAAAAAGGTTGGTTAACAACATAATTAAAAAGTATTAACAATAGGGTGATGGTTAATGGATATTTTAATGAGTTTAGTAGGGGTGGTTACCTTACTAGCGATAGCGTTCGCGCTATCTAATAATAAAAAAGCAATTAATAAGCGTACTGTATTCGGTGCGCTAGCAATTCAAGCCGCTTTCGGTGGTTTCGTTTTGTATGTACCAATTGGTAAAGATATACTTCAGACCGCATCTGATGCCGTATCAAGCGTTATTGGTTATGCTCAAAGCGGTATTGGTTTCTTGTTTGGCGATTTGGCTAACTTTAAAGTTGGTTTTATTTTTGCCATTAACGTTCTACCAATTATCGTATTCTTCTCTTCTCTAATTGCAGTACTTTACTACCTTGGCATCATGCAGTGGATCATCCGTATTATCGGTGGCGCACTTCAAAAAGCACTAGGCACAAGTCGTACTGAGTCAATGTCTGCAACAGCAAACATCTTCGTTGGTCAAACTGAAGCACCACTTGTGATTCGTCCGTTTATCCCGACGATGACTAACTCTGAACTATTTGCCGTCATGGTAGGTGGATTAGCGTCTATTGCTGGTTCAGTAATGGCTGGTTACGCACAGATGGGTGTACCTATCGAATATCTCGTTGCCGCTTCATTCATGGCAGCACCAGGTGGTCTATTAATGGCTAAACTGATGCACCCTGAGACTGAAGAAGCTAAAAACGACATGAGCGATCTTCCTGAAGATCCTGATAAGCCTGCTAACGTGCTTGATGCTGCAGCTGCAGGTGCTTCATCAGGTATGCACTTAGCGCTTAACGTTGGTGCAATGCTACTCGCATTTGTTGGCCTTATCGCCATGGTTAACGGTATTATCGGTGGCCTAGGTGGCTTTATCGGTATGGAAGGCCTAACACTAGAATTAATTCTAGGTTATATCTTTATGCCACTCGCATTCCTTATCGGTGTCCCTTGGAACGAAGCGCTTGTTGCTGGTTCTTTCATCGGTCAGAAGATAGTTGTTAACGAATTCGTTGCCTACCTAAACTTCGCTCCGTACCTAAAAGATGTTGCCGATGGCGGTATGCTTGTTGCTGAAACTGGCGTAGCTATGTCTGATAGAACGAAAGCTATCATCTCATTTGCATTGTGTGGTTTTGCTAACCTATCTTCAATTGCGATTCTATTGGGTGGTCTAGGTTCTATGGCTCCTACACGTCGCCATGATCTAGCTAAGCTTGGTATCCGCGCGGTTATCGCAGGTTCGCTTGCAAACTTGATGAGTGCAACGCTAGCGGGTCTATTCTTAGCGCTTTAAGCTTAGAAGCTCTTAAAGGGGAATTTTCTCTCCTTTAACTCTGGCGCCGCTCATGTGAGTAGCGCCTCAGTTAACCTAACCATTTTTCAGCTTTATGTTGTATAGCATCACTAGATAAATTCGTAAAGAATGGTAGAGATGTGTGAATGAATACAATTTATTAATGGATTTTGCTTTAGTTTCTATGACGAAATCAGTTACTAGATAGATGTTTATTTGTTTGTTAAAACTTAGTGTTCGCATTTTTACATTAATAAAGTTGTGCTTTAGCACAAAATAAGTAAAATGCGCGCCATAAAAAAGAAACGCTGACTCTTTATAAAAAAGGACAGCAAACCATAAATAAATGGGGTTGATGATGAAAAACGTTAAAACTTTAGCACTAGCAGCAACTGCTGTAGCAGCTATGTCTGCACCTACTTTTGCTGCAGATCGTACAGACCTACGTTCTGGCGATTACAGCTGGATGCAGTTCAACGCAATGTACGCTGTAAACGAACTTCCACGTGATGGTTCGACTGACGGCGGCCATGATTACATGGAAATGGAATTTGGCGGTCGCGCTGGCATCGTTGATCTTTATGGTTATGTTGATGTGTTCAACGTGACTAACCGTGACTACGGTGACAAAGGCGCAGGTAAAGGCGCAAGCAAGATATTCATGAAGTTTGCGCCACGCTTCTCTATCGATGCAATGACCGGTATGGATCTTTCTGTTGGTCCTATCCAAGAAGTTTTCTTCTCGACTTTATTCAACTGGGATGGAAGTGTTGGCGAAGGTGTTAACTCTACATTCTGGGGTGTAGGTGCCGATGTAATGGTGCCATGGTTGGGTAAGACAGGTATGAACCTGTACGGTTACTATGACCTGAACGAGAAAGAGTGGAACGGTTACCAGTTCTCTATGAACTGGTTCAAGCCAGTGATTAATTTCGACAACGGTACCTTTGTTTCTTTCCAAGGCTATGTAGATTACCAGTTTGGTGCTGATGCAGTTGATGATGCGTTTGTTCCTAAAACATCTAGCGGCGGTGCGGCTTACTTCGGTCTACATTGGCATACAGATAACTATGCGCTTGGTTATGGTCTAAAAGCATACCAAGATGTGTATCTAGTTAAAGATGATGGCGGTAGTGTTGGTCTAGAATCAACTGGTTTCGCACATTACTTCACAGCAACTTACAAGTTCTAAGACTTTGTAATCGCTGTTAGAGCCACGCCTAGCGTGGCTCTACTTTTTTATTAATGACATTTTAAACAGCTTAACTTTTACATAAATATGTTCTTTACTGAGTCTATTTATGTAAAGGTTTAACTAACTCTATAGCAATACCGAAAGCATAAAATACACGCGCTAAAATGGAATTTTCGCGGAAAGGTTGAAGCCCATATTTTGCGTTCACCTTCCCGGTCTTCAAGGATTCAAGTCGTGACCTTAGTGTCAGATAGCTAATACCGTTTTGGTAATAGCATTGAATACCTGAATTATTAGCGTTCACTCTGAGTGAACTCTGTGACGATGCCCGAAGGCCCGGCCAAAAAATCATAATAATGCCCAGCCGAAACGCTGTCTCACTTAGATTACAATTTCTATTTATATTTCACTTTGATTTTTACACATTTGAATTTGTTTTGGAGACATATTATGAGCGATTTAAAAAAAGCAGCACAAAAAGCCATTGAACTGATGGATCTTACGACGTTAAATGATGACGATACAGATCAAAAAGTGATCGAACTTTGTCATAAAGCTAAGACCCCAGCGGGTAACACTGCCGCTATCTGTATCTATCCAAGATTTATCCCAATAGCGCGTAAAACCCTAAATGATATGGGTTGTGAAGATGTCAAAATCGCCACAGTAACCAACTTCCCCCATGGGAATGATGATATTGCGATCGCAGTATTAGAGACCCGTGCTGCAGTTGCTTATGGCGCTGATGAAGTTGACGTCGTTTTCCCATACCGCTCATTGATGGAAGGCAATGAAACGCTAGGTTTTGAACTCGTTAAGGCGTGTAAAGAAGCCTGTGGTGAAGATGCGATCCTGAAGGTGATCATTGAGTCTGGTGTATTGCAAGACCCAGCGCTTATTCGTAAGGCCTCTGAGTTGTCTATCGATGCGGGTGCTGATTTCATCAAAACATCAACGGGTAAAGTGCCAGTCAATGCGACACTTGAAGCGGCTGAAATCATGATGACAGTGATCAGTGAAAAGAATCCTAAAGTGGGCTTTAAGCCTGCTGGCGGCGTAAAAGACGCTGCTGCAGCGGCTGAGTTTTTAGGTGTTGCTAGTCGCCTATTAGGTGATGATTGGGCGACGCCTGCGACCTTCCGTTTTGGTGCTTCAAGTTTACTGGTTAATTTGCTGCACACCTTAGAGTTAGGTGAAGAAGTTAAAGGTCAGCAGGGATACTAGACACGTTATGATTAGCCCTTTTTCATTTGAAAACAGGGCTTTTTTTTAGTTAAGTGTGATCTAAATCTAGTTGGTTATATCGAAATTTAGTTACTATCAGGTGTAGTAAAGTTACTATATTTAGTATTTTATACTTGATATCGGTGTTTCAAACTAAGGTTTGTTACTAAAGCTTGAATTTCAGTTACAAACTTGGAGGCAGTACCATGTTTCTAGCACAAGAGATAATTCGTAAAAAACGCAATGCTGAAGCTTTATCGAAACAGGAGATCCAGTTCTTCGTTAAAGGCATCACTGACAATACCGTTTCAGAAGGTCAAATTGCAGCGTTCGGCATGGCGGTTTACTTCAACGATATGAATATGGATGAGCGCATCGCGTTGACAACATCCATGCGAGACTCTGGCACAGTACTTAACTGGCAGAGTCTGGGTTTAAACGGTCCTATCATCGACAAGCATAGCACTGGCGGCGTGGGTGATGTAATTAGCTTAATGCTTGGCCCTATGGCTGCCGCATGTGGTGGTTATGTGCCTATGATCTCTGGTCGTGGTCTGGGCCATACTGGTGGCACACTCGATAAATTTGATGCTATTCCTGGTTATCAAACCGAGCCTGACAGCGCACTTTTCAGAAAGGTCGTTAAAGAGGTCGGTGTCGCCATTATTGGTCAGACAGGCGATCTTGTTCCTGCCGACAAGCGTTTCTACTCTATCCGTGATAATACCGCGACGGTTGAGTCAATCTCCCTTATTACGGCTTCTATCCTTTCTAAAAAACTTGCAGCAGGTCTTGATGCATTAGCGATGGATGTCAAAGTGGGCAGTGGCGCATTTATGCCCACTTACGCAGCATCTGAAGAGTTAGCGCGCAGCATCACTGCGGTAGCGAATGGCGCAGGGACTAAGACCACCGCATTGCTTACTGATATGAATCAAGTGCTTGCATCTTGTGCTGGTAACGCAGTTGAAGTGAAAGAGGCTATCGATTTCCTCACGGGGAAATATCGTAATCCACGTCTTTATGAAGTGACTATGGGTCTTTGCGCCGAAATGTTGCTATTAGGTGGCCTTGCCGCAAACGAAACTGAAGCGCGTGAGAAGTTAAACAGAGTATTGGATAATGGTAAAGCTGCTGAAATTTTTGGTCGCATGATCTCAGGTCTTGGTGGACCAGCTGATTTTGTTGAAAACCCAGGCTTATATCTACCTGAATCAAAAATTATTCGTCCGGTATACGCGGAGCAAACAGGTTTTGCAACGTCGATGGACACCCGTGAACTTGGTCTTGCTGTCGTGACCTTAGGTGGTGGACGCCGCAAACCAGGTGATGCTCTTGATTATAGTGTTGGTCTGACTCAAGTTTGTGCGCTAGGTGATGAAATATCACAAGATAAACCCATTGCCATGATACATGCTCAGACAGAAACAGCGTTCGCAGAAGCCGAAAGTGCGGTGAGAAAAGCGATTCATATTGGTGATACTCGTCCAGAGAAAACACCTGAGATTTATCGTTATATTCGCAGCGAAGATCTGTAAAGAAGTAGAGGTAAATATGAAAAGAACAATCATAATGATGTTGGACTCATTTGGCGTAGGAGCAGCGACAGACGCTGAATCTTTCGGCGATGTTGGTTCTGACACTTTCGGTAGCATAGCTAAGGCTTGCGCAGAGGGAAGAGCTGATGTCGGCCGTGAGGGCCCACTTAAACTACCCAATCTAGCCAAATTAGGTTTAGCCCTAGCTGCGAAAGAGAGTACAGGAGCCTTTGCTGAAGGCTTTAGTGACGATGTTGAAGTGATTGGCGCTTATGGTCATGCAGACGAGCTCAGCACAGGTAAAGATACGCCAAGTGGTCACTGGGAGATGGCAGGTGTGCCAGTGCTTTATGAATGGGGCTACTTCAGTGACTTAACTAACTCTTTTCCTAAAGAGTTAACGGATAAGATTCTAGCTAGAGCCGGTCTTGATGGTTATTTAGGTAACTGTCATGCATCTGGAACGGCAATTCTGGAAGAGCTAGGCGAAGAGCATATGCGCACGGGGCAACCGATTTTCTATACTTCTGCGGACTCCGTTTTCCAGATTGCGTGTCATGAAGAGAGTTTTGGCTTAGAGAACCTTTACAACTTATGTATCATCGCCCGTGAAGAGCTAGAGCCTTATAATATAGGTCGCGTAATAGCACGTGCTTTTGTCGGTACTGATCCCAGTGATTTTGCTCGTACTGGTAATCGTCGTGATTATGCGGTTGAACCACCAGCAAAAACCGTACTCGATAAGATGAAAGAGGCCGGTGGTGAAGTGGTCAGCGTGGGTAAAATTTCCGATATTTATGCCCATTGTGGTATTACTAAAAAAGTGAAAGCAACCGGTTTGAAGGCGCTATTTGATGCGACGCTTGAGCAGGTTAAGTTGGCGGGAGATAAGACGATTATCTTCACTAACTTTGTCGACTTCGACTCCCATTACGGTCATCGCCGTGATATTCCTGGTTATGCGAAAGCGCTTGAGTACTTTGATTCTCGTTTACCTGAGATTTTTGAGTTGTTGAGTGAAGACGATCTATTAATACTAACAGCGGATCATGGTTGTGACCCAAGTTGGAAAGGCAGTGATCATACCCGTGAGCGGGTGCCTGTATTAGCGTACGGTGCAGGATTGGCAGCAGGCTCTCTTGGCCGCCGTAATAGTTTTGCCGATATTGGTCAATCCATTGCAAGCTATTTTGAGCTTGAGCCAATGGAATACGGTGAATCGTTCATCAAGTAAGTTTGAGCTACAACGACGAGTTATTCGTTAAGAATTTAAATTTGGCGGTTAGACGATGGCCGCCAGTTACAAGACTTAAGTCAACGAATTTAAGTTACACATATATAAGGGGTTATATAGATGGCTACACCACATATTAATGCAGTAGACGGTGCTTTTGCTGAAACAGTACTTTTCCCAGGCGATCCACTACGTGCTAAGTACATTGCTGAAACTTTCCTAGAGAACGTTGAGCAAGTGACTGATGTACGTAACATGTTTGGTTACACTGGTACTTATAAAGGGACTCGCATCTCTGTTATGGGTTCAGGTATGGGCATACCTTCAGCTTCGATCTATGCAACTGAGTTGATTAAAGACTACGGCGTGAAGAACCTTATCCGTGTTGGTACTTGTGGTGCTGTAAGCACTGATGTAAAAGTACGTGACGTTATCATTGGAATGGGTGCTTGTACTGACTCTCAAGTTAACCGTTTACGCTTCAAGGGCCAAGACTTTGCCGCGATTGCTGATTACGGCTTACTTAGCGCTGTTGTAAAAGCGGCTGAAGCTAAAGGGACTAAGTTCCGCGTTGGTAATGTTTTCTCAGCTGACTTGTTCTACACGCCAGATCCATCTATGTTCGACGTAATGGAAAAGATGAATATCTTAGGTGTCGAGATGGAAGCTGCTGGCCTTTATGGTGTTGCTGCTGAGTTTGGCGCTAAAGCGCTGTGTGTTTGTACTGTATCTGATCATATTCGTACTGGTGAAAAGACCTCTTCTGATGAGCGTCAAACTACATTTAACGAAATGATTGAGATGACACTAGAAGCGGCTATCACGCTTTAATCTATTTGATTAAGCGAGTTTCCCTTAGCGGGGATGCTTCACGAAAATGGGCCCATATTTATGGGCCCATTTTTTTATATCTACTTTTTTGTTTTCTCTTCTCTTTATTCTTTTGCTACTCGCTACTCGTTATCTCTTCCGGCAACGCCTCTTTCTTAAGCTTTAGCGGTTTTTTCCTCAGTTTAAACCGCGTCTTTCTGCGGTCGAAGTCGGCTCGTTTAAACGACAGTGCTCGCGACAACAACATACCGATTAACCCAGCGATGATTAGCATCACTTGTTGTTGCTGCATGTTTATTTGGTGAGCCTCTTTTATCTCATTAAAAAACAGGCGAGGTTCTAACCTGACTTCGATAAAACCTAGATTGTTGCCATCTTGAGATACTGCTTCAACATAGGGAGGATAGGGGGCTAGTAGGGCATCTAGTTCCTTGGACTCCGGCTCTAACTCCTCGTCGGTGACACTTTGAGCAAAAGAGAGTCGCTGGCCATCTTCGCTAAAAATGTTGGCTGACATGACTTTGGGATCTAATACTAAGGCTGTGGCTAACCACTGTAGCTGTTCGTCATTTTGCAGCAGTAAAGCCGGCGCAGCGCCATAAGCGGTTTGTTGAACTAACAATCTGGCCATCTTTTCAGTTTGGGACTTTAGAAGCTGCTGTCCTTGTAGTAGGCTAGTTTCCCATAGCTGAAAGAGACCCACTGCCAATGCCAGTGCAATTACGATTTGCAGAAATCTGCTCACTCTCTGTCTCTTTTTCAGTCCTTTAAGAAAAAACACTTTGTACCTGAATTTGATATGGGTTTACCCTATGATAATTGATTATGCCCGCGCCTGATAGTTGGAGAAGTATTGCAAATGGAAAGTCTTAACCAAGTTCCACTTTTTTCATGGTTGAAAGAGGATAAAACCGCTCGTTTACATCCCCAAACGCTGGCTATATCTCGACACCTTGAGTCAGATGCACCTAAAGGTATGGTTAAGTACAGATGTGTTTATGTTAATACGGCGGCTGAAACTGAATTAGCCTCGTTTATTCAAGCATTTGCTCAACCTGTGAGTTTGGCTCATATCGTTAGACAAAATGGATTACATTGTGTTGAGTTTTGTTTGAATACCCCGCTCGATATCACTCAACTCACACTGCTTTCCGCTATTGAATCGCTTGAGGTATTTGCTATCAGCGAGACTCAAGCAGTGCTTAATCGTCCAGGCTTATTAGTGATGGACATGGATTCAACCGCAATTGAGATTGAGTGTATCGATGAGCTGGCCACTATGGCGGGTGTCGGTGAAGCCGTTGCTGAGGTCACCGAGCGCGCCATGCAGGGTGAGTTAGATTTTGAGGAAAGCCTAAGAGCGAGAGTCGCTCAATTAACAGGGGCCGATGAGGCGATTATTCAGACCTTGTGTGACAAACTGCCGCTAATGCCCGGCTTAACTGAGATGGTCAAGGAGTTGCAATCATATGGTTGGCGACTCGTGGTCGCATCGGGTGGTTTTACCCCTTTTGTGGGTCATCTTAAACAACTTTTAGAGTTTGATGCCGCTTATGCCAATGAGCTTGTCATTGAAAATGGTCAGCTTACCGGTCAAGTTACCGGTCAAGTTGTCGATGCCCAGTTTAAAGCCGACACGGTTGAACGCTGTGCTGAGATCTGGAACATAGCGCCAGGTCAGAAATTGGCTATCGGTGATGGTGCTAACGATATTCCTATGATTGAAATTGCTGACTTTGGTATCGCTTACCATGCAAAACCTAAACTTGAAGCGGCGGCAGATGTGGCAATTAAAAAGCTGGATTTGAAAGTACTGCCTTATCTACTGCAATTGGTTTAACACACAGTAGAGTGAAAAGGAAAGTATTTCGCTTTCCTTTTCCTTTAATCCTCGAAAATCTTTTCTTTAAACCTAAAAGCTAAAATATATTTATGTTTTAAATGAGTCCGTATCAATATGAACTCACTCGTCTTATCCTAGCTCGGTGGTTCACATCATCTTTTATTGAGTATTTACTCTTGTTTTTTCATTTTAAGTTAGTAAGTTATTGCATTCACTTAACTAAAGTAATATTTAATGTGGACATAGAACAGCACTCTATTTTTATCCCTTACCTTGAAGGTCAATTGCATCTGAGACAGATAAAGGCAGAGCATGCCAACATGCAACAGCCGCCTATCTTAATGCTCCATGGCGCCATGTCGAATGGCAAAGTTTTTTACAGTGAGACCGGGCGAGGTCTTGCTTGTTTTCTGGCAAAATCAGGCTTTGTTGTCTATGTGCTCGACACTCAAGGCCGTGGCTTAAGTACGCCGAAAATTCACAGGGGCTTTAAAGGCGGTCAAGGACAAGTTATCCGCGAGCAACTGCCCTTAGTGCAACACTATATTATGGGCCTACATCCTCACGTATCGACGGTTCATTGGTGTGCTCACTCATGGGGCGGTGTCTTAATGGCCAGTGCCATCTCTCGTTTTCCTCTCTTTCAAGAGAGTGTGGCTTCTCTGCTTACTTTCGGCACCAAACGCACCATTAAGATTAAGTCGTTTAAGAAATATATGATGGTCGATATTGGTTGGAACAAGATGGCGCAAATGATTGCTTGGGGACATGGCTACCTTGCTGCTGACCGTTGGGGAATGGGGATGGACAATGAGAGTCGTCGTTCACTGTCACAAACTATCGATTGGGTAAGAGGTGATTGGATAGATCATGACGATGGCTTCGATTATGCCAAGGCGGCACAAAGTGTTGCGAGTCGTGATAAGTGGCCGAGCTCTTGGTTTATAGCGGGTCTTGGGGACGACGTATTAGGTAACCCTGCCGATGTGCAACGCATGATTCAAGAGTGTAATTTAGCAAATGTTGAATACACTTTATTATCAAAGTCGGAGGGGAACAAACATGACTATGGCCATGCTGAAATGTTGATCCATAAAGATGCTGTTGATGACCACTTCCCTCGGGTGAGAGACTGGTACCTTAACTTTAACATGTCACTTTAGCTTGGACTCTGTATTATTTTCTAGCTCATGAGTTATTTGATAGGTGAGATGGACCAAGTTTCACTAACTCAGCTAAGTTACTCACCCCTAACTTCGTCATGAGTTTAGCTCGATGTACTTCAATGGTTCTAATGGCTACACACAATTGATTCGACATCTGTTTGTTGGTGTTTCCGGCAATGATTAATTGGAATATCTGGGTTTCACGATCCGATAAGTTATTAATCAGTACTTGATTACTGAGTTGTTGAAATTGGCTCTGGCTATGGACTAATCCCTTTTCGATAGCTTGTGACAATAGGCTCCCTTGAACCGGTTTTTGAAAGAAATCGAACGCCCCATTTTTAAATGCATCTACCGCCATGGGAACATCACCGTGGCCAGTTAAAAATATGACTGACAGTGGGCTTTTAGCGTCGCTGAGCAGTAGTTGAATTTGAGGACCTGTGAGCCCTGGCATTCTGGCATCTAAGATCACGCAACCCGCTTGGTTTAAATCTACTTTGCTTAAAAAGCTATCGCCGTTGGTAAAGCTGATTAACGTGTAGCCGTACCCCTCCATTAAAAAGCTGATTGAATCGATAATAGCGTCGTCGTCATCGACTAAATAGACAGGTCCGTTGATGTGTAGTTGCACTGGGTATTCTCTATATAGGTGTAGGAGATAAATAATAAATGATAAGTATCTCAATTTACTGTTTTTAGCCAACTATTTTCTATAAAGCATGAATTGCATCACGCTGTGATAACGGCCACCTAGCGTAAGCTATCGCTAATCAACCACACTCCACTTTTCACCCTCAAACTCTCAAATAGCAGTGTGATGGCAGTATTGATTAACAAGTGGAGCATATTTTTAGGAAGTAAGTTTGTTGCGGATCTTATTGTGCATCTCTGTGTTGCTTTTCTCATCTTCGATCTGGGCAAATTCGCAACCATTTCATGTGGGAGTGCTGGCTAATTGGGGACATCAACAGGCTGTTGAGCGCTGGACTCCGATGATGGAGTACCTTAATGAGCGTGTGCCAGAGGCACAGTTTCATGTTTATCCTGGTGATTTTGAAGCATTAAACCTAGCGATGGAGCTAGGTCAAATCCAGTTTATTATTACCAACCCTGGACAATACCTTTATCTTTCTAGCCAATATCCTTTGTCTTGGCTCGCCACAATGCGTTCAAGGCGTCATAACGGCACAACCTCAGCCATAGGCTCGGCAATCATCGTTAGGGCTGATAGTGACTATCGCACCTTGTATGACTTAAAAGGCAAAGTGGTTGCTGCAAGTGATCCTCATGCTCTTGGAGGGTTTCAAGCGACGGTTGGCTTAATGCACCGATTGGGGATGGCCCCTGATAACTATTTTAAGCAAGTAAAGTTTCTCGGCTTCCCCCTCGATCCTCTGCTGTATCAAGTGCGAGATGGCAATGTTGATGCGGCAATTACTCCTTTATGCACCTTGGAGGATATGGTCGGCCGTGGACTCATCAATCTCGGCGATTTTCGAGTGCTTAATCCGAGTCGTCCAAAAAGTGTTGAGTGTCAATGTAGTACTCATCTTTATCCCAATTGGTCCTTTGCCGCCATTGAGAGTGTCAATACCGAGTTGAGCAAAGAGATAAGCCAAGCGTTAATGGATTTGCCATCTACTCACCCCGCGGCGGTGAAGGCACAACTACAGGGGTGGACCTCGCCAATTAGCCAGCTAGCGGTGATTAAGTTATTTAGAGAGTTACACGTCAAGTCGCCCGATAGTAGTCGCTGGGAGATCGTTAAAAATTGGCTGGATGATAATCGACACTGGGGCATTCTATCAGTACTTATATTTTTAGTGGCTACGTTTTATCACCTGTGGATTGAATATCGTTTTCATCAGAAAAGTGAGTCGTTAATTGCAACTGAGCGTCAGCTAAAGCAGCAAGCTATTGCGTTAGAGCGCCTGCAAAGTGCATCCATCATTGGTGAGATTGGTGCAGGTCTTGCCCATGAAATAAATCAACCCATCGCCGCCATTACTAGCTATAGCGAAGGGGGGATAATGCGCTTGCAAGGGAAAAAAGAAGCGGATGTTGAAGCGTGCATTAAACTGCTTGAAAAAATTCATAATCAATCGACTCGAGCGGGTGAGGTGGTTCATCGCATCAGAGGTTTATTGAAACGACGTGAAGCTGTCATGCTTGATGTGAATATTCTCACCTTAGTGGAAGAGAGCATTGCGCTGTTGAGGATTGAGCTCGCCAGACGTGATATTCAAGTTAACACCCAGATTAAAGGTGAGCCTTTTTTCATTACCGCTGATCGTGTCGGCTTACTTCAGGTACTGATCAATTTGATTAAAAATAGCCTTGATGCGATAGCTGATTCGCCCAATGCAAGTACAGGTAAAATCCATATAGAGTTAGATTTTAAAGAGTATCAGGTCAATATATTTATCAAGGACAATGGCCCCGGTCTTACGCTGGGGGCTGAGGCTTTGATGGCCACTTTTTATACCACTAAAGCCGATGGTTTGGGCTTGGGACTCGCAATATGCAATGAGGTGATGCATGAGCATGAAGGCCGGTTTACATTGAGTAATCGTTGTGACAATGAAACTGGATGTGTTGCCTCATTGAGCTTAAAAAAACGGGGCAGCGAACAAGCTATACAAATCTAAATTAATTTTACTATCAATGATTTAAATGGAAGTTTAACCTATGAATTGTGCGACTGTTTAGTTGCGCAATTTATATTAAAAGTATGCTGTAGCTAGCAAAAAAAGACTCTTCTTTTCGTTATGTGGTTTACCACAATATACAGCTACACATAGCTGTGTTGATTGAAAATTGAACTGTGAACTGCTTCACAAACGGCTTCAACACTTTATCTGTATGTGGTTTACCACAATATCTACTTTCACACCTCTCAGTGACAATGATGAAAACCTTAGGAATGACCTTGATTGCCTACAGCGATTAAGGGCTATACACATTAAACCTAAGCACCACCGTCATTGGAGATTTATCATGAAACTAGATCGGCGAACCTTCATCAAAGGAGCCGGAGCGGGCACAGCGACTTGCGCATTAGCAACAACGCTCCCTGGCTCTTTGGCTGCCCTTGGACATTCACCACTGCAAGGTAGTGCAGAGTCTGTCGCAAGTATTTGTGAAATGTGTTCAACCCGTTGTCCGATCTCGGCACGTGTTGTTAACGGCAAGAACGTGTCTATTTTGGGTAACCAGAACGCTAAATCATTTGGTGGCGCAGTGTGTGCTCGTGGTGGTGCAGGTCACAGTC
This sequence comes from Shewanella sp. MTB7, assembly GCF_027571385.1. Lineage (NCBI taxonomy): Bacteria > Pseudomonadati > Pseudomonadota > Gammaproteobacteria > Alteromonadales > Shewanellaceae > Shewanella > Shewanella sp. MTB7. The sequence goes on along the minus strand of NZ_CP085636.1, from coordinate 4,652,031 downwards.
AGCTTTATGATAAACAACGTATCGTTAAACCATTAAAGCGTGTTGGTGAGCGTGGTGAAGGTAACTGGCAAGAGATTGAGTGGGATGAAGCCTACAGTATCATTGCTAAAAACTTGAATAAGATTAAAGCTGAGCATGGCGCAGAGACGGTAGCCTTCTCATCAAAGTCGGGCTCACTCTCAGGCCACCTGTTTCATTTAGCCAAAGCCTTTGGCAGCCCAAATACATTTACTCACGCATCGACTTGCCCTGGCAGTTATGTCATTGCGGCTAAAGCGATATTTGGTGGCAAAGTTAAGCGCGATTTAAGCAACTCTAAATACATCATCAACTTTGGTCACAACCTTTACGAAGGCATTAACATGTCTGAAACCAGAGGCATGATGAATGCACAAATGGAGAAGGGTGCTAAGTTAGTCGTTTTTGAGCCGCGTTTTTCCATTGTGGCGGATAAGGCGGATGAATGGTATGCGATTAAACCCGGTACTGACGTTGCGGTTGCATTGGCGATATGCCATGTCCTGATTGAAGATGACCTGTACGATAGAGCCTTTGTCGCCCAATATGTATCTGGTTTTGATGAATTTGCCAAGGAAGTTAAAGCTTATACTCCTGAGTGGGCTGAATCGGTCAGTGATGTTCCTGCTGAGGATATTCGCCGCATAACCCATGAATACGCAGCAGCAGCGCCCCATGCGTTAGTGGATTTTGGTCACCGCTCATCGTTTACTACTGAAGAGTTTGAGATGCGCCGTGCGTTATATGCCGCCAACGTGCTCGTGGGTAACATTGAGCGTAAGGGGGGGTTGTTCTTTGGTAAAAAAGCCGCTAGCTATAACAAGTTTGCTGGCGATACCGTCGCTCCAATTTTGGCTAAGCCTGGTGTTGAGGGCATGCCAAAAATCACTGCCAAGCGTATTGATATGGTCGATGAACAGTATGCCTTAACATGGTCATCAGGCGGTATTTATCAAACGATTCTAGATGCAACTTTAGACGCGACGCCATACCAACTGCGCGCTTGGGTAATGAGCCGTACCAACCCAATGCAAACCATGACCGATAGAGCTCGTATTGTTAAAACAATGCAGAAGCTCGATTTTATCGTGGCGTGCGATATCTACATTAGTGAGTCAGCAGCGTATGCCGACATCTTCTTACCTGAGTCAACTTACCTAGAGCGTGATGAAGAGATTGCCGATAAGTCGAGTAAAAACCCTGCTTATTATGTACGTCAACGCGTGGTTGAAACGATTGGAGATACCAAGCCAAGCTGGCTTATCTGGAAAGAGCTTGCGACCCAGTTAGGTCAAGGTCAGTTTTTCCCTTGGGACAATATGGAGACCTTACAGCTGTTCCAAGTACAGCGTGATTTGAACTTACTCAGAAAAATAAAAGACGAAGGTTTCGTTAGCTTTGGTAAACCTTTGATGTTGCGTGAGCGCGGTATGGTTAGAGACTTTGTTGGTGCATACCCCAATGCTAAAGCCGTTGATGCCGACGGGACTTATGCCAGCCAGTTAAGCTTTAAGACACCGTCTGGCAAGATTGAGCTTAGCTCTGCCAAAGTTGAAAAAATGGCACCTGGGCGTGGCGTTATTCGCTATCGCGAAGTCACCATGAAGAAAGCCGATGAGCTGTTTTTCATCCAAGGCAAAGTGGCTGTTCATACCAACTCAGGTACTCAGAACGTCCCGATGCTGGCTAACTTAATGTCTGATAACGCCTTGTGGATCCACCCTATTACTGCGGGCCTGTTGAATATTTCAAGTGGCGACAAGATTAGGATCTATAACGATACCGGCAGTGAAGAGGGTCATGCCTTGGTCACACCAGGCATTCGTCCTGACACCGTATTTGCCTATATGGGCTGTGGTTCAAAGAATAAAGAGCTTGCCCGTGCAACCGGTAAAGGTGTGCATTGCGGTAACTTACTTCCCCATGTGATTGCTCCGGTGACAGGTATGAACCTGCATACCACCGGTGTAAAGATTGCCAAGATTTAATCGGAGTTAATGATGACTAAACGTTATGTTCTCGTGCACGATGAAAACAAGTGCATTGGCTGCCAAGCGTGTAACGTGGCCTGCCGTAGTGAAAACAATGTGCCTGAGTCGGTAACTCGAATTCAGGTAAGAATCGAGGGGCCGTACGGCAATTTCCCACACCTACATTTTAAATATAATCGCGTTTCGTGCGAGCAGTGTGAAAATGCACCTTGCGTTAAAGTATGCCCAACGGGTGCTGCTTATGTTAATGATGACGGCATTGTATCGATTAACGAAAAGAAATGTGTTGGCTGCCTGTATTGTGTTGCAGCTTGCCCATACAAGGTTCGTTTTATTAACCCTGAAACAAGAGTGCCAGATAAGTGTGATTTCTGTAAAGAAACTCGCTTAGCACGCGGTGAAGAACCTGCATGTGTGACTGTTTGTCCAACTCAGGCATTAACCTTTGGTGATGCTAATGATATGACATCAGCAGTACGTAAAGTGTTAGACACCAAACCGCACTACCAACAAAAGGTAAATCTAGGCACTGAGCCAAGGGTTTATCGCATTCCTAGCCGTAAAGGAGGGATTAAAGCATGAACAATATCTGGGGTTCAATGGAACAATACGATCCAGTAGTGTGGAACTGGATCATCGCGGTTTACTTGTTTATGGCAGGCTTATCAGCAGGCTCTATGCTGGTGGCTATCGGGCTTAAATGGTACAAACAAAGCCGTGGTCAGCCGACAGAAGGTTTACCGGTTATAAAGGCCGCAGCGGTAATTGGTCCAGTGGCTATCAGTTTAGGCATGGCACTGCTAGTACTGGATTTGACTAAACCCTTTGAGTTTTATCACATCCTGCTTAACTACAACCTGACTTCGGTGATGGCTTGGGGTGTGATAGCTCTGCTGGTTTATATCCCATTAGTGTTTGTTTTTGCTGCGATTGTGTTTGAAAAGCAAGTGTTGCATTATGCACCTTGGCTTGCTGGAACATTAAAAGTTTGTCGCCAGTTAGAAAACAGTATTAATAAGCTGATTTTTGCTCTAGGTCTCGGTGTGGGGGTTTATACTGGCTTCTTACTTTCAGCCCTGATTAGTTACCCAATTTTAAACACCGCAGTATTGCCTGCCCTGTTTTTAGCATCAGCCTTGTCAGTTGGCTCTGCGGGTAATATTTTAGTGGCGACCTTGTTCTTCAGTAAAAAAGAGTCTGACTGTATCGAACAGGTGCATCGTATCGAGTACCCAGTAGCCTTTAACGAAGCCTTATGTTTAGTGCTACTGTTTGTGGGTCTTAATTTCTCAGGTCCTGCAGCACAAGCGGCAACAGCGGCGATAACAACTGGGGCGTGGGCGAGCGTATTTTGGATTGGTGTAGTGGGGCTTGGTTTAGTCGTTCCTGTACTGGCTAGCACGTTAGCACCTAAGTCTTGGCGTCACAGTAAAGGCTTTTTAATCACTGTATCGTGTAGCACCATTCTTGGCGTACTAGCACTGAGACACTTTGTGGTTTATGCAGGGCAAAGCTATATCAGTTAACGTAAGTCAGTTAAGGTAAATCAGCGTTAACTAAAATGCCCAGGTTGATACTTGGGCATTTTTGTATGGTGTATATTTCATCATGCTGTGAAAAAGCAGTTAATTTACTTAAGCTCCCACATTTCCCAGCTCTCCAATTGAAGATCTTGGGCTAATTGAAGCACAATATTCTGATGCTTTTTGGCCTGTTCAGGCTTATTTATTTTGGCAAGATAGATACTCATCTGTTTATGCCAACCTGGTAACGATTTTCCTTCTGCTTGTACACTGTTTAGTAGTTGGGCGACACGAACATAATCTTCCTTTTTATTAAAGCCTTTAGCAAGTTGAATACTGACATTGGTTAAGGATTGTGGAAATTGAAGTTTTATGGCTTTGAGTACATCATTGACCTTATCTAACTGCTTTGACCAAAACAGATACTTAGCAAATTGGTAAGCCTGAAGCCACTCAAACTGAAATCCAGCCCAGTTTTTCTGCTGTTGGCTAAAGTGAGCTAACACCTGTTGATAGTCACCTATAGCCAACATGTCTGAGGCATCAATGGCGTAATTAGGCGCGAGGAACAGCAGTGCATCATAGAGTGCAGGTAGGGCTGTGGTGAAGTGGTTTTCGTTAGGGTAATGCTTATACTGCCAGTTGAGCGTTTTAGGGGCGGATTGCTCGAACACTTCAACCAACTTATCGACTCCCATCTCTTCTTCGTTAGCCAGTGAAATAAATACAGGAGCGGTTAATTGTTGCTGTTTTAGCAAGGGTTCTATTTTGCTCGGCAGGCTATAATCGTCATGCCAGACACTGGGGCTCATCGCCAAAAAGGCATTAAATGGGGTGTGTTCTTGCATCATGCTGTACAGAGTAAATAGACCACCGAGGGAGTATCCAGCAAGGGCTTTTTGGTTATCGGTTCTAAATTGAGTATCTATTAGGGGCAGTAACTCTTGTTTTAAATAGGAGTGGAACTGCTGCGCGCCACCGAATGCATCATCTTTACCATCTGGCCAAGTTGTACTTTTAAGGTAGTCAGCATCCCCTTGGTTGGCGATCCCAATGACAATCATTGGTGGCAGCTTTCCCATTCGAGTGAGGTGCTTGGTGATTGATGACACATGTTGAAATTGAAAATCTGCATCAATAATGTAGAGACTGGGATAGCGGCGTTGGTTCACATGATAGCGTTCAGGAAGGGAGAGCATATAGCGTCTGTTTTCTGCAAGTAGTCGCGAATGATGTTGGTAGCCGTCGATTATCGGCCGTTTATCTAAGGTGTTAGCACTTGCTTTAAGACTACTTGTAAGGATAAAACCAGTGATTAGTATCGCAGTTAAGACTCTTTTCATCAGGTAGCCTATCTTGTTAGGAAAAGTATTAGCCTACATGTTTTTCGCTTAAAGACGGGTTAACTTAGGTAAAGCACTGTGAAAGTTAGGCAAAGTTGAGTGAAGTGATGAATATTCGGCTCGACAGCCCTGTGCTGTCAAGCCGTTGAAGCTAAGCTGGGGTGGTTTTGTTTGCCTCAAGATCCAGTTCTTGATAGATACTAGGGTACCTAAGTAACACCTCTTCAGTGATATCAAGAAACTCGCCGACGCCTACCACTCTCCATAATAGTTCTTGCAGTTGCTTTGCTTTATGGTGCGCATGGATCGCAATATATTCCAACTCTCGTCTTATATAGGTAAGGTCTGGTTTTGCGGTGACACCTCGATAGACCCTTAATGCCATAAAGCGACCTAAATTATGGCTTTGATTTATAAAATGCTCCCTAGCACGGATATCGCCAATTTCATCTGGAGTGACACATCTTACTTTTACTTGGCCGAGGGATTGTCTGGATACTTGCAGATACAGTTCGAAAAAATTGAGACCTGGTTGAGTTTTCAGAGTGCGTAGTGGATCGATGAAATCGTGTTTTAATCGTCCATCTTTTAGTAAAGACTCCAGATTGTATTCCAGTGATTGTGGTGCTGAAGCAGCGAAAATATCAGTGATTTCATTTTTATGCGTTCCGACTCCTAAGGTACTTAATTTGGCACTTTTAACCGTTTTTTCGATAAAATAGGGCACAGACACTAAGTTTCGCATCAGCAAGTTTTTTAAGCCGTCAGCCAGTTCCTTCATCTCACTGTTGGCTTCGGTCAGTTTTTCCAGTTTATCGCGGTTACTGGTGATGAGCTTATTCATAAATTCGACACCTATGTGAGGGTTGTGGCCCATCACAGCTGCTAGATGTACATTTGCTCCAGACTGTCTGGCTCTTATAAGTCGATAGGGAAGCTGATTGAGTTGAATCTTGCCCGCAATAGTCTGAAGCTTTGGGAAGCTAAGCTGAAGAGGGGCCGTTTTATCAAAATCCCCCGCTTGTTCCAATAATACTTGTAATCCTTTACTTGAGATATCTTGGGAAAAGCCCGTTATCGTTTTTTTCCCCTGAGTCACCTTAACTTGAGTCTTAAATGAGAATCGAGCTTCATTTCGTCGTTCACTGAACTGGAGGGAGAGTAATTTTATGGTATCTTTCTGCTTTTTTTGCTGACCGAAGCGCTTTAGTTCATTGGCAGTATTTACACACTCTTTGCTCCAGCTTTGATAATGCTCCTTAGCATTTGGGTCGGTTAAGTCGATCAGTTGTAACACATGGGAGAAGCGTTTAAGTTGAGCTTCAGTTAGCGCCGAGTAACAGCTATCGTCGCCAGGTAATAAACTCGCTTTATAAGACTTCCTATGCTCTATGGCATGATGGGTGAGTTTTAGGGTTTTCCATGAGGGTTTAGCAGAGCCAAAACTTAAAAATAGAGGGAGTAATTTGGTCTTTTTTAGTTCAGCCAATGTAGCGGAATAGAAGTAAATCCTGCCATTTGTATGGAAAGTGAAACTGAATAATAGGCTATGATCTTTATTGTTTGGCTCGTTTATCAAGGATTTTATTCTGTCACTGGTTATCATGTTTGAGAGCTGACTTATATTTTGCTCATCCTGAAAATAATACTGCAGTTGTTGATTGTCACGACTGAGAAGTTTATGGGTAATTTTATATGTTACATTCTCATCCTGATTCCCTGATTCGATAAACAGAGGTAGATGGGGAAGGTGAGGCAGATAATGGCGTTCAAATCCAAGTCCAGTAGCGGCCACTAAAATATCATTGATGTCGACTTTATATCTGAATTTATGTCCCTTAATCAGGTTAGATAGCATCTCGGTGAGCGCATCTTTTCCGCCAATACGCTTAAGTCGCATCCAGCAGTATTCAGAGTTTATTTGAGTGTCAACTATTTGATAGTCGACACCTTTTTGTAAGTCTTCAAAATAATACTCCTCACTCAGTTCCAGTAACTTTACCTTAATAGGAGTATCGAGGTTTAAATCATGTTTCAAAGGCAAACGTATACGTGCGCCTCCAACAGAGAGATCGACCGTTATCCCTGAGATTTCCACGGTTCCGGGCTGAAAAACGGCAATTCGAATGCTGTAATTCATCCTCTCTTCACTGCGATTGAAGTAGCTCCCCAGCACCACGCCTTTTGCAATAAAAGGTTCAGATAGCGAGGGTTCGATGACTTGACCGACCTCTTGAAGCTTAGCCTTACGACGTTTATGAGTGTCGAGAACATGTTCATAAACCCCGAGTGTATAATTGCCATGATATAAAGCCATGGACTCGTTAAAGCACTCTTTTGCTGGTTCATCTAAGTAATGATGTAGGCTTCCCTGTGTCACCTCATCACAAGGTAGTTCGGATTTATCCCTTAAATCGATAAGTCGTGTACAGAGCGTTGAGATACGATTTAGTTCCATTTTTAGCAAAAAACGGGTTGAGTTTGATTCATCTTTCGTTAGCATGTCGAAAAGCGACTGGAAATCGGGTTCCATTAGCAGGGGTTTTAGTTGTTCAATTAAGGCGCTGTGTTCGTCTAAACTCATCACTCACTCTTATTATTAGTAGGGGGACTTTTCATTATTATTCGATGTTATTTAAACCCGTGACATGAACTGTGCAGCAGACAAATTAGGATTCATTATTTTTAACATAGAGTATAAATGATTCCATGACTGATAACCTTGTCGCTAGCTAATCTTATGTCGGCAGTTGCCGAGATTTCTTGATAACGAATACCGATCAGTTTGACTATAAGCTGTTATTATGACTTAACCATTATAAAAATGTTCACAATTCGATTGCATAATAACCGGGTGGTAATATTCGGTTAATCATAAGCAGTTTAGCATTCGGATAAAGAGTGTGTTGTTACTATTAAATTAAACCGACTTATCCCCCTAGTTTAAGGGGGTATACCAATTATGAAGAGATATGGCGAAGAATAAAACAGCATATGTGTGCAATGAGTGTGGCCAAGACTTTCCTCGATGGCAGGGGCAGTGTAGTGCATGCCAAGAGTGGAATACCATTACCGAAGTCCGTTTAGGTACTAGCAAGTCATCTAGCTCTTCTGTGGCAGGTTATGCTGGCGCCGTGGGTGGTGGCTCTAAGAAGTTGAGTGAAATAAAGGAGTTTGAAGCGGAAAAAATGCTGACGGGCATTGGTGAATTAGACCGCGTCTTGTGTGGCGGTTTAACCACTGGGTCGGTCAATATTATCTCAGGTGATCCTGGAGCGGGTAAAACTACCTTGCTATCGGATCTTGTTGCTCGCATGTCTCAAATTATGCCATCGCTCTACTGTACTGCTGAAGAGTCATTGTCGCAGTTTAAGAATCGTGTCAATCGCCTCAAGTTAGACTGCAACGAAGAAAATCTCTATTTGATGGCGGAAACCAGTGTTGAGGCGATTATTGCCGAGCTTGATGCTAAACAGGTTAAGTTTGCTGTTATCGACTCGATACAAGCGGTCGTTACGGATTTGGCCAATGGTAGTCCAGGTTCTCCCTCCCAAGTAAAAAGCAGTGCACAGTCGCTCACTCAATACTGTAAACAAAATAACGTCACCATGTTCTTAGTGGCTCATGTGAATAAAAATAACGAGACTGCAGGCCCGCAGACTTTGATTCATATTGTTGATTGCTTAACTCATTTAGAGTGTAACGATGGGCAAATACGAACTCTTAGGGCGAATAAAAACCGCTTTGGTGATGTCGATACTGTCGGTATTTTCAGAATGACTGAGCGGGGTATGCTCAGTGTCGATAACCCGAGTGAAATATTCCTTTCTGGATCAACCACCGAGTCTGCAGGTGCGACAATTACTTGTATTCGGAAAGGAAATCGCAACTTATTGCTAGAGATCCAGTGTTTAACCACAGAAACAGAAGGTGAGTTTCCACAACGAGTCTGTGTTGGCCTGAATATGAACCGTATTAAGATGCTGACAGGAATATTGCGTAAACACACTAAGACGAAGATTTTTCATGATACCTATTTCAATATAGTCGGTGGCTTGAAAATCGATGAGTCTGAAACTTGTATCGATTTAGCCTTAGTCACAGCCTTACTCAGCAGTTTGAATGATTTCGTGGTGCCAAGAACGACCTGCATCATGGGGGAACTCAGTTTAAACGGCGATGTTCGCCCTATCGACAGCGGCGTTCCACGAGTGAAGGAAGCAGTTCAACATGGTTTTACTGAGATCTTTATTCCATTCCGCAATTATCATAAATCAATGGAAGGTTTAGGGGCTAAAATAAACCCGGTTAAGACGATTCACGAACTGATGGAGTTGATTAATTAACGGCTAACAGTTGATATCACTAAGTCCAAGAGCATTGAAAGAGGCTCTTGGACGCTTGCTAGGTTATCCCTGTGTCATCACATTACTTCTAGCATGCTTTTTGAGTAAAAGTGCTTAGTTAGACCATTTGATTTGAAACTCAATCTCCTCTTCAGTGCCTTCACGCTCATGTTCAATATTGTAAATGGCCCGGACGGGAACATAGATCCTTTCACCGGCGATCTGTATTTCAAATTTATTACCGCTTTCTAATGAATCAGCCAGACGTCTCAATTTGGCTACAAACTCTGCGTTGGTGTAACTCTTCTCGATATCTCTCTCTTTTTTAACCCTCATTACCGTCATCCTTTTGGTGATATTCACTTTGGCATTATAATACTATGTTCTGTCGGAGGTGGTGTTATGGTCAATACTTTTAACTCGTTGGGGGATTCGAATCTATGCTATACACCTTGGGGCACGACTATTAGTTCTCCTGGCATAAACCTCTGTTTAGTTTCAACACCATTATCCAAGAGCACTAAATGTATTCACCTTCAATAACTTGTACTAATTCATCACCTGCAGGATGTCTCTCCCACTCACTAAATCCTGAGTAGTGAGTTAAATTAAGGTTTTTTCCATTGAAATATGTTCAATATTGGCCTCAATATATTCATCACCAAATGGTGTAAAACCCAGTTTCTCATAGAACTCAATAGCCTGTTTTTGTGAATCGAGATAAACACGAGCATAACCATTTGCAACTGCAATTTGGGTTAATGATGCAATAATTTTCGAGCCCAAGCCTTTACCACGATATTCATTTAAAATGGCAATCCGCCCAAGGTGACCGCCTCTACTTCAACCATACTTGTTCCTTTCAAATTGATTGATATATTTCACCATGTGACCTTCCATGGATCGTGACTTGTAATGACCCACATGTGGGACGATACCAATTACATTAAGTATCTGTTCATTCAGCGGGAATTCAAAGTGCTGAAGACTAGGCGGATGGTTGAAGCTAATAGTTATTCTATATCTAAATCATTCAACACAGTATCCAGGGCTTTGAAACCCGCCCTGTGGGAGGCTCTCAAATATTCCACTTCTGCTTTGCATTGACTAACAAGGGAGTAACCATTCTCTCATCAATGCGCCTTGAATTGAAAAATTTGAGCGCCTCTGAATTGACTACATATTTAATGTAATTGGTATTAAATCTCTTCAAATATAAAAGTTTCACCACCAAATTCAAAGCGCTCTATTTCTTGGACGATATTTGCACCAGCAGTAACAGCTCTATTATAAATAACACTGGGGTCTTCCACGAAAATAGATGTACATTGTGTAATACATTTAACAGTCCGAGGAGTCTTAAACTTACTTTCGAACTGACCATCACGTCCAAGAGATGCAAGCATTACCATACTCGACCCTAGTGTTAGTCTCGCATGTTCAATCTTGTTATCGTTGCCAGAGATCTCTAAGAAAACGTCAAAACCAATGACATCACATAGCCATGACATTGTTTCTCTTGCATTTTGATATCTGATTATTGGTACGGTTGTTGAGTTCATTACATGCACCTAGTGGCTTAAAATACAGTTGCCTATGAGTAATCAACATATCTTGTCAGTCGTTTCTGTTCAATGAGCAAGTTACCCTAGATGAGTTAAAGTCAGTTGTCTTTACTTGTCGAATAATAAGTTTGAAGTATCTTTTTAGATTGAGTTCATTTGGCCGGTTTAGTGTTTGATGGTTTGTTGGGAATCATAGCTCCATTGTTATCTATAGCCTGCGGCGGTGCTGTATATGGATATACGAATGTCGTGATCACACGGATGTGAGTGAACGGCCTGAACGTGTAAACACTTCTGCGACACGGTGAGTGAAGCGCAGCTTCAAGCTCACGAACGAGAAGCATGGATGCTGAACTGGCTTTAGATAGGGATATCGTTGTAAAGCACAATACCTGTGGGCTCTATGACAGCCAATAACCTCCCTGTTAAAAGGCCAGTTCGATATCTCTATCTCCCACTTGAAGAGTTTCACCTTGTAAAATCTCGCCCTGCTGTCGAAGGTCACAGCCGCATTCACACCTGAATATTAATTTCTTCGATTTAGGTTCTTTGGGTTCCAACTTTTTTTTGGATAATACTTACCAACACAGTTGTGATATCACTTTGAGACACTCTGCGTAAGGCGTACTCGGGTGCTTTTTGCGCGTGAGGTAACAAGAAGTGTGCACTAGCGCTAAGTTACGAATGGGGTGAGGAGTAGGTGACACTGCAAGTGATACAATGTTGTTTCAACAAACCTATATAATAAAGTTGAGAGACAATATGACCGAATTCGAAAAGATGCTTGCAGGCAAAGACTTTGACGGCGGTGCAGACAGTATTAATCATATCCGTCAAAATGCTTCGAATTTATTGCAGGCCATTAACCAAAATACAGATAACTCTCAACGTAGTGAACAGTTTCAACAGCTAATGGGCAATATTTCGGCTTCTAGTATAGTCCGCTCTCCATTTTATTGTGAATTCGGCAAGACGATTTCGATTGGAGAAAAAACTTTCATCAACATGAATGTAACTATGCTGGATGGTGCCAAAATTACTATTGGCAATAACGTGTTGATTGGCCCTAACACGCAACTTTACTGTGCTAGCCACGACTTGAACTATCTCAAACGTCGTAACTGGGAAACCATCTGCGGTCCTATTACCATTGAGGATGATGTGTGGATTGGTGGTAATGTTGTGATCAACAAAGGTGTGACCATTGGTGCGCGAGCTGTGATTGCGGCTAACTCAGTTGTTAATACAGATGTGCCGCCTGATTCACTGTATGGTGGGACGCCTGCTAAGTTAATCAGGATGATTGATGAGAATGAGCAGGGTTATGAGAACGAATAGGCTATAAGGAGACTGAGTTTTCCAAAAATCTTATGCACCGCCACCGTTACAATACACAATGGGGCTGAAACGAGTTAGTCCTTACCAATTAAAGCTAAATCGAAGAGACTTATTAACAGGTGCAAGTGAGCTTGAGGACTTCGATTTCAGGGCGAAGTTTCACCCAGTGAAACTCTTTGAGCGAGAGGTAAGGTCGTTCTTTCACATCTGACCCATAGGGATATGGGAAATGTCATTATGATGTAGGGAACATCATTGACCATGTGATCACGACATTGGTGTATCCATACACGGCACCTGCGGCAGTCAATAGATGACAATGGAAGTACAATCTTCAACAATCCAACCCGGTACCAATTCAGACAAAAGTTAACATATAGAAAGTGTAATCAACCTTCATTCCAAGGTCGGCATATCATGTGCATCAATAAAGTTCTCTAATTCACGATTGAGAAGGGAGGAGTCGCCTAGGTTAAGTTCTAATATGCGCCTAAGGTGACTGATGCTTTCTACATCGATATGGACACACTTTAGTCCTAAAAGGTTGTCTTTTTGGTACACGAGTGTCGCTTCCATACCTAATTCAATATCTGAGTCTGGAAGGGAGAAGCCTAATGTGATTGATTTCTCGTTAGGGGCGAAGTCCACAGGCTTTTCAACGAGTACTCCATTGAGGCTTAAGTCATGAATTTTAGTCGTCCACATTTTATCGCCTTGATTAAGATAGGCTTTGGTATCAAATAAAATACGGGAAAACTGACGCCTTTCATCCATAAGGTATCCTTAATGTACAAGTTAGAAAGCATCTAAAAAATTTATATGCTTAGTTATAAGCATATGCCACTTTGCGATAGGTGTAAAAATTCTATCAAGATAATTAGCCAAGATCCGATAAAACCTATTAAAAGTTGGACGAATATCGTTCAAAAAGGATATTTTACACATTGCTTATATGCAAATATGAAAAAATATGAAAAAATATGAAAAATGAAAATCGTTTTACTGTAAGGAATATGCACCATGGCGTATAACGTGTTGGTTGTCGATGATGAGTCTGTCATTCGTGCGAGATTAAAAGGGTATTTTGAGAAGGAGGGCTACCGTGTCCATCAGGCTCAAAATGGCGAGCAAATGTGGCATGAGTTTAATCGTCAACATATTGATCTCGTTATTCTTGATATTAATCTGCAAGGCATCAATAGTTTGACTTCTGGTGTTGATGGCTTAAGTCTGACTCGGGAGCTGCGAAGTCGTTCTGATGTCGGTATCATTTTGGTTACCGGCCGTGATGAAGCCATCGATAAGATTATTGGTCTTGAAATGGGGGCCGATGATTATGTGACTAAACCTTTTGAGCTACGTGAACTACTTGTCAGGGTGAAGAACCTTCTCTGGCGTATCTCCCTTGTGCGTAAGGCTGAGAAAGAGGTGATTGCACAACTTGAAAAGAAAGACGATGTGATTATATTCGATGGTTATGCACTTGAGCTTAATAGCCGAAAATTACTCCACGGTGAAAATATTATCAAGTTAACTAAGGCCGAATTTGAGTTATTAGCAGCATTTGCACTCCATCCCCAGCAGGTACTATCTCGTGAACGCCTTATGCAGCAGACGAGTCATCGAAATCAAGATGTCAATGATAGAACCATAGATGTGATCCTCAGAAGATTGCGTAATAAACTTAATCCTGAACTGTTTGTGACAATTCATGGTGAAGGTTATCTATTTTCAGCCAAGGTTGAGGATTAATCCACATTATAGATGGGGTAAAAATCGGCGGGAGCTAAACTAATATTAAGCTTGTTTTTAATATTATGTTGATTCAGTTCCTTACTAACGATCTGTTGGATCTTAGGCCCAATATCCCCGGTGATAAGTTCACCTTCCAGCGCTTTGACTATCACGTCGATTGCAAGCTTGCCCTGCAATACCACAAGATCATCATTACTAAAAGCGACCTTATGTCTGAATAATCCTCTGAGAATGCCTGGGGATAGGTAGCTACTAACAAGCTTTACTTGAGTTTCTAATTTCTTCATGCGGATGTCACCGATAGCTGCTTCTATGGCGACTGCACTGCCTAAAATGTAGTCTGGATTTTGATTCTCAAGTAGGTGATGCAGCTGATCTCGATAAAGATTGCGACTATTATCAGTGTGGCGTATTGAAGATATGGTTATTCTACTGTCTTTGAGAGCAGCTAAAATACCTTGATCTACCCAGTCACTTCCTCCCAATTTTTCAGGGCCGGTAAGCAGCGAGACATTGACCTTTTTCCCTGCATTTAGTTTTGAGACTGTGGATAGGTTATTTTTTATAAATTGGCCTGCATTCCAGCCCATCTGATACCAGTTAACCCCGACTCGAGTTGTGATACTTGGGCTATCGATTCTATTCACCAGTGCGATAACTGGCTTAGTGATAGGGCCATGGTAATATGCAAGTAATTGGGGGTCGACTGCGCCGAGTAAAATGGCATCAAAGTCGCCCTTCATACACTTGGTGAGTTGGTTTAATTGTTTATTTTTTTCATAATAGCTGCCAGCTTCAAATAGCTGGAGTTCAATCTTAAGTTTGCTAGCTTGTTGCACCAAGCCATAATCTATACCAATCCAGTAGGCATCCTTTAAGTGAGGAACTAAAGCGCAGATTTTCCATGGTTTACTGGTTTGTATTAAAGGTGTGTATGCAAGCTTGTTGACCGTTTGAATTTTGACATTAAAGGGACTACGTTGCTCTAATGACCAGGTTTGCGCATATATATGTGGAGTAAAAAAAAATGACACAATACAAACAATTATTGATATCTTTTTGCTGAAAGGCACTGTTAACTAACTCCCATAGATTAGTGTTGTTGAGTTATATACCCAAACCACTTCAAGATGCAGGATTCAGCACTTTGAGGTAGCTTGGGTATATATTATATCAGTCATAGAAGGAATAAGAGTGAGTCCTTTATCACTATCAAGAAAAAGTTTGGTCGGACGATTAATGTTAGCTTTTGGTGTCCTTGGCTTACTATTATTGCTCTTGGTCTCATTAGGAAATATGAGTTTATATTGGGTTAATCAAGCCGACGCTTACCTCTATGACAAAGCTTTGCCTGCGTCAGAAGCGGCTAGAGAGTTGGCGCAATCTTCAAATGCTCTGGCTGAGAATGCCCAGGCGTTAGGCAGAGTAGAAGAGGAGCACTTGCGGCAGTTTATTGGACGTAATTTATCAATCAATAGTGCTAACATGCTCCGTGCTATCGCTAAGCTTAAAAGCCTGCAGGTTCAAAGCGATTTGCGTCTTGAATTGACCGCTGGAGAGATCATTTATGATCTGTCACAACTCGGTACACAAGTTGGAACACGATTGTCCGTAGCAGGCATGCTAACGGAACAAGGAGAAGCCCTAGTATTAGCGTCGAGTAATAGCATTAAACTGCTTGAAGCCGAGTTGGCCGTGGTTGATTCCTCTGTGCTCGCGAAGTTGAGCTTGGCTTACCCTGAGATTGCAGGGGATGAGAGAAGTGCTCAGTTGCTCGATACTGTAATAGAGTATGATATCGATATTCAAGAACGCCTTAATCGCGCGTTAAAACTGGTTCATAATGTTGCTCTTATTGGTCAACTGCTTCAATCTCCTCAACTGGAAAGCGGTTTGTCGACTGTGCTTACCAGCATGTCACAGATGTCGTCTACTGCATTACCCATTTCATCTGGATCGGTATCTACACCTCAAACTTATATCGATCCCAATAACTCAACTTCAGAACCTTATATACAAGTGGATCTCATGGCTCTGGAACTGCTTAAAGGCCTAGTAAGGGATCCGGTTAGGGCAAGAGAATTAGAGAAAGAGTTTGTCGTGTTAAGGCGAGTTTCAGAAGGACTAAGCATACAAAAACAGTACATATATTTGATGGCTGCGCAAAATAAGCAGCTGCAAATGCTTTCTAATAAACTTTATGAACTTAACCAAACTGTCGACCATGCGATGTCTATTCAGCAGCAAGAGGCTGAAGTGGCCCGTCTTGATTATCTGCAGCAAATAGATTGGGCTAAGGCCGGGCTTATGGGAACTGGCATATTGATGCTAATTGTCATTTTATTTGTCGTTTATAGAGTGATCTATAAAGGGATAGCGGTAAGGTTAAATGAAGCAACCTATGCGCTTTCAAGGTTGAGTTTGGGAGATACTCAAGTGGCCATAAACTCCTATGGTGACGATGAGCTAACCGCGATGGCAAGTGCTATTGAGGCTTTTAAGCAAAAAACAGCACATAATCAGAAACTTCAGCGTGAGTTACGAGAGAGCGCTGATGACCTCAGTGAACATAAAGCTGCGCTGGAAATAACAGTTGAGGCGCGTACACAGGAACTGGCAATTGCCAACAAACGCTTAGATTCTGAAGCAAAAGGGCACGCGCAAGCACGAAATATGGCTGAGCAGGCCAATCAAGCCAAATCCCTCTTTTTAGCGACCATGAGCCATGAGATCCGCACCCCCTTAAATGGCTTGTTAGGCACCCTGACATTACTGGGACATTCAGAGCTTCCAGTCGCTCAGAAACAGATGTTAGCGCTCTCGCAATATAGTGGCACCTTACTGCAGACTGTACTCAATGACATTTTAGATTTTTCACGATTAGAACAAGGAAAGTTAACGAATGAACCTCGTCCTGTGGCAATCAAGGATCTGCTCGATGATGTGGTTGCAATTATGCTCGCAGGGGCGGGTCTTGCAGGGCTAAACCTAGTGCTTGACTGTTCAAAGTTGCCAGACTGGATCAATATCGACGGTCCTAAATTGCGCCAAGTATTGTTTAACCTCATTGGTAATGGGATTAAGTTCACCCCAAAAGGCGAAGTGAGATTAAAAGTTTGGATTGATGACAGAGCCTTGTGCTTTGCTGTTATAGATACTGGAATGGGGATCGGTGAACAAGCTAAAGAGCAGCTATTTAAAGCTTACAGTACGCATCTGAATCAGGGGCGTTCTCGAGGCACTGGCCTTGGACTTGCCATCAGTAAAGAGCTGGTGGATCTTATGTGTCGTACATCTGGGTATGACACTGATAAGGTGGTTGAAGATCATTACTTGCCACTCTGGGTTGAAAGTGAAGTGGGCAGGGGAAGTCGTTTTGGCTTTAATGTACCGCTTATTATCTGCGATCAAGTTCATGAATATGTTCAGGAACGGCAAAGAGAAGTGAACAAGAAACGTATTTTGGTGATAGAGGATAATAAAGTGAATGCGATGGTGGCTCAAGGCTTTCTCGCACACTTAGGGCATGAGTCCGAACTCGCGAGCAGTTGTGCAGAGGCTCGCCAGATTTATAAAAGTGGTGTCGATAGTTTCGATGCCATCATGTTGGATATTCAGTTGGGTGATGGATCAGGGCTCGAGCTATTAAATGAGTTAAGAGAGATGGCCCATCAAGCCTGCCACAATGTGGAAATTGCGGCATTTACGGCACAAATTCAACCCGATGACATGGCCAACTATCAAGCGATGGGGTTTGACCTTGTACTTGGTAAACCTCTGAACATGCAGCTGTTAGCCCCATGGGTTGGCGTTGCGAATCCACTTAATAAGCAGAGGGATGGTGTAGTCGATAAAGATGATTTAATCGATCTAGAACAGATAAAACAAGATGTCGAGTACCTGGGTGTAGGGGCGGTAGTTGAGATGCTGGATCTGTTTCGAGACTCAAGTCAGATTCAATTGTCTGCATTGTCTAAGAAAAGTGAAAACCGAAATACTGTGCTCCATGCGCTAAAAGGGAGTAGCGCCAGCATGGGATTGATGGCGCTATCTGAGCTCTGTAAGCGCCTTGAAAAATTAGATTATTACACGGATGAGCATATAGAGCTGGAACGGTTACATCGGGATTCCCTTTTTATATTAACTAAGCTCATTGAACATTAGTCAGATCTGCTTGCCTTAGACTCGATTTTTCATGAAGAGCTTCTTTAATTAAGGGATCTCGCTAATAAACTGCTGGGGGCGCAGGCTTTCTCTAATTTGATAGCCGATGATCGCGATGGTGATCACTTGATATAAGATCCCAGACCAGGAATTGAGATGAAGTGACAGGCTTAAATTACAGATATTGCTTACTAGCATTGCCAATCGTAGTTGGATCCCTGAAGTGTGGATGAGCGCAAAGCTCATGATGACAGCGGCAAAGACGGCACACCACTCACTCCAATGTTGAGCCCAAAACCAGCCCAGAAGTATAGCCAGTGAAGCGAAAATGGGCGCGAGTATGGGAAGGCGGCAGCAACGACCAGAGTAAAATCGCCCCATATTCAACAGCTGGTTAGCCATACCTAGAGTGCTTCCGAGTAAGCCTAAGTGAATAGAGGTTAAGCTTGCTGCAACTATGTTCCCAGTAAGGAGCTTCTGATCCTTTTTTTGTGCGTTTGCCCACCAGGCTATAAACATGGAGATGAAACCTATACCTTGGGCGAGAGCGTGATGAATAACGTCAAACACTGAAACAGATAATCCGATAAAATTTAACAACGGGCTATTGTCGTTATTTTGAACAGAAGAACTGTGATCTTGATGTGTTTATCTAATTTAGTCGGTGCTAATTATGCTCTTTGTGATCCACATTGCTTTTATATTGCGTTTTATATTCGAGAGTAAAAGGAAAATGAGCCGTAGTGTGAGCGGGATACTCCCCATCGAAAGCAGCGATGAGGAGCCCAACAGTCTGTCATTATTGAGATATTTGGCGGGGAAAGAGTCGCTTTCTGTTACACTGCACGTCAATGTTGTTGGGCTTCTTATTGGTGTTTTTTATGTCTTTTTCTTCAATGGGCTTAAGTGCTGATTTAGTCACTGTTTTGTCTGAACTGGGCTACCTTGTTCCAACAGCGGTGCAGGTTGAAACCATTCCTGTGATCTTAGCTGGGTATGATGTGATGGCGAGAGCCCAAACCGGCACCGGGAAAACGGCAGCGTTTGCTTTGCCTATTATTAACCAGCTAAGCACGCAGGTATCTAGCGAGAAAGGCCAAATTAACCCGTTAGACACTGAGATTAAGCCAGTTCGAGCGTTAATTTTAACACCTACTCGTGAGCTCGCATTGCAGGTGCACCATAGTTTTGTTAAATATGGCAAGCTATCGAGCCTTAATAGCGCGATTGTTTATGGCGGCGTGAGTATCGATGCTCAATCCGATATTTTAAAGGCTGGAGTGGACATACTGATCGCGACCCCCGGGCGTTTGCTTGATCATTTAAGGCGTGGTTCGCTTACCCTTAAACAGTTAGCTTTTTTAGTGTTTGATGAGGCTGATCGAATGCTCGATATGGGGTTTAAGGAGGAGATTGATGCCATTCTTAAACAGGTTTCAAAGCAGAGACAGACTCTGTTATTTTCTGCCACATTTGATGATGCTGTATTTGGATTAAGTAAGGCTTTGCTTAAGGAGCCTAAGCTTATCGAAGTGGGTAAGCGAAATGCGGCTGCTGGAAAGGTTGAGCAGCGTGTTTATGCAGTCGATTCACAGCGGAAAATTGAACTATTATGTCATCTATTACTCACTAAAAAGTGGCAACAAGTGTTGATTTTTAGCCGTAAGAAGCAGGGGGCAGATAAAATAGCTTTAGCCTTGATTAATGCGGGTATTAAGGCTCTGGCGTTTCATGGGGATCTCTCTCAAGGTGCCCGCGAAAAGGTGTTACAGCAGTTTAAGCTGGGGGAAGTGCAGGTGCTGGTTGCTACCGACGTTGCGGCTCGAGGTCTGGATGTTGAGTCATTAGCTGTGGTGGTGAATTATGAGTTGCCCTTTATCGCTGAGGATTATGTTCATCGTATAGGTCGTACAGGTAGAGCTGGAAATTCAGGTATTGCTATCACTTTGTATAGTGAAGAGGATGCTTTGTTGCTTGAAGAAGTTGAGGCAGTGCTCGATACGCGGTTACCTCAGCAATGGTTGGCTGGTTTCGAACCGGATCTCACTAAAAGTTCGCCTGATTTAAGAAAAAACAGTAAGTCAGCGCAGAAACAACGCGCTAGACGCAGAGCGGCAGGCGGTCGTAGCAGGCAACGTTAATCCATAACGTCAGTTTAGGAACAAGGGGTTAGAGGCAGATCGGGTAACAGTTAGAAGACAAGTCGTTCGAGTCCATACATACCCAAGTAGTTTGGGTATAAAATAAAAAAGCGTTGAGTGTTCAGCGCTTTTTTTGATATTAAACTGTTTACATCTCTGATTTTAAATCATCAAGATCAGATGCTACCCAGTTTTGTGTCAAACGAGCAAGTGCACTGTAAAACTGTCCACTGTCACATTCGATGACTTTAGCGGTAAAGTTATCGAGCCAGTTATTAAGGTTGGACTCAATAAAGTTCAGCTGAGTCGCCTTATCACTGTGCAGACAAAGGTATTCTACGTAAGCTAAAATCACAGCCAGATGATCGGCAGGTTCAGGAAAGCTTGTCTGAACTTGTAGCTGACTCTGCTTAAGAAAGAGCACCATCTGTTGATGCTGTTCTCCAAACAGAGGTGCTTCATGGCTACTACCATTAAGGTATAAACTGGCATAGGGCGAAGCACTGTGTTTAGATCCCACGAGGAATAAACCACAGTAATCCGCTGCTAGTTCCAATAGCGCCTTATCTGTTTTTAGCGTATTCAGAATAGATATTAATGTGCCGATATCTTGTTTGAATGCAGGTTCACTAGCAAGTTGTGCTAAGAAAGCTTGTGCTTGCTCACCTGTTAATTCATGTAAAACTTGATGATCAACTTCTTTAGCAAACAGGGATGAGAGAAGTCGATAGACCATCGCTCTTGCCTGATTTATTGCCGCTTTATTCATATCACTACCATCCATACGCTTAACTAATTCCTTATGCTAATTGGTATAAGACTAAATCTGAACTTGAATAGGACCACTAAATGAGCTGACTTCAGGTACTTTACCTTTGTATTTCTCAAAATCAACCAGACAAGTATAAGCTGAACAGGCTTGAGCTAGCTTAGATGTACCAATATCTAGCGTAAGCGTGTTTGGATCACCATAGCTACATATTGCGCCAATGACGGCACCGCCATCTTTATGACCATTGGGTCCAACAGGGCCATACCATGCACCTTCTTGAATACGAATAATACTTTGTGGATAATTATTTGATACCACTGCGCCGGCAAGTAACTGACCACGATCGTTAAACACACGAACGATATCGCCACTTTTAATCCCGCGCTCTTTTGCATCCGCTGGACTAATGTAAACAGGCTCTCTGCCTTTTACCGTATATGTTTCACGGAACTCTTGCGATTCACACATCTGCGAATGAAGACGCTTATCTGGGTGACAAGATTGCAGACATATTGGGAATTTTTTCGAACCGGGTCCACCATGACTACGTTCAGCCTTTTCCATCCAAGTCGGGTGACCTGGGCAATCGTCATAGTTATATTGAGCAATCTTACGGCTAAAGATTTCAATCAAACCAGAAGGTGTACCAAGTGGGTTGATCTCCGGATCGTTTCTGAAGTCGGCGTGACGAGTCCATGGCTTGCCTTCACCAAAGTAAACGTAACCCGCTTGCCAAAACTCCTCAAAAAGAGGCATGTCGAACTTGCCTGCGTTAGCCGCTTTACAATCGTTATATAACTTAACTAGCCAATCTCTTTCCGTCATGCCACGGGTATATTCTTTCTCTTTGCCCAAAACGGCTGCAAAACGAGTGAAAATCTCAAAGTCAGACAAACTCTCATAAAGGGGCTCTACCATCTTTTGCATCGATAACAAACCACGATTGGCATAGCTGCCATAGATGTCGATATCGTTACGTTCAAACGTGGTACAAGCTGGCAAAACAATATCAGAGAAACGACATGTTGCTGTCCAGTTCATGTCGATAGAGACAATACATTTCAGTTTCATGAAGGCTTTCTTCATTCTGTTTCTATCTTGATGATGATTCCATGGGTTGTTACCTGAAAATATCATCATTTTGATATCTGGGTAGGTCACTTTCGAACCATTAGAGTCGATAGTTTTACCCGGCTCTAAGATTGAATCAATCCAACGTGCGACAGGGATCGTGTTGCTGGCACCTTTGAAATCAGTGCTGTCAAAGATAGGTTTCTGATCTTCATCCAAGTTACGTGGGAACGCGCCAGGTGCTGCCGCGCCCGATGAAGGAACACCAATACCTGAGTAGTGATGACCATAGCTTATTCCGCCACCAGGCAAACCAATCTGCCCTATCATGGTGGCAAGTACTGCAGCCATCCAATAAGGCTGTTCGCCGTGTTGTTGACGCTGAACACACCAGCCCATCATTATCTGAGTACGGCCTTTAGTCATGACTTTGGCTAAATCACGGATAACTTCAGGACTGACACCTGATATTGTTGATGCCCATTCAGGTGTCTTAGGAATACCGTCACTTTCACCCATGAGGTAAGGAAGGAATTGATCGAAACCTAAGCTATATCCTTCGATAAACTTAGTGTCATGTAAGTTTTGAGTCACCATTTCATGGGCGATACCTAACATTAACGGCACATCGGTTTGTGGGTTAACGTAAAGTTGCTCACATCCTAGATACTCTTGAGTCTTAGTGACAACAGGGTCAATACTGATCACGCGGATCTTGCCCTGTTTAACCTTCTCTTTAAGTTGAGCAAGATAGGCATATGACTCATGTGTTTCAGCATTCCAACCTACCTGTAGGTTCTTGTAAGGATCGTTGGACCATAAAACAATGGTGTCCGACTTTTCAAGGATTAGTGACCAAGAGGTGCCCTGTGCATACACTTCGGTCGAACCTAAGATGTATGGCAAGATTGTCTGACCTGCACCAGTAGAGTAATCGCCTATTTTTTTAACGAAATTACCATGCATGGCAACAGCACGTTGCATATGACTAGTACATGAATGCAGTTGACCTGTTGCACGCCAGCCTGTTTGACCCGCATGAAGACCCGATGGACCATATTTAGTCTGTACCTCATCGAGAGAGTCTTTAAATAGATGTAATGCCTTGTCCCAAGTTACACGAACGAAACGAAAGTCGCCGCGTTGACTGGTGTTACTTTCAAAGCCATTAAGTAAAAAATCTAAGCGTACCATAGGGTAGCGAACCCGTGATGGGTTATACACTAGGCCTTTTATGCCATTGATCATATCCGATGGATATTTATCACTGTCAAAGGGAATGACTTGGTCGATAACACCATTCTTACGTTTCATTTTGAATGCGCCAAAATGTGAACCGGTAGTCAACCAAACGTCATCATCCTTGGCACCTGCTGCCGCTAGCGCATTGAGGGGGGCAAGTACTGATGCACCGCTTAGGACTACATAAGATGTTGATATTAATCCTTTTAGAAAATCTCTTCTTTTCATTTTCTTAATCCTATTTAGTGCTAGTGCGCAGACTTATCAAAAGTAGATGAATGCTCTTGTAGGTATTTCTGAACCAAAGCTTGTGTGTCTTGATCCATATTGACGAAGGCTATCATGCCTTGGAACATACCAGGCCAAGTGTTGGCATCGAAGTGTGCTTCTGCAGGTTGAGTGTGACATACACTACAACTAGTGTTGTACGTTGAGCGTGCGTAATCCCAAAGTGGCTGCAGATCGGTAATTAAGTACTCTTTATCTGTCCAGATCTTAGCTTCGACACGTTGCCATGTAAGACCGGTTAATGGATCCACTTGTTCTTCAAACACTTCCATTACACCCTCTTCTTGGGCTGCATCTTTAGTTAACTGAGCTGATAGAATGTTTAGACCGAAATCGTAGTAGATAACGCGTCCAGCACCTATTCTCTTACGCCAGCCATCGATAGCAATCTTTACACGGTTACCATCAGCTTCTAAAATGGTCACCTTAGTCGCGATGTTTAATGTACCGGCTTCAACGTCTGTAGTAGCGTTGAAGAAAAGTGGTTTAGTCAGTGCAGAGTAGTAAGCTTGTCCGTCTTCAGGTGAAGTGACACCGCGACCCACTTGAGCGATTAGCTCCGGTGCACGAGCAACGCCCATGTTTGGTAATTTATGTGCAATACCTTTGTGGCAATCAATACAGCTTTGATCGAGTTCAGCAGCGCGTTTCATCTGCTTTTGGGCAAGCTTAGACATGCTTTCCCACTTCATTGAGTCGTAGCTATGGCAGTTTTTACAAGCTAAAGAGTTATCAAGATCGAAACGTTTCCATTCGCGACTCGCCATCTCTAAGCGCTTCGCTTCAAATTTTTCTGGAGTATTAACCGTTTGTAGCATCCAGCCCCATACGTCATGAGATGCTTCGAGTTTACGGGCTATTTTACGTCCCCAGTTGTGTGGAACGTGGCAATCGGGGCAAGTTGCCCGTACACCTGAGTGATTTGACCAATGCACTGTATCTTGTAGTTCTTTGTATGGAATACTCTCCATACTGTGGCAGCTAATGCAGAACTCTTCGGTATTGGTCATCTCTAGCGCGGTATTGAAGCCGCCCCAAAAGATAACGCCCATTAGGAAGGCTGAAAGACTAATCGAGCCTAAGGTAAGAAATTTGGCTGGCTTGGTTAACGTGCGCCAAATATTCATGATCCACTTCATAGCAGTATCCTTTAAAATCTTAAATTTATTATTGTTAAACTATTCAGGCTTGGAGTTAGTGAGCTGCGACGCCACTCAAAGTTTGGATTATCCAAATGATTAAGCCGTAAGCTCCAACACCGATGAAGGTGAGTATTGGGAAAAGTAGAAATATGATGAAACCTAAGGCCTTTAATTCTTTAGATTTCACTTCAGAAGGTGACTCTGTTAGCTGTTGATCTGCCATAATAGATTCTCTTTATGTGATCTGATCTTTGATTACACCAATATAAAGCATGTTTGTGAACAAGAGTAATACGATGAATGAATGATATTTATGAAAATATGAAAGAATATGAACAGATATCATCTGCAGTTATTGTTTAACTCGGTAGTTTAAAGTTTAGGCGCACAGCTATTGGCTGTGCAAAATGGTGATGTGATGACTCTTTCCACTATTGAGATGAGTCATCTCCATTAATATTATAGCCGCAGTCGATCTCAAATGTAGGCGTGTTGTGAGTCAATTTAATTGCATTAAGGTAAGTCACAATTTGCATGGTTTGCACTTTGTCCTTTTTAAATATTACTGTAGAATCCGCCGCCAACAAAGGCTGTGTTGCCATTGACTTTCTTTATGGAGAAAGCACGGGTATAGCGAAAAATTGTGGCATATTCGTCACTATTGAACAGCACGCAGGTCACTTTAAATACTCATCGTATAAGTGGATCTCTCACCCGATATATCGGGGCTCTTACCTGCCATCGCCTTCCAAATTTTCAGAGATCAAAGAAAGGTATCAAGATTATGCAGTCCGAACAGACTCGCCCTACGCAAGATGTTACATCTACTCAAGCTCTAAGTTTAGTTTCTTTACTGGATCGTTACTTTTCCATTTCTGCACGCGGTAGTACGTTGAAACGTGAATTAATCGCAGGTTTAACCACCTTCCTCGCAATGGTTTATTCAGTGATTGTTGTACCAAATATGTTAGGAGCGGCAGGGTTTGACACCGGTGCTGTTTTTATTGCGACCTGTTTAATAGCCGCTTTTGGTTCGCTGTTGATGGGACTGTGGGCCAATTTACCCATGGCGATCGGCTGTGCTATTTCATTAACCGCCTTTACCGCATTTAGCATGGTGTTAGGACAAGGGATCTCCATCCCTGTTACTTTAGGTGCTATTTTTCTGATGGGTGTGGTGTTCACATTGGTGAGCGTGACTGGAATTCGTCAGTGGGTGTTGACTAATTTACCTAAGGGTATCGCCCACGGTACGGGCATAGGCATTGGTCTGTTTTTACTCTTGATTGCGACTAACAGTGTGCAATTAATTGTGGCTAGTGATGCTGGTTTACCCGTCAAACTTGGCGACATTCATAGTCTTCCTGTTTTGGCTGCGATCATCGGTCTTGCGGCGATAATAGGCTTAGAACGTCGTGGTACTCCAGGCGGTATTCTTATTGTGATTATTGCCCTGTCAGTGTTTGGTTTGATATTCGATCCAGCGGTGCAATATCAGGGATTATTTGCTTGGCCTAACCTAATGTCTGAACAGTCACTGATTGGTCAGTTGGACATCATGGGAGCATTAAACCCTGTAGTATTACCAATAGTATTAGCCTTGGTGATGACGGCAATCTTTGATGCCACAGGTACCATCCGAGCGGTTGCAGGGCAAGCTGAGTTGCTTGATGAAAATGACAATATTGTCAGCGGCGGTAAAGCGCTGACCTCAGATTCAGTGAGCAGCATTGTGGCTAGCGTTGTCGGTGGTGCTCCCGCAGCTGTATATATAGAATCAGCTGCGGGTACCGCTGCGGGTGGTAAAACAGGATTAACGGCAACAATTGTTGGTATTTTATTCTTATTGATGATGTTTCTTGCGCCATTAAGTTATCTTGTTCCAGCTTATGCGACTGCACCAGCGTTGATGTATGTGGGTTTATTGATGTTGAGTAATGTGACTAAGCTTGATTTTAACGATAAGGTTGATGCGATGGCTGGACTCACCTGCGCCGTGTTTATCATCTTAAGCTGTAATATTGTCACCGGTATTATGCTTGGTTTTGTCACTTTAGTGATAGGCAGACTTTGTAGTGGTGAGTGGCGTCAATTAAAACCTGGTATTGTTGCGATAACCTTAGGTTTGGTCATTTTTTATATGGGTGGTTGGGCTATTTAGTTTTAGTCATACACTTATTCTTATTTAGGCAAAGTTCGTTGGTTGATCTTAGCCTAAATAAGATAATGGGTGCTGGTCTATAAGTCTGAGTATGCCCGTAGCAGATCTTTCCAAGTGATGATGCCAACTAATTGACCTAGATCCAATACAGGTAGTGAGCCAATGCCATGCTCAAGTAATAGCTTGCTGGCATCTTTAATTGATTTGTTGGGACTTGTGGTTATAGGATCTCTAGTCATGACCTGATGGACACGTTTGAGTAAGGTATCGCTGTCTCGTTCAGTTTCATTAACATTGCCAATATTTGGACTTAATGCACGTAAAAAATCTCGTTCAGAGAGGACACCTTGTAATTCGCCGTTTTCGACAACTAATAGGTGATGAAATGGCGCGTTATCGAAGATCTCTTTTGCAATCACTAATCTGTCATCCATCTCTATGGTGACAACCCTACCGGTCATTATTTGCGATACTATTATATCCATAATGGCACTCCCTTTATGTTAAGTAGAGATATAACTGCACTCACTACAAGGTATATATATAACATCTAGGTGATAAAATAGGCAATAAAATCATATCTTTTTGACTAGAATTGATTGAGGTAGGGATATCTTGAAAAGACAACCTTCATCGATTGTCGAGGATAATTTTATTTGTCCTTTTAAGACTTGTGTCACTAAGTTATAAACAATGTTCATACCTAAGCCGCTGCCGCCTTTGCCACGTCTAGTGGTAAAGAATGGGGAGAATATTTTCTGCTGTACATCTTCAGTCATGCCGCAGCCATCATCCTTGTATAGGATCTCAAAGTCTGACTCTGAGATAATAATTTTAAGACTTAGGTTCCCCACACGGCCATTAGGAAACGCATGCACAATGGAATTATTGATGAGATTACTGATAATTTGGTAAAATGCACCTGGGTTGCTTTTGACGATTATATTGTCTTGGCATTGGTAATGACATTGGTGCAGCGTTCGAGAGAGCATTGGGTTTAACGATAAGAAAATCTCATCCAAATAACTCTTTAGGTTAAATTCTCTGATATCTTCATGTGATTGATCCACTGAGACTTTTTTGAAACTCTGTATCAACTTTGTAGCTCGTTCTAGATTAGTGAGCATTAATTTTGAACAATCGACAACCTCAACTTGATATTCTTCAAACTCTTCATGGGATACCTCTCCACTAGCATAGTGTTGATTGAACCTTTCGACACAGGTCTGCAGATGAGATGCTGCAGTTACACTAACCCCTATAGGCGTGTTAATTTCGTGGGTAATACTGGCAACTAGACCTCCTAATGTTGCCATTTTTTCTTTGTCTAAGAGCTCAGTTTGGGTCAATTTTAGCTCTTTGAGCGTTGCTTTGAGCTCATCGTTACTTTGTTGTAATTCGTTGGTTCGACTCAATACCCTTTTCTCTAAATCTTGATTTAATGATCGTAAAGCGAATTCAGTCTCTTTCTGTGATTGAATATTTTTGATCGTTCCGGCGAGCCTTGTTGGACGAGCTAAGTTATCCCGAGTAATGACTTGTCCACGATTTAGTACCCATAGCCAGTTTCCATCGATGAGTTTAGAGCGGTAGGTTAGTTCGAACTTGTCTTTGCCTTTATTCATACAGGCATCAATTTCAGTGGTTATATCTGGAAGGTCTTCAGGGTGAACGCTATGCATCATAGTGTCATTGAGGTGAGTTTCATTATCTGGGTATTTAAGAAATACATTGGTGCGAACAATTTGTTTGTTGGTAATGTTCCAATCCCAAAACTCATCACCACTTCCCCATAATGAAAGCTGCAACCTTTGTTCACTCTGCGCAATCTCTTTAAGTAACAAGTTTTGTTGGTTGTACTTTTTAATCCTTGAATAATAAAGCAGAAAAAATAGTGTGATAAAAACTAAAATATAGAGAGTGTAGGCCCACCAGGATAACCAAGGTGCTGCTAATATTTTTATGTCGAGTCTGCGAATCGGACTGTACTTGCCATCGATATCTTTTGCTCTTAATAGGAAAGAGTAACTTCCAGATGAAAGTCCGGTAAATTGAGTTGTTTGGTTGGCGTTGGCAACTAACCAGTTGTCATGTAAACCTAACATTTTATATTCATATTTTAAGCGCTTAGCTCTGTGCAGTGATGGACTTAGAAACGAGAGGGAAAATATACTTTGCTGGTAGGGGAGTGTTATTTTTTCAGATTGAATAATGCTCGATGTTTGTGTCTCTGAGTTGTTTGTTTGATATTGATTTAAAATGGTAAGCGTGTCCAATATGGGTTGGTTAGGATGGGACAATTGAGGTAACTGGGAGGGGAAAAAGTGATTAAATCCATTGATCCCTCCTAGATAAATGTGATTATCGGTATCGATGAAACCCGCACCAAAATTAAATTCATTATCTTGGAGTCCATCAATATAAGTAAAGTTTCTGATGTTAAAGTTGTGAGTGTTGAGCATGCTCAAACCTGAAGCGGTACCAATCCAGAGGTTTTTCGTGTGATCCATGATTGTTAAGTAAGCCAGATTACCGATTAATCCAGCTTCAGTGTTAAACAGCTCAGTTTCGTAACTTTGGCTGTTAAATGAAAATACCCCATCAGTGCTACTTACCCATAAAGTATTGTTATCGCCCAAATGGATCGACATCAAATGTTGAGAGGGAATAGGTGATTCGGTTTGAGTGTTAAAATGGGTAAATTGACCTTGGCTGTCTAATTTGCTCAGCCCATTATCGTATGAGGTGAACCAGTAGTTGCCTTCGATATCTTGGATCAGCTTGGTTATCTCATTACTCGGTAGGGAGTTAACATCACCCTTGATATGCTTGTATTGAATAAAACCTTGCTCTTCATCTATATATTTTGCTACTCCACCATCTCTAGTGGTGATCCAGGCGTGATTATCACGATCGAAATATAAACTGTATAAGTAGTTGCTGGGTAGTCCTTTTATATTGTCAGCATTATATTGGTAGTGAATATAACTAAGTTTATCGAGGGTAAAAATAAACAAACCTTTGCCCCTGGTACCCACCCAAAGCCGGTCTTGATCATCTTCTTGGATGAAGCTGATGAAGAGATCACTCATTTGGAAACCTGTAATATCAAATAGGGAAAAACCTATGATCTCATTGTTGATGTCTTCGTGAGCTCGATATAAACCTGTGCTTGTTCCAATCCAAAGCTGTTGATGGCGATCTCTGTATATGCTTCTGACATTGGTATTACCTAATACTTTATCTTTTAGGTTAACCATGTTGTTAGGGCCAAAGCTTTCAGATTCCAGATATGTCTTGTGGAGTCCATTACCTTGAGTACCAACCCAGAGTTGCTGTTCACTATCTATGGTAAAGGAGGTGATATGGGCACTGTTAAGACTGTTGTTATCTGCTGCTGAATTACTGACAAAATACAATTTATTTAATTGGGGAGAGTATTTAGCTATTCCTTTGCCGTGAATCGCTATCCATAAATGACCATAGATGTCTTTTTTAAGTAGGTTGACGGTGTCGCCATTGAGTTGTGAAGTTGCTGAAATAGGTTTGAGAGATTTGGTTGGGATATTGAATTGATACAGTCCTTTTTCTTTAGTACCAATCCATAAAGTATTATTTTCATCGACTTCTAAGCTGGTGATGCTCCCAGCTAAAAGGTGATTTATTTCGGGGTAGTTGGTGATGTTGTTTCCCTTGTCGACCGATGACAAGCCTTTATCTGATACAACCCAGAGCCGCTCAAATTGATCTCCTAATATTTTGGTTATTCTATTTCGCTTATTACCTGCGGATAAAAAGAGGTGATCGATTATTCTATTTTCGCTGGGTGAGAAGAGCAGCAGTCCATTACTGTTAGTCGCTAACCATAGGTTGCCATTAACATCTTGGTCGAGATCGACTATCTCATTATTGGGTAGGGGACTATTGGATTCATTAAATGGTATAAAAGTATCAGATTCTGGTTGGTATAAGTTTAAACCATTGCCATTAGTTAGCAGCCATAACTGCTTTTTCTGACCAAAAAATAGCTTCTTGATATGTTTATCTGTTGGACCTTTATTGTGATGGCTTACTTGGTATAGTTTAAAGTGTTTGCCGTCATATCGATTTAGACCGGCTTGAGTGGCTATCCAGAGGAATCCTTTGTCATCTATCACTATGTCATTGATTGTATTCATAGACAGCCCTTGTTCGGCTGTATAAGCATCAAAAGTTGGTTGGTTTTCCATGGCTAAAAGGGGGTAACCAATTAACCAGAGTAAAAATAACATGAGAATTCTCATCTGATAGAGTTATACCACTTTATGTTTATGAATGTTAAGTTGTTAAGTTTAGTAGTAAATTACAAAAGTGCGAGGGGGGAAGTGACAAATTTTTGAATAAAAAAAGAGCGGCAATTGCCACTCTTTTTTAGTTTGAAGCTGAGTTGGATTATTAGAATATTAGATGAGCGATACCAGCGATAACAGGCAGAGTCACTAACGTTCTAAGGATAAATACGACAAAGAGTTCGAGTATATTAACCGGGATTTTACTTCCTATTAGCAGTGCTCCCACTTCGCTCATGTAGATAAGTTGGGTCACTGACATCGCAGCTATAATAAAACGTGTCATATCCGATTGAATCGAACTTGCTAGAATTGAAGGCAGGAACATATCGGCAAAGCCTACCACAATGGTCTTCGATGCAGCAGCGGCTTCAGGGACTTGTAGTAGTTCCAGTAGTGGAATAAAAGGCATTCCCAAATAGTCGAAAATCGGCGTATATTCAGCAACGATAAGCGCAAGCGTACCAATAGCCATGACCACTGGGATAACACCAAACACCATGTCAATGACGTTTTTCATACCATCATTAAACGTGTGCTTCAGGCCACCAGCTTTAGAAGCCTTGTTTAATGCTTGCTCTAATCCCCATGAGAAAACACCTTTGCCTGTTGGGATCATTTCATCATCAGGGTGCCTTGGAGTGTCATCGATATAAATATCTTTCTTCCATGATAAAGGTGGCAGCTTAGGCACTATGACGGCAGCGATAATGCCAGCACAGCAGACAGTAAGGTAAAAGGGCACAAACAGATGTTCTAATTTAACCTGAGAGATGACGACTAGAGAGAAGGTTATCGATACCGCTGAGAATGTGGTACCAATTACAGCCGCTTCTCTTTGAGTATAAAAGCGAGCTTCATACTGTTTGCTCGTCATTAAGATACCGACACTACCATCGCCTAACCAAGAGGCCATACAGTCGATAGCACTACGGCCTGGAAGGTTGAATACTGGACGCATCACCTTTGTCAGTAAAGTACCAAACATCTCTAATAAACCGAAATTGAGCAAAAGGGGTAACAACATACCTGCAAAAATAAATACGCAAAATAGTACAGGAAGCAGATCATTGAGTACTAATGCACCTGTGTTACCGGAGCGGATTGCTTCGGGGCCAATTTGTGCGAATGTAAGCAGAATGAATACTGCACCTAAGGTACGAATAATAAGCCACATAGGTGACACGTTGAGCAATGAGTTAAAAAAACTATGTTGCGTAATAAAAGCAGGTTTGAACAGCTTGGTGAGGATGGAGGCGACAGCAGTCAAACAGACGACACCCGTTACTATCGCAGTTAATGAATCCCCAAGAAATGCTTGCAATCCTTTAGAAATGATAGCAATTGGGATAGTAATTGCGTCTTGATAACTGATCGGCGTCACGAATAGAAGCAGGCCTATTAATGACGGAATAATAAATGTCAGTATGGTTCTAATGTTATAATTTTGTTTTTCAGCCACTTTTTTATACTCTAAATTACCGATTCGGCATAATTGAAAGACGTTATCATCTTATCGGAATTCAAATTGTGTTTGAATATCCATTCAACTCAAGGAAGGCAAGGTTACCTCCTAATTTCCGCGATGTAAAACCCTATCTAATCCTATGGTGATCCACATCATGGGAGAATAGTTATTGCATCTTTTTGAGTATTTATATTGTAGCTTACAGTCGATGGATTTAGCTAGAGTGTTTTTGGTAAAATGCATGTTAATACAAAGTATTGCTCATGTGTTTTTGTTGTGGTTGATGATTTTTTGTAGCGACATTGTTTAGTGTGTTTTGTCTATCGCTTTAATCGAACGTATGACATTACTTTCATTGTGTTGGAATGGGCGTTAGTTAACTGATTCATTGCTGTTAATGAGTGGTAATCACTATCATTTTTGTTTTTTTACCTATATTCGAGTAGTTTATCTTGAAAACAAAACATTTTTTATGGTTATTAAATTTGAATAGTGAGGGTTTGCGCGAGACCTCGTGAATAAAACTTGATTCTATATATGGATATGGAGAGTGGTGCACTAAAGGAATATGGTAGATAAGAGTAAAAGACTGTCGAGTCTAGCCTATAAGTTTGGTGCTCTTGGGATTGCAGGACTTCTCATCAGTATCGTGCTATCGGTTGCTGTTTTTCAAGATTCTGAAGGGAATGTTTTTAATTTTTTAAATCATACTCTTAGTGAGTTAGGTCACTATGGTCACTCGACACTAGCGGTGATGATTAACGGAGGGCTATTTTTTGGTAGCTTGAGCATGAGTTTATTTGCTCTTTTTTCAATCCAATTAGTCGATAATAAATGGCTATATCCTCTCTTTTTCTCTCTGGCTGGAACATTTTTTTGTTTGGCGGCTGTCGGGCTTTTTCCTGTCAATGTCTATCATCTGCACACTGCCGCGATTAAATATTTCTTCTATTTAGGCACCTGTAGTAGTGCACTATTTTGTGTATACCTGATATGGAATGGAGGTGTTTTTTATTCCAGATGGAATATAGTTACTGGCACATTAACCTTTATCAGTTTTAGCTGCTTTATACTCTTGTCTCATATGAACCTAGGTTTAATTGGCAGCGATCAACCTTTTTATCAAGAGATGGTGATGGAGGTACCCAGACCGATATTATGGTGTCCAGTGGCTTTAGAGTGGCTTAGTCTCGCACTCTTTCTGGCTTGGTGCTGTGGCATGGTGAGAAGCGCAAAAATTCGAATATAACTGGCTGCTTTAGGGCTTAAAGCCCTAAAGCCCTAAAGCCCTAAAGCCCTAAAGCCCTAAAGCCCTAAAGCTTGTACTTCTAACCAGCTAAATGATTAAATCCAGCTTCTTGATGCCAGTAGCCATTACAGTTGGGATCGGTACTCGAGTTTGTCGTTACATGGATCAAATCAAATAGTTTATCGGCCTTTTCAATGCATTGCATGCTAGATGGAGACACTCGAAAGTAATCGATACCCATCTCATTCATGACTGACAGCTCAGAGGTCAAATCAATGCATGCCGCTGATTGTGTCTGTATGCCGTTTAACCTGAGTAGAGGTTGTGATTCTAGTGTTTGAGCCAACAGCCCTTTAGGGTTTTCGATACAGATCGTTTGGCATTTATCCTTAACTAACCCTTTTTGTCTTGCGGTAAAGCAACGAGCCGATAGTGCAAGAGGTAAGAAACCATGACCAAACACTTCTATTTCAAATTTAGGCTTTTCAACAGAGATAACACTGTCAAGCCAATGTTTAGAGAGTTCAACTGGCATGACAAAGCGCTGCATTCCCCATTTATGCAAGGTATTCAAACTGGCAAGGTTATAGTTATTAATCGTTGGTCCGCAGATAAAAGGCAGTTTATTTTCTTTTGCTGCTTGGACGCCCCCCATATCATTAGCTTCTATGACAAACTCACCATTTTCGACCTGTTTCTTTAACTCTGTAAACTCAGAGGGTGCCTCAAGCAAGGCTAAGGTTGAAATCACCACCTCTTTACCTGAAGCCTTTAACATATGTGCTAAGTCCAAATAGTCGCTAAACTTTAGTTCGCGACGACGGCTGCAAATGGTTTCTCCTAGATACACGAGAGGGATACTGCTGTTGGCAACTTGAGTATAAAATTCGATAACTTTCTCTTTGGGCCAGCAATATAAGATAGGGCCGAGTGATGCTTTCATTGTTTTCTCCTCAATTATTGCCAGGTGCGCTCATAGGCACCCAAAGTGGTCGTTTGCCCTTCAGAAACCTTTGCTAATGCTCGATTCCATTCAGCTTGAGTTTGATAGTTTTCAGGATCGTTCATGTAGGTATCAATGGCTCGGCGCCATACGCTGGTAACCTGCTCAACGTATGCGGGGCTGCGTTGACGCCCCTCTATCTTTAACGAGACGACATTGGCTTTGGCCAATTCAGGTAACAAGCTTAAGGTGTTGAGGCTGGTAGGCGATTCTAACAAGTGCGTCGGTTCGCTACTATGTTCCGTGGTATAGCGACCTTTACAGACTACCGGATATCCCATCTGTTCGTTGATGCCAGACTTATCGATTAAGACCTCATTGAGGCGAGTTAATCTGTTTGAGCCTTCCTCTTGCCAGCGAACATGTTTGGCTGGTGAGCATGAACCGCCAGTGTTTGGTGATTGCCCGGTTATATAGGATGAGAGATGACAACGGCCTTCCGCCATAATACATAGACTACCGAAAGCAAAGACTTCAAGATCAACCGGAGTAACCTTACTTAAGTCTCTTACCTGTTTCATCGATAACACTCTTGGTAATACGGCCCGCTGGATATTGAACTCCTCTTTATAAAGCTTCAGAGCCCCTAGGTTTGTTGCACTAGCTTGCACTGACAGATGTAGAGGCATGTGCGGGTAATGAGTATGGGCATAATCGAGCAGTGACAGATCGGCGATGATTAAGGCATCCATACCCGTGTTAGCCGCAATATCTACCGCTTCATACCAACGTTTCTCTTCACCGGGTTTAGGGAATGTATTAATAGTAAGGAAGATCTTCTTGCCCTGTTGTTTAGTATATACAGCGGCTTCTTGTAATTTTTTTGGGGTAAAGTTAAGACCCGCGAATGATCGTGCATTCGTATCATTTTTTAAGCCTAAGTAGACGGCATCGGCTCCTGCATTGAGGGCTACTTTCAATGATGCCAAATTACCTGCTGGGCACAACAGTTCCATATTATTGCTCCGAGATGCTCCCAAAATTTGATTTTGGAGTTTAAAAGGGATTGGCTGTCGAATACTTGATATAAAACAGGTTTGTGATCATAAAATCTGGTTAAACTCTTTTTCTTTTTAACTCTTCTGTTATAGGAAGAGATCTGTTCTCTGTATTAAGGATCGAGATTGATATGCAAGCACCTTTTTTAAACAATATGGCTAAGCAACTATTAGTGCTAGCGCCTAAGTTCGCTCGTGGCCCATTAAGTTTGATCCCCTTTCGTGTGAAGGCTGAATTGTTGGCGCGTCTATTAGGTCAACTTCTTTC
Source organism: Shewanella sp. MTB7 (assembly GCF_027571385.1). Lineage (NCBI taxonomy): Bacteria > Pseudomonadati > Pseudomonadota > Gammaproteobacteria > Alteromonadales > Shewanellaceae > Shewanella > Shewanella sp. MTB7. The sequence goes on along the minus strand of NZ_CP085636.1, from coordinate 4,615,857 downwards.
AGAGCAGTCTGACGATGATGAATTGGCGTTTTTAAAGGGAAATTGGGTTGCTATTGATGTTGTCGACATGGGGTTATTGTTTGAGGTCAGTTTCGATGGTCGTTGGTTAGTGCGTGAACCTCAAGTGGCGGCGGTGACTTTTTCTGGTGACTCTAAAGAGCTTATTCTAGTCGCTGCGGGTAAGGAAGATCCAGATACACTGTTTTTTCAGCGTAAGTTGTCGATAGAGGGCGATACAGAATTAGGTCTAGAAGTTAAAAATTTACTCTTGAGCATAGAGTTTGACACTATGCCGTCTCCAATTAGATACAGTATCGAAAAAATAGCGAAGATGATTCAACAGCTCCAACTTAAGGCTAATCCAGAATCAGTGTAGTGTTTGTGATGTTAAAACAGAAAATGGAGCCAATGGACTCCATTTTTGAAAATATGCCGTTTGAGCTTATTCGCTTACTGGTTTTCCGGTAATAAGATGGTACTTCACTAAGAGCTCGTCATCGGACTCTTTGTGGTTTGGATCCGGATCAATACAATCGATAGGGCATACCGAAATACAGGTTGGCTTATCGTAGTGACCGACACATTCAGTGCATAGGTCTGGATCTATCTCGTAGATCTCCTCGCCCATAGTGATCGCTTGATTGGGGCATTCGGGTTCGCACATATCACAGTTGATACAGCTATCATCGATTAATAAAGCCATTATCTATCTACTCGTTTGTTCTTTTACGTTTATGACCCAACAGGTTGCTTGTAGGGTCATATCTTTGCATTTTGCATGGTTAAGCTTGTGCGTGGGGATTACGGGTATCTTGACCTTGGGGTAAGTTACGTAGTAATACGGCTTTGTCTGTCTCAACACCAGCAGGTAAGGCTAAGAAGACAAAATGTCCTGAACCTAACCCAGCCTCAACGCTTTCACCTTTACGGTTCAATAGCTCTTTAATGGTTAAAGTCAGATTACCTTGGGGGGTCATGACTTCAACACTGTCGCCAACAGAGAATTTATTTTTAACATCGATCTCAGCCATACCTGCATCATTACGCTTACCGGTAAACTCACCGACAAATTGCTGAGTATCACTGATAGAGTAGCCGTAATCATAGTTTTGATACTCATCATGTACATGACGACGTAGGAAGCCTTCAGTATAGCCCCGATGTGCAAGACCTTCTAGGTTATGCATCAATGTTCGATCAAAATCTTTGCCTGATGCCGCATCTTCAATCGCTTGACGGTAAAGTTGTGCCGTACGGGCAACATAATAGAATGACTTAGTACGGCCTTCGATTTTCAGTGAATCAATGCCCATCTTACTTAAACGTTCAACGTGTTGAATCGCCCGAAGATCTTTTGAGTTCATGATATAGGTACCATGCTCATCTTCAAAGGCTGGCATATACTCGCCCGGACGGCCTGCTTCTTGTAGCAGGACGATTTGATCGCTTGGCTGACCTTCACCTAAAGTTGGCGTCTGAATTTGGACACCATGTTGATCCACAAGTGCTTGAGGGTTTACTGCAACTATATCGCCTTCCATGGTTTCTTTCGCTTCATGGGCGTCATATTTCCAACGGCACGAGTTAGTGCAAGTGCCTTGGTTAGGATCACGCTTGTTGATATAGCCAGACAATAAACAACGGCCTGAGTAAGCCATACAAAGTGCACCATGAACGAAGACTTCTAGTTCAATATCTGGGCAACGTTGGCGTATCTCTTCAATTTCATCGAGAGAAAGCTCTCGGGATAAAATGACGCGTTTAATGCCTTGTTGTTGCCAAAATTTAACCGATGCCCAGTTGATTGCATTGGCTTGAACTGAAAGATGCACTACCTGATCGGGAAAGGCTTCTCTTGCCAACATGATAAGGCCTGGATCTGACATGATGATCGCATCTGGATTCATGTCAACCACTGGAACCATATCCTTAATATAGGTTTTCAATTTGGTATTGTGCGGCGCAATGTTACTGACCACATAGAGTTTCTTACCAAGATCGTGGGCTTCTTGAATACCGGTTGCTAGGTTTTCTAGTTTAAAGTCATTATTTCTTACCCTAAGGCTATATCTTGGCTGGCCTGCATAGACAGCATCTGCTCCATAGGCAAAAGCATAACGCATATTTTTCAGTGTCCCAGCGGGAGACAGTAGCTCAGGTTTAAACATAATTACTCTCAGTTAACTAAATATTGGGGTGACAAACGGGCGGGCATTCTACTTAATGTTGGTGTGGTTATCAAATTTTGCCCCAGAAACTTCCACATCGCTAGTATATCAAGTTTTACTCAACAGCAGGGGGGATAAGTATTTTCTAAAAAAAGTTATTTTACTCCCTAAAAATCCTAAAGTTAGCTAGAATCTAAACAGGTTGTTAACCAATTTGCTGCATGCGGTTAATGGATTTAACGGTAGGGCTAATTTGGTCATCTTTATCTATAACTATAATTAATTTTGAGTCAAAACGGGGATGAAAAATGTCAACTGAACATCAACTGTTAGTCGCCCTTTTAAAGAAGTTGAAAGCAGATGCATTAGTATTACCGACTTTGCCTGAGGTCGCGATGAGAGTTCAGGAAGTGGTTTCTAAACCAGATTCAAGCCCTAAGCAAGTTGCCGAAATTATTGGCCAAGATGCTGCGATTTCAGCACGGATGATTAAGGTCGCCAATAGTGCACTTTATAGCAGGGGCATAAAAGCTGAAAATGTTAACTGTGCTGTTACTAGAATTGGCTTAACTCAGATTAAATCCATTGCTACATCCGCTGCGATGGAACAGCTATTTATCTCAACTAATGAGATGGTGTGGGAGGTGATGGATGAAGTATGGGGCTGCTCTATTGAAGTCACTTCAGCAGCCTGTGCGATGCTACATATTTATAGTAAAACCCATAAAGGTAGCGGACTCAGTTTTGATACGCTGACCTTAGCGGGCTTGGTACATAACATAGGTGCTCTACCGGTACTTAAAGAGGCGGAAGCCCGTCCAGAGTTATTTACCAGCATAGATCAATTAAGGGCTCTGGTGAGAAAGATGCAAGGACCCATAGGTCGCGCAGTCCTTAAAAGTTGGGAGTTTGCTCCGGAAGTGACAGAAGTAGTAGAAAGGTGGTCGGATCTATCTTACTTGCCGGATAATGTAGGCTACCTAGATTTTGTCAGGGCGGCAGCTTTCTATACTGGAGAGTTGAGAGCTGGAGTTGAACTTGAAGAGAGGTTAGATGTGTACGCAAGACGGGGTCTACCTGTATCAGCGGAGCAGCTGGCTGACGATGAGTTTTTAGAAAAGTATCACTCGATTAAGTCGAGTTACGAATAGTTGTGGTTTGAGATGGTATTAGGGTAACCTTAAAGTTTGTTATTGGGCCTTTATTTAACTTTTTTATGTGTTGGGGAGGGGAGTTACTCGCGTGGGAATTGGCTGGTGTTTAGTTTTATTATTGATCGTCTGTATCGCTTGTACCATTTTTTGGTACCGGTATAGAAAGTATGAAGCTAATTTCATTCAATCTTTTACACAGCAAATGGAGCTTCTTAAGAGTAAAGAAGACACCCTTCATTTAGGGCATATCGCTTCAGAACAGTTTGCTGATGTTGCAGTGCCTAAAAAATATCAAACCCTGTATAGCACGTGGCACGACTTCATCAAAGGATTGCCTGTTCCAAACGACAAGGACAAGCTGACGGGACTTGCCAATCGTTTAGGTCTTAAATCTCGTTTCCTTAGCTTGATGCCTATTACTCAAGGTACGTTAGTGCTTATTGATATTTATCATTTTCGATTCGTCAATGACCTCTTCGGTTTCTCTATTGGTGATAAACTGTTGCAGACATTATCTGAGCGGCTACATAAACTCGAAAACCCGGCTACTTTTCTTGCTCGAATGAATGAAGATGAATTTCTGCTTTATTTTGAGCAACCTCAAAATGAAACTGCATTGTTAACGATCCGCAATGAACTTGCAGTTCCATTTGATATTCAGGCTATCCCAATAGCGATTCAAATTCAAATGGGCTACCTGGATCTCGGACTGCATCATACCTATGTGAGTCAACTATTAAGACGACTGGATTTAGCTCTGATTAAAGCCAAAGAGAATAAGTACCTATTTGCCAGTTATTCAGAAGGGGATGATCTAAGCCAGCAACGCCAACTCGGTATTATTAACCAACTTCCTAAGGCATTAGATAGAGGGGAGTTGTATATGGTGTACCAACCTAAATTAAATGTATTAACTGGAGGTTGTAGCCAAGTTGAAGCGCTAATGCGCTGGGACCATGAAGATTTAGGCATGATATCCCCCGCCGAATTTATCCCACTTGTTGAATATGCTGGAATGATCGAGTTGGTCAGTCAATGGGCTCTGGATCAAGTTATCTCCCAACAAGCAAAATGGCATGAATCGGGCCTAGTGTTGCAAGTGGCGGTTAACCTCTCCTCTAAAGATATTATTAGCGGCACCTTGTGTGACGACATTCAAGCTAAGTTTGATAAATATGGATTAGAGGCCAATCTGCTCTCCATCGAGATAACTGAGAGTAAGTTGATGGATAACATGGAGGTGGCTGTTGAAACAATTAAAAAACTGAAGACGATTGGCGTCGATGTGGCGATTGATGATTTTGGTACAGGTCACTCTTCACTTGCCTATCTTAAATATTTCCCGGTCGATGAAGTCAAAATTGATAAAGCTTTTATCGATGAGTTGATGGTTGACAAACATGCCAGACATATTATGAAGTCGAGTATAGAACTCGCTAAAGGCTTAGGTTTTAGCGTCACCGTGGAAGGGGTTGAAACCGAAGATATTAAGCAGTTATTGGTGGAGATGGGGGTCGATAAAATTCAGGGTGACCTATTCGCAAAACCAATGAGTGCTTTAGAGTTAGAGGTAAACTGGCAACGGCTTCAAGCTAAATAAAGCCGTTGACTCACAGACCACTTGTATTCCCAAATTCGGTATCGCTTACATCGTTAGATTGTCACGATAGACTCGAAAGATTGGTTTAGTAGGGCCTGTAAGCTTGGTGTCATAGGCGCCAGTTGACGTGCTTTATTCATGCACACCATCTCTATGGTCGCGGTCACTGCGGGCTTGCTAGCGTTGGGACGCCAAATCTCTTGCTTCCATACCGTTCTATATTTGCTCTCGAAGTAGAACTGGGTTCGAACATCGATAATATCCGCAAACTCAACCCCATCATGGCAAAGCATATCACTGCGATATACGGCAAAACCTAAACCTTGTACTTCCCAGAGTGAAGCGAGGACATTAGCGCCGATCACATGCTCTCTTGCTCGCTCAAAATACTTTAGAAAGTTGGGGTGATAAACCACACCTGAAAAGTCGGTGTCTTCATAATAGATCTGAATTGGGAAGTGAAAGGTTTTACTGTAATTCATCTCTTTTTTATTTTGCATGGTGTCATGGGCTCGAGGATAATTGGCGCTAGTCTAGCATATCCGCATTTAAGAGAGGTTATACCTGTTATTATCTTAATTTGAGAGAGTTTAGTTGCACCATGAACCGCTATCTTAATAGCCAATAAGCAATGATTTTGGTAGACTCCCGCCTCATTTATTTTCCCGGACACGCTTTCCATGAAATTCGAAACACTTGATTTAGCCCCTTCAATTATTGAAGCCATAGAGGCATGTGGTTATCAAAAACTGACTCAGGTGCAATCAGAAGTGATCCCTGTAGCCTTAACGGGTTGTGATCTCATGGCTTGCGCTGAAACTGGAACCGGGAAAACAGCAGCATTTGCTCTACCATTATTGGAAAAACTGCTTCGGGAGTCGTTAAGTGTAAGCTCACTGCGAGGATTAATACTGACGCCGACACGAGAGCTTGCCATTCAAGTTGCCGACAATATTACCCGTTACAGTCAGTTCACCTCGCTAAAAACCTTGGCGGTTTATGGCGGTGCCAATATGAATCCGCAGCGTAAAGCACTAAATGCAGGTGTCGACATTCTAGTGGCTACCCCTGGACGACTGTTCGACTTTATTGGTCAGCATGGTTTAGATCTTGCTAGCGTCACCAGCTTAGTGATCGATGAAGCTGACAGAATGCTGGACATGGGATTTGTGCGTGATATTGAACGTGTAAAAGCCTTGGTCGCTCGTCAGCATGTGACTCACTTCTTTTCGGCTACGTACAGCGATGATGTAAAAATCTTAGCTGAGAAGATGTTGTCTGCGCCTAAGTGGATCAATGTGGCCACCAGTAAGTCAGCCTCGAGTGTCGAACAAGAAGTGTATTTAGTCGATAAGCGCAGAAAGTCAGAGCTCTTGTCTGAATTAGTCGGTCGTAATAACTGGCAGCAAGTACTTGTGTTCGCCAGTTCAAAAGAGAGCGCAGAACATATTCAAAAAGAGTTAACGCTTGATGGACTCAAGAGTGCCGTATTCCACGGTGATAAAACCCAAGGCGCACGTAACCGTGCGTTAGATGAGTTTAAGAGCGGCGCACTGCGTGTGCTGGTGGCCACTGATGTCGCAGCCAGAGGGCTAGACATTCAAGCCCTACCTTTGGTGGTTAATATAGAGCTGCCATTTGAGGCTGAAGATTACATTCACCGTATCGGACGTACGGGACGTGCTGGTCTCACCGGACATTCTATCTCTTTTGTGTGTCCAGCCGATGAGAAGAAGCTTGCAGAGATCGAAGCACTAATCGAACTTAAGCTGCCTCGCATCGTGGTGCCAGGTTATGAAGAGGGGACTCCACTTCCTGCTCGTTATCGAGAAAATACAGAAGAGTCATCGGCTAAGAAGCACGTCGATAGACGCAAAGGCAAGCCAAGTGCTAAAAGAGGCCAAGCCCATAAACGTTCAGGCGGTCAATCTGCCGACAAACCAAGCTATGCAAGTCGTAGAGGTGAAAAGAAGCGTTAATTACGGTGAATTAACCTTACATCATTATGATATTCAGCCTTCTAATGAAGGCTGATGGCATCTTCTAGTTCTAGTTCTAGTTTGAGCTTCTGGCTGAATTGATATTGGCTGAAATATTTGAAGCTCGTACCTATCACCTGCGGTGTGCATATAAGCATACTGCAAACAATAGACATTAATGAACCCAACAAAAAGACACTTAAGCCTTGTTATCCGACATGTTTACCAAATCGCTGTTATGCCTCTCACTTCTATTGACTTACCATCCCACACATATTCGTAATGCGCAGACTGAATGATCTCTGTGACTCCTTTGGGCGTAAACAGGGCGTAGCAACTGGACATTGGATTTCGCACACTCGTATAGTGCAATCCTTCTACTCCTTGTTTGCGGTATTTAAACCCTAAATGCTGGGAAGTGCTGTAATCACTATGATGATAAATGTCAGTAGCTTGCATCTCTGCCATTGTGTTGGCACTAATATCGATTAAATCGCCGCTTATGGTACAAGATAAACCTTTCATCACTATCATTTCAAAATGCAGCCCTTCAATAAGGGATAACATCTTTTGAACATGATAACGAGTTTCTGCAATAGCCGTTTCCATAGTGTCAGCTAGGTATAAAACCCCGAACTCGCCATTAGAGAATCTACTGCCGTCTCTATTTATGTGAGTAAAAGAAGCCGTTGCATAGGAGCAGCCATTAATTCCAAACGGAATTTGGTCGAGATTTAATAACGTGAGATCCCCCGTTTCATTTTGCAATCTAGGGTTTGTTAAGCTTTGTAGAGCATACAAAACCTCAAACTCATCGATATTGGCACAGTCATCAAAGATGTCGATTGCAGGAAATCTTGTATTAACCAGACGATAGGTCTTTTTATTTGTTAATGTTGAACTCACTATGACCATCCACCACTGCGTAATTGATCAACTCGTTTGTAAACTTCGTGTAATGCTCCGAAATCTCCAGCTTCGATTATTTCAAGCGGTTTACGGCCTTCGAAGTAGGGGTTATTATTGACCATATTCATATAGCCATAGACGTTTTCTGGGTTGGTGAAAAACTGTCTCAATGCGGCATGAATATTAAGAATATAGCTAATTCGAGTGAGTTGGTCTTTATCCAAAACGAAGGCTTTTTTACCTGATTTATAGGCAAAGTAAGATGAACGGTTAACCCTCAAAATATGGGTTATGGCCTCAGTCTTACATCCCCAGTGTTGAAGGATGGTTACTGCTGCGTCAAAACCCACTTTAGACGCGTGAGCGGAGTTAATACCAAGGTGTTGATGTTGAATGTTAGTGTTAGGCATGATCGGTCCTCTCATAAATCACTAGTTTAATAATAGACTTTTATCTATTTAAAGTCTACATTTGGACTTTTGTGTGTTAAATACTTACTATGGTTTCATTGTCATGTCCATATTTTTAAAGGAGGACAGTGGAAAGCTTGCCATTTCTGGTTATACCTTCACTTCCCCATGGGATAGTAAAAAATAAGGGAGCCAATTGGCTCCCTTTAGGTTAATTAAGCGATGTTTATTTCAGATTAAAGCTCAGCTTCAATCCAGACTAAGCGGTGATCAGAAGAGATATCTTTGCCGTTACCCCATTTTCCAACACGCTTATCATTCATCAACATATAGCCCTCTTCGAAAGTGGCAGGCCAGAAAACACCAGAATCTATGATGTTAAGGTCGTTTGATGGAATGGCATGGTCAACACGAAGGCCAAAGGTACTGGTCACTCGCTCTGGGAAGGTGTTCTCTTTACAGAAACCTAATGCATAACACTCTGTAGAGCCAAAGCTGCTAGGTGCGTAGACACCGTCTGTAGCCAATGTGTTTACACGGTTATGATTCATTAGATCTTGGATGGCATCAAGGAAGCCGTCACCATTTTCAGGATCGGCGTTAAGATCGCCCATGACAACAAACGAAGCATCTAAACTTAAGCCGCCTTTTTTGCCTGCGTCATCATAGATATAGTCTTCACCAGCAACATAATCATTCCAGAAGTCGATCTCAGCACGATTCAATAACTTGTTATTTTCAGTCACTGTATCGAATACTGGCGGTGTTGGATGTGATAGCAGTAGATGAACCACTTTCTCGCCAGTGGCGGTTGGGATTAGGATCGGTGCATCCACATGGTTTTTAGATGAAAGCGGTTTTTCTGCCCACGCTTCAGCTGAGTACCACTCGTCACCACACTTCATGCCGTCTGGAATTGGGTTTTTATCATCGTCACAATTCACGATAGTTGGATTGACTTCACCCGGCATATCTTTCCATTTAAAGTTTTGGAAAGTACGGATGTTATCAGTATCAATTGGGTACTGAGATAATAGGCCAAATGCATATTGACCGTGATAGAAGCCAAAGCCCCATGCATCGCCTGGTAGTGCAACTTTTCCATCTCTGTCTAGATCGAAGTCACTTAATAGACCTGTATTGGTTGAGAAATTTTCAGCGTAAGCGAACTGAATCGGCTTAAGCATCTTCTTTTCATCAGATGTTGTTCCTAAACTATTTTGAGGTACGGCAAGGTAGTTTAAGCGGAAACCTTTGATAGCATCTTGGTTTTTAGCGATACCGTCATTGTTAAACTCACCCATCATCAATACTGCTGGACGCTCAGTTTGAATAATCGCTGCCACGTTACGGATCTGGATAACCTTTTCAGCAATTTTAAGGTCAGCCTCAGTTAAGGTTTCATCAAACCAACCTTGCATTAATACTTCTTGCTCTGGAGCTGTAATTTGCATCTCAGTAACAAGCTCTTCAAACGTAGAACGGTCGAAAGAGAGGTTGTATGTGCTGAAGCGAACGTTCGTTGCATCTGGCGTTGGCTCAACTGGATTGGTAATGTTGGTTGTGTCGTCATTACATCCTGCTAATAACGCCATAGAGATAGCGGCCGCTGCTGCGGTTTTAAGTAGTTTCATTTTATGACCCATCATATTTTTATTATTAATCGTAATTATTATCTTGAGCTCATTTGTTTGAGCTTCGGAAGGATTCTATACAGCTGTCAATTCGCTTGCTATAAAATAGCGTGATTTTTGAGACTGGGTGCGGACTTTTTACGCAGAAACTTACACTCTTTACGGTGTTGTGATGAAAATGATCCAGAGGTGTTACGGTTGGGTTTTGTTTGTGCTTGCTGTTAAGGGGCTAGAGATTGAGACTTGTCAGGTTTCCACCTACACTGTCGGATCTTTCATGTCACTTGAGATCCATCATGATACTAAAACCTATTCCTACCAATGTGATCACTGGCTTTTTGGGCGTGGGTAAAACGACCTTCATTAAGCAGTTATTAGCGGGTAAACCAGAGGGAGAGACTTGGGCTATTTTAGTCAATGAGTTTGGTGAAATTGGTATAGATGGCGCCTTGTTATCAGGCGGTGGGGAGAGCATTGAGATCCGCGAAGTGGCGGGCGGATGTTTATGTTGTGCTGCGAGTGTGCCTATGCAAGTTGCCGTTAATCAGCTTATCGCTAAAGCAAAGCCTGATAGATTATTAATTGAGCCTACGGGGTTAGGGCATCCCAAAGAGGTGATTAAGCTGTTAAGTCAACCTCACTATCAAAACGTTATCGCCCTTAAATCAACCGTGTGCTTGGTCGATGCAAGAAAAATATCTGATGATCGATATAAAAACCATGACATTTTTAATCAACAACTGGCGGTGGCAGACATCATATTGGCCACTAAGTCCGATCTCTATTCTGATAAGGAGTATTTGGATTTAATCGCTTATGTCGAAGAAGACTTAGATTTGGTGGATTCAGACCAAAAGCGCTATTTTTTCCTCAGCTTATTACCTAGGTTAACTCCGAATTTACCAATAGAATTGTTGAGTTTACTCGACAGTGCTGGAAAGGCACCAAAGTCAGTATCTTCGACGCGATCAAGCCTGCTGACGGGGCGTTCAATAAGTGTTTTTGACATTGAAGCTGTTGAAACCGCTGCTGGATTTGATGAGCGAGGGGTATTAACTAAACAAAACAGTGGTGAAGGATTTTACTCCTGTGGTTGGGTATTTGATCTCAGTTATGAATTTAATTTTGATGAGGTGATTAAGGTTATCAAATCCTTGGATGTAGCTCGCATTAAGGCCGTGCTTATTACTGATGAGGGTATCGCGGGATTCAATGTGATTGATGGGGAGATGAGTGTTATTGAACTTGATGATGCGATGGATTCAAGGCTTGAGATCATCAGTTTATTGCCGCTGGCAATCGATGAGTTAGCGCGTCGACTTTTTACTACTTCTAAGCGGTTCAGCTTTTGATATTTGGTAAAACGGGGATCTGAATGTCCTTGGCGTGTTGTAGCTGTATGCTCATTATCTGGATGGGTTTAGCATTAAAGCGAGTCTCGAAATCGCGGGTTTATCAAGTTGGATTTTTGAGGTTAATTAGTTACACTAATGAGTCATTTTGATGCGTGGGAAATTCATGCTATCAAGTATAAATAAGGATATTTATGAAGTTTCAGTTTGGTTTACATCGTCAGTTTCTTGCTACAACCTTAGGTCTGACGCTCGTTAGTGTTAGTTGCTTACCCGTTTTGGCATCAGAGTTTTCTGATAGTTACTCAGCGTATCTTCAAGCAGTTACTGATAATGATGATGACAAATCGCTGAAACTTGCAGGACAAACCTATAGGTTAGGGCTCGAAAAGTTTGATAAAGGTAGTATAAACCTCGCCAATTTAACTTTAAATTATGCAGGTGAGTTGGCTAATTTTACAGATAAGCATGAGGAAGCCAATAGGCTTTATCTTGCTGTTTTAGCCAGTTACAGAGTCGAATTTGGTAATGAGGCGATTGAGTTGATTGATCCGCTTGTTGGTGCCGCTCAGACAAGCGCCAGTGCCAAAGAAGCTAGGGAGCTTTTTTATGAAGCACTAGAGTTAACTGAAGAGGCTGACAATAAACTGGTTCATGGGGATATGCTGAAAGCTGCATTTGATCATTTAAGCAGAACGGGTTTATATAATCGTAAAGTACGTGATTTTATGTTTGATGCTTATGATATATATAAAGTGGAACTACCTGAAAGTGCACTGAAAAGAGTCACATCAGCTTTTACAGTGGCTTCAATTAATTTTGTAGAGAAGAGAAAGACGAAAGAAACTATCATGCTGTTAGAAGAGGTGGTAAAACAGTTTTCGGTGTTGGATTATAATCATCCTTATGAGCTTAGGGCTCATGCTTACCTTGTCGACTTGTATGAACACGAAGGGGAGAGTAGTAAATCGACTCAACACTGTATCGCTATAGGCGGTATGCGTCCTTGGTTAGGTGATCAAGAGCAGGTGCCGCTCTATCGTCATCACCCCAATTACCCTAAGTCATATATAAGAAATGGGAAAGAAGGTTGGGTTCAACTCTCTTTTATCATCGACGAAAGTGGCTTCGTCGATGAGCCTAAAATTATCGATTCAAAAGGAGGAAGTCGTTTCGAGACTGAATCTCTTAAAGTGATAAAAAAATGGCGTTATGCTCCTAAGTTTGTTGATGGCAAAGCTGTTGCCGCACCAAGTACGGTACAGTTGGATTACACCCTGTCAAAATCTTAGGTTAGAAAAGATAAACTTAAAAAGCCTCATGCTTTCTATCGAGTAGAAAGCATGAGGCTTTTTTGTTTGTCGTTCGATCTAAAACAGCTTACTACCCCAGCCTAATTTGTTTCTTAATACATGGAAGTAGTTATGTCCCTTAGGGTGAATGAGTCTCAAACGTTCATGACTGCGTTTGATAATAATTTCATCACCAGGCAGCACCGGTAACATCACATGGCCGTCACAGCTTACCTCTAAGTTGTCGCCATTATCGGGGGATACTACTATTTTGATAATACTCGCAGCATCGACCACGATAGGTCGACTCGAGAGTGTGTGCGGAAACATAGGCACTAAAATGAGTGCTTCAAGGTTAGGAGTTAAAATAGCTCCGCCAGCCGACAATGAATAAGCCGTCGATCCTGTCGGGGTTGAAACTATCATACCATCGGCGCGCTGACTGTACATGAATGTGCCGTCTATATAGACTTCAAATTCAATCATATGAGCAATTTTCCCCGGGTGTAAAACAGCCTCATTAACCGCCGTATTACTGGATTTCATATTGCCATGTCGATGAACTTGGGTTTCAAGTAGAAAGCGAAATTCAGTCTCAAATTTCCCGTCGAGTACTTCGCTTAAAGCGGCTTCAAATGAATCCGGTGGTAAATCTGTTAAAAAGCCTAGATTGCCTCTATTAACCCCAATGACACCTATATCGAAACGTGCGAGGACTCTGGCTGCACCGAGCATATTGCCATCCCCCCCCACAACGATGGCTAGATCACATTTTTCACCAAGTTCCAATAGATCCACGGATTGGCAATTAGGTCCCATTTCGACTGCAACCCGTTCTTCAACCAAGATCTCGAATCCCTGCATCTTTAACCAGTGGTGCAATCGTTTAAGGGTGAGGTTGGTACCATGGTGATTTGGCTTACCGATAAGACCGATAGTTTGAAAAGCTTTAGGCATATTTATCTTAGTGCTAGGGCTTGAAACCTTGAATGTGATCCCCATATTATCCTCAGAGCAGGAAGAAACAAAGTATTTTTAGCGGAGTTAGAATGAGCAACGATACGAGTAAAGCGAAACAGAACCAAGTCGATGAAGCCGTAGAAGGTGAAATCCTAACTGAAACGAGCAGTGACGATGCCAGCTTAATGGATGAACTCACTCAAGCGAATTTCCGTGTTGAAGAGTTAGAGCAGGCTCTTGTCGAAGCAAATGCAAAGATTGAAGAGCAGAAAGATTCTGTGACTCGTGCAGCAGCTTCTGAGGCGAATATTCGTCGCAGAGCATCTCAAGATGTTGAAAAAGCACATAAATTTGCATTGGAAAAGTTTGCTAATGAACTTTTGCCTGTTATTGATAACATGGAGCGAGCGCTTCATGGTACCGATGCAGAAGCGGAAGCGAGCAAGGCTATCTACGAAGGTGTTGAGCTAACATTGAAGAGTTTTGTGAGTACGGTTGATAAGTTTGGTCTTAAAGAAGTTAATCCACAAGGGGAAGCTTTTAACCCTGAACATCATCAGGCTATCGGTATGCAGCCAAGCCCTGAGTTCCCAGCAAATACTGTCATGATGGTAATGCAGAAGGGTTATATCTTAAATGATCGCTTACTTCGCCCTGCGATGGTGATGGTTTCTCAAGGTGGTTCGGCTGTCGATACACAAGTGTAAACTTGTTTCGGTGAGCTAACGAAAAGGACTGCAATCGCAGTCCTTTTTTATATTTGCTGTTCACATGGATATTAGCGCAAACTCTTGTCTTACTATACTCAGCTTTAGCTATTATTTAAGGTGGTTTAAGCTAAATAGCGCTCTATTTGCCCTAAAATACCGGCAGCATCGAGTTGTAACTCAGTAATAATTTCACTCGAATCCCCGTGCTTAATAAACTCATCAGGCAAGCCTAATTGAAGCACCGGCATTGGCAACTTCAGTTGCTGTAATAGTTCGAGCACACCGGAGCCTGCTCCCCCCATAATGGCATTCTCTTCAACGGTCACCAACACATCGTGAGATTGAGCTAGCTCTTGAATAAGCTCAACATCAAGAGGTTTCACAAATCGCATGTCGGCGACAGTAGCATCCAAAGATTCTGCGGCCGTTAATACGCTGGCTAACAAAGTGCCAAAGTTGAGAATGGCGACTTTTTTACCCTGACGCTTGATTATGCCTTTGCCGATAGGCAGGGCTGTCATCTCTTCGATTTGCGGTTCTCCAGTAGCGCTGCCTCTTGGATAACGCACAGCGGTAGGTCCATCGCGATAACAATAACCGGTATAAAGCATCTGTCGACATTCATTTTCATCCGAAGGTGTCATGATGATCATATTTGGTACAGTACGCATAAAACTGAGATCAAAGGCCCCTTGATGAGTGGGGCCATCGGCACCAACAATGCCACCACGGTCAATAGCAAAGAGCACGGGCAGTTTCTGCAAAGCAACATCGTGGATCAGTTGATCGTACCCGCGTTGTAGGAAGGTAGAGTAAATAGCGACTACGGGTTTTAAGCCTTCACAGGCGAATCCTGCTCCTAAGGTCACTGCGTGCTGCTCTGCAATCGCGGCGTCGAAGTACTGTTTAGGAAAACGCTGAGAGAACTCAACCATACCTGAGCCTTCACGCATCGCAGGAGTGATACCTAATACTTTGTCATCTTTTTCAGCAACATCACAAAGCCATTTTCCGAACACTTGAGAGAAGGTTGGATTGCTGGGTTTTGACGCTGGCTTTTCAAAGGTCGATGGATCAAATTTAGGCACGGCATGCCAACCAATAGGGTCTTTTTCGGCAGGTTCATAGCCACGACCTTTCTTGGTCATGATATGTAATATTTGAGGGCCGGATAAGTTACGCATATTGCGCATGGTTTCAACCAGTGCATCAACATCGTGCCCATCAATAGGACCAATATAGTTAAAGCCTAGCTCTTCAAACATGGTGCCAGGAACGACCATGCCTTTTAAATGCTCTTCGGTACGCTTGGCCATCTCTTTGATGACAGGCATTCCTTGTAGCACTTTCTTGCTGCTCTCACGGATCGTAGTATAAAAACGTCCTGACATTAGCTGAGCTAGATGGTTATTGAGTGCTCCTACATTTTCAGAGATCGACATCTCATTATCATTGAGAACAACCAACATATCATTGTGCAAGTCACCTGCATGATTCATGGCCTCAAATACCATGCCGCCCGTCATGGCGCCATCACCGATAACGGCAACAACTTTACGGCCTGCTTTTTCTCTATCAGCAGCAACGGCCATCGCGAGGGCTGCACTGATAGAGGTACCCGAGTGACCCACGCTAAAGGTGTCGTATTCGCTCTCTTCACGCCAAGGGAAGGGATGGATCCCGCCTTTTTGACGTATGGTGTGCATCTTGTCACGGCGACCTGTTAATATTTTATGGGGGTAAGCTTGATGACCCACATCCCAGATTAAGCGATCAAATGGTGTGTTATAGACATAGTGAAGCGCCACAGTGAGTTCCACAGTGCCGAGTCCTGAGGCGAAATGGCCACTAGACTTGCCCACTGATTTCAAAAGGAAACCTCTAAGCTCGTCGGCTAATTGTGGTAGCACGGCTTGAGGGAGCTGTCTTAGCTCATCAGGGGTATTAGCCTGTGCAAGCACAGGGTATTGAGAAATATCCAAACTCATCGAGGTAATTGGTCTCTTGATTATACTCTTCGCTCAATGATAAAGCGGGCGAATTCGGCAATTAGCTGACTATTGTATGGTAATTTTGTCAGCGCAGATAGAGCATCCTGTATCAATCTCTCGGCGGTGGCCTGTGCGTCAGCCAATCCAAGCAGTTTCGGGTAAGTACTCTTATTGGAATCACAGTCTGAACCCTGTGGTTTTCCCAGCTCTTCGGTACTGGAGATGATATCAATGACATCGTCTTGTACTTGAAAAGCTAAGCCAATGGCATCGGCGAAGGTCATCAATAGTGCCTGTTCTTCAATCGAGATATTGGCGGCTATCATGGGCAGCTCGACTGCGCAGCGGATTAAGGCCCCTGTTTTGAGTTTGTGCAGTTGTGTCAGGGTGGCTAAATCTACCTGTTGATCGGTTGCGTTAAGATCCATGGCTTGACCTCCACACATTCCAGAGTAACCAGAGGCTTTGGCTAACGCCTTCACCATAGCAAGGTTCTGTGTTGGTGTCAGATCATCGATCGGTTCACTTAATATATCGAAGGCTAACGCTTGTAGGGCATCCCCCGCAAGAATAGCAATTGCTTCATCAAAGGCGATATGGACAGTGGGTTGTCCTCGACGCAGAGCGTCATCATCCATGGCTGGCAGGTCGTCATGGATTAAAGAGTATGCATGTATTGATTCAATTGCAGCTGCGCAAGTATCGAGTGTTGCTAGTGGTACATTAAGCATCTCGCCAACAGCATAAACTAGAAATGGGCGAATACGCTTACCACCGATAAGTGTGCCATGTTTCATGGCCGCCAACAGTTGAGGATCTGTTACAGTTTGTGCTTCAAATCTTTGCTTTAATTGGGTATCAACACGTTGTTGATATTGAGTGAAGGCTTGAGCTAGCACTTATTCTACCTCAGGTGAAAAGGGAGTTAGTGGCGCATTTTCATCGTCGGCCATCAAAATAGCGACCTTCTGTTGGGCTTGCTCTAACTTGCCTTGGCTGTTGCGTACCAGTTTAATGCCACGCTCAAACTGCTTTAATGCGTCATCTAGGGAAACATCGCCTTGTTCAAGTTCTGAAACGATGCGCTCGAGTTCACAAAGGGATTCTTCAAAAGTGAGATTTTCAGGTTTTTTTGCCACGGTAATGTTTCCTTGAGATTAGCGTGACACACGGTATCGTAGCCAGCGGCGGTGGTCAAATTGCACTGCAGTAAATTTGCCCGTCAGCACGCTTTATTGTGATTTTTTTATAAAAATTTGAATTTGTAGCTAAACTTGCGTGTAAGCTGTCCGATAATTGAGAGTAGGTATTAGAAAATTATGATTGATATGGCTTTTTATTCAAAATGGAATTGATATGTTCCTTCCTTGTTTATGAGAGCTTCCAGGAAGACGACATACATTTTATTTGGCGCATTTAGTTCTGTTGTTGTCTTGCATAATATTCTCAGATGATCTTGGGTTTATTTCTATCTTTGTTATAAAGTTAAGGTTATAAAAGAGTTATTTTATTGGCATTGCGTATATTTATACTAAGTTCAGATGGTTTGTCTGGGGTTAGTTTCATTTGAGGAGCGGTTGTGGATTTAGCTACCCTGATAGGACTCATCGGTGCGTTCGGATTTATTCTCGGTGCAATGGCAACGAGTGGTGGTATTGGTATTTTTATCGATGTGGCATCGGTGCTGATTGTTATATGTGGTTCCTTTTTTGTGGTTATGATGAAATATAACCTGAAGCAATTTCTTGGCTCCATTAAAATTGCGGCTAAAGCTTTTATCTTTAAAATTGATAAGCCAGATGAGTTGATAGAACAGTCGGTGACGATGGCTGATGCGGCGCGTAAGGGCGGTTTTTTGGCCCTTGAGGAGGCTGAAATAAGCAACAGCTTTATGCAGAAAGCCGTTGATATGTTAGTCGATGGTCATGATGGTGATGTTGTACGTGATGCACTGGAAAAAGATATCGCGTTGACCGAAGAGCGGCATAAAGTGGGTATTAGTATCTTTTCAACAATAGGTGATGTTGCCCCAGCAATGGGGATGATCGGCACGTTAGTTGGTTTGGTGGGGATGTTGTCTAACATGGATGATCCTAAGTCGATTGGCCCTGCAATGGCCATTGCTTTGTTAACAACACTTTATGGCGCTATGGTAGCTAACATGGTGGCAATTCCTATTGCTGGTAAGTTAGAACTTAGAATGAAAGAAGAGATGATGAATCGTAATTTGATTATGGATGCGGTATTGGCGATTCAAGATGGTCAAAATCCTCGCGTGATTGAAGGGTTCTTAAAGAATTACCTCTCAGAGAAACAACGACAAGTAGATACTACGGACGGGGAGTAACCCCATGGCTAAACCAAAGTGTAACTGTCCACCCCCCGGAGCACCACTCTGGCTGGCGACTTTTGCCGATCTTATGTCACTCTTGATGTGTTTTTTCGTGTTACTGCTTTCATTTTCAGAAATGGATGTGCAAAAATTTAAGCAGATTGCGGGTTCGATGAAATATGCGTTTGGTGTCCAGAATAAAGTCGAAGTTAAAGATATTCCTAAAGGCACTTCTGTGATCGCCCTTGAGTTTAGACCCGGTCGACCAGAACCCACCCCGATTGAGACCATCAACCAGCAGACTAGTGAGATTACTGAGCCTGTGATTGAGTACCAAGCCGGTGAAGATGATAGTTCTGGTGGAATGCAACAACAACAGGGACAACAAAGAGGTGGTGAAGCCGCTGCCGCAGCCCAAGAGCAGTCTGTCGCTGAATCTAAGGCGGAATCCGAGGCTCAAGCTAAAGAAAAGTCAGATGCTGAAGCTGCAGCTCAGGACAATATTAATGAACAAGTTAAGAAGATGGCTCAAGAGCTTAACACTGAGATTGTTGATGGAGCGATTGAGATCGAGTCATTAGGTCAACAGATCATTATTCGTATTCGCGAGAAGGGCGCTTTCTCATCAGGTTCTGGCTTCCTACAACCCAGGTTTAAACCCGTTATTCGACGTATCGGTGAGTTACTTAAAGATGTACCAGGCATTATTACGGTATCTGGACATACTGATGATATGAACATCAACAATGAGCTTTATAGTTCTAACTGGGATCTTTCCAGTAAGCGAGCCGTCGCTGTTGCCCATGAGCTGATTAAGGTGAAAGGGTTTGATCAACAGAGGATGAAAGTGGTCGGAATGGCAAATTCGGACCCTCTGGTCGACAATGACAGCAGCAGTAAGCGGGCTCGTAATCGAAGAGTTGAAATTGCTATCGAACAAGGTAAAGCGATAGAGTCTGATGAGATAACGGTTGGAACATAAGTATCTTTATCTATGACTTATCGAGTAAGGCGTTAAGAGAAATCTCTTAGCGCCTTTTTTAGATGTTAAGACAAATAACCTTCGCACTATACTCGTTGAGTTCGTATATCTAGATAAGCATTTTTCTAATGATCTTGGTATAATGCGGCCAATATTTTTACTCTCTAGTTCTACCTCGGAAAACCTGATGAAATTTATCGTAAAATTGTTCCCTGAAATCATGATGAAAAGCAAACCGGTAAGAACACGTTTTACCAAAATGCTTGAAACTAATATCCGTAACGTGCTTAAAAAAGTCGATGAAACAGCTAAAGTTAAGCGTGAATGGGATAAGATCATGGTGCTGGTACCGGACGATAGACAAGATTTAGTCGAGGCTTTTGCCGATAGATTAGCTTGTATTCCCGGTATTGCTCATGTACTTCAAGTGAACGAAAGTACATTCGAGTCAGTCGATGACATCTACCAGCAGACCTTAGCTGTTTATAAAGATGAGCTAGCAGGTAAAACCTTCTGTGTTCGTGTTAAGCGAGTTGGTAATCATGACTTTAAGTCTATCGAAGTTGAGCGCTATGTAGGCGGTGGATTAAATCAATTTACCGACGCTGCTGGCGTGAGATTGAAAAACCCTGATATGACGATCAACCTTGAGATAGATAAAGAGAGTCTCTATCTGGTCAATAAGCGTATTCAAGGGTTAGGTGGCTATCCAATGGCGACTCAAGAGGATGTATTGTCGCTTATTTCCGGTGGATTTGATTCTGGTGTATCTAGTTATCAGTTTATCAAACGTGGTTCACGTACCCATTACTGCTTCTTTAATTTAGGAGGGGATCAGCATGAGATCGGTGTTAAGCAGGTTGCTTATCATCTATGGCAGAAATATGGTGAATCTCACAAGGTTAAGTTTATCTCAGTGCCTTTTGATCCCGTTGTGACTGAGATCTTAGAGAAGATTGATAACGGCCAGATGGGCGTTGTCCTTAAGCGTATGATGATGCGAGCAGCCGCTAAAATAGCGAGAAAAATGGGCGTTCAAGCCTTGGTTACTGGTGAAGCGATGGGGCAAGTTTCAAGTCAAACATTAACCAATCTTAATGTGATCGATCGTTGTACTGACCATCTAATCTTACGTCCACTGATCGCCATGGATAAGCAAGATATTATCAATATCAGTCGTAAGATAGGCACGGAAGACCTCTCTAAAACAATTCCTGAATATTGTGGCGTGATCTCCCAGCGGCCAACAGTAAAAGCGGTATTGTCTAAGATTGAAGCTGAGGAGCTTAAGTTTTCAGAAGATCTTATTGACCGTGTAGTGGAAGCCGCTGTGATGATCGACATCAAAGAGATAGCCACAAGTATGGAGACGAAAATTACGGCTACCGAAACTGTCGATGATATCAACTCCGGTGAAATTATTATCGATGTTCGTGCGCCAGAAGAGGAGGAACAGTCGCCTTTAAATATTGCGGGTATTGAAGTTAAGACTATCCCTTTCTTTAGACTTGCGACTCAGTTTGCTGAGCTAGATAAGAGTAAAACCTATCTGCTTTATTGTGACAGAGGCGTCATGAGCAAGTTACAAGCGCTGTATCTTCAAGAGCAGGGCTATGAGAACGTGAAAGTTTATCGTCCTTAGCATTGCTAGCAACTCAATTTCTCTAATGCAGGCGGGTTTACAAGAATTGCCGTATCGATTTTATTATCGCTGCGGCTTTTTTATACTCAAACGACCTGAGATTGCTCGTTTCAGAGGCTTTGCACGAGTTTAATTCTAGACGTATTGGCGTAGGAATAGTGATTCCATTTTAAGCTAATGCAGCACCGAAGTGGGCTTGCACAAAGTCTTCTTTGATGGGGTACTCTTGTAATCTAGAGTGCGTTTTATACTGAATTATTGATTTTGCCAAGGGAATATTTATGGTCAGACACAAAAAAGCCGCGGCATAATATGCAACGCGGCTTCTAGTGTTTGGTTTATATTCTCGTGAGAGTGGTATTACTCAGCGCGTAATACGGTCACTTCTGTTTGCACCGTTTTATTTTCAGTATGCATAAGAGCATTAAGATCTTCAGTGAGATCTTGCTGCATGACTGCCATTCCTTCAATCAGTTGCGCGTTAATCGTTGCATAAAGATCTGTCATATCAATCGTTGATTCATCAGCTTGTACGCTTGTTGCCATTGAAAGGAATGCAAGCACAAAAACAGTTTTAAGGTTTAGCATAATAGTCGCCTCCAGGCGGATATTTTGGGTTGTCAGACATTTCCCATTTACGTCGTAGAGGCTGTCTAACTATAGTCATTTCGTTGGCGCAAAATTTAACCAAAATCACTTCCCTTTACAAACGATAAAATGTAACAATAAGGATTAGGAAAACTAATTAAAAAACAAGACAGGGATCACTATGTCTAGACGCTTACCGCCCTTAAATTCAGTAAAAGCTTTTGAAGCAGCTGCAAGACACCTCAGCTTTACTCGTGCCGCCGAAGAGTTGTTTGTAACTCAAGCTGCTGTAAGTCATCAAATTAAGGCGCTAGAGGAGTATCTTGGTTTAAAATTATTCCGTCGAAAGAATCGTTCTCTTCTACTTACTGAAGAGGGACAAAGCTACTTTTTAGATATTAAAGATATATTTGTTCAATTAGCCGAAGCGACGAACAGATTGTTAGCCAGAAGTGCCATTGGCTCACTCACAGTCAGTACTTCACCCAGTTTTGCTATTCAGTGGTTAGTGCCTAGATTAGCGAAATTTAGTGAAAAAAACCCTGATATTGATGTGCGCATCAAAGCGGTTGATGATGAAGGAGGCTCTCTGTCTGATGATGTGGATGTTGCTATCTATTATGGGCAGGGTAATTGGCCCGGTCTAAGAGCTGATAAGTTGAAAAATGAGGTGTTAATTCCAGTTTGTTCTCCCATGTTACTCACTGGTCCTAAACCACTTGAGAAGCCTAGTGATCTGAAATATCACACGTTATTACATGATATGGGACGACACGATTGGCAGGCTTGGTTTAAGCAGTGTGGGATTAATGATATTAATGTGAATCATGGCCCTATTTTCAGTCATTCCTCACTTGTGCTTCAAGCTGCAGCACACGGTCAAGGGGTGGCATTAGGTTACAGTGTTCTCGCTAGACCTGACATTAAAGCAGGACGACTCGTCTGCCCTTTCCCTGAAGTGTTGGTCAGCAAAGATGCTTATTATCTTGTGTGTCAGCAAAACCATTCAGATATCGGTAAAGTGGCAGCCTTTAGAGAGTGGATGTTAGATATGTTTGAGGAGGAGTCGCGCAGTGAGTTACTTCCTGGTTAAAACCTCTTTAGAAGCTCAAGGTTTGTTAGAGAGTCAGTGCATTATTGATGGTGAGGTAGGGGAGACTCTGGTTATTTTTACTCATGGTGCAGGCGCTAATATGACGACTGATTTTATGAATAAGATGGCAAAGGGGTTAAGTCAGCAGGCCGATATTGGTGTTATTCGTTTTAATTTACCTTATATGCGTGCCAATGCCATTGATGGTAAACGACGTCCTCCAGATAGAGCACCTAAATTGCTCAAAGACTTTAATCTACATATAGCAGCGATTAAAGCTGAATATACTCCTAAGCGTATTGTTCTGATGGGGAAGTCCATGGGGGGGCGTATGGCGGTCATTGTGGCTGAGCAAACAGTAGTTGATGGCGTTATCTGTTTAGGTTACCCCTTTATTCCGTTAAAAGGCGGAGAGCCAAGACTCGCCCCGATTGAGTTATGCACTGCTCCTTTGTGTATTATTCAAGGAGAGAGAGATAAATTTGGTGGTAAAGAATTGGTCGAAACTTGGCCTGTGATGCAAAAGGCTCAGCGACATTGGTTAATGGATGGCGATCATAGTTTTGTGCCTAGGAAGTCGTCAGGCACGACCGAAGAGGCTAATCTAGACACTGCTATTTCTCATTGTATTAATTTTATTCGGGGGCTGGATGCGTAAAGGTTTTCTATTGTTGGCGGCGTTAAGTGGATTTATCTCTGTGGCGCTAGGTGCATTTGGGGCTCACGGATTAAAAAATGTGGCATCTCCTGAGATGATTGCCATTTTTAATTTAGGGGTGGAATATCAGTTCTACCATACCTTCGCGTTGATTGTCGTTGCATTTGCTGGTCATTGGTTTAGCTCTCGCTTGCTAGATTGGGCTGGTTATCTGTTCATTGTGGGTATTATCTTATTTTCAGGTTCTTTGTATGTTTATGCTTTGCTTGGTACTAAGTGGACTGGACCTATCACGCCAATAGGCGGTGTTTGTTTCTTAGTTGCTTGGTTGTTGATTGCGCTTACCGTGTGGCGTAATAGAGTGGTTGAACTCAACGATTAAGGCTTAGCTTGTTTAAATCGTATTCACAATCTATAAAGTGTAGAATAGCGGCCATTATCGATTTGATGGCCGTTATTTTAGGCATTACATGCCTTTTGGCTCGCTTCAGGAATTCCAATGATCAACCTATTTTTATATTGCCGTTCAGGCTATGAAAAAGAGTGTGCAGCTGAGATACAACATCGTGCTGCAGAACTCAATATTGGTGGTTTTGTTAAAACCAATAAAAAAGATGGCTATGTAATTTTCCAGTGTTTTACCCCTGGTGATGCCACTATCTTGGCGCAAAAAATTAAATTGGATTCGCTCATTTTTGCCAGACAGATGTTTGCCGCGAAAGAGCTGCTGAAAAACTTACCCGAAAACGATCGGATCACGCCTATTATGCAAGCGTTATCAGATGTTAGAAATGCGGGCGAGCTGAGAGTTGAAACTCCTGACACCAATGAAGCGAAAGAGCGAACCGCTTTCTGTCGTAAGTTTACCGTTCCTTTAAGACAGAAATTGAAGAGTGCCGGTAACTTACTCAGAAAAGAGAGCTGTAGTCGCCCTATCATTCATGTTTGCTTTATCGCAGCTGGTACGGCTTATGTTGGCTTTTCTTTTAGTAACAATAGCTCTCCCTATCCAATGGGGATCCCAAGACTGAAAATGGCCAGTGATGCACCCAGTCGTTCAACACTTAAACTTGATGAAGCGTTTATCCACTTTATTCCAGAAGAAGAGCATGAGCTAAGATTAAGCAGTGGTATGAATGCTGTTGACTTAGGGGCTTGTCCTGGTGGTTGGACATATCAGTTAGTGCGTCGCGGCATGTTTGTCGCAGCGGTTGATAATGGCGCGATGGATGAACGTTTAATGGAGACCGGACAGGTTAAACATTATCAGGCCGATGGTTTCCGTTTTGAGCCACCACGTAAGAATATCTACTGGTTAGTTTGTGACATGATTGAAAAACCATCTCGTGTTGCTGAACTAATTGAAGCATGGGCGATTAATGGTTGGTTTAAAGAGGCGATGTTTAACCTTAAGTTGCCGATGAAGAGCCGCTATCAAGACGTGACTATTATGCTGGAAACCATGGCTGCCGTGCTTAAAGAGAATGAAATAAAGAACTTCTCGATCAAATGTAAGCACCTTTATCATGATCGTGATGAAGTGACGGTTTATTTGAGTCTGAATCCGACTCAAGTTTAGTTAGTTTGTCTTAGGATGAAATACAATTTTATAAAAAAGGCCCTATGTGAAAGCATAGGGCCTTTTTACTGGTATAGTTTCGACTAAATTTATAGGCGATCGATAACTGCTTGAGTGAAATCAGTTGTACCATGGGTACCACCAAGATCACGGGTCGTCCGGTCGCCTTCAGCAATAACTGCAGTAACCGCAGCACGAATGAGTTCAGCTTTATCAGCCATCCCCAAATATTCAAGCATCTGGATTGACGCTAAAATTACTGAAGTAGGGTTAGCTAGGTTTTTACCCGCAATATCAGGAGCACTGCCGTGTACTGCTTCGAAAATTGCGGTATCTTTACCTATGTTGGCGCCAGGCGCCATGCCTAGACCTCCGACAAGACCTGCACACAGATCAGATAGGATATCGCCAAATAGGTTGGTCGTTACCATAACGTCAAAGTTTTCAGGATTCATAACTAGCTTCATACAGGTTGCATCGACAATCATCTCTTCTGTGATGATGTCTGGGTAGCGCAAACTCACTTCGCGGGCGACTTTCAAGAACAGGCCTGAGGTCGACTTCATGATATTTGCTTTGTGTACGATAGTGACTTTCTTACGGTTTTCTTTACGAGCGAGTTCGTAAGCAAAAACCGTGATCTGTTCTGCACCTTGACGAGTAATGATACTGGTCGCTTCAGCCGTTGAGCCGTCCTCAGAAACGGTCTGCCCTAAACCTGAATACATACCTTCAGTGTTTTCTCGAACGGTGATGATATCAATATTTTCGTAGCGAGCCTGAGTGCCCTTAAAGGACAAGACCGGACGAATATTAGCGTAGAGGCTGAATTTTTTACGTAGTGAGACATTGATAGAGGTAAAACCTTCGCCCACAGGGGTGGTTAAGGGACCTTTAAGCGTTATACGGTTTTTCTCTATCATATCAAGAGTACGCTGAGGCAATAATTCACCTTGTTTCTCAAGGGCGACTAAACCAGCATCAGCAAACTCGTATTCAAAATCACAACCAGCTTTATCAAGAATTTTTATTGCGGCATCGATAATACTAGGTCCAATCCCATCACCAGGGATCACGGTTATAGTTCTTTTTGACATGAGAGTCCTTCAACGTTTCGTTGTACTGCTATTGTCTGACCATGTCAAAAGACACAGCGAGATGATTTAATATGATTTATTATAATCTACCTCTTTATTTTAAACACTTTTACACATTTTTCACAGGAAATAGTGAGCAGTCTCACGTTTTTTTATATAGTGTAACTTGCATTAAAGAGGGCTTATGGCGATGATTGATCGTTAAAGGTTAAAAAAGTCTACTTTAGTCTAATAAAAGCCGAATAATTAAAAGTTATCACTCAGCCTACTTCACTAAAATAAGAAAAATGAGGAAGACCTTGAAGTCACTATCCATCACATATTTATTGCTTGCTGCTGTAAGTATAGTCTCTGTTAGCGCTTATGCTGCAAAGGACTCACAATCTCATCTTAAAACAATGACAACCAACGAGATCATGAAATTTGAATCGTTAAAGCAACCTGTGGTTTCTACTCAGGGTAATGTATTAGCGGTTGAAGTTGCACCGGATCGTGGCGATAGCCATGGTTTAGTTAAATCATTGACTTCATCTCAGGCATTTATCGTCGATGGTGGTTCAAAACCGCAGATCAGTCATGACGGTCGTTTTGTCGCTTTTGTTATCGATACGCCATTATTAGAAAAAGAAGTGGCATTGAGCAAAGAGAGAGAAAAACTCAAATCAGGCATGACACTGCTCGATACTCAGACAGGCAAAGAGCAACACTTTGAACGTGTAAAAGAGTTTAGTTTTAATCAATCCGGAACGCATTTAGCTGTTTGGTTTGAGCCAGAAGAAGCCGATAACAGCGATGATAAAGACAAGGCTGCTGTAGGACAGTCAACAGAGAATAAAGAGAAAAAGACCAAGGTCGATAAATTTGATAAGGGCAGTGATTTTACTTTAGTGGCGCTTAAAACCGGCGCAAGTCAGAAAGTAGCGAATGTAAATCGCTTCTATTTCGACAAAGTGGGTCATCATCTTGTGTTAGCGAGTAACGATACCAAGGCTAAGAAACATCAGTTGGTGTTGGTGTCTTTAGAGAGTAATACCAAAGAGGTAGTTCGCCAGTTCAATAATCAGCAGATTGGTGAAGTCTCTTTAAGTGAAGATGGAAAATATATTGCCTTCACCCATGGTGATAGTAAGCAAGCGCCTTATGGCCGTGATTACCACCTTTCGCTGTTAGACATTGCAACTGGAGATGTAAAACCTGCACCAGTATCTAAAGGTTGGAAGTTGAATCGTTACACCCAACTCCGTTTCTCTGAGGATAGCAAACGACTCTTCTTTGGACGGGTGCCTCAGGTGAGTCAGCAAGTAGAACTTAAAAAGATAGCAACACAAGATGACTTGTTTGATCAAGAGGTTGTCACTGGACAGCGCGGTTTGAGGATTTGGCATGGAGAAGATGCCCGTATTAAACCGAATGAGATTAAACAATACAAAAAAGAGCAGAAGCGTACCTATCTAGCGGTGTTACACCTTAAGGGAAATAACTTAGTTCAGCTCGCTGACACGGTCGTTCCTGATGTAGACCTGCAGGAGCAATCGCGCTTTGTTATTGGCAGCTCAGATATCCCGTATCGCAAGATGATCACCTGGGCGGGATTCTATCGTGATTATTATCTTATTGATCTTAATACCGGGTACAAGACTTCAATCTTGGTTCAACAACCCAGTAGTCAAGCTCCTAGTTTGTCTCCAAACGGACGTTTCGCTGCGTATTATCAACAGGGTGATGTATACCTGTATCAAGTCTCTCAAGCTCGTCGCCATAATTTAACCAAAGGTTTAACGGTCTCGTTTGCCGATGAAGATCATGATTATCCCTCTAATGCTCCAGGCTATGGTTTTGGCCCTTGGTTGGAAAATGATGGGGGTCTGCTGATTTACGATAAGTATGATATCTGGCAGATGAACACCGCTTCTCTAGAGGGCTTTAAACTAACGGCAGGAAAAGGGCGCAAACAGGGAATTCAGTATCGGGTGACCGGTTTAGTTAAAGATGAAAATAAGCCTGCTGTATTAGCCAGTAATCAAGCTGTGCTATTGCATGGCTATAACGAAAGAACCAAAGGTGATGGTTATTATCAGGCGAAGTTAGGCACCTCTGGTGTCATTACCTTGATGGAAGGTGATTATAAGTTAAAGACATTAGTCCGCAGTGAAGATGCACAGACGATTGTCTTTTCAAAAGAGCGTTATGATCTTTTCCCTGATCTGTATAGTGCGGATTATTCGGCGCCTCAGAAAGCTGAGCGTCAAACCGATTTAGATGTTCAAAAGCGTCAATTTAATTGGGGTGAATCTGAGCTAGTACACTGGACAAACGGTGACGGTCAGCCGCTCGATGGTGTGCTTATTAAGCCAACGAACTATGTTGAGGGCAAGCGTTACCCTGTGCTGGTTTATTTTTATCGCTTTATGAGTGACAGACTGAACGCTTTTCCTTCGATGAAGCTCAATCACAGACCTAACTTTGCTTGGTATGCTGATAATGGCTACGCCATCTTCCTACCCGATATTCGTTTTGAGGTGGGGTATCCCGGTGCTACATCGGTGCAGGCACTAACCTCTGGTGTGCAGAAAATTATCGAGATGGGTGTGGCAGATCCAGATGCTATTGGTATTCAAGGGCATTCATGGGGTGGGTATCAGACTGCTTTTGCTGTGACACAAACGCATATATTTAAGGCTGCTGTTACCGGTGCTCCGGTATCGAACATGACCAGTGCTTATAGCGGAATAAGACACGGCAGTGGTTTAGCACGTCAGTTCCAGTATGAGACAGGGCAAAGCCGTATCGGTGAGAGTCTATTTAGGGCACCACAAAAATATATCGAGAACTCACCTATCTTCTATGCTGAGCGTATTAAGACTCCTATGATGATAATGTTTGGTGATAAAGATGATGCCGTGCCGTGGGAGCAAGGGATTGAGCTTTATCTTGCCATGCGTCGTGCGGGTAAAGATGTGGTCTTTTTACAATATGAAGATGAACCTCATCATCTCAAAAAGTACCCCAATAAACTCGATTATAGTATTCGTATGATGGAATATTTCGGTCATTACCTTAAAGGAGAACCTGCACCGAGTTGGTTGACCCAAGGTGAAGCATATACTGAGTATAAAAAGGCAGATTAAGCTTCAATACTGACAGCGACGAACCGCGTCGAGTTATTTGAAAAAGCCGAGTAATTTCAATTTACTTGGCTTTTTTATTACCTTGAACATTTTACTTTAGCTGCTTGTGATTTAAGTTGTTTATGCGTAGTCTAATTTGAAGTTTTCGATTCACGGTCATGGATATTCACCATTGTGAGTATCCATACTTAGTTATATCAAGGAGAGATTAATGGAGAAGGATGTTAATGGACCAGGCGTTAAAATTCCCCCACCGGTGATATTTATTTTGTTTATGCTGTTGGCTTATCTTAATAGCGTGTTTTCGCCCATTGAGCTGACTTTTTCTGCACCCATTACCTACTTGGGTTTAGCTCTGCTAATGGTTGGGGTGACCTTGTTACTGTATCTGCTATATCAATTCAAAACAGCTAAAACTGCAGTAGAACCTTGGCAACCCACCTCTTCCATTATTAAGACCGGTGTTTACGCCTATTCTCGAAATCCTATCTATCTGGCTTTTTGCACGGTTCCTGTGGGCTTAGGTTTATATTTCAGTGATGTATGGCTTATCTCCAGCGTATTGCCCTCCTGTATTGGTGTGTATTACGTAGCTATTAAACCTGAAGAGGCTTATCTCACGCGTAAGTTTGGTGACGAATATCTGCGTTATCAGGAGAAGGTAAGACGTTGGATATGAGTTAATCATTTATGAACGTTGCCTAGGGCAAACTCAGAGGGGCTGGTATGGATAAAGTGGCATTGATCACCGGCGGAGGACGCGGAATTGGCGCAGCAACGGCTAAACATCTCGCTGATCTTGGATATTCAATTGGTGTTAATTATAAACAAAATAGTGCAACTGCTGAGGCGCTAGTGGATCAACTGCAAGCTCAAGGTTGCCGTGCTCTGGCTATTCAAGCTGATGTATCAATAGAATCTGAAGTCGTGGCTATGTTCCATTACCTAGATGAGCACTTAGGCAAGATAACCGCATTAGTGAATAATGCTGGGATATTACAGCCGCAGATAGCATTAGGGTGAACAGTGTCAGACCTGGATTTATTCACACTGAAATGCATGCCGATGGCGGTGAGCCTGATAGAGTGAAGTGTCTTTCACCACAGATCCCAATGCAAAGAGGCGGCGAACCAGAGGAAGTTGCAGCAGCTATCGCTTGGTTACTCTCGGATGAAGCTTCTTATGTCACTGGTACGTTCATTGATCTTGCTGGTGGCAGATAATTTAATCGTAAAAATGTGTGTTATTTATGCTAAAAATCCCAAAGATAACAACGCCGAGAACCGTGCTGACACTGTTGCAACATTATGGGCATCAAGTACTCATAGATTACCAGAAGCGGAACTGTTTGCTCATGTCGCCATGTGAACCTGAAAGAGAGAAAGATTGTCTTACTTTTTAAAATGTATTTTTTGCATTTTCATTAGTGAGATATTGTTGGTAAGTGCCTTCTCCCCAAGCGATGAGCTTTTGATCTTTAAACAGTAAGGGGGTGCATTCATCTCGGGTGGTTTCACCATCAGACTTCATGTGGTGAGTGCGGTAGAAAAGTACTTGTATCGTGTTTTCATCAGCGATTCTGGCTTCGCTGAAATCAGCGCTGCCTAAAAGTGTTTTAATTTGGGCTAATGACTGTCCCAAGGTTATTTCAGTTAGCTTTTCATTAATATAGGTTTGCCTATCTTCCCAGTCCATCTCATCTGGCGTTGGGTCGTACATAACAACGACCACGATAACAAAAGCGAGATAAGCAGCAAAAATAGAACCGACAATCACGGGGAGTTTAGATTTCATCTATGCACAGGATCCTTCAGGTTTAAGCAAAAGCTAAATATGAATGGGGATATCAAGTGTATCAATATACCTTTCTCGCTCAAGTAGGTAAATGTTAAATCGGTAACATGATATTTACAAGTCCAATCTTTATCTTACTTGAAACTTACGATGATTTAATGGGGGAGTCTAAATTGACTTAAATGGGTGTTCAATGGAATATCAGTTTGCAGTTGTACTAGTTTATAGCTCATTCTCGCCATCTGTTTTCCATCTTCGAGTTTCTTGGCTTGTTTAGCGCCAACTTTATCTAAAGATCCGTAGATATTTGTCAGAGAACGGAATATTTTTAGTAATTCAGTTGCTGATTTTGGGCCTATTCCCGGTACACCAGGGATCTTATTGCCACTATCGCCAGCAAGTGCTAAATAATCGATAAACTGACGGCGTTCAACGCCGAGTTTTTCCTCTCTTTGCTCAATGGTAATATAGGCTTGATTAAAATGATCCCAGCGCTCGATATTAGGATGAGTTAATTGTGTAAAGCCTTTGTCAGTGGAAACAATAATGGCTTTACCTTGGCTTTGAACCAGCTTAGTGGCCAGAGTAGCAATAACATCATCAGCTTCTGATTCAGCATTAATTGAGTTTACATTGAGCTCACTGAGGTAGGACTTCAACGCTGGTAGTGTATTCGCCAGCGCTTCAGGCATTGGCTTTCTGCCTTTTTTATAATCTTCAAATAGAGACTTTCGCCAAGAGGTGGCATCGCCATCCCATACTACTGCAACATGGGTGGGTTGATGATATTTTAGTAACTTCTTACAGGCAGAACCTACACGCGTATCCAAGCCATTAACATCATTTTCATTAGGTTGAGCTGCGTGGATGCGGCGTACTAAGTTTAGGCCATCTATGATTAAAAAAGTGTTCATGAGTCGCCGCGAGAGTTGTCTTATCGAATGAGTTAACTGAATTTAAGCATACCGAGTATTAGCCTAATATGCAGGTTAATACTCGATATATGTGCTTATTTAGGTATTTATTTTATAACAAGGTACATATTTGCTTCCTGGGAGCTTCATTCTTTGTTGTTTAACGAAAGCCTTCAGCAGCTTATCCATTAATGTCATCATAGTTTTGTCACCATTAAGTTCAAATGGTCCATGTTCGACGACATTCTTAATGGTTTCCATCTTCACATTACCTGCGACAATACCTGAAAATGCTCGTCTTAAGTTTGCAGCAAGCTCAGCCTTATCAGATTGGAAATGTAAGTTGAGGTTACCCATCATTTCATGGGTTGGATCAAAAGGAAGCTGGAAGTCGGGCTCTATTTTCAGTGACCAGTTATATTGAAAAGAGTCACCTGATGTTTTCCTGTGATCTTTAACGATATCCATACCATGGCTCATAATCCGAGCGACACGAACAGGATCATCGATGATTATTTCATATTTGTTTTGAGCTTCTTCACCTAATGTTGCGGCAATAAATTCATCGATCCTCAAGAAGTAATCAGCACTATCTTTAGGCCCTGTAAGCACTAATGGGAATGGAATACCTTGATTCTCTTTATTAAGCAATATGCCTAACAGGTAGAGCAGTTCTTCTGCCGTACCAGCTCCGCCGGGGAAGATGACAATACCGTGACCAAGACGCACAAAGGCTTCGAGTCGCTTCTCAATATCGGGCAATATGACGAGTTCATTAACGATTTGATTTGGTGGCTCTGCGGCGATAATACTTGGCTCTGTGAGACCGATATAACGTGCCTTACTTATGCGCTGTTTGGCATGCCCAATGGTAGCCCCTTTCATCGGTCCTTCCATGGCACCGGGTCCACAGCCGGTGCAGATGTTCATTTCACGCAGTCCCAATTCATAACCCACTTCTTGGGTATAATGGAACTCGGTATCATTGATACTGTGCCCTCCCCAACAGACTACGATACTGGGATCCTCAAGAGGCATCGCTCGACCATTTCTCAAAATATCGAAGACTACATTGGTGATGTGACTTGGATTAGTCAGGTTGATATTTTTGAGATTGTCGTATCTATCGCTGAGAAAAACAATGTCACGTAATACGGCAAATAGATGTTCTTGGATCCCAACAATAATTTTGCCGTCAACAAAGGCGGCTTCAGGGGGATTGATGAGTTCGATTTTAATGCCGCGTTCACGGCGGAGCACATTGATATTGAAATCTTTGAATTGTTCAAAGAGATTTTCAGCGTTATCACTCTGCAAGCCAGAGGCAAGTACTGCGAGTGAACAACTGCGGTAAAGTTGATAAAGTTCACTTGTCGAGTTTTGTTTGAGGCGATCTACTTCCAGTTGAGAAAGCTGATCCATGCTACCTCGAGGACTGACATTTACTATCATAACAACTCCTTAGCTCTGACTTGAGTTCAAGAATGTGTTGTAAAGACACCTTGTTGTAAAGGTGTCGAGCCTAATGTGTTGAATATGCGAACGCCATAGGCTTACACGTCAATGATGACTCTGTCTCTGCTTTCATGTTTAGCTCGGTAAAGTGCTGCATCTGCTCGATCAAAGGTTTCATTGATAAGCTCATTATCTAAAATCTGT
Source organism: Shewanella sp. MTB7 (assembly GCF_027571385.1). NCBI lineage: Bacteria > Pseudomonadati > Pseudomonadota > Gammaproteobacteria > Alteromonadales > Shewanellaceae > Shewanella > Shewanella sp. MTB7. Next base: position 4,582,232 of record NZ_CP085636.1, on the reverse strand, counting down.
GCAGCACCTATAGATACTGTAACTGTAATTCTCTGATTTTTAAACTTAAACGGAATACTTTTTATTTTCTCTCTCACTCTGTTTAGCAATTGTTCTATATCGGTAGCATTCACTTCCGGTATGAGCAGGACAAACTCTTCTCCACCATATCGAGCAACAAATTCTGTATCTCTTAGAGAATTTTTTAGAGCCATGGCAATGACTTGGAGTGTTTTATCTCCTGTACTATGACCAAAACTATCATTGATGTTCTTGAAGTGGTCAATGTCCGCCACAGCAACCCACAATGGTTGTTTTTGGCGTTGAAAATTTCTAAATTCTTGATCCATTCGCTCTTCTAGTGCAGCACGATTGGGTAATTGAGTGAGTGAATCTAATAAGTTGATTTTTTGCTGTTCAAATAAGCGTTCTTTATAGGAAGCCGCTTCTTTTCCTAGTTCATTAACTTCTTTTCTCAATGTTTCCATTGATTTTTTGAGCAGAATTTGCTCCCGCTCTTCCAGCGCTTCTTTGCGTTCTAATGAAGCTCTGATAGAGGCAAGTTGTTCTGTCACTTGTGATTTTAGGCTATGAATGTCATCAATTTCTACTATGGCTTCACCAACATTATCAACTCGTGAATGGATCTCACGGTTAATTTGTTTTTTAAGTTGCAAACTACGTTGGTTGTTATTGTATGAATCTGTGACAACTTCCCGAACTGCGGTAAGTGAGTCATTGAGCGTATAAAGAAACTCTTGAGAGGCTGATTTTTCACGGGCAATATTGTCTAACAACAGTGTTAAAATTGTTTGGTACGCATCAATTAATCCATCAACTTCGATATCTTTACTGAGATTCTCTTTAACGGTGAGAACCTGATCTCTTTGATGCTTTCTAAATTCAATTTCAGAGATCATCTGCGAAAGTTCGTGAGCTAACTGACGATGCTTAGGAGAAACGATAATCGCTTCACCTTGATTCAGTTGGTCTTCTAGTATGCTTTCATAAAATCCAACCAGTTGTTCTACTTTCGGTATGTAATCCCAGAAGGTATGAAACGGCTTTGCTAAGTCCTTTTTGAAGTAGTTAATCTCTTTTTTTATTTTGTCCGGAGCGGATTCAATTCGTTGGATCTGACGTATAACCCGGGAAAGGCCAACACGGCTGTCTTCGAGCTGAACCATGACATGATTATATTGCTGCTTTAACAAGTGTTCGACTTCGACTAATTCGGGAAGGGCTTCTTCAACATTTTCAAACTTAGTAAATAGATGCCTTAGTTTAGCTAATTTATTATCCAGCTCTATATTTTGCCCTTTGCAGGCGAGGCTTAAATGACCAACAAATTGCAATAGCGTTTGTAATTTCTCATTTCGCTCTTCAGCAAGCTCGGTGAGAGCTATTTTGGCGAGGTGAAGTTTTTGCTTTAATAAGTTGACCTGAGAAACGCTGGCCATTGAATCCTTCATTATAAACTATGTCCTACTTGTTTAAGGCAAAATAGAAAGGGATAACTTTCATATAATGTTATAGCAATCTCTTTAGAGTGCAAATGCCATTTTAAATATAGCGACTTAAGCATCTAATTTCTATAATTTTTAGCTTAAACATTGAAATTGTTTTGTTGGTGCGACTTGGGATGCATCTATGGGTTTATCCCCGTTGGCTTTTTCCTTAAGTAATCCCCCTCTCTCATTCCTTCGCTTAAAAGTAGGTACATCCAAGTCGTTCAGGTTTAATGAACACCTGTAACGAGAGCGGCTAACTGTCATTATTTAGGTGTTATACTCGCAAACGAAATCACCTAAAAATAATAACAAAAGGACGAAAGAGTGAAATCTGCCATTCCATCAATGTTAACCTTTAGCCTGCTTTTTTCCATCCCAACCCTCGCCGACGTCAATTATCGAATAGATTTGACCCAACCTCAGCATCATTTGGCCCTCGTCAACGTTGACTTTCCTTTATCGAAAGCATCACAACTTAACGTTCAACTTCCAGTGTGGAGAACCGGTAAATATCAAGTGTTACCCTTGGCCGATTCAATTAGATATTTCAGTGCTAAAGATGATAGCGGGGCTGAGTTACCCGTGTCCCGAACTGCCAATGGCGAATGGACAATCTCGCTCAGCCAACCCTCAGCCGTATCCATTAGCTATCAGCTCTACTTAAATAAGCTTGGGCAGAGAGTGGGACATATCGATGCCAGCCATGCCTTTATCGACGCCAGCGGCGCTTTTGTATACAGTCCAGAATTTAGAGATGAGCCCATAAGTGTCGAGATGAATGTGCCATCGACTTGGCGTAGTTATTCAGGGATGAATTCAGGTGAACTCGCCAACACATTTGTTGCCGATAACTATGATGTACTTGTCGACTCTCCAATCGAGACAGGAATAAACCAACACCGACGCTTCTCTGCCGACGGTCGTGATTATGAACTGGTGATCTGGGGCGAAGGGAATTATGACGTAGAGAAGATGGTGACCGATCTGACCAAACTCAGTGGTGAGGCCGATGTTATATGGGATGGTTACCCTTTTGAACGGTATGTCTATATGGTCCACGCGACCAGTGGTGCGAGTGGGGCAACAGAGCACCTTAATTCAACCATTATTCAACGACCAAGATTTAGTTATCGTGAGCGTGAAGATTATCTAGGCTTTATCAAAACGGCCTCCCATGAGTTTATTCATACTTGGAATGTGAAGGCTTATCGACCTCAGGGCTTGGTTCCATATGATTATCAGCAAGAGAATATCAGCGAGCTATTATGGATTGCTGAAGGTTCGACCAGTTATTTTCAAAGTCAGTTATTGCTCCGTGCCGGAGTTATCACCCCACAGGAGTTTTTAGAGGATCTGGCTAAACGTATCGCAAAGAGTGAGCTAACCCCTGGGCGTGAGGTTCAGTCAGTCGCCGAAGCGAGTGCTAACCAATGGACCAGTACAGGTGGCGATTATTCGATTAACCACAGTACTAATATCTATTCCGAAGGCTTTCTGGTTTCCATGGCATTAGATTTTTCTTTGCTAGATGAAACGAATTTGAACTCTTCCTACCGCGATGTGCATAAAGCGCTGTATCGTGATCATAAACTCCCTGTGGGTTATGGGGTTGCTGATGTGCAGCAGATTTTACAACAACTGACGGGTGAAGATTATAGCGACTGGTGGCACGAGCATGTGAATACGCCGTTAACCTTAGGTTTCCCTGAGTTGTTATCTCAAGCAGGTTTACAGCTGAGCTATGGAGAGGACTCAAAAGTTACCGCTTTCTCAGGTATGACAACCAGTGATGAGTCGCTTACATTACAGCAGGTGTTACGAGGAGGTCCTGCTTGGAAAGCTGGCATTGTGTTGGGAGATGAAATAGTTGCTATTAACGGCCTTAAAGTGACAGCGGGTGGATTTGAAGCGCGTATTAACGATTTTAAGCCAGGCGTAGAAATTGAGGTGACATTGTTTAGTGACGACAAGCTTAAATCTGTGTCTTTGACCTTAGACGAAGTGCAAAGCGGTAAACTTAAGCTTGTGAGTGTAAAGAAGCCGAGTCATGATCAGAAAGCCTTCTTCAAGGCCTGGTCTGGCATAGATTGGCCTTTCGATGATAAGGGGCAAGCTTAAGGTGGATGATTAACGTTTGAGAGTGACAAACTCTTTAGGACAATAAATCAGCGCCTAATAAAAAAGCGCTAATTAGCGCCTTTTTTATTATTGTCTAGTCTAGCCAATGCACCTAAATGGTGTCATCTACGCCGCCAAGGACTTCCACCAATGAGTTCATCAGCGCAATAAGCTCACTACCCATAAGTGCAAAGTCAGCATCCAAACGCGCCATTGGATCTTCAGTGCCGACTTCGTCATTACCTGCTCGGAACTCTTCAGAGAACTTAAGGCGCTTGATAGCGGCATCAGACTGCAGTATGAAAGCGATTGATTGGCCGAAATGTAGTGCCAGTTTATGAACTTGCTTACCGACTTCGATATGAGCTAGGACTTCATTTTCTGTTAGATCCTGCTGTTTAAAGCGAACAATACCACCCTCATCAGAATCAGCCTTAAGCTCAGCCTCATCTTGCATGATGAAAGGTGCTGGTGTGCAGTTTCCTTTTACCCATTCAGTTAGCTGAGTTTCAATAGGAGTCTTAAAGCTCAAAGGAATGATAGGTAGAGAACCTAAGGCTTTTCTTAACAGAGCCAAAAGCTCTTCAGATTTAGCAGCACTTGAGCTGTCGACTAAAATTATTTCAATTTCAGGGATGATTAAGGCATGGATTTGGCTACGTTTTGTGAAGGCGCGAGGAAGTAGAGTCATGATGATCTCCTCTTTCATTGCGTCTTTTTCTTTCTTCGCCAATTTACGATCTTCTTCGGCTTCGATTTGAGCCACTTTATCTTCGAGTGCTTCTTTTATCACTTGGCTAGGAAGAATTTTATCTTCTTTCGTGGCACAAATAAGGTGACGACCGCTCGCACTGTGTACCAATGAAATGCCTTTCTTACCTAAGGCATTAGAGAAGCCGAACTTGCTGATATCTTGGCTTGAACATGGAGAGAAGGTGAAGTCTTCCAATGACTTCTCAAGCGCTTCAGGATCAACAGAGAAAGGTTTATTAAAACGGTAAACAGTCAGGTTTTTAAACCACATAGTGAGCGCCCAATCAAAATTAAAGGCGCAGTGTAAGCGATTGCAGAGCTCGGGTAAACCGTAAATATAGTTATCTAACTTCAGGTCTAATGCATATTTCACAAAAGTGTCATATAGGTTTTTTTAAGCTTGTATCCCTTGGTGTTAAAGGGATTGATGTGAATATTAATATTAAATTAATGATACTTGGGCAGAACAGAACCTTATTGAAATAAAACTGCAACATAAAACTTGCAAACTCCTCGGCGTCCAAACCAATAACCAAAGACGAACTGATACGTCGAAAGGATTTAATGATGAACACTTTTTGTAAAACACTATTTGCTTCCGCTCTTGCTACTGTGACTTTGGCTTCAGCTTCAGCAAATGCTGCTGAGCCATTAACGGTTTACGGTAAGTTAAACGTCACGGCTCAATCTAATGATGTCAACGGTGAGTCAGAAACGACCATTCAAAGTAATGCGTCACGCTTAGGTGTGAAGGGAGCTTTTGAGTTAAGTAGTTCATTGGAAGCTTTCTATACCATAGAGTATGAAGTGGATACCGGCGATGATACTAAAAATAACTTTAAGGCACGCAATCAATTTGTGGGGTTAAGAGGAGATTTTGGTGCCATATCTGTTGGTCGTAATGATACTATGCTTAAGCAATCTCAAGGTAAAATAGATCAATTTAATGACCTTTCTGCAGACTTGAAAAACTTGTTTAAAGGTGAGAGTCGTTTAGCTCAGACAGCCACTTATCTTTCGCCGTCATTCAGTGGCGTTAAGTTAGGTGTCACCTATGCCGCTAGCGGAGACAGTGACCAGTTAAAGCAAGATGGTTACAGCTTAGCTGCTATGTATGGTGATGCTAAATTAAAGAGTTCTCCAATCTACGCATCTATCGCTTATGATTCAGATGTTAAAGGTTACCAAATAGCGCGTGCTACAGTGCAAGGGAAGATTGCAGGCCTAGTACTTGGCGGTATGTATCAGCAGGAAGAGAAGGTGTATACCCTAGATAGCGATGGAGAAGTTAACCCATACAATGGTGATAGTTATACTGGTTATCTGTTCAGCGCTGCCTATGCTATCGATGCCATAGTACTTAAAGCTCAGTACCAAAATATGGAAGATAAAGGTAATTCTTGGTCAATCGGTGGTGACTATAAGTTAGGTAAACCGACGAAGCTGTTTGCTTTCTATTCGAACCGTTCATATGACAATATTGAAAATGATGACAAATTCTTAGGTTTAGGATTAGAACACAAGTTTTAAAGTGCTATTCAGCAATAAAAAGAGGCTTAGGCCTCTTTTTATTGCTGTTTATAAAAAGCAAAAAAAACCAAGCTACTTGAGAGTGCAAGATTAAGTTTATGACAAGTTTTCTCTATTTATGACAAAATAGTGCCGATGATCATAATTTTGTAATAAAACTGACCAATAATAGACGTGTGAACATTCATCGGACAGAAGATCGCTTATGGCTGCTAGGATATTGATTGTTGAAGATGAGTTAGCGATTAGAGAGATGCTAACTTTTGTGCTGGAACAACATGGTTTTGTTGTTACCGCTGCTGAAGATTTTGACTCTGCGTTAGACATGGTTTGTGAACCCTATCCCGATCTTGTTTTACTAGATTGGATGTTTCCTGGTGGTAGCGGCATTCAATTGGCCAAACGTTTACGCCAAGATGAATTTACCCGCCAAATTCCCATCATTATGTTGACTGCTCGTGGTGAGGAGGAAGATAAAGTACGAGGTTTGGAAGTCGGAGCCGATGATTATATCACTAAGCCATTTTCTCCAAAGGAGTTAGTGGCAAGAATTAAGGCTGTGATCCGCCGTAGTTCTCCAACGAGCCTTGAGGAACCTATTGATGTTCAGGGCTTGATGTTAGATCCTATTAGCCACAGAGTAACAGTGGACAACAAAGTATTGGAGATGGGGCCTACTGAATTTAGGTTGCTTCATTTCTTTATGACGCATCCAGAGAGAGTGTACAGTCGTGAACAGTTACTCGATAATGTATGGGGTACCAATGTTTATGTTGAAGATCGAACGGTAGATGTGCATATCAGACGATTGAGAAAAGCAATTGAACCTTCGAGTCATGATCGTTTAATTCAAACGGTTCGAGGTGCGGGTTACCGTTTCTCTACTCGAACATAGTACCGATGAGCTGTTTTGATAGGTTAGGCGCGTATGTGACTTGAGTTAACTTGCGCTTCACCTTCTCCTATGGTCTGGATATATTTAATGCAATTGGTAATATATGTTTGAATCATATTCAGGTTATCGGCTGTTATCTCGCTTAATAACCTACCTGATACTCTGCTTTATTTTAGGTCTCCTTATCGGAGAGATCGTTTGGGTCCTGCTTATCGGGGCTATCTCTCTTCTTTTTTGGCATTATCGCCAACTTTCAAGACTCAATTTTTGGTTATGGCGAGATAAACGTCTCACGCCCCCCAATGGAAAAGGCAGTTGGGAAGGGGTGTTTAATGGCATCTACCGTCTGCAGGGAAAAAATCGCAAACGAGTGTCGCAGCTAGCTTTTCTTTTGGGACGTTTTCGACAGGGAGCTGAAGCGCTGCCGGACGCTGCTGTCGTGCTTGATGCCGATTACAATATTGTTTGGTGTAATAAGTTGGCTCAGCTGCTGCTGGGTTTAGTGTGGCCATTAGACAGTGGTCAGAGAATAGATAACTTATTGCGTCACCCTGATTTTTCAAATTATTTAAAGAAAGAGATATACCATGATCCCTTTGAGTTAGCGTCTCCGCTGTCTGAGCGGCGTGTACTTGAGATTCGAATCATGGGCTATGGGACAGGGCAGTTTCTACTTATAGCCCGTGATATTACCCGAGTCAGACAGCTAGAAAGTATGCGTAAAGATTTTGTGGCCAATGTGTCACATGAGCTTAAGACTCCACTTACGGTATTACAGGGCTACCTTGAGATGATGCAGGAGATGGCAGAACCCGACTCTCCAAACACCAAAGCGATGGAGCAGATGCAACAACAGACTCACAGGATGCGCTCTATGGTTGAACAGTTACTGGTATTGTCGCGTATTGAGGATTCTGCGGAGAATAATTTGGAGGTCAAAGTGAATATGTCACACATGATGGATGTACTCACAGAGGAGGCGGAAGCGTTATCTCTCGGGCAGCATTATCTCAACTTTATATGTGAGGAAGACTGCCACTTATACGGTATTGAGATTGAACTGCGTAGTGCATGCTCAAACCTAATTTCAAACGCGATCCGTTATACACCACCTGGTGGAAAAATTGATGTGAGTTGGAAAAAAGTGACTTCAGGGGCGATGTTTACGGTTGCTGATACGGGTGATGGTATCGCACCACAACATATTGGACGGTTAACTGAACGCTTCTATCGAGTTGATAGTGCTCGAACACGCCAAAAAGGAGGAACAGGGCTTGGTTTAGCGATAACTAAGCATGCGCTTGGTCATCACCAGAGTGAACTGATTATTACCAGTGAACTGGGTGAGGGAAGTCAGTTTAGTTTCCTTATTCCCGAAAATTTGATATCGACCTCATACTATTAAATTGTATTACTTCATAGGACAGAATTTAGGATGTCATCTAAATGTCACGTCAAGGTAATAGACTTGTCACGCTGACAATTGATACTTGCTATTAATTTATTCAAGCAAGTACGTGTATTACTGGAGCAAATAATGAAACTGAAACAAATTGTCGGTGCAGTAAGTTTAACTGTCGCAAGTGTTTTTTCTGCAACCTCTATCGCTGCAATTGATAAGTCACTGCCTGTTTATGAAAAAACAAGTGGCGTATCGGGTAACCTATCATCGGTAGGCTCAGATACTTTGGCGAATATGATGACACTTTGGGCTGAAGAATTTAAAGAGATATACCCTAACGTTAACATTCAAATTCAGGCTGCTGGGTCTTCTACTGCACCACCGGCATTGACAGAAGCCACTTCTCAGTTCGGTCCTATGAGCCGTAAAATGAAGCCTAATGAAGTAGAAGCCTTTGAAAAGCGCTATGGTTACCAGCCAACCGCTATTCGTGTTGCAATTGATGCACTGGCTGTATTCGTCCATAAAGACAATCCGATTAAAGGATTAAGCATAGAGCAGATCGACAGCCTTTTTTCTGCAACCCATAAGTGCGGCGGTGATGACGTTAGGCGCTGGGGCGAAGTAGGGCTAGCAGGCGGCTGGTCTGCCAAAGATATACAGCTTTATGGTCGTAACTCAGTATCCGGCACTTACGGTTATTTTAAAAAGAAAGCCCTATGTAAAGGTGACTTTAAAGCGAACGTGAATGAACAACCTGGCTCAGCGTCTGTTGTTCAGTCTGTGTCTCAATCACTTAATGCTATCGGTTACTCTGGTATCGGTTATAAGACGGCTGGTGTAAAAGCGGTAGCGATAGCGAAGAAAGGAACTAAGTACATAGAAGCAACTGCTGCTAATGCAGCAAGTGGTGCCTACCCGCTATCGCGTTACTTATATGTTTACGTGAACAAGCACCCCAATAAAGATTTATCTCCTATGGACCGTGAATTTCTTAAGTTTGTCCTGTCTAAACAAGGTCAGCAAATTGTTGAGAAAGATGGCTATGTACCACTGCCTCGCAATGTTACTGCCAAGGATTTAGCTAAAGCCGGCATCCGTCTTTAAACTAAAACCCTAAACGACACTTGATAGAGGCTTCCTTGTGAGGCTTTTTTGTGTCTGCCGTAAATGTTCTACTTTCAGATAGACAAAAAAAAGCGACCTAATCAGGTCGCTACATGTTCCAAACTTGGAATAGGGTGATAGCTGTACTAGACACTATCTAATTAAGGAGAATGATGATGAACAGTGAAAAAATGCAGAGTCAGCATAACAAGTTAACTTTACACAACAATTCGGTTCATATATTCAGAGTCCTGTTTGTTGATAAAGTTCAGATTATTTTCAAAATTTAGGATCTTTTTTTGATCCCAAGATCTATCAAGTTGAAAAGTGAGCTTACTAGAACTGAATATTGACTGTAAAAGGGAAGTTAGAGATAAAAAAATGGCAGCTCCTACAATCGAGGGCTGCCACAAAGATCTTTCATATTAAAGTAAGAGGAGAGGACTATTCACTGACGTTGGGTTATCAAAGTTTAGGTTGAAACTCAAGTCCAGTGTGCGCTAGCAAAGTCTTATCTCTTCTTAGAAGAAGCCAATAGGTTTCTTAAAGGGAGATGATGATGAACAAAAAACAGAGCAAAATAATCATGCAGTGCAACAGGTTCATTATATAAGACTAAGCTTTATGTCATTGGTTCAATATTTTTACCAATTATTATTTTAATATATCTTTACTGGGTTAAAGTGTGTTGAGCCAAGCTTGAAAATTCGCATCCATATCAGTACCCCATTGTTTAATCAAGGCCTGGTATCTTGGGTAATCTCCCTTTCGAGTGAAGGTTAACATGGTATCAATTTTGTCTTTGTGTTGTTCCATCATAAAGCGAACGGCTAAATAGCCCCAACGGTAAACTCTGTCTGAACCTCCGTTTATTTCATAACTGGTATTAAATAGCTCACTAAGAGAGTAAGTGCTTGCGGTTGCCAAAGATTCTTTAGCTAATTCAATGGCTGCTTTATTGTTATCTCCCAGAGAAATGTATTCACCTAAACCTTCACTCCACCATACAAGATGAGGTAAGAGCGGTGCAGGTTTAGGGCAATATTCAGGTGCACTATGGGAATCATGGAGTGATGCGCAAAAATCACCATAGAGATTGAAGTGACCATCGAGATAATGCACATATTCGTGGGCTAAGTTCCAAATCTCTCTTTTCTTTTCATAGGCGACAAACTCAGCTTGGTTACCTGCTTTATGAGGGGATCCCTCTAAGAACATGCCACCATTGTCATTGGGTACATCAAAATGGGCGGTGACATATTGAGTGTAATCTTCCCGAGAGTGATAGACGTTTGCTCGCATGCTGATGTTGTTGTCATTGGCGACGGGTTTACCTTGGGTGTCGAAGAGTTGATGAAACTTAGCTTCCTGCTTACCCAGTAACTTACATGCTTGTTCTATTTGAAATGTTGTTAAAGCTTGGGAACGGATAACAATGGTATCGCTGCAAGCATACTCCTGAGCCAAGATTTCAGAAATAGGAGCTACGGGTTTAGCCTCTGCTGTAACAGTGAAAAGGGATAAAATAGCAGTGATAGGGAGCAGATTTAATACCTTCATTAAGGATTACCTTTATTTTGTATATAATATCCATTAAGTCTTTCATCTTAATGAAATGAAGTCAATTACGATGGCAATGACAATTGGCTTTGCTATGGCTATTATTAAAACCATGTTAATCAAAAGGATATTTAAGTGCTGAATCGATGGGATAACAATCATGACTATCACTCTTTTTCCAACGTTGAGAAGGTGAGAGTAACGCATCTTTTATTGGTATTAGATGTCAATTTCCAAACTAAACAGTTATCGGGGATTGCCACTCTGGAGTTGGATCGTGTGGATAAAGACTGCTGTGAACTTTGGTTAGACTTAAGAGAGTTAACCATTGTTCAAGTAGAAGATGATGCGGGATCTGAGCTGGATTATGCCATCGATAAACACGATCCCGTATTGGGTCAGCGCTTAAATATCGCGTTATCTTCACTGACCAGTAAAGTCACTATTCATTATGTGACCTCAGCCAATGCTGAAGGACTGCAGTGGCTTACACCAGAGCAAACCAGTAGCAAAAAGCTTCCTTTTTTATTTAGTCAATCTCAGCCCGTCAATGCCAGAAGTTGGATCCCGCTGCAAGATACGCCTAAAGCGCGGATCACGTTTGAAGCGAGCGTCACAGTCCCCCTAGGTATGCGTGCAGTGATGAGTGCGATGAATGATGCGACAGCGACATTAAATGGCGAGTTTACTTTCTCCATGGAAAAACCTATTCCAACTCACCTACTTGCGATTGCGGTGGGGGAGTTAGCATTTGGCCAGATAGGTCCAAGAACCGGAGTATATGCCGAACCTCTGGTGCTTGAGGCCGCAGTAAAGGAGTTTGAGGATACAGAGACGATGGTTGAGATTGCTGAATCTTTGTTAGGTCCATATCCATGGGGTCGATATGACATGTTAGTGCTGCCCTCCAGTTTTCCTTTCGGTGGTATGGAGAACCCTCGCCTCGCCTTCATGACACCAACGCTGATCGCAGGTGACAAGAGTTTAGTGTCGACGGTTGCTCACGAGCTAGCGCACTCTTGGACTGGGAATTTAGTGAGTAATGCGACTTGGCGTGATCTTTGGTTAAACGAAGGGTTTACCACTTACTTTACCAATAGGATCGTCGAAGCGGTATTTGGTAAGGAGCAAGCTGAGCTAGAAGTCGTTCTGGAATATGGGCGCTTAAAAGAGGAGTTGGCCACCACTGAATTTGCTGAGCAAAACTTACCAGCTAATGTACAGCAACAAGATCCAAATGAAGCATTCAATCGTTTTACTTATGATAAGGCTTCGATGTTTGTTCATGATCTTGAGAGAAGAATAGGTCGTGAGGCATTCGATAAGTTTCTGTTTACTTATGTTGAACACTTTGCGTTTGAGGCTATTACAACAGAGATCTTTATTGAATACGCTAAAACTACTTTGCTGGTTGAGCACGTTGACAAGATCTCAGCAGCAGAACTTAATGAATGGGTATATGGTTGCGGTATGCCTGAGTATTTTTCGGCGCCAGTATCGAATAGTTTAGATAAAGTCGATGTTGCACTCACTTTGTGGGCTAAAGGTGCGAAAGCTAATTCGTTAGATACAACACTTTGGCGTGTCCATCACTGGCAGTATTTTTTAAATAGTCTGCCAGAGATACAAACACAGTCACAACTTATGGATCTTGATGAACAATTTAAGCTTACTGAATCGACAAATGCAGAGATCGCTTGTGACTGGTTTAGGGTAGCGATTCGTAATCATTATGATCCAGTGCTTCCCGCGTTAAGTGATTATCTTATTCGTATCGGTCGAGGTAAGTTTGTCAGACCACTTTTCTCTGAGTTACAAGTCGCGGGTTATGAGACTGAGGTGCAACAGATCTATAACCAAGCGCGTAAAGGCTATCATCCTTCCATCGTTTCTCAGTTAGATAAGATTTTGAATTTTACTAAATAGAGCCGAAATTTTATCTATGCCTATGGGGTAGCAGATAAAAAAAAGGCATCCATTATCTCTACTGAGATGGGATGCCGTTTCATTCTTTAAAGAATGAGTATGTAGAATAGTTAAGCTGTCAGCGCTAGCAGTCAAACTTAATTCTTCTCACTGGGGCTCAAATGAGCGCCCTAAAGGGAGGTGATGAACCAGATGAAAACATTAAACGAGTAACACTACAAACGTTACATATAGTCAGAGTCTCATTGATTAAAATAGTTCATTCATTCCTTAAAATAATTCAATTTATTTTGTTTAAGGTGAATAGACGTTGGTAAAAAAAGCAAAAAAAAGGGCAATCATAGGATTGCCTTATGACCTGTTAGGTCAAGGGGACTGCGCTAGAAGCCCCGGGGAGAATGATGAACATGAAAAAACTCTTCGCTGCTCATAAACTTTGAGTTTGCAGAATGTCAAAAGTTCAAAAAACAATCGATCTTTTTTATAAGATCCGCGATCTAATTCCTAGTCACCTGATTTACAATAATAATTCTTCAATTTTTTTTGTTATTTCTTCAGGCTTAGTCGTTGGAGCGTATCTCTCTAATACTTTGCCATTGGCATCGATTAAGAATTTAGTGAAATTCCATTTGATTCTTTCGCTACCCAAGATCCCTTTAGCTGAAGATTTTAGGTATCTATACAGTGGATCTGCATTCTCTCCGTTAACCTCTATTTTTTGAAATAGTGGAAAACTGACATTAAAGTTGAGTTCACAAAAAGATTGGATCTCAACTTCACTTGCACTTTCTTGTTGGCCGAACTGATTGCATGGGAAGCCTAGAACGACAAACTTATCAGGTCCATAAGCGTCATACAGAGCTTGTAAGCCTTTATATTGGGGAGTAAAACCACAACCACTTGCGGTATTAACTATCAAGAGTACTTTACCTTTGAAATCGGTAAAAGGGATAGGCTTGCCTTGTATACTATTAACGGTAAAATCCCAAATTGATGTTGACATCTCTCTTCTCCATTTCTAATTGTTAATCCAAGGTACAAAGTTAAAATAATAGCGAGCATGTAAATTGCGCGCAACCTATATATCATGTGTCGAATTAAACCATAGCTGCTTATTTATCATTATTGGACAAACTTGATCGGATTGATGCAAGTTGTTGCCTAACGATAGCTTATGTTGTCGATGGCGACGCTTGGTACACAAATGTTGCAGTTTGTTTGGTTTGTTGTTGTGTTTGTAAGTTGGTTTAATCTTTAAAAACAGTGTTGTAGTGGATGTTCTTGTTGAGTTTGATACTATTCGCAAAACAGAAAATTAGAGATTTATATGCGATTAACATTATTGAGTGGTTTGCTTTTTATATCATGTGTTTCTACGACGGCTTACGCTAATGATTTCAGTGTTGGGTTAAACGATGACGTGATTTCGACCGATTTTGCTCTCGACTTGAATAAGAATATTAATGCGGTTTTAGGTTACATCTATTCCAATGATGGCGGTCACCTCACTTCTGCTGCTATACACGTTTCCCATGATGCAGGTGTTCATCATTTCGAAGTCGGTGCCGAGTTCTCATATGTTTGGGCTAAAAAAAGCCCCAACGGCAGTGCAGTTGGTGTAGGTGGACGTTATAAAATGGATTTAGGCTCCAACTTATCATTCAATGCGTCAGGATACTATGCTCCTTCAGTGTTGTCATTTGGCAGTGTTGATGGTCAATATGAATTAGACAGTAAGATGCAGTTTCAGTTAAATCCAAACTTGGCGCTGTTTACCGGTTATAGATATATTCGTTTTCAGTATGATAATACCAGTAACTCAACCTTTGACAGCGGATTTTACATCGGTGCTGCAGCTCGTTTTTAGTCTAAATTTATCACCTTATTAATATCCTTAAATCACTTCAATATCAAAATTCGATTGGTTAGGAAAAACGTTGCCCCATTGCCGCTCAACGCAATGGGTTTTTCTCCCTTAGGTACAGCTAAAGTTACCTTTTTCCTCACTTCATAATAAATAGGTCTAAGCTTAGATAATGGGTGCTGAAAATACATAAGTTGCCACATATTTAGGCATTATATTTGATTGGTACAATGGCGAATAAGGCAGAAAACACCTTTGAGCTTGAGAATTGTATTGAATTATCTTGTTTGTGTTAATAGAATTGGCAGTAGCTTGTTAACGTTATGTTTAAGTTTAATAAAGTCTGAAATTGGAGTGAGGATTACTGCTATTTCATGAAGATCAGCATAGCTGGTGGGAATAACAGGTATAGAGGGTTAATAACTGACTCTTAACTCTGTTATTTTTCGACATGCTGGTCCACGTATCTTGGAACTAGTTTTTGCTAATCAAGGGTGTTAACTGAATGAGCCACAGAGTGACAGCTTGTTTACTTTTATTATTTAGTCTTGTTGGCTGCAGCTTTACATCTATCGGGGCTCCTTCGCTAGATCAATCTTTTATTTTTTACGCGAAAGAGGGTCAAACTGCACCGACAACCTACCCAGAAGTCACCGATTGGATGTCTAGCTTAGATAAGGCTGATGGCATCAGTTTGACGGGGGGAAGTTACTGGGTGGTAATACCGACTAAAGTGTATTCTAGGGAGACAAATTGGGTTATTAATGTTCGAAACTCGATCCTTGAGTCATTGGATTACACGCTATTAGGCAGTAATGGCAGTAAACAATATCGTCAAAGTGGCTATTACGCACCTTATGAGTTTCTGTTTGATTATGGTCGTGAGGTTGAGCTCGATTATGGCGTTGATTATTGGTTTGTGATCCGAATGGAAAGTCGCTACTTTTCATCGATACCTAAGGTAGAGCTTGAACCGTACGGTGAGTATAAAGCCAGTTCAGATATCGAAGCTATGTTGGTTATGCTCTGTTTGGGGGGCTTGCTATTTATTGCCTGTTATAACTTGCTTATCTATTTCTCTATTCGAGACCGAGCGTTTCTTTATTATGGGCTTTATGTTATCACCTACTTCACTGGTTGGGCGTTAACCTTTCACCTTGGGGCTCACCTTTGGGATTTCCATAGTTTAGAGATACATCACCTATTTTTTATTGGCTTACCGATCTTCAATATCTTATTTTATAAGCATTTCCTACAGCTTCCAGAGTATTCGCCTAAACTATGGCGGCTAAGTAAGCTACTGATGTGGACCTGTATTCTTGCTTTACCTACCAGTATCTTTTTGGTTTCCTACACAGCCCTTATCGCTTCGGTATTGATCATGCTCTGGATAGCCTTGGCCATTACTTGTGGTAATGTCTGTTTGATCAAAGGTTTCTACCCTGCACGTTACTTTATTTTTGCTTTTACTTGCCTGCTTCTCCCCGCTGTGATCATATTGCCGGGAAATATGGGAATAACATCGGATTTTATTGAAAATGCAGAGTTGGCGACCTTAATCGGCGGCACTGTGGATGCATTGATGTTATCTCTGGCATTGGCTTATAAGATCAAACTATTATCCGAAGAGCGCCAAAATTATATTGAAACCTTAGACCTTGCCTGGGAGAAGGCAAGACAAGATCAATTAACTCAGCTACCCAATCGACATGCTTTCGATGAGTATATTCAGTCTGAGAATTTTTTTGTCGATAATGCTGAAAAAAACTTAGTCCTTATTTTGCTTGATCTCGATGGCTTGAAACAGGTGAATCACACCTTAGGGCATCATGAAGGGGATAGCTTATTGGTTCATGCGGGCAAAGAACTTAAAGTAAGCTGTGATCTGTTGGAAAAAGCCAAGGTGTTCCGTATAGGAGGGGACAATTTTGTTATTTTAATTTCAGAGAAGCAACTACCCGATATATTGAAAGCAATAGAGGAGCTATCAAACTCTATTACCAATCAGATTTATAAAAATACTGGTATCAGTTTTGGCTACGCACTTAATACTAAGGTTAAAGACGCCGGTGAGTGGTTAAGGGCTGCAGATAGAGACATGTATAAACGCAAAACGGCAAAGCGGCGGGAGATGCGGATCGAAAAAATGGCGCTACAAGATGAGCGCTTGGTTTAAAAAGTATTATGGAGCGAATAAAAAGTGCTGGGTTCCCAGCACTTCATTTAATAACTATTTACCGATTGATATTAAACCATGAGTGTTAGAAATCCTTCTCTCCCTTTATCACATTCGGGTGTCCGCTAATGGCTTTGGATGTGTGCATCCCCGCCATCGTTGCAGCTTCAACACAACCCGCATTGATGCCTGTATTAATCCAGTCTCCGGTGACGAATAGATTGTCGATCCCAGTACCATCAGTATCGATTCGATATTGAGAGCTGCCTTTCACTGAGAGTACATAGCGCTCTGAAGGGTCAACATTAGCCCGCCAATATTGGCTATCGAATCTGGCTTCTCCTTGCCTGTTTTCTGGATCGTGTAGCCACTCCCATGGGAATGTATCACCCACATTGCCCCAAAGTTTGTGGATCTGGGTCTTAAGCTGACCGATAGCACCAGATTTAGCTTCTGCGTTTTTAATCTGAGGGAAGCTAATATCACTTTGAGGTGGATATTCATCGACTGGAAGCGCTGAACAGAAGTAACTGGCATTTTTAGGTTCAATACCTTGCCAATCCTCCTTATCGAGGAGCTGATCCATTGAGGCCCAAGTGTCGAAAGGTTCTGTAAAGGCTGAGAGTACTGGCTGCTCTCCGTTCTCGTTCTCGATAGACCAGCCCATCTCTTGGAGATCTTTATTCAACCAAAGTTGATAGGCTTGTGTTGCTACTGTCTGTACCTTATCAACGGCTTGAGCTAATGGTTGACTCTGTGCCATAACCTCGCTTGCAACATGGGGGACAGAGCCAATAGCCAGGCCGAAGATCACCTTATCAAAGTCCACCCCTTTCTCTAGTCGCTTAGTGGGTAGAGGGGCATTAAATTCAGCTTGATAGACTTGCTCCCAATGACTCCAAAACTGCTCTAAATTGATATTGTTGTCTTTAAGTAGCTGAGCTTGTTCAGGGGCTAATTGATCATAATTAGGTGTGCTGGGCCAGCAATTTAATCCTTTTACATCGACGAAAGGATAGTATTCACTCATCTCATCTTTTAATTTCACTTGTTCAGTGATCTCAATAGCTTGAATACTATTATCTTCACAGACTAAGTTGTCGACCCGATTAAAGAAGTGGAAGTTCACACCTCTACGTTTGAGGAGTTCATAATAGGGAGTAAATACCACATCTCCCATGCCCGCCTGCATCTTCCACATTACACTGCCTTGATAACATAGTGCGATACGTAACATTGAACGTATGATCGTTCCCGCCTCAAGATTAGGTTTATCGAAGTTACCTTGTTCGTAAGCGAACACCAGATCGTAAAAACCTCTAACAGGTGCAGAATCTACTGTGAATGTTTGGTTTGCCCCATGTGTAGTAAGCCACTCACGGTAATCGTAATCATTAATGATATCGAATCCCTGTTTGAATACATCATCGGTAAACATCCCCTTTAGTATGGTCAGGCCAAGATCGGTTGCAATGTAGAGACGGCGTAGCTCATCATTGGACTCTAATTTGTCGATGAAGCGTGCATCCAATCTGGCTCTAAGACTGTCTACAGCACCCTCAAATAAACCTTGATCAATATCGTGAACATGACCTTCACATTCATGTCCAATCAGCTGGTTGATGTGACATTCCAACTTGTCCCCCAATGTTAATAAACTCTCTCTGGCATCTTCCAAAGAGTCATCAATTTTATCGTTAAGGTGGTCAAACCACGCTTCGCTAAACCAATGAATGGGTTTAGCTGATTCGGCATTCACTTCACCTAGAATGTCATCCATGTCCGATAACCAGTGACGGATCCAACTAAAAGCGGCTTTAACTACTTTCCACAGAGTGAGGATTTCGGTGCTGTCTCCTGGTATGCCACTTCGCTCAGGGAACTCAATGGGCCAGCTGTCAGAGTCTCCGCCAACGTCTTCCTGAAGTACGATAAAATTATGAGGTTTAAAGGCGTCTAGGAAAGTGGCAAGGGGACTGCCAGCTGGACGGTCTAGCTCTTCATAGGCTTTGCGCATTAGGTTAAAGGCATTTTGATAGAAACCAAACCAGATATGCAGGCCATGCTCCTCTATTCGTTGACCACACTCGGCATTACGGCCACTGGCTCCTTTACCGCCAATTCGCCAACCCATCTGGTAAATATCTATCTCGTAACGGTTTTGCCACCCAGCTTGTTCGGTCAAACAAGCAGCGGCAGTAATGGCTGCAACACCGCCACCCAAAATGGCAATTTTTTCTTTTTTAACCACTGAATTATCAACCAGAACTTCGCCCTCAGGCACTTCGAAATCAAAGTTAACATGGTAGGGGAGCAGCACATGTTGCTCACCTAATTCCACCCCCAGAGACTCCTTGAAGGGGAAACTGGCATTATCAAAAACGGTGGCGATGAGATCATTGTCGAGCAGGGAGAGTGAATGAACCTTGTTGATCTTAGCGGGCGAGGCTGTGATCGCTTGATAAACCGCTTTATGCCCTGATGAGTCCGGAAGTTGCTTTAAGAAAACTTGATCGATAGCGGGTTTAAACAGCAAACTGAAAAGTTGATCTTCTCCTAATTTATCCAGCTCTGGAATGAAATCAGTCTGTTGTTTAAGTAGTTGCCAGGTTTGAGCTATTGCTTCGATGGTAGAGAGTTGATCCTCCTCTTTAGCTTCGCAATTAACCTCTAGTAGAGGGTGCATCGATAGTTCAGTTTCGGGGGAGAAGATTTTAAAGCTCTTGGCGGATAGACTTAGCTTTGTGAGAGGCTGGTCTGGCATCGGCATCTCATATTCACATAGATACTTTGGATAACCAAAAAGCTCACGTCCATTGATTAGGGCCATGGCATCATTAACAAATATATGAAGCGGGTGAAAATACACATGACTAATATCGTCACTGTCAGCACTATTTTGTCTACCAACCATGACCCAAGTGACGATATCTGTTTCTTGTATCCAGCCTTTCTCCCTGTCTTCAGGATAACCTGAATAGGCTTTATCCACTCGAGTAAAGCTGGTTAATACATAGGGAGAGAGGACTTTAAAATACATACGACTGCCGGCGACTTGATTAAGGCTAGTATCGATAGATTTTTGCAGGTTTTTCTCTTTGCCCTTCATAAAGAAGCCGTACATATCGGCTCTGTTCAGGATGAGAGGGGAGTGCATTAACATGGATCCGGAGGGATAGATAAAATCGGGGCGCATCTGTTCCATAGACTTATTCCTTCTTAATGATGACTGTTACATCTCTGATGGATGATTTTCGGGGAGTATCTCTTACGTATGAAAGGTTTAGGATATTAGAGTTTAAGGAATAATGACATTGTAGGAAGGGGAAAACAGGTATTAATTTGTGTTTATATGTTAACAGCTTAACACAATAAGATTAATGGCTAATACGTTGCCGTTTAGCCATTAATTCGTAAGATCAAATCTTTAATAGGGTTACCCTCTTCTATGACTTGCGTTGCTTGGCTGATCTTGATCGAGAGATTGGCGTTTCTGATCTGATAATTGTCTGCGGTTATGTTTATTTCGTTTGCTTTTACTCTTGTCTTCGGGAGCGTCACTTATTTCACTGTCCCAGAGAAGATCATCATTATCGTAGAAGTTTGACATTAGAATTCCAAAATTTAGTCTAGGTTTTTTTAAGTGCATGTAGAGTCTTCACTTAATGACATATTATAGATAGTAAAAAGCTTCTATGACAAGAGTATTAAAGTGATTTCAAGGAAAAAAAAAGCAGCCTAAGGCCGCTTTAATATTGCTGTTTATTAACGGTTAATTACGAATCATTCGAGCTACAAACATACCATCGGTATCAGCCTGATAAGGCATCACTGTGTGCATAGTAGCTTGAACACTGGTAAATGGATGTGTGGTGACCTCTAAGCTGAAGTCATCATTTGATGCCAAAAATGCCTTAACCACCGCTTCATTTTCTAGAGGCGAGAGAGAGCATGTGGCATATACCAAGGTAGCGCCGGTTTTCACCGCTTTACTGGAACGACTCAAGATATCTAATTGAAGAGCGGGTTTATCCATGACTGCGTTTAGGTTATCTATCCAACGCATATCAGGGTTGCGCCGCCAAGTGCCGGTACAACTACAAGGGGCATCCACTAGCACACCATCAAAGTGAGCATGTTTAACAGGCAATTCATCTGATTTCCACGGGGCGGTGGTGATGCCTTTAAAACCAGCACGTTTGGCGCGTTTAGTTAGCTCCTCAAGCGGTTTTCTGCGAATATCAGAAGCGACAATAGTGCCTGTCGCGTGTTTGTTTTGTTGCAGCATTAAAGATCTTAACTGCAAGCTTTTTCCACCGGCTCCACTGCAAGTGTCCCACCAGTTATCATCAGCTTTAGGTTGGCAGATCTGGCCAACGACTTGAGAACCGAGATCTTGAATTTCTAACTCGCCATCTTTATAAAGTGCTAGACCGTTAAGGTTAATATTCTTGTTACCTAGATTGATGCTATCACTGAAAAACTCACTGCCAGTCGCTGGGATATCTAATTTAGTTAGCGTGTTTATGGCGTCATGAACATCAATGTTTTGCACCCGTCCCCAGATTGGAGGACGGGATGACAGAGATTCTATTAACGCTAAACGTTGTTCTGTATTGTCGTTGGGACACACTTTCCAGAACCAATCGGGTACCAGTTCATCGGTGGTAAATGAGAGTGAATCAAATTGATTACTGAGCCAGTCACATCTTTGCACTGCACTGTTGAACTGTGTAACTGATTTTATCTGTTTGATACCAGAAAATGCTTCCCAAGCCGAAATAAAGTCATTCCAAGGATGAGATTCTAAATGGGCGTTGATGGTCAAAATGGTGAACCAAGCTTGCTCCTTTTGTTCTGTTTCTTGTAGAACATTGAACTTGCTTAGCCAGCCCCACCAACGAAATAGTGCAAATACGCTCTCACGGATCACTCGTCTGTCTTTTGAACCATGTTTCTTATTGATTCGAAAGTACTCACCCACCACGCGATCTGCGGGGTGTTGCTTATCCATGACCTGATGAAATAGCTGGAAAATGGTGTTGGCATAACTTAGCGCGCGTTTTTGTGCCGGAGTCTCAGCGTGTAGATTGTCGAAAGAGAGCGCATCTGTTTCTTGCTCTGTTGAGTTAGTTTGGCTTGTGTTCAAGGCGTCGACCATGGGTAATTATCAAGGGGTGGTATCAATGTTGGGATTATAACAGAAGCTCGATTCTGTCGATATGATGAGTTTGAAAGGAAGGTGAGCTTATAAATAGATGCAGTGTCGTCGTTGAACAACGATGGTCAAGCCACTTGGAATATTCTGATCAGCTCCAATCGGACACCTTACTTCTTAATTTTTCATCACTGGTTGGTGTTAAGTCCACAAAAGTTGAATTAAGCCGCTCATGGTTTCAACTCCCACCTTATTCGAGCTTGTGTTAAGCGTTTGATTTTAATGGCTATTTACCTAATCTAAATATAAGCTTGGTAAGCCGAAACGATTAATGCTCTAAACCATGTACACAACGAAGTAATGTGATTTCTGCCGTTTGTAAGTGCTTCTCCATACTCATAATAGCGCCTGCTGTGTTATGGGTAACAAGATTGTTTAATATGTCTATATGTTCATCAATTGCGACAGTAAAACGTTCAAACTCTCCTGTTTTATCCCACTGATAGTGGTAATGACAGACAAAAGAAACAATATCGTAAAATTGATTAACAAAGCGATTTCTAGTGCTTTTTTTAATCGCATAATGTAATGCTTTATCTAAATCAGGGAATTCTAAATAACGATTTTTTATATCAGCTCTCACAGCTTGGTGTTGGAGTAACAATTGTGTAAGCTCATGCCAAATTGGATCTTCTTTAGGCTGTTTTAGCAGTTCAGTGATAGCTCGCATTTCTACCATTTGTCTGAACAAGACTAATTCATGAGCAAAATCTTCGTCAAACTTTACCATCTTCCAGCGACCACGAGGTATTTTCTCTATTAAACCATTACTTGAAAATTTAATGAGAAACTCACGAACGGTAATGGTGGTACAACCAGAATTTTGTGCAAGGTTAAGTTCAGAAAATCGATCTCCAGGCAGTAGTTTCCCTGTATTGATAAGATTAAGGAAGTATTTTTCTATCTGTACATCTTTGGTTGAGTTTTTGTCTTCTATATCGTAATAGTCATTTTTAGTTGCTTGGCGAAGCACTAGTTTATTCGGGCCACTACGCTTAATTACTCCCATTTCACAAAGATGTTCTACACAGGCTCTCACCGTTGTGCGACTAATACTCAGTAATTTTGTGAGTTCAATATCATTCGCCATAATATTTTGTCCACTAGGAAGATCTGCAATATGTTGCAGCATACGATTAATAGACTGTTTAAATAAATAGGTTTTATTGCTCATGTAAAGCTTCCTTAATGTCCTTAATCTATTCGTATATTCAAAATGTTCTTTATACCCAATCTTACAGTTATTTAATGGTAAATCTACATTTAAACAAATAGCACCTGTATTTTTATGTCAGTAAATACAGTTGGTTAATAACTTACGTTGTGAAGGTGTTGTTTTTGTGAGCTTGACTTGTTAGCTTCATCAAAGTAGGGTTGTTCTTTTATATATAAAAGAACTATCGGTTGGGTTTGAAGTGCCAATAAAAATGTATATTAATCTATCGTGAAGTCGACCGTCGTCGATCTCAAAAGCTTAGTGGGGTTATTTAAGTGACAGAGTCCTTTAATAATACTGTGTTGTGCTTTTTTGTTAGGTTAGTTTCTGCTTTCAGTAGTTGGTCTGCCTATGCTGAAAATAGCCAAAGGGTCAATGTTAACCGACCTAATATAATTCTTATTATGGCGGACGACCTTGGTTACGGTGATACGGGCTTTACTGGTAACAATATCATCAAAACGCCAAGTCTAGATCAAATGGCCAAAGAAGGCGTTGTTATGACTAACTTTCATTCTGGCGGTTCTGTGTGTTCTCCTACGCGTGGTACCTTCCTTACTGGGCGTCATCATTATCGTTATGGCATATTCTGGGCAAATATTGGGCGTTTACCAAAAGAGGAGATCACTCTAAGCGAAATTCTCCAGCAGAAGGGCTACATGACAGGACATTTTGGTAAGTGGCATTTAGGGACTTTGAGTAAAGACTTTTCAGCTAAGGGTAAGAAACGTAAACCCTTAGAAAACTTTTCTCCGCCTACTTTGCATGGTTATGATAGCTCCTTTGTGACTGAATCAGCGGTAGCCTTGTGGGATCCATCCAAAGGAAAAATAGCTGTTAATACCCCATTTGGGCTTGACGGCGTTGCACTTGAACCAGCTGATGTCAGCTTAAAAGGGGGAGCAAGTAAAGTTGTTATGGATAGGGTGTTACCTTTTATAGAGAAAGCGGTTAAAAAAGGGCAAGTGTTTTTCACTGTTATTTGGTTTCATGCACCGCATATGGATGTCGTTGCAGGACCTGAATATCTCGCACAATACAAAGGTCATGGTGAAGCGGCACATTATTATGGCGTAGTGACTGAAATGGACCAACAGATCGGCCGTCTTAGAGACGAGCTAAAACGACTTGGTATAGATAAAAATACCTTAATTACTTTTACTAGTGACAATGGTCCGGAAGGTGAGAAAGCTAACGGCAGGAGCGCGGGCGTAACTGATGGCTTAAAAGGGCGGAAACGAGATTTATACGAGGGGGGAGTTCGCGTACCAACTTTTGCTTTATGGCCTGGCAATATTAAAGCTGGCAGTACTATTAATACAGCTTCCTCTACATTAGATTACCTGCCTACCATTAATGAAATCGTTGATTATCAAATGCCTGATAATCGACCAATAGACGGCGCAAGTATTTTATCATTACTGGTCGGTGGTAACGCTAATTCTCACAGTACGCAATCTGAGCAGCAAGTATTGAAGCGCACTAAAGCCATCCCTTCTATTAGAGATAAGTTATCTCTAATAGAAGGCAACTATAAGTTAGTAACTAGTTTTAATCATATTGAAAAACCAACGTTATATAATTTGAAGTTAGACCGGAGTGAAACAACCGATATTGCAATGAAACACCCTCAAATAGTTAAAGCAATGACAAGAAAAATTAAAATATTCATTGCTTCGGCAAAAGCAAGTCATCGTGGTGAAGATTACCCAAATGAAAATTTCAAAGTCGTTGATAGTTGGCCACAAAGCTTCCCATAAGGGAGTGGCCATAAGTGGAATATAAGACGATGAGCTTCGTCTCAATGATGGAAAATTAAAATGAAACTTTTCAAATTATTATCAAGCATAGCCGTTGTTTTGAGTGTGGCAGCTTGTTATGTTTCTAAAAATACGACTGTAGCGAGCTTAGCTAATGAAGCAAGGAACCGACCTAATATAATTGTTATTCTTGCTGATGATATGCAAGTAGGAGTGACTGGTTATGAAGGTCATCCGATTATCAAAACCCCCAATATTGATAAGTTGGCTCGCAATGGCACTGTGTTTACTAAAGGCTTTGCTACTAGTGCGGTCTGTATGCCAAGTCGTACCAGCTTATTAACCGGCTTATACGAACGACGCCACGGGATTAATTTTAATTCGAATAGCAGCATGATACAGCAGGCTTACAATCAAACTTATCCAATGCTACTCAAAGATGCTGGTTACTTTGTTGGCTGGGTGGGGAAAAATCACACTCCAATTGGTAAAAATGCACAAGGTGTTTTGGGTTATAACAGCGGTGTCATGGAGCGTAGTTTTGATTATTGGTATGCCAGTCATGGTCATTTAAGCTTTTATCCAAAAGATCATAAACGTCACGCTATTTTTAAAAATGCACAAGCAGACAGCCAAATTGAGATCCTTGAAGAAGGTATGGAAAACTTTATGGAGCCAAATGAGGCGTTTAAAGCAGGATATACCTTTCTTGATAGTCGCCCTAAAGATCAGCCCTTTGCTTTATTAATCAATTTCAATGTACCTCATTCGAATAGCACAGGCTCTATGCAACTACGAGATAGTGATTTAGCACTGTATAAAACAACGTATCGAGACAAGTTAGCTGAAGTCACTATTCCTGAAACTTATATTGCAGAAAAAGATATCAAAATGCCTAAATTACCAAAGTCAGTCTACAGCGGCGAGTATATCAAATCTTATAATTATGTAAAAACGGCAGATGACTTGAAAGAGCGTAAAATTAGAGAGATGCAAACTATATCCGGTATTGATAAGTTACTAGGGAAATTAGTTGGTAATTTAGAAAAACAAAAAATCGCAGATAATACTATTATCGTTTTTACCTCTGATCATGGCTTGATGCATGGTGAATTTGGTCTAGGTGGGAAGGTACACCTTTATGATCCATCGGTATGTATTCCAATGGTGGTTTATGACCCTAGAATTAAAAATAAAGCAGACAAAAGTCATGAACTCGTCGCTTTGATTGATCTTGCACCAACCTTACTTGATTTAACCGACACGCCTGTACCTGATGAAATGCAAGGTAAAAGTTTGAAGCCATTAATGCAAGATATTCAAATTGAAACAGTTCAATGGCGACAAGAAATTTTTCTTGAAAATATGATGACCATTCAAAATTATCCTCGTATGGAAGGTGTTAGAACACATCAATGGAAATATATCCGTTATTTTGATAAAAGAAATGATCAGCTTTATGCTGATATGAGTGTTTCTTCTATTAATGGTGAACAGCCTATTTATGAGGAGTTGTTTGATTTAGTTAATGATCCGAACGAGATTAAAAACCTTATTAAGGAGCCTGCAAACCAAAAAGTCATCAAAAAATTGCGGACAATAAATGCTGATTTGGTTAAGGAGTACCGAGGCGATAAACCGCTCAATACTCACATCAATGAAAAGAGACGTTTTTGAATCAATAAGGTTAAACCGCTATCGAACAAGCACGAATTGTGGAGTAAGTTATTATGAGGAATATGTATGTGTAAACAGTTAGTCACGATAATAAATATTATCTTTGTTATTGGTTTGTTTACTCATACCAATGTTTTAGCTTCAGAGGTTAAGCCCAATATTGTTATTTTGTATGCTGATGATATGGGTTCAGGTGATTTAACCAGTTTTAATCAAAACTCCAAAATTCCCACTCCTAATTTAGATCAACTGGCTGCTCAAGGGATGAGTTTTACTGATGCACACTCTTCATCAGGAATATGCTCACCTTCACGTTATGCTCTACTCACGGGCCGTTATCATTGGCGTAAATTCCATAGTATTGTTAAATCTTTCGGGCCTTCAGTTTTTGCTGATGAGCGTTTAACTCTTCCTGAAATGTTACAACAGAAAGGTTACACCACAGCAGCGATTGGTAAATGGCACCTTGGTTGGAACTGGGATGCTATTCGTAAAGATGCTCGCCCCAAAAATGGTGTTAACCTTGGTGTGAGTCATGAGGATTTTGATTGGTCTAAAGCGATACCGGATGGTCCACTGGATCATGGTTTTGATTATTATTTTGGTGATACTGTGATTAATTTCCCTCCCTATGTTTGGATAGAAAATGATCGTGTAACTGAAGTCCCCGATACTATGGTTGATGCAAGACTTTGGAAAAATAAAGAAGGTAAAATGGAATACAGAAAGGGACCCATGATCACCGGTTGGGATCCTTATGAGAATATTCCTATGACCACACAAAAAGGAATTGATTACATCAAAAAACAGGCTAAAGGTGATAAACCATTTTTTTTATATTTTGCCTATCCTTCACCCCATGCGCCGATTATTCCTAATGATGAATTTGATAATACGTCTAAAGCAGGCCCCTATGGTGACTTGATGGTTGAAACCGACGACTCTATTGGTCAGTTGTTAACCGCATTAAATGAGGCGGGTATTGCCGACAATACGTTAGTGATTTTTTCATCGGATAATGGGCCAGAGAATTATGCATATTTACGAGATGAAAAATTTGATCACTGGTCGTCTTTTCCATATAGAGGATTAAAGCGAGATATATATGAAGGGGGGCACCGTGTGCCTATGATAGTGCGTTGGCCGAGGAAAGTCCTTATGAACAGTAACACCGATGAGTTGGTGTCTCAGATCGACATTATGGCAACACTTGCTAGTTTAGTCGGTTTTGAATTACCTAATAGTGCTGCAGAAGACTCTTATGATTTACTGCCATTGTGGACGGGTCAATCAAAACGAAGTACACGAGATTCGATTATTCATAACACCTATGAAAATAGCTATGCTATTCGCAGCCATGACTGGAGTTTAATTGCCGCTAAAACAGGTAATCACAATGGTCGCTTAGACAGGTTTAATTATGCCGATTGGCAGAAAAGGCATGGTTACCGAACGGATGATAATGAGAAAGGTCAATTGTTTGATATAAAAAACGATCGTGGCCAACGGCATAATGTTATTGAAAAGCATCCTGAAAAGGCAGAAGAGCTTAAGACGTTACTGCAGAAAATACGTCTGCAAGGCTATTCACGTCCCACTGAGCACAACATTGATGCATCTAACTTCAAAAAGGTCACCGAAAAAATTCGATGACCTTTTGATGCTTAATGAACGGCAGAACCGCTTGCTGGTTTCTTAGCAGCCTTTGCTGCTTTCTTCTCTTTTGCTGTTAAAAGAGGTTTCTTTTTGACATTTTTTTTACTGTCTTGGCCTTTACTCATAATGCTTTCCTTTTTAGGTAAACTCTAAAATCTAAAGTCAGTTTGAGCCAACCTGAGGACTGAGGTTACGCAGTGACGCTATTAAGGTCAGTACATAACGATATCAGTATGACCCTATGGGCGCTCAATAGATACAAGAGCTTACATTAGCAGGTTGTTTGTGCATTGCTATACATTATTAGCTATGGATGTTGCTGTCTATGGGAGGGGGGAAATATCGAATTACCTACATGTTGTGGCTAGTGTTGATATTGATGAGTTTAATCATTGAACTGGGATAGAACAGTGCCGATAAGCTAGGTGTGTTGTTGATGAATGGCTTTGTTATTGCTTAGGTGCTTAGGTGTATTGAGAGTAAAAGATAAGAGGAAAAGCGTGTCTTTTCCTCTTAGTGGATTAAATCTAGTAGTTAGCGGTCATGGTGTTAGAGCAGCCTGAAGCGTCACAAATTTTGTAGTCAACGCTGTCTGGACTGTCGGCATTGGTTCTGAAGCGGTCACGGAAGCGGCCGTCGTTATTGGTTTCAGCAACCATCTCATCATCACGATAGATGCTGACCTTGTCACCGTTTGCACCATTCCAAGACAGATCAACCATCACACTGCCTCGACGTGACTTAAGTGTGCGGATTATGGAGGCTTCGATATCGCTTACCGGCACAGTAACATCGTAACTCTGACTCGCTGTCTCTTGAGCACCACCATCATCAGTAACGGTTAAGGAAACGGTGTAGTTTCCTGAGCTGATATAGCTATGGCTGGTATTTTCTCCAGTGTCAGTATTACCATCTCCGAAATCCCAAGCCCAGCTAACGATGTTGCCATCAGCATCTGTGCTGGTGCTGGTGAAGGTTCCATCAGCATCATTAAAACTGGCGTCGAAACTGGCGACAGGTGGCTGATTCGTCTCATCGGCTTCAAATGAGCCAGTGAGTGTCAGTCCATCGTAAGTAGCATAAGCATTGACCATCACATACCAGACCCCAGCCTCAGGTGTCGGGAAGCTACAAGTCTCGTTACTGCTTCCAGAGAATGAGCGACAATCATAGTCGCTTAATGTCGGCAGTGAACCTTGCTTAACATACAGGTCGGCATCACCAGATGCGCCAGCGGTGACAAATTCCAACGCCGTGGCGTTGGCGGGGACTTGCATATAAAAGTAGATTGGCTCACCGGTTTCAGCGCTGAGATCGGTTCTTGGTTCACCTGAAATGAGTTCATCTTGACCCTGATCGAAAACAGCTGCCTGAGTATAGGCTGTTCTTGATGCACCTTCATCATCGGTCACTTTCAGAGACACTTCAAAGTTTCCGCGTGCAGAATAGACGTGTGATGGATTTTCAAGTTCACTGGCATCACTGTCATCGCCAAAGCCCCAAAGGTAGCTGACAATAGTACCATCTGGATCTTCAGATCCTGTGCTGCTGAAGTTAACGACGGTATCAACAAAGCCTAGGTATGGACCATTGATGCTCGCAACTGGAAGTTGGTTATCTCCAGGATCGGTTGCATTCATGCCGTCGATGGCCATTTGACCAGTACTTTCCGGATCAAGCCAAGTACTTAGACGGGTGCTAGCTGTACCGCCGCCATCCCATGAAGTGTGAATTCTACCATACCAATCAGACTGGTCATTGCCACATGCTGCACCGCCGCCGTGGAGTTGTCCAATGACGCGTTTGTTTTGATCGAACAGATGAGAACCTGATGAGCCACCTTCGGTCGTCCCTAAATCCCAATCGATGACGCGAACATGGGTGCCATCTCCTGGCGTTGCGTTACCGCTATAGGAAGTGATTGTAGTCGCGTCATCCTCAAAGCTAATTCGCTTTTCATCTACATTGGGGTGATGAATGGCGACAGCAGAAGTCGAGGTTTCATCTACCGCATTCCAACCAGCAAGGAAAACGTTATGACCAGGATCAAAAGGATCATCGAGCTCGACCAAGGTCATGTCAGAAGGTGAGTGACCTGCACGGAAGATCGCGCCAGTATTAAACTGATCCAAAGTACCATCACCCGGTCCACCACTGTCGCCACTGTCAGGCGCACGACAAAAACTGTTCTCAAAATTCCAGTAGGTTACCAGTGAAGGCGCGTTACCTGCATTAATGCCACAGTGAAAGGCGGTTAGGAAGAATCCACGCCCATCGTTTGCAGTGTTATTTAAGGCGCCGCCTGAACAGAATCCTGAGCCTCCCAAGCTAATTGCCGCAGCTGAGCGAACCTGATCTCTCCACTCGTCTCCGGCGCTACACGATACATCGACATTACAAGAACCAGACAGTGTTTCATAGATGTCTTTAGGGTCTGATCCTAGGTAACCGTGGTTAACGGCACTGAGTTTGAGCTTAAGTTGCTTAAGTTGCTTGGTGGGGACATTGACCTCAATGATGACGGTGTCGCCTTTTAACATTGGCGTCCACAATTGACCGTGGTCATCATTGTCTTTCACCGTGAAGGGGCGAATTTTTTGAGCATAATCTGGAGTGTAAATATGTAATGAGCCACCTTCTGGCATAAAATATTCGCTAAAACCGAAGTTCAAGGATAATGCACCGGAAGAGACTATTTTGGTACGCCAAACAGACATATCACTTGTTTTGCCATTTTGAGTTTGGCGTTGTGATTGCCAATCGCTAGGCGTGATAGCCACCTTGATAGGCTCAGCAAATTTTAATATTACGTTTTCTGAGCTTGTTGCCCGTTCGAGCGCATCACGTTGTCTGAGCTTGGTGTTATCCAAGGGCGGCATTTTTTGTAATTTTGTTTGATTTAATATGTCAGGTTGAGACAAGGACAGAGGTGCTTGAGCACTCTGTGCGCTTAAGCAAAGAAACGCACCTGCTAAGCCAAGATATTTAATGTATTTAATATTCATAAAACCCTCATTGATTTGACAGAAGTTTTAATCCAAAATTGAGGATTAAACTAATGGAAATATTTAAACGTACTCAATAAATAAGACCGTAAAAGTACCTGCGAACTTAGCCCCAGATAAATTTTCACCACTATGTCTAAAATACAAAAACGCTATCAGTTTTATATTTGTTTTTTTACTTAAATGAAACTGTCTATTTTTGATGGGTTATGCTCATTTGTGTTCATTTTTATGCTTTATCAGTTATAATATTTTGTTGTTTTATTGACAGTGAATTTACGTTGTTTAATTTTTAAATAGATAAGTTAGTGGCTTGGCGTATATTCGGAGTGGGTTTCTGATTTTGGGTAGAGGTAATGCATACGTGTAGTTTGTTTTAAAATGCATTTTTTTATATTTAATTCATTTGTAAAATTACGACTTATCTACTACTTATAAAGTTTGTAACAATTCTTCTGATTAGATTAAACCTCTCTAGTCATACTCCATTTTTACTGAATGCCGTTATACATAGGGAGCTGATATTCATCATCCTGTGTTTTCAACTCTCACTTTAACTTTGAATTTGAACAAATTTGAAAGATCAAGCACAAGATTAACTAAATGCATTCCATTGCAGTGAAGGAGGAAAAGGGGTTTTCCACTGTTAGTCCTTTGTTCTAAATGAATAATTAGTATAACGTTTAATGATTGTTTATAATGCTATTAAAATCATTAATCAAACTTGGGAGCGAATTGCCTATGTAGAATATGACGAAGAAGGCAATATCAATATCGTCAGGGGTTAAATCAACATATAAGTTAAATGGGTTAATATCATTATTTGCTCCATTAAGGTTAAATGGATTATACCGATGAAAAGGATTAGATAGGAAACTAAGTTCCTCCCTCAATGGTGGAGTGAGGTGTTTAGCGAGTGGTAATACTCGATAGTGGCTAAAAATTATTGGGTTGAATCTATTGTCAGAAAGATAATATATATCTCCATATTGCAAAGTTCCTGACTCTAAATTACCCACAACATCGGCATCTTGTTGATGATCGGTATCGGAAACAAATTCCCCTTCAAGATTAAAATTGGTAATTAACTTAGCATTTAATTTAACCCTAGCCTCTCCTTTCTCATTGATTAAATTCTGATATATATTGTTGTTGATCCCTGTGGCATCAAATACTGTTGAGCTAAGACCTGAGTGTAAAGCCGACACGGTGGCGAGTCCGCCGCCTAAACTATGGCCAGTAAGCTTGATCTCATCGTTGGGGTAACGGTCCTTGATACTTTCGGCAAGCTCCATAGCCTGAGCATACTGCTCGGGGAACTCTCCTGCGGTGAGTTCTCCATCAGTTACCCAATCAGAACTACCAAGCTCACTACCTCGATAAGCGATGATTATGTGTGGTTCAGCTCTAAATACGACAGCGTTAAATCCAGAATCCTCTGCATGTTCCTCCAGTCTTGACCATCCATTAGGGGTTTGTTCACTTGTATAAGACGCTTCTGCAAACTCAAGCATTTGCAGTGCACCGCGAGCTTTATTGACAGATGGTGGATTGTTGTCTGGGTAGATGGTGCCAGTGTTACTGTCAGTATAGTTATAATTTGGATTACCTATACTATTGAAAAAGCCTATAAAATTTTCAACATCAGTATCATCAGCAAGTACCTGAGGGCTAATATATAACATTGAAATGATAGCGCTAATAAAACAATTTTTTATTATGTTACTCAACATCTTATTCTCCACGTATTAATTAAAATTAAAAATGTAATATGAATGCTGAATATTCAGTGTTTATTATATGTACAGATTTACTGAGGGAGATTCAAATAAAACACGCTATACTTTGGTCTAATCATTTTCGATGTTTTAATAAAACCTCTTGAAAAACATAAAGAAGAATAAATAAAATAATTTAACATAAAGTAGGTTTGTTCTACTTAAGTTGAATTTCTAACATGATAAAGTACAAGTTGGAGCTGTGGTTTACCTAATGCTAACCAGTATAAAATTATAGATGAATTTCTTTTGCTGCCGACTTTACGGGTTGATTGTTGACTACGCCAAGAGTAAGTTAAGCAAAGGCTTAAGGAATGGGCGTCTCTTGTTATGGACACTACCAATAAGGTAAAAAAATCATAACTTCAGTGCATATATTGTACTTGTCCTTGCTGCCGGGCTCTCTTATTATATTTACTTTACTTATCAAAAAAATATCGACTACTTCCGTCAACTTTCAGAAGCGGAAGATAATCTCAATATGCAATTAAGTAGAATCAAGGCACTCACTGTTTATGAGGATATACAGGCGCTAAGAAGCCAATGTAATAGTTACGAAGAAGATGACCATGGTCGAGTGTGTGAAAAGTCATTTCCATCTCAATCTATTAATAAACTGACTGACAATGACTCAAACACTAACAATGAAGATGGTGTTAAGGTTTTAATCAACATGGGGGGAGATGGTCATCTTTGTATACAGAGGTTAGTGGGGAGGAGTAAAGCATATTCTTATATAAAATTGAACGAAGTTCTCTCTCAATTAGACATTAACTTTGATGATATCTTGCTTGCGAATAGTGAGAATAAGATATTAGGCAATGCTAACAGCTATGGCGTTCACAATATTGTTCAACTCTCTAATCTGATAAAACAACAGCAACAGCAAGAGAACCAATACACTCCCTCGTTAAGTACTATGTGGTCTGAAAATGCTCAACAAATAGCTCAGAGTGCTGATTCAATACAGCAAACTAGCTTTACTGATCCCCTTCTCGGAGGACAAGATAGTCGCATCTTATTCCACCCAGTTAGACTCAGCCCTGACGAATCCCCACAAAAAGATAAAAATAAATAATGAGATAGGTAAAATAGTGAGGAACATTCATGGCATTTGGTGATCAAATTTATCGCCAAACAAAAATTACCACGAGTAAATGCCATGAATGCAAAGCAAGTTTTATCAAAATGCCTCTCACTTGTCACCCCATTAATGCACAAAACGTTACGCTTAAGCCTGTTTGCTGCGACTGAAAGTTCAATGAATGGAGGCTCTCTCCATTACTAGCCTTGACCGTAACATTACAAATAAAGCTAAGGAAAAATATAAGATTAAACGTGTAGATCGGCTTTGTAATAATGCTAATCTCCATCGTGAGATGGAGTTTGTGTATACTCGAATGGTCCATTTATTAGTCGGTAAAATGAAGCAACCAATTATTCATATTGACTGGTCAGATCTTGATGATAGGAAGCAGCACTTTCTCATTCGAGCATCTCTCGCTTCTCAAGGATGCTCACTTACACTCTATGAAGAAATACATCGGCTAAATAAAAAAGAGAAACTTAAAACCCATCCACTATTTTTGACAAAACTTAAGGCTATGTTGCCTAATGACTGCAGAGCTATCATCGTAACTGATGCAGGTTTTCGTATTCCTTGGTTTAAGCAAATCTTGTCACTTAACTGGGATTATGTGGGGCGTTTTAGAAATAGAACTCACTGTAAAAAGTGCTCAGAGGATGATTGGTATCCAGTTAAAAAACTATATGTTCAAGCAAAGTCCAGAGCCAAACATCTAGGCATATATCTTTTGGGTGAACAGGTATCTTTCAAATCTCGTTTAGTTATTTTCAAGCGCAATCCTAAAGGGCGAAAAGATAAAACAACAACAGGTGATAAAGCCAGGCAGAGCAAGCAGTCTCGTGCAAGTGCTGAACGAGAAAAAGAGCCTTGGTTACTGGCAACATCGCTGTATATCAACAGCGATACTGCTATACGAGTTATTAAAATGTATGCGACGAGAATGCAGATAGAGGAGAGTTTTAGGGACATAAAAACGGGTTTTAAAATGAATGATAGTGACTCAAGGATTATGCATAAACTAAGCGTGCTCTTACTCATTGCTTGTCTATCTCAATTTATATTGTATCTGCTAGGTTTAGCTGTCAAAGCTGCTGATAAGCACAGACAATAACAAGCTAACTCAATCAAACATCGTAACGTACTCTCAAACCAATTTATTGGCTTGAGAGCCTACATGTAGTGGGTAATCGAAGTCACCCTTCAATAGGTATAATTGGTAATAATGATAATCACCACATTCAACATTGGTTAAGTTCAAATCCTAATAAATGACTAGCTAAATAACTATGGCCCCAGCAATTAAGTCATTGTACCCCCGTATTTATAGCTTATAAATTAAAGCTATTCACCACGGAGATCACGAAGGACACGGAGGAAACTATTGCCAAAAGCTTTTTTACTTTCAAGTCTTCTCCGTGAGCTCAGTGTGGCAGTTCGTTATTTCAGCACTATTTTGTTAGGGTAATCATTAATCAATAGCTTTGCTGAATTGCTCGTAGAAATAAGTTTACTGAATGTCAGGGTATCGAGCTGGCGACATTCCATATGTACATACAGGAGGTTTATATGAAGCGAGTAACGGGTATTGGCGGTATCTTCTTTAAGGCAAAGGATGCTGCGGTTTTGCAGGCTTGGTACAAGCGCCACCTTGGTATAGATGTTCAGGATTGGGGCGGCACTGCATTCAATTGGGCTGACTCGGATGGTAACCCTACTGGTGGAACGACGGTTTGGTGTATTGGTTCGGATAGCGGCGAGCAGTTTGGACCAAACAATGCACCATTTATGGTTAACTATCGCGTTGAAGACCTAGATGTTTTAGTTGCGGTACTTAAAACCGAGGGCTGCAATGTTCTCGACAAGAATGAGGACTCTGAGTTTGGCAAGTTTGCCTGGGTTATAGATCCTGAAGGAAATAAGGTTGAGTTGTGGCAACCACCAGAAGGTCAATGAAATGCCTCATGTGCCATGTTGTAAGCACCAGTCTACCTACTATCTGGTCTACCATATAGTGTGCAGCCTTCAAACGAAGCCTGCTTATACTTTTTATTTAAGTATCTAGTGAGGTACTTATAAACTAAATAAAGAGCCTGAATGAACAATCATGTTTTAATTTCATTCAGGCTTGTTTAAGCTATTTAGCTTTTTTAACAGCAGAACTTGCCTTTGCTGTTGGATTTTTTTGACAATAATCAATCACGTCATCCACTTCGACGTCATCTAGATCGTCAACCTCTATGACACTCGTGTCACCAGTCCAGAAGTTGTAATGATATAGGAAGCCAACCACGACAGGGACAGTTGCATAATCAACATCTAAAAACTGGGCACAGGTCATATCTTTAACATCTATTCCTTTTGATGCTTCAGCTTGTGCGGCAGGAATAACGGATAAAGCCAGAGAGATAAATAGTATATTTTTCAATTTCATATTATCACCTTTAGATTAAGGGCGCATGTAAGACCATGTCAGCCTTCGAGGTGAGTCTAAACGATGGTTAAGCGCTGGGGCAACAACATCTCAGTCTGCTTAAGTAATATCATACTTAAGCATTCCCTAATCCGCTATTTTATCATTGACAAACTTGCCGTGTATCTCCTTTGTGAGTGACTCGATGGTTTCACTTAGGCCAATCGTAATTTCCGTGAGCTTGGTATTTCGCTCCATGAGATCCAGCAGCTGTTCTGACTGTTTCCTGGCAAACAGTTCTCGTTGTTCACATGCTAGTGCAAGGGACTCTCTATGAAGCGCATCAGCTTCTGCATGAGCTTTATCTCTATCTGCTTGACGCGTCTGAGCCAGAAGAATTAATGGTGCCGCATAGGCTGCTTGAAGACTGAATGCTAAATTTAATAATATAAAAGGATATAAGTCGAATGTTAAGATCCCCGTTAAATTCAGGGCTACCCATCCACCTACCACTATCGTTTGGATTATTAGAAAAGTAGGTGTGCCAAAGAATCGTGCAAATGCCTCAGCTTTTAACGAAAACCAGTCATCGCCAAATACTGAGAACACTCGAGAAAATGGCATGTAAAATCTTAAATGATGATTATTTTTTTCTGGTTCATCGTTCATATTTATTCCTTGGATGTATCTCTATTCTCAGCCTAATGTTTGGGACTATATGGCAGATGGTCGAGATTGCTATTGGATCATGCTCACTTGCCTTATCAGTCAGCTCAACACGTCACATATAAATAGCTCGCACACAAAGTATCTCACAGAAGGAGATGTTTGAAGGTGTTGCTTGGACACTATTTGTTTGATTGGTGCTAATGAACTTGTGTGGCGGCGGGAAATTACTGGCCATGACTTTAATTAATGGCTTTACGCTCAGTCGCCCTTTTTGTCACTAATAAACTTGCCGTGTATCTCCTTTGTTAGCGACTCAATTCGCTCACTTAACCCTATGGTGATCTCTGTGAGCTTGTTATTTCGTTCCATTAGGATCAGTAATTGTTCAGATTGTTTTCTAGCAAACAGTTCTCTTTCCTCACTCGCCGATGCAAGGGACTCTCTATGTTGAGCATCGGCTTCGGCATGCACTTTATCTCTGTCAGCTTGACGAGTTTGAGCCAGAAGAATTAATGGTGCCGCATAAGCAGCCTGAAGACTAAAAGCCAGATTTAATAATATAAAAGGATACAAATCAAAGGTTACGACACCCGTTAAATTGAGGGTTATCCATGTAGCAACCACGATAGTTTGAGTGATAAGAAAAACAGGTGTACCAAAAAATCGTGCAAATGCCTCGGCCTTTAACGAAAACCAGTCATCGCCAAATACTGAGAACAGACGAGCAAATGGCATGTGAAACCTGAAATGGTGATTATTATTTTCTGGTCCATTGTTCATATTAACCCCTTTTGATGGATGTCTACTTGAAATCTAACGTCTGCATCAACTTGACTGATTGTAGTAATGACGGTGAATAATCTGTTACGACAAGTTGTTTTTGTGCCCCCTTTGTGTGTTTGATTCTAATTAATACAACATTTTGTGTTGACTGGAAAGGTCTGGTTAGTGGATTGTATGGTGGTTGAGGTGAATTGGTAGCTGAGTCTATCGCTTGAGAACATTGACTGAGCTCCCGCTAAGAGGGGCTCAGTCAATGTATACAAACTCTACTACATGAGTGATCAGTTCAGAATGGTTTAGAACTTTTCAGTTCAAGACGCATTGGTGAGGCATTTAAATCGATACTGCAGTTAGAGTGGCTGATTTAAGTGCACCTTCAATATAACCAATCTCATCACTGTCGCCGATATTGGTCACCTTAAAGCCTGCGGCGGCAATCTCTAGGACTAAACGATTGTCTGGCTCTGTGCCTAATGCCATGATCACGGTATCAAGGGTGAGCGTCTGTTTTATTCCCTCTTTATCTGTGTAATCAATATGACGGGGATGAATAGCATCAAGTTGTAGCTGATTAATTAAGTTAACCCCAAGCTGTTTTAATTCGTGCAATACGCGCCAGCGGCGAACGATAGACAGCTCGGCACCAAAGTCTCGTCCAGGTTCAAGTACGGTGACTTGTCGGCCTCTGGCAGCTAAAAACTCAGCCAATTCCAGCCCGACCAAGCCACCCCCTATAATGCTGATCTTCTTGCCCAGCGGCATCCATAAGTTTGACAGTTTTCGACTGGCTTGAATGCTACTGGTAATGCCTGTCATAGCGCCAAGTTTAAGTAGTAACGCTGAAGTGCCACCCAACTTTTTTAAGGTTTTAGGGTTAGCTTCACCTGTCATCAATTGACGTAGTTCATCGCCAGACCAGACATGGGGCAGTTTAGCGCCATTGATATCAGGTAAGTTACGTTGAGCGCCGGTGGCAACAATCACTTCATTGGGGGTCAGTTGTTGTAACAAGGGAATAGTCGCCTCGGTATTGAGTCGAATATCCACCTTAGATTGCGTTAGTTTATGTTTTAAATAACTCAATAGTTTGCCATTTTCTGGGTAAGCCATAGCGGCAAAAAATAGTATGCCACCTAGTCGTCCTGAGCGCTCGATTAGGGTCACTTTATGGCCGCGGTCACTGGCGATTTTAGCCGCTTCCATGCCACCTGGGCCACCACCGATGACGACGATGTGTTTAGGTTTATCGGTCATGATAACGTTCAGTTCTGCTTCTTTGCCGGTAAAGGGGTTCACCGCACATTTCACCCTTTGATTAATAAAAATCTGGCTAACGCAGGCATAGCAGTAGATACAGGGGCGGATATCCGCTGGGCGATTTTCAAGAATTTTATTCGGCAGCTCAGCATCGGCCAATAGTTTGCGTCCCATGGCGACAAAAGCGCATTTGTGTTCACTTATGGCTCGATTGGCCAGTTCAGGCTCTAAACGCCCCACGGCAATCACTGGAATCGTCACACTCTCACTCACCGCGGCTGCCCAGTCTAAAAATCCTGCGGGTTTCTGCACCAAGGGCGCTTCAGTAAAGGCATCACCAGTGTTGGTGTTGGCATAGGCCGAGATGCTGACCGCATCGAGTCCGGCTTGTTCAACTAATTGGGCAACGGCGATACAGTCATCAATGGTAATGCCCCCTGGGGTTCTAAGCTCAGCAGCATCAAGCCTAAGCCAAAGGGGGAAATCGGCACCAACCCTAAGGTGCACCGCGTCGATGACTTCAAGTAGTAATCTGGCTCGGTTTTCAAGGCTCCCGCCGTATTCATCTTTACGTTGGTTGTAATAGGGAGAGAGGAAACCCGCAATAATATAAGTGTGCGCGGCGTGTAACTCTATGCCATCAAAGCCTGCTGTTTTAGCCCGTAATGCGGCTGCGGCAAACCATTCGACCATTTGAGCAATATCAGCTTTATCCATCACTCTAATGGAAATCTTGCCTCCCGCTTGGGGGCGAATAAAGGAAGCCAGTTCAGCTTGAGTCAGCGATTGCATCATGTCGGTTTTCATTGGCGGTGGCATGGAGGGAACCCATAGGTCGCGGCCTTCGGCGAGATCTCTTACTGCGGTTTTACCTGCATGTTGCAGTTGTATCGCGATTTTTGCGCCGTGCTTGTGCACTCGATCAGTCAATTGCTTGAGCCCTGGAATAAAATCATCTCTGGAGATCCCAACTTGAAAAGGCTCTGCGGTTCCGGCTGGGTAGGCGATAGCGCCGACCCCCATGGTCAGCATGGCCGCACCACCCTTGGCCCTTGCCTCGTAAAAAGCTTGAATCCGCTCACCACAATGACCATCCGCTTCGGCAAAGTTTGAGCCCATTGGGGCCATAATCATTCGATTTTTAAGCGTCATACTGCCAATTTGGCCTGGCTTTTGTAGTTGTTCAAATTTCGCCATGGGTGTTTTCCTTAATAAGCGTTACATCTTTTCGTATCAATGACCTTTCAAGCTGGATCTTGGTAGACGTTCCGCTCAACCATTGGCCAAAAAGTCGAGGCAGGTGCGATTAAATAAGGACTGATGTTCCACCTGCACCCAGTGACCGCAACGGTTGAGCATTAAGAATCTGGCTTGTGGCACATTGTCGAGAAACTTGAAGGTTCCGGCTGGTGGGTTGAACACATCATCCGTGCCCCAGAACCCCAGAACAGGGCAGCTTAATTCTGATAATTGTTGCGTCATATTAGGCACCATCATGGTGGAAAATAGATTGGCAGGTTGGGTCACCGCCACGGCAGCGCACTCGGCTAAAATAGCGTCATCAAGTTGACTGGCATCATAAAGTTGCAGGCTCATGACGGTGCGCATCTGCTCCACTCCCATTGGGCCTTGGCTGTATACCTCGACCATTTTGCGTATCCCTTCCATTGCAAAGTAGGTTTCTCTCTCTTCCACTCCACCGGGTGCCATCAAAATAAGACGTTCGACAGTGCTTGGGTGCTTTAATGCCTGCCCAAGCGCAATGGCACCACCAAGAGAGTTACCCAGTAGAGTACAAGATTTAATGTCTAATGCTTGCAGAAATCCATTGAGTGCGCTGACGAAAAAATCCAAATTGTATTGTACGTCAGCGGGTTTATCTGAGCGACCAAAGCCGGGTAAATCCAACACAATATTACGGTAACCAGCATTGGAAAAATAACCAAGACACCCAAAATTGTTAGAAGCAGATCCCTTGACTAAGATTAAGTAAGCGTTGTAGAGGAGGATTTGTTATGCCAACCCCAAGGAAAGCATTAGTTAGTTTGGAGGATACACTCTATTATCACTGTGTATCTCGTTGTGTTAGAAAGGCTTTTTTATGCGGAGTTGATCGTTATACTGGTCAGTCATATGAGCATAGACGAGGCTGGGTTGAAAATCGACTGTTAGAGTTAGCTTCTGTGTTCGCTATCGATATTTGTGCCTATGTAGTGATGAGTAATCATATACATCTGGTATTGCGAGTTGATGCTGATTTGGTTCGAAGCTGGTCAGATATAGAAGTGGTGTCTCAATGGCAAAAGTTGTTCAAAGGCGATAGCCTTAATCATGACTTCATTAAAGGTGAAACACTTGAATCCTATCAACAAACCATCATCAATAAACGGGTTAAAGAGTATCGTATAAGGTTGATGGATATCTCGTGGTTCATGCGAGCATTGAATGAACCTATTGCCCGTAAAGCTAATGCTGAAGATAAGTGTAAAGGCCGATTTTGGGAGGGGAGGTTTAAGTCCCAAGCGCTACTTGATGAAACCGCGGTTCTTGCTTGCATGGCATATGTCGATTTAAACCCGATACGCGCAAAAATAGCCAAGACGCCAGACACTTCCGATTTCACCAGCATTCAAAGACGCATTAAGGCAGCTATGAAAGGTGAGCAACCAACGTCATTGTTACCGTTTGTAGGGGACGAGCGGAAAGATATGGTCAACGGGTTGATGTTTAATGCTAAGGACTATCTGCAACTTGTTGATGATACAGGGCGAATAATCAGAAGTGATAAACGTGGGGCTATTACTCAAAGTTCACTACAGTTGCTAGATAGGCTTAACCTCCCCCAAGAAAACTGGTTGAAAATCACCAGTGAATTTACCAAGCTATTTAAAGGCGCTGTAGGAACGCTTCAAGAGCTTGATGCTTATTGTGCACACTCTGAGCGTAAACGAAGGCAAGGAGCAGCAAACTGCCGCCGGTGGTTAGATAGCGCATAATAACTCTACAAGTCACCTACCGACTCTATAATCAGACATCCGTTTGGCACTTTTTATGTTTGGATTTCAGATAAATAGTCGATACTTTATAGATCGTTGAATGCTTGCTAAAGACTCTATATGTTATTGATTAATAATGGATGGTTCAATATTTTTCTTTTTATAGTCACTCTGAACTTTCTTGTTGAGAATAAAAAACAATCAATTTGCAGCTGTTTGTTAGTAGTGATAGTTTTATGAGCAAGCTGCAGCAACCGAGATAATCATGAAATATAGTGCAATAAATTTGAAAGATAAGTTCTCTAAATTTGAGGATCTCTGGTCTCCCCGAGTAATAGCAGAGATGAATGACTATCAATTTAAATTGGCGAAGGGAGAGGGGGAGTTTGTATGGCATTCTCATCAAGATACGGATGAGGTTTTCATGGTCATAGATGGCACATTAGACATTGAATTTAGGGATGGGATCGTGACTCTCACCGATGGTGAAATGTTTGTCATCCCCAAAGGTGTTGAACACAAGCCTTTTGCAAAGGGCATATGTCAGGTTCTTCTTATTGAGCCCAAAGGGGTTATTAATACGGGGGATGCGGGGGGAGTTCTCACAGCAGAAACCGATATTTGGATATAAACAGCAACTGCAATTTGAGTTGATAGCATCATCTCTACTTTGATCTTTTTGACGTGGTTGTGAGTGAAAAATAAACTAATTATTTATCTTAGGAGAAAGATTTGATTTCGTTATTAATTACAACGACAGTTATGTTCAGTGCTATCAAACTCATGCATAAAGATCGAGATGTTGTTGATTTTGGCTTAGTGTTTATGTTGGTTCTAGTCCCTGCGATCGTTATTTTTTTAGCCAATATGGCGATAGCTATTTTTAGTTTAAATGAACTGTTTTTATTGATAGCTTTGATTGCTGGAATCGTGATTGTCTTTTTTATGTCAAAGAACGCATTTGATTGGAGCAAGCGACGAGCAGCAAGTCTTTCTGCTATTTATTTGATAACAACTATAGGGGCTGAAATCCTAGTCATGGGAATGTTTAGTTAATTACTGCTACAGGTCTCAATTAAACGGCCCTCTATTAAAGAGAGCCGTTGTGTAAACTAGACTGATTAATTCCTACTACTCTTCGATAAATTTATGTTTTATCTGGCTGCGCCGCTCTTGGGTTTTAAATTGATTAAACCGAGGGAGCAACTTATCCCAGTCGATGGTGTGACTATCAATTTCAGGGCCATCGATACAGGCGTGCTTTCGCACCAACTTGCCATTTTCCATCACTGGCACCATACAAGCGCCGCACATACCGGTAGCATCAACCATGATGGCGTTTAAGCTC
Source organism: Shewanella sp. MTB7 (assembly GCF_027571385.1). Taxonomy (NCBI): domain Bacteria; kingdom Pseudomonadati; phylum Pseudomonadota; class Gammaproteobacteria; order Alteromonadales; family Shewanellaceae; genus Shewanella; species Shewanella sp. MTB7. Next base: position 4,538,551 of record NZ_CP085636.1, on the reverse strand, counting down.
GCGACACAGGGAACCTTGTAGCCCAAAGTCTGATCGCTGACTGCGCGCATCATCATAGGTGGACCGATGGTGATGACCTCTGCAATTAGCTCTGGGATTAGCCCAGAAATCGACTCATTGTCACCTTCACTCAGCTGCTTATGTTGCTCCAACATAGTTTCAAGGGGAGTCGTCACGAAGCCTTTGATACCAAAGCTGCCATCGTTACTAGCGTAGATCACCGCTAACTGATCTGGGTATTTATCACGCAATACCTCGACCTTATCGCCCTCATCAGTCCAGAAGCGTTGCTCGCTGCCTCTAAAACCGGAGATCAAGGTGACCTTGTTACCTATTTCTAAGTGAGCGCGCATGATGGGGTGTACTGCGGGTAGACCTACGCCACCTGCGGCAAATACGACTCGCTTTCCATCATGTGGCTGTACATGACTAGGTTGACCCAGTGGGCCAGCGATAGCGGTAAAGCAGTCGCCTTCTTGCATCTGATTGATAAGATTTGAGCTGCTACCTAGACCTTGAATAACGAGGTCGATGGTGCCTTTTTCCGCGTCCCAATCGGCAAGAGTCAGCGGGATAAGCTCGCCTTTCTCGGTGGCGAGTACCCGCACAAACTGTCCCGCTTTGGCTGAGCGCGCAATAAAGGGCGCATTGATAGTGAACTCAACAATCTCCTCGGTTAGCTGACGACGACCGACTATCTTAGAGGGCATTTGACCAATATCGGTATAGGCTTTGGCCGCAGCAACCATAGTTTGGATCTCTTTAGGATTGAAATCCAAGCTGTTGATGATCTCTTTCGCAGCGGCTTGTCCATCTCCGGCGGCTTTAATTGCTGTCGAACCACCACGAGTCGCATCACCGCCGCTGTAAATCCCCTTAAGTGAGGTCTCTTGCGAGCCCTTCTTGACCACTAACGTGCCCCACTTAGAGGTTTCAAGCCGTGGCTCGGCATCTTTAACGATAGGGTTTGAATCGTTACCTAGTGCCATAATGGCAAGGTCGATCTTCATTCTCTCAGTTTCACCAGTACGCTGTGGGCGACGACGGCCCGAAGCGTCGGGCTCACCCAATGACATCAAGTCGAGCGTTGCACTGGCAAGTACATGGTGGCTATCGCCATGGAATTCACTCGGTGAGCAGAGCTCTTTAACTATTATGCCCTCCTCAAGTGCGTGATGAAGCTCCTCGACCCGGGCTGGCATCTCATCTTTGGTGCGACGATAGACGATGGTGACGTTTGCGCCTAGACGACACGCAGTACGTGCAGCATCCATGGCGGTATTACCACCCCCAATAACCACCACCTCTTTACCGTACACATCAGGCAGCGGCGTCTCGTAATCCTCTTTGTGGGCCTGCATTAAGTTGACGCGAGTTAAGAACTCGTTAGCCGACATGATGTTATTGAGGTGCTCACCGGGCACATTCATAAAACGCGGTAGGCCAGCTCCCGTACCGACAAACACCCGGGTAAAACCAGCACGTTTTAGATCGGCAAAGGTTGCAGTTTTACCCGCGATATAGTTAGTCACAAAGCGGCCGCCAAGGGCTTTAATTTTGGCGACAACATCATCGATCAGCTGGTTGGGCAGACGGAACTCAGGAATACCGTAGCGCAGCACCCCACCTAAGGCGTGGAAGGCTTCAAATACCGTGACCGGATACCCTTCATTGGCCAGCAGGTAGGCGTTGATCAGTCCCGATGGGCCTGAACCTATGATGGCGATGGGTGGCTTATTTGCCGCAACCCAGGGATTAACGACACACTCTTTAGGGAGATCAGTGCCTAGTTCACGCTCACGTTGAGGCAGGAACCACTCGAGTTGACCAATTTCAATCGGACACTCATTATGGGTACATACCCCTTGACACTGCAGCTCTTGGGGACAGACTCGCCCCGTCATATTTGGCAGTGGGTTGGCTTCGCGGATCAGATCAAATGCGGCTCTGAGCTTGCCTTCGGCCATGAGGTTTAATACCTCAGGGATATGGATCTTAACCGGGCAACCACCATCATTTTCGGCCTGCGTTTCACCTTTGTCGTTACAGACGGGCACACCAATTTCACAGGGTCGGTCTTCACACTGTTTGTCGCGGATCACCTCCAGCCAGACAAACATTTCGACTTCCCGCAAGCTATAACCTAGCCCCATATAGCCAAGGTAACCTTGGGTGACTAAGTCGAAATCGCGGCGACGCTCCTCGGCTGGGCGAACATAGGGCGGAATATTGTTTTTACCCGGCCAGCCCTCTGATAGCCCTTTGAACATGGGGTAGCGATCACTTAAGTGCTGATCTAACCCAAGAACAAAGGCGCGTTTCTGTTTGAGTGGAATGCGCCACAAGTAGCGCTGCAGTGCGACACTAAGATCGTTGTCTTCTAGCAGTAACTCCCATAGCTTGCTGGTAAATTCAGCGTTAAGTTTGCCATTTTTCAGGGTTTGACGAATGACTTGCATGCTGTCGTCAATCACCATCTGCTGGAAGTGCTTGGGATCTTGCTCCATTCGTAGCATCAGCAAGTCGCGCTGGGGCTGAGATAAAGAAACCGTCATAACTATGCTCCTACCTTAGCTGGTGCGTTAAAGTGGATGATCTCAGCGTCGCATTCATCGACTATTCGGGCCGCTCGGCGAACTAGATCATCCGTTAGCGTGACACTGTCGACAGCACCAGGGATCACCTGAGCAACTACTTTAGCTTCACCGTTATGAATAATGGTGGTTTTTTGGAACAGTTCGCCCACCTGTTGGTAGCAAGACTTGCAATCGTTACAGTCAGCTTTTTCATCTTCGTTGATCACCACAATAGGCAGATTGCCAGCTGCAGCTTGTGCTGTACTTGTGCTGTTATCTATCTGAGTCACCGCAATACGACTCTTAGGATCAAGATTGTTAGAGGCAAAAGATCCTGCCGCCATCGCAAGTTCAGCGAGGCCATTGGCCATGTTGTCGATAGTGAGCTCTTTGTCTTCCATCGCTTGCTCGTAGCGCTGACGCCACTGCTTAAGTTGCTGTTGGTAGCTAAGCTCAACTTGCTTCATATGCTGACCACTTAGGTATTGCAGCATCCTCCAGTTACGCAGGCGCTCTTCACAAAGGGCGACAAGAGAATCGACGATACCCAGCTGGATAAGGTGTTGCTGCTTATCTGTTGTCCAGATCACCGGGGTTTTACCCGCGCGTTCAGTTTTGCTTAGCTTGAGGTACTCAGCCACTTCGATGACATCATCATTGGCACTGACGGCCTTAAACTGCTTCTTGAAACGTCCCTCAAATAGGGCAAAGTCGGCGGGGGTAAATGGCATTTGCTTAAGTTGGGTCATACCGTCGTTATCGACATAAGTGATGGTCTGGGTTGCCCAGTCTTGATCGCCTTCAGGGTTTCCGTCCAGCGAGAAGCGCTCGGCTAAGGTTTCACCCTTGCGTGGATCGTGGATAAACACAGGGTTCATACGGCTCTCAACGGCTAAGCGAGAGTGACGAGTGCTGGCATCATCGGCGATACCATGCTCACCCATACATGGGGTGTAAACATCAAGCAGTGCAGGGGCATCTTGATAGTTAATATACTCTATCAGGCTCGACATAAAGTGGCCTTGTAGTGCAGTAGAGGTTTGAATCACCATCACCTTAGGGTGGAAACTCGCAATAATACCTAGCTCTTTACGCACCTCCTGCTTACCACTGTGCGCCTGACCAACACGGCTCAAGTCTGAGTCCTGTCCGGTGAAGCTTGAGGTTGAAGCCTGACCCCCAGTATTAGAGTAACTGCCCGTGTTAAGTACCAGTACTTTAACTGGCGTCGATGTAGTCAGTAGGCGGGATAAGGCACCAAAACCGATATCGTAGGTGGCACCATCGCCCCCGATGCTAAATACTGTGGGCAGTAGCGCAAGCTCGCTGTCACTAAGACCTGTCCACTCAAGGTAGCGAAGCTGCTTATCGTGCACCTGTGGATCGTATTGGTCATTAATATCTAGCTTGGCACTTCGAACCGCTTTAATTTGTGCCAGTTGGTTGACCACTTCCCCTTCGAACAAGCCTTTTGCGATAGCTGGCGTATCTTGGAATAGGCTGTTTATCCAAGGATCTTGATATGGATTCGATGGGAAGGTCGACGCATAAACACTACTACAACCTGTGGCGTTAGCGATCAATGCATCCGATGGCCCCTTGCCCGTTGGACCTTGCTCAAATAGATATAATCGCTTATCTAGCAGAGCAATGGTTTGTTTGATACGGGCTAAGCGCTGTGGATCGCTGCTATCTGAAAGGTTTTCGTCAAGAAGGCAAACCTGCTTAGTTTCTAGCTGCTCGATTAATTCCTCTAGTTGAGTTATATGTGCCTTGTAGCGCTGTTGCTGTAGGGCACGGTTAATCGAAGTCACGAGTCTAAGTGCAGTGACCTCACCACAACCACGACAGGCACCATGGCCTGAGCTCATGGCGTAGTAGTTGTTGCGATCCAGTAGTAGGCGCTTAGCTTCACCTGGATTTTTGGTGGCTTGTTCAAGGAACCGAATAGGCGTATTGGGTAGCTCGGCCAAGGTATCGAAATGTTGTTGGATCTCATTGCTAAGTTCAGTGGTTTGGCGCGATTTTTCAAGGGCCTTAGGACCACAAACATCGACACATTCCATACAGCCTGTACACTTGCTTGGATCTACCGCCAGACTAAATAACCCGCCTGAACCTGAAATATCATTTTCCATCGCGTCGAAAAATGGCTTAGTAAAGCTCATAGGGATGGTTTCAAGTACCACGCACATACTGGCGATATGCTTCATTGCTGGACCGGTAAAGGCCATTTTATCGACCACCCGTGCCACGATTTGCGGCAGCGAGGGTGTCTCACCTTTAGCAAGGTTACGATAGCTATGACGAATACCATCGCAAATGGGCTGTAACTGAGATTTAGTCTGCTCTAGCTGAACAGGTGGGATCTCAAGCTTGTTGAGGGCATAGCTGAGTAGATCGTGTAACTCGTAAATTCCGTTGGGGATCGCGCCATCGGGGCAGGCGATAGTACATTCCATACAACCAGTACAGGCGTCCGGATTAAACTTAGGCACGTTGAGGCGAAACAGTCCTTTATCTTTGGTGATCGCGCTCGAAGGCGGGATAAACATACCAGATCCTGGGATCACTGGTGCATCACCGATAGTGCCGTCGATATATTTTTGACCCGCGATATTATTGAAATAGCTTTGATCGAACAGACCACAGCTTGCCTGACTTTGAGACTGTTTTTTGCTACATGAACTTGCAGGTGCCGCTGGGATATCATCACTAAAATCAGCATAGTTAACCGCTTGAGTCGCTTCGATACCATCATTGATCACCGCCATGTTACCGGCAACAATCTTCTCTCCTTTAGCGCCAAATTTCTTGTTGATCTGTTTCTCGATACGCTCAAGCATCTGCTTAGGGTCAGTGTCGCCAGTGACCTGATCCGCATGACCCGATAACGCGCCAATAAAGGCGATCCCCATCATGCGGATCTCGAGATCCGGTGTCGGCGCGTGCTTACGTGCTACCTCAAACGCATCGACAATGTAGAAGTGGATGTTGTTGTCACGAATATACAGACGGGCACTGGCAGGGATCTCCTGCCATACCTGCTCAGGGCTGTGCTGGGTTTGTAGAATAAAGGTACCATTTTTTTGCAGACCAGATAGCGGATTGGTATGCATAAACACCTTATGATCCGGTGACAATACCACTTCAACCTGCTGTAGCTCGGCGTTGGTTAGCTTGATTGGATCCGGTGATAAAGTGATAAAAAAGTTAGTCGGGGCGCCACTTTTTTCTGAACCATATTTAGGCATCGACTTAGAGTGTAAGCCCAGTGCGCCAGAGAGAATATCGGTAAGCAGTTTACCCGTGGCAATAGTGCCGTAACCACCGACAGAGTGGAAACGGATACGTATGGCGCTGTCGGGAAGAAGATTTGGATTTTCACCCACCTCTAATGCCATCAGCTCTGTGCCTGGATAAGCTTGACGAAGGCGGTTTTGTACCCGCTCTAATTCACCTGTAGCCTCTTTATCGAAGAAGGTGGTACCCACATAGAAAAACGGCTTGGGCGCCTTGGCGTACATGTTATCAAATACAGCAATAAGGTGAGATGGCTGCAGATCGTGGCCACCTAGGCCGAAGATACCAGTGCTTAGTTGAGGTAACTTTTTCAGCGGCATAATACCAGGGTGACGTACTTGGTCGGCGTTTTCAGCGGCTTTCATGAGTGAGCGTGACACGCTGGCAGTCAATCTTGTTTCATCACAGCGCTCAAGCACAGTAACCGATTTTTTGCCCACAAGCTTTTCAATGAGTTTTGCTTCAGGGAATGGATAGAGCTGCTTAATAGAGAGTACACCGACTTTTTTACCTTGGCCGCGCAGGTAACTAGCAACGGCTTCGGCGTCATCGGTGACTGAGCCTAGCCCGATGACGACGTGCTCGGCATCTTCACACATAAAGCCCATAACTGGCTCATAGTGACGGCCTGAAAGCGCGGCGTATTCAGTCATAGCTTGTTCGATAAACTGGGGTACATCGCTTAAAAAGTGAGTGTGATGGTCGACAATGCCCGCTTGATAATCAGGCTGGTTTTGCACGCCACCGGTTAATCCTGGGTTGTGGGTATCAACCAGTGCCGGCACGCGTTGGCGAGTGTCTTTCTCATAGGCATTCAACCAGGCGCGGCGCCACTTGTTTTTCAGCTCAGTTGGAACCCACTCTTTTGTTGCTCCAATTAGCTCGCCGCTGCTGTCAATCTCGACTTGCTCACTGTGCTGTTCAAGGTACGCTTGCAGTTCTGTGAGCTTCTCTGGCCAGAACTCATCTTGGTTCTGCTCGATAAAGAGGCCTAGCTGCCATACTCGTCCCTTGGCACCATAAAGTAGGCGTTGGGCTTCTGTGGGGGCTGGAATGCGATCGCTTGGATTGCCAAGAAAGTGCTTAAGTAGCTCAGGCTCAGGAAGTTGTACCTTGCTTTGAATGTGGCTGGTGGCAAAGCCATCCATAACATTCGCCACAGGGATAAGCGATTGTGCGCTCACTTTATAGGAGATAGCCGCCATATCAGCCGCTTCTTGGGCGTTACTGGCAAATAGTGTGGTGTAGCCTGCTGAAAGTAGAGCGTAAACATCATCATGACCTGCCATCACGTTTAGCGAGTGGCGAGAAACCGAGCGGGCTGCAACATGTAGCACAAATCCTGCGGTTTTCTTACCAACAGTGACATAGTGGGACTCTAATGCGTAGAGAATACCTTGGCTTGATGAAGCGTTAGAGATGTACTTACCCCCTGTCAAGGCTGCGGCCAATGCACCACTTTGTGCAGAGTGCTCACCTTCTGGCTCGAAGAAGAAAGGGTGTTGATCCCAAAGGTTACAACCACCTTGGGCGCGGAACTCTTCATAGATTTCCGATATTTCTGTCGATGGTGTAATGGGGTAGCCAATCACACCGCCACAAACATAATTCATTACGTGGGCTACCGCGCCATTTCCATGGATGACGGTATCTAAACCTGGGTATTGTGTAGAGGTGCATTCTTGTTTGTTATTGTTACAGATCTTTTGCTCAGATGAAGACATTGCATGACGTTCCTAAGTTTATTAGGCTAGTTCAGTCGTCTACCATATGTGATCAATTATCTATTTGATCTGCATAAAGCGCCGATGGCGCTAATAAAAAAGACGTCGCTTAGCTCAGGCCTAATGTTGGTAGAAATACCTAAAATGCAGGTATACAAAAAGAGGTATACTTCGATACTACATCAATTTTTGAGGATGAAAACGAGGGGGACGTCACAAAAAAAACGAGAGTTTTTCGAAATACTACCAACTAATGTGTAATTAAAACCCTCTAGAATCATAATGATAGCATTATCACCCAAAGAATCATTTTGATAGTCGCTCTGAGAGCCACAGCTATGCCTAAATATTCTAATAAGGCTTCATATTCCTCTAATAAAGCGGATAGAAGCATTGATGATTTTCCATGTCGCTTTATGTTGTTACCTCTTTAATATATTTGATTGTCTCGAACGGTTTTTACCCGCAATGCGCAGAATACGAAGAAATTTGGGACAGTCTAATTGGTTGGGAAATTTGCAAGCAGCAGCGTGACGCAGGCCTTCACGCATGGCGATCAAGTCTTCAATCTTTTTATCTAACTCATCCGCCTTCGTTAACAGTTGGCTTCGATTAATTGTCGGCCCTTCAGAGGTAAACATCTCGCCTATCTCTTCGAGTGAGAAACCCGCATTTTGCCCTAAAGATATTAATGCGAGCCGTTCTATAACACTTGAGTGATAAACTCTTCGCAATCCATTTCTACCGCTGGCACGAATCAGGCCTTTCTCTTCATAAAACCTTAACGTTGAGGCGGGTAGCCCAGAGATTTTAGCCACTTTTCCAATATCCATACTTTTCTCCTTTATTCGAGAGTAATGGCCTCTTGATTTAAAGTCGACTTGAACTGCTGATACTAAATTGAAGTATTAATGGAGGCTGTATGAAGGCAAGTTTTTGGCATAAAAAATGGGAGATGGGAGAGATCGCATTTCACGAACAGGAAGAAAATCCTCTTTTGGTGACGTATTTTGCGAACTTGGGCCTTGAAAAAGGAAGCCGTTGAGTCGGCATGGTTATTGAGATGAGGCTACGCTGGTTAATTTGAACCCTATGCAGCGAAGCTTTCCGTATTCAAAGGGGATATTAAAAGTCATTCAATTAGGGTGTTGATTAAATTGGCATAATAACAAGTCTACTTGTTATTTTTGTAGTTGTTTTTGATCGTTAAATGAAGTTAGGTTGAACAATTCGTCCGAATTCTTTACCTAACTAAACGTATGATTAACAATGTTTACATGGATAGTGTTGATTTTTTTAATACCTACGTTATGCTGGCGAAAGTTATATTTGTGTTATTGGAGTCTTTTTGAATCTTAGTAAAAGGTTAATCATGGTGTTTATGCTGCTGACTTTTGTCGGTCAGGCATACGCGGCCGTGATAATGCCTTATGCTATGTCAATGAGCTCGATGCAAGTGAATAATGCCTCGATGTATGAGGGAGATTTAGAGGTCAAGGTCAACACCATGGACATGAACCAAGTTCATTCCAATCCCTCACAAATTATGGTGAATGACGAACATCAGACTTGTACCTGTCACTGCAACATGGAGTTTTGCTCCTCTGTCGCACTTCCGATGGACATTCCTCTGCTTATCACTACACCACTTGCTCTTGTCGGCATCAGCCAATATCGAGTGCTTACGTTAAACCAGTACCCATCTTCTCTGTATCGTCCTCCGATACTTGCCTAAACAAGGCACACTTACGTCTACATTTTATTCGTTCTGTCTGTGCTTTCCAGCTATCCACGCTTTTTAATCAGGGTTTAATCGATACCTTTTCCCTGTTCTCAATAACGTAAACTCAGCTCTGAGCCCGAAAATATATTGACCCTCAAGGGTAAATATCACTGTATCCAGTGCAGCATAATTGAACATGTTGTCATTTTCAGGTGAGCGAGTGCAGGAGGCTCTATGCTTTCAATAATTAGCGCTAAAATAAAATTTACCTCAATTCTAATCACATTGACGTTATTCGTTGCTGGTACAATTGTTTATGTCTTCTCCCCTAAGACATTAGCCAGTAATACCAAAGCGGAAATAACCTCATTCATTCCATCATTGGACGTCTATAAAAATCCCAAATGTGGCTGCTGCAATAAATGGATCAACTACATAAACCGGCATGGATTCGATGCCAAGGCACACGACAGCAAGCATCTGGCTAACATCAAACAGGCCAGTGGCATAGCCATAAACCTTAGATCCTGTCATACCGCAATATCCTCGGAAGGCTATGTATTCGAAGGTCATATCCCAGCCAAATACCTGCATCAATTTTTAGACAATACTCCTTCAGGATCAATAGGTTTAGCTGTTCCCACTATGCCAGTCGGCAGTCCGGGAATGGAATACGGAGACAAATTTAGACCCTATAAGGTGTTATTACTCAACAGCGATGGATCGAGTCAGGTCTACGCCGAAGTCAAGGCATTAGCAGGAGCAACTTTATGAAAACGATGCAGACATCAACTCAATTAACTGCGGCACAATCTCCAGAGCAAATTGAGGCAAATAATTCGCGTCGTCGCTTCGTCATGGGAGCCGCGGCGGCCATGGTATTAAGCAACTTACCTTTTAGCCGAAGTGTATTAGCCAATTCTATAAGCAAAGGACTAACGATATTGAGTGGCAAGGTATTTGATCTAAGTATCGATTATCAAACAGTCAATTTTACCGGAAATACAGCTAGGGCAACGGTCATTAACCAAAGTATCCCAGGACCGGTACTGCGCTGGAAAGAGGGAGAAACTGTGATACTCAGGGTTACTAATAATTTAGACCATGATAGTTCAATTCATTGGCACGGCATCATTTTGCCACCGAATATGGACGGTGTTCCAGAGATTAGTTATGCCGGGATTAAACCCGGAGAAACATTCGAATATCAATTTAACGTGGAGCAAAGTGGCACCTATTGGTATCACAGTCATTCAGGTTATCAAGAGCAAACCGGAATGTATGGTGCGATAGTCATCGATCCGATCGATGTAGATCCCGTGCTCTATGACAGGGAATATGTGGTGATGCTGTCAGATTGGTCCGATGAAGATCCCTCGACCATCTATGCCAAACTCAAAAAACAATCCGATTACTACAATTTTCGCGAACGAACCCTGATGGATCTCTTTGATGAGATAGGGACAAATGGCTTAACCAATACCTGGAGTGCGCGTTCGATGTGGAATAAGGGGCGCATGAGTGACAGGGATATTTCCGATGTAACTGGCTATACCTATACCTACCTATTCAATGGTAATACACCGGAACAGGGGTGGCAGGGGTTATTCCGTAAGGGCGAACGCGTTAGGCTCAGATTCATAAACGGTGCCGCGATGACCATCTTCGATGTACGGATCCCAGGATTAAAGATGATGGTTGTAGCCAGCGACGGTCAGAATATCCAACCTATCAGTGTCGATGAATTTCGCATAGGCGTAGCGGAAACCTACGATGTGATCGTCGAACCACAAGTCGACAATGCTTACTGTATTTTTGCCCAAAGTAATGACCGAACGGGCTTTACCTATGGCAGCCTGACCTCGGATATGGCACTGGAGCCGACACTACCAGATATGGATCCTGCGCCAGTGTTAGGCCACTCAGATATGGGGATGGCCATGGCGGAGATGGATAATGGCACAATGCAGATGGATTCGAACAAGTCTAAATTAACAGATCACAGTGCCATGGGGCATGATGCTCCCGATATTAGTACTCCAAAGATGAGCAGTGACATGAGCGATGGAATGAGCTCAGGCAGCACAGCTTTAGGTTTAGCGGGACTCGGCAGCACCAGTGAGATCTTGCATCAGTCCAGTGAATTTGGGCCTCACGTGGATATGCGTGCCCAAAGCCCAAAGAATGGTCTGCGCGATCCAGGCATAGGCCTGAGAGAACATATGAGCCTGTATCAACGTAAAGTGCTCACCTACGCCGATATCAAAGGACTCACACCAACCCAAGATAAACGTGAACCGACCAGAGAGATCCAACTACACCTCACCGGAAACATGAGCCGCTACATGTGGTCGATAAACGGCATCAAGTTTGCCGATGCAGCCCCACTGGAGCTTAAGTTTGGTGAACGGGTTCGAATAGTCTTAGTCAATGACACCATGATGACTCATCCCATGCATCTACATGGTATGTGGAGTGAATTAGAGACGGGGGATCCAGATTTTATCCCACGTAAACATACTGTGATAGTACAACCGGGATCGACCATCAGTTACCTCGTTACAGCCGACGCGATGGGAGGCTGGGCCTATCACTGCCATTTGCTGTTTCATATGGCAGGTATGTTCAGAAAAATCATTGTTACATAAGGTGTTAAATATGAAAATTATACTGTTAAAGCATTACCTCACAACCGCTTTTGTTCTCTTTATGCTGGTCAATTTCAGCAGCATAGATCAAGTCTTAGCTGCCGAGGTCGACGATCCTCTTTTAACTAAGGTGATGTTAGATGAGGTTGAAAGCGATCTCAGTAACACCGCGAGTTGGAGTGCTCAAGCTTGGCTTGGCTATGATCTGCATAAACTCTGGATTAAGACTGAGGGGGAATATTCAGATAGCGAAACCCAAGATGCCGAGATACAGGCGCTCTATAGTCGTGCTATCGCGGCCTACTGGGATCTACAGCTGGGAATTAGGCGGGATATCGAATCCTCTCCCTCCCGAAATTGGGCTGTACTCGGTGTTCAGGGATTAGCGCCCTATTTTTTTGAAATCGATACGGCCTTATTTATTAGCGAAGCGGGTCGCACAGCCTTTCGTTTCAGCAGTGAATATGAACTGCTTATCACCCAAAAACTGATCTTAACCCCAGAGGTTGAAATAAATTTCTATGGTCAAAATGATCCGCAGATCGGCGTTGGGGCTGGGTTGTCAGATTTAGGTGCAGGGTTGAGATTACGTTACGAGCTAGTCAGGGAATTTGCCCCCTATATAGGCATAAGTTGGAACAAGAGGTTTGGTAAGACCGCAGATTATGCAAGAGATAAGGGAGAGGATGAGAGTGAAACTCAGTTCGTCATAGGCTTCAGATCATGGTTCTAAACTCGACTGATGTAGACCTACTAATACCACCTAAGGAAATAAAAATGAAAATAATCAAAATATTACTCGTTCTCGTTACATTCATCTTCAGCTCTGTCGCGATCGCCCATACCGGACTAACAGCATCGAGTCCGGCAAACAAAGGGGTGTTACAAGGTTCGCCAAAAGTTCTAGAACTTTCATTTAACAGTTCGGTCCGACTCGTCAAACTGACTCTGCATGATGTCAAGGGTAAGAAGATCAATATCGGCTTCAAACCTCGTTCTGTGAGTTCAACGCAATTTGCTATAGCGCTGCCTGAGTTGATGTCCTCAAACTATTCGGTTAACTGGATGATAATGGGAGAGGATGTCCATAAAATGAAAGGCACCTTTAGCTTTATGGTGCGTCCCACTGTCCCAGATACCGATGACTTGAAACAGAACGGTCTCGCCAATGATTGATCTTATTGGACAAACCAACCCGTTCGATTTAGTCGCAATTATCACCAAATGGATAATCTATGGGGGGGTAGCGAGTGTGATCGGTGGCCTATTTATGATGATGCTGATCACCGGGCTAGAGAGCAAACGTCTTACCCATAAGCAAGAACAGGGATTGTTAACTCAGTACCGTGAACTCACCCGTTATATGTGTAAAGGGGCAATCATCGGGGGAGGGGCCGTGGTGGTGAATTTCTATCTTCAAGTGGGCTCATTTGCTGAAGATGGCTGGGCGGGATTGTTTGATCCCACCATGAGCGAACTTTTGTGGCTGAGTGATCTTGGCAGCTCAGTTGCTTGGCGTATTACCGGGTTTAGCTTAGTGTTACTGGCGGCACTGATCCCGAATAAGCTCAATCGAACTAATCGTTTTTTCCTCTTTAGCTTACTGTTAATTGCTACGGTTTGTTTAGCCTATTCTTTTACCCTAATAGGACACAGTACTGAGCTAGGTAAGTTTGCTAAGTGGTTAGTGGCACTTCATGTCGTCGCTATCGGTGTCTGGATAGGTTCATTGTTACCCTTGTGGTCTATGTGTGGCTGTTTAGCGTCTGAACAGCTGAAACAATATATGGAATCATTCGGTCGACTCGCCATGTTTATTGTTGCCATTGTTGCATTGACGGGTGGCATATTACTGACTCAACTCTTGCAAACTCCGATGGAGATCATTACTAGCAACTACGGTCTCGGAATATTAATCAAGCTGTCTATCATTGCCCTAATCTTAATGATCGCGGCACTGAATAAGTTCAACTTAGTGCCCGGACTGAGTGCGAGTGATAATGATCCAAGACCAAGCTTATTACTGAAGAGATCTATCGGAGTTGAGATCCTTATCGCCTGCTTAATTTTATCCATCACAGCGTTCGTTTCAAGTGTTTTAGGACCTAAAATTTTTTCCTGACGCCTAAGTTAACGGTTCAAATAAAGGAAGTAAGTGTAATGAACAAAGATAAAATAAATGGTATATCAATGCTATTTTCAAGCGTATTGCTGCTCGCTAGCATTATGTTTTCCCCTGTGTCTCTGGCAAATTGTCCATATTCATTGGTCTAACTAAAGAAAAATAGCACCTTCGCCATTTGCCTTGAATTTTTTGAATACGCCAGTACTAACGATGTTATGAAAGCATAGATTATTAGCTCGGTGCGATAAAGTCGGATGAGGGGCTAATCTCATTCGACTTCTTATGTTCCAGTTGCAGGTGTTGCTTTTCACTTGTGCTGTTGTCCATACCAACGTCCTGTTAAGGCAAGCTAAAGCCATTGCATATGGATTAATGATTAAATTAGACGGCGATAATATACGAGTGGTTTGTTATTAACAGTTGTTTAGGTTTGAATGGTTGTTATGTTTTTGTTGGCCTGTGAGCCGGGCCGCAAAGATAGAATTAAAGAGGTTCTCAGTTATCCTTTAACCCTCGACAACTTAGTCTGGTTGAAGAGGGTTATGATACCAATATCAACAAAGGTATTGGTTAGTATCAGTGCAAACGATTAGAACTCTTCGTCGTCGCCAAAGCTTTCTTCTTCACCGAAGCCATTATTCGCTAATGTGTCAGCTCCGAAGTCTGAGCTTGGATCGTTATATTCAGAGGCAAAACCTGAGTTATCACCTAAGAAACTTGAATCTGCACCGTCATCTGCTGAGGTTCCTGCGTCAGGTTCAGTGGCTGCAGTTTGAGTATCTGTTGCGTCAGGTTCAGGTGTCGCCTCTGCAGTTGGTTCATCATCACCAAACAGTGCGTTACTAATAAGATGACCTGCAACCATACCCGCTGCAACACTTGCGGCGGTTTGCATAAAGCCACCAAAGGCACTTGGTTGGCGAACAGGTTGCGGCTGAACTGGCGCAGGAGTGGTGCCGCCTATCATACGGCTCAAAGTGCCACGCTCAGATTCTTTTCTGAAGTGCTCAACCTGTGAGGTTAAAAAGTCATTTTTTGACTTCATGTCTTTAAGTGCCATCTCTTGCACTAATACAGCTTGAGTCAGTTTGTAGACGATATCTTCTTGAGATGCGATCTCTTGGCTAATGAGGTTATCAGCTTCAGAGTCTTTTGGATTATTTGGGCTCGCCTTTAATTTATCAGCGACGCTTTGAATCAGTTCTTTCTCTTGTGGAGTCATGTTAATTCCTAAATAAGGGATACATCATTTTATATTTAATACGCATCCTATCTCAAGGTTCACTCCAGACGTACAAATAATAAAGCTAATTATTATCAACAGCTTAAATAACAGCCGGTTAACAACAATTAACAAACAAGCAGCTTTAAAAACTTACAAAGATTAAGAGAGTTTTATCTAAAAGAGATCCTTGGGTATCACTTTTTAGGGAGAGGTGTGGGGCTGGTTTGATGAGATTAGAACGACTTAGCTGTGCAAAGGGCTGAATAGAAAATGCTTAGACTCAGATAAATGAGCTAAGCATTTTGTGATGATAGCCAGTGCTGTAATCACCGCTTTGCAGTTGTTATGGCGCGGATAATTATGTCTTAGATAGACATAAACAGGCCAACAACGGTCGCTGATAGTAGGTTAGCAAGGGTTGCAGCTAACAGTACCTTCATGCCCACAGAAGCAATATAGCTAGACTGCTTAGGGATCATGGTACTTAGCGCTGCGACTACCATAGACACAGAGCCTATATTGGCGAAGCCACATAGGGCAACGGTAATGACGGCTACGGCTTTAGGTGACATCACTTCGCCAGTGGCTGCAACGACAGTTTCACCAGAGATATAAGGTGCAAAGCCTGCATAGGCAACGAACTCGTTTAATACTAGCTTTTGCGCAATGAAGTTACCCGCGATGTTGGCTTCAACCCAAGGAACGCCAATTAGCCAAGCAATAGGCGAAAACGCATAGCCTAGTAATAGCTCTAACGTAATATTTTCAAAGCCAAACAATCCGCCTGTCCAGCCTATCATGCTGTTGAGCATCGCCATTAAGCCAATACAGGCAATCAAAATAGCGCCCACAACCGCTGCAATTTGCATACCTGTTATTGCGCCTTTAGCTATCGCGTCGATAAAGTTTGTTGGTTTCTGATCGTCAGGTAAGGCAGGGACATCATTCATTGGCTGCTCTGTTTCTGGGATCATCAACTTTGCAAACAATAAACCTGCTGGCGCACTCATAAAACACGCCATCACTAGGTATCGCACTTCAACGCCCATACCGGCAAGGCCTGCCAAAACAGAGCCTGCAATCGAGGCTAAACCACCAACCATGATGGCAAAAATCTCAGATTTTGTTAGATATGGGTGCCAAGGCTTTACAAAAAGTGGTGCCTCAGTTTGTCCACAGACAGTGTTAGCTATCGCGTTCATCGATTCTGCTTTAGAGGAACCAATCACCTTTTGCAATCCGCCACCGAGGATTTTGACAAAAAATGTCATGATCCCCATATAGTGCAGCAAGCTGACTAATGATGCGGTGAAGATAATGGCTGGTAGCACTTGGAAAGCAAAAATGAAGCCTAAGTTTTCCACTTGGAATGTCACCAAGTTACCGAACACAAAGGTAATGCCCTTGGTTGCAAAGCCAAGCACATTTGCTACGCCATTTGAGACAGCTAATAACATGTTTGCGCCAAAGCTGGTGGCCAGCACGAAGCCCGCGATAGAGAACTGAATAATTAACGCGCCACCGACAGTGCGCCAGTTAACATTTTTTTAGCATTACAAAAAAGATAGCCCACGGCTAGTAGGGCAGCGATACCGAGTAAAGATTGCAACATGATGGCAAGACCTATTGTTGAATGTGATTAATTGAATTGATTAAGCGCTCGGCATGTTGCTGAGACAGTTCGATAACCGTGTTTTGATTGCCACCCTCATCGGCTGTTGAGTTCATTTCGAAGCTAATAATGGTGTCGACGATATCCATTTGCGCCGCTTTAATCGGATGCACTGCCGCCTGTAGATACTGCTCAAGTGGTAGGAAGTTAAACTCACCTGCTTGATAGGAATTTTCGGTGGCGCCGCAGGTTATCGAGATAATGACTTTTTTGTGTTTGAGCTGGTCGCCTTTGGGGCCAAAAGCGAAGTTGTAGCAAAACACTTCATCAAACCAAAGCTTCATTAACGCTGGGTAAGTTGACCAATAAAGGGGAAACTGAAAGATAATAATGTCGGCTTGCACAAGAAGAGCTTGCTCCGCTGACACATCAACACTGTAATTAGCACAAGCTTGGTCGAGCTTATGGACTGAAAGAGGGCTCACTGTTTGCAGTCTCTTCAGAATTTCATGGTTCGCAATTGAGCGTTTGAGATCGGGGTGACCCGAGATCAGCAGCACCTTGCTGTTTGTGTGGTTCATTTTGTCTGCACTTAAAAGTTAGTAAAAAATAATATCAAAATGCTGACTGAACTCGCCTCAAGAGATGGTGTTTTGAGGCCGCCAATTGTTATATGTTAATGACATTTATTAGGTGTAGAACAGCAGCGCGCTAATATTGCACAAGCGACTGTTAAAGTAGATTGGCTTGGTTAGATATTGATATTAAAGTCACACTTAAGCTGGGTTTTGGGAGGTTTTTAATCAGCTTGCGAGTGGTGCACGTAAATTCATCAGAGATAGCCAGAGGTGATACCGTACTTGATGCATTTTTTTGTAAGCTGTTCATTATATATGGGTTTACTATTTATGGTTTTTTCTTAGTGAGATATCTCCACTAACAATGTCGACTTTTTCTCCTAGTAGATTGACCAGCTTTGCTTCTATGTGCATCGACATTGGGAAATGGGTATCCGGTTGTTTGATTATTACTTCTGCGTAAGTACGGTATCGATTCGATAAAAAATAATAGTTTCCGTTCCATTCACAGTCAAAGTAAAAGCGAGACTCACTCAGATTAATATTCTCTAGGCGGTTTTTAGCGTGCCTAAGATAATGTTCAGTGGTGATAATGCGACAGGTGTTATCAGCTGAACCGTTGCCAAATTTAAAAATTAGTGCAGGTTTATCGGTTAGCTTTCCCTGAGTGCCACCAAGGTAAGTGGTGAGTTTAATATTTGTTACCTGACTTGTCGTTGAGCTTAGCGAAAATGGCAGGAGAAAAGCGGTAATACACAGTCGTGAACGCATAATGAACTCCTGCAACTTCCAATGTTGAACTCTTATTTTGTTGTTGTGTTGATGCTTGTTACTCTGTTTAGTTTTTATCTAACCTTCAATTATCAATATCATGTACGCGAATGTGAATTTGAGCAAGGCCTACTCGTTAATTAAGTATTTGAAATTTAAGTGATCTATTAAGTAGTGATACCAGCATTATTCTTGGAGATGGAAAGTGAGCTGATACCGCTTTAGTACTGGATCAAACTTGCGTAAAGTAGTGGTTGAAGTCAGAGAGCACCAGACTGAATGGGATTGATAACTTGGAAGTAAAAATGAAACAGATACCAACAAAGATTACCTTTTTTGAGTTCCTGACGCCCTTTGTAGCATCGGGGAAAAAGACTATCACCATTCGGGATGAGTCTGAATGCCATTATGTGCCTGGTACTCAAGTGGAAGTGTTCACCCTTGAAACGGATACTAAGGTTTGTGATATCGAGATACTATCGGTTGCGCCGCTTCTGTTTAGTGAGATAAATGAGTTCCACGCGAAGCAAGAGTATCTGGAATTGGCTAAACTCAAGGAGATAATTTCAGAGGTGTATCCAAACACTGAGCAGCTTTATGTGATCTCATACAAACTGGTTAATGATTTGGTAAAATAAAGCTGATCATGAAATTGAACGAATGTGGTTGGCTTGAGTACCTGTTTGAGTAATTTGATCTCTGACTCCATTGAGGTATGGAGTCAGATATCTATAGTGTTGGAAAACAGTCGCCGTCAGGAGACTTGTGGCTCTCTATTTAGAGACCATCTTTCTAATCTGTTCAGCCCGCTCTTCGTCGCTAAGATCTGATGGTGGCGGTGTGGCAATGCCTATCTGACAAGCTTTACGCTCTGCTAGTTCGCTCATCCAACGTTGCAGGTGATCCAGACCTGAGATGTCGACGCCACTCCACTCATAAATACGCACCCAAGGCCAGGTCGAAATATCGGCTATGGTGTAATCATCGCCAGCTAAGTAACGGTTGGTGGCGAGTTGTTTATCCATTACCTCAAATAAACGGCGACTCTCGTTTTGATAACGCTCGATGGCTGCTGGGATCTTCTCTGGAAAGTAACGAAAAAATACATTGGCTTGCCCCATCATAGGTCCAACCCCACTCATCTGAAACATCAGCCATTGAATAACCTGAGAACGCTTTTTAGGGTTTGCAGGGAGTAGTTTGCCTGTTTTTTCTGCTAGATAGAGTAAAATTGCACCGGATTCGAACACCACGAAGTCATCGTTGTCCCGATCGATGATGGCTGGGATCCGGCCATTAGGATTGATGGTTAAAAATTCAGGCTTCTTTTGATCAGCCTCCATTAAATCCAGGTGGTGAACTTGATACTCGAGCCCCATCTCCTCTAATGCGATAGATATTTTATGGCCATTGGGTGTCGCTGCTGTGTAGAGGTCTATCATGATGACTCCAAAATGTGTTAGTTAATATTGTGGTTTCATTTGAACCGTTAATTCGAACAGAATTGGGTTAAGTATTAGTGCCGGCATTGACAGTTTGTACCGATTCTCTTTGTTCTATCTGTTGTTGCCATCGCTTGAGATAGACCTGCTTCGAGTTTGGGGTGACATCCAGATGTTGAATAAAACTTACCATGACATAAGCGGTGATATCTGCAATAGAAAAAGTGTTACCCGCAATATACTCATGCTGACTGAGTTGAGTGTCTAATGTGGGCAAAAAGTCGATTAACCTCTTTTTTGACTCCTCTCCCCAAGCCTCGATGCAGTTTTCTCTATCTCCATATATTTTTGTGATATTTCTAAAGGCTTGAAAGCCGACGAATAAGCCCTGAAGTTCGCAGATTCGTTGCCACATCTCTACGTTTGCTTTTTCGATAGGGCTGTTGCCAAAAAGTGAATTAGCGGGTTTGTGTAGCTCATCGAAGTAGCGGCAGATGGCTACGGATTCACACAGAGTTTGACCATTATCGAACTTGAGTACGGGGATGCGACCATTGACGCTAATGGCTTTAAACTCATCGGTTAAATTTTCTCCACCACGAATATCGACGCTGACTCTGTCAACGTCGATGCCCATCTCAGCAAGGAAGATATTAACGCGTCTAGCACTTGGACTTGGAGCCAGTTCATATAATTTCATTATTGTTTCTTCTGTTAGTGGCAGTAAATACTTTAACGGAACGATTGGTTAGGTTAGAATCTAAACTATACCTGAACGTTCGGTCAAGAATAAGTTTCGACTAAATAAGAGTAAAAAGATCTATGGCAAGAAGTTGTAATTTCGACAGAGAAGAGAAATTGGTACTGGCCATGGAGCTATTTTGGCAACAGGGCTATGAGGCCACTTCAATTGCAGATCTGGTTGCCTACCTTGGGATAAACCGCTTCAGCTTGTATAACAGTTATGGTGATAAATTAAGTCTGTACCGTGAATCACTTAACTATTACTTAGAGCAGTACTCACAGCCTAAATTGAAATCGTTAGCTACTAATGGAGGGTTTGATGAACTGTTAAGCTATATTGAGCGCTTTGTGGCGATACAAAAGGAGCAAAAATATGGCTGTTTCCTGCAAAATGCGATACTGGAGAAAATTATCTCTGATGATGTGGTTAAGCTGCAGTGTGAGCGACTGTTCGAGGGCATGTTCACTGCGTTTAGTACAAGTCTTGAGTATGCTAAGGCTAGCGGTGAACTCAGAACTGATGTTGATCCGATTCAGATCAGCCGTTTCCTCTTAATGCAGATGCAGGGCATACGGGTACTCGGTAAAGCGGGCCAGTTTGAGGTGATTGAGGGGGCTTATCAGGTATTGAAAAGCTATCTTATCTCTTTAAAAGAACAGGGTTAGCGGAGTGAGGTTAACGGGAGCACTCCACAGAATTTCTTTTCTAACCACAGTGATGAATAGCGTTGATTAAGAGGTTTTATTCCGCAGTTCGAATTAGTAATCCAGATCCAGTGCAAAACATAAATAGGCCATTAACTTTTGCGTCTGTTCAAATTCTTTCGCACACCAAGGGACAAAGTCTTTATCTTGGATCTGTGTGGCTTCGATAGGTTTGATGGCGATAAAGTCTTTGCGTTTTAATTCATCGAGCATAGGGTGAGTTTTATCGTAGCCTTTTGGTGGCCTGATTAAGCTGTCTCCTTCCATCTCAAACCCAGCTGATCTTAATTGAGTGAGAGCCTTCTTATAAGCGTTGGGATTTTCATCAATGCAAGTACGCAGTTTATTGAGCGCTTTTGAATCTGGATGCCAAATCCCTGCGCCGAGAAAACAACCTTCATTAGCAATATGGATATAGAGTCCCGGAGCGTGAACATCTTTGCCCTGAAAATGCCTGAATTGAATACCGACATTGGTTTTATAGGGGGTCTTATCTTTACTGAACCTAGCATCTCTTTGGGGACGCATTAGGCTACCGCCTACTTTTTTAGGTAGTGCGACGAGCCTAGGCGACAAAGTAAGAATATGAGGTTGCATCGCCTCGATAAACTTAAGGGCTGGGGTACGCACTTCGGCCTCATATTGAACCTGATTGGTTTTGAACCATTCACGATCATTGTTGTTGGCGAGTAGGGATAGAAACGAGAAGCTCTTAGGGCTAAACATAGGGATATGGCACCTGACTTAGAGGGATGATAAAACGTATCATAAGTGCAATATCATTGACATTAAATAAGTTGAGATTAACGGGCCCGAGTTCATCTATACCCAAGTAGTTTGGGTATAGATGTTACAGAGTGGTTTTATTCCAACGGGTATTTGTTTGCTACTAACGATGACTTATCGACTCCTCTCTAACGCCATCGGATTGAGATGACAGCTCATTTTAATGATTTAATCTGATCTAATTATTTTACTGTATTTTTTATACAATAATCAAAACTTCTCACAATACACTATGTTAGTAACTTGTTAATTTAGAAGGCCTCTGGTAGGTTCGGCAATGTAACCAATTGAAAGTAACGTAAATGGCGTTAGTCGCAGCCGATAGTTTTTGCGCTATTTTCAGATTGAACAGTAACTCTATATTAAAAATATAACGGAGAAGCTTTATGAAATTATCGAAAATTGCGAGCGCTATCATAGCCCTGACTGTGAGTGTATCTACGACCGCAAAAGCTGATGACAATCGTTACATTATTCAAGTGGACAATGGTAATAAAGGTGTTGTTAAGGCGCTAACTAATAGGCTTGGGGGAGAGATTCATATTGATGGTAATGGTTTTATCTCGGCTACATTTACGGGTAAAGATCTCTCTCAAGTAAAAGGCTTGCTGAAGAACCCACATATTAAATTGGTCGAAGCCGATCAACGCCGTCAATTAATGTCGGCATACAGTGATGATGCGGGCAATCCGATGACGCAACAAGTGACGCCATATGCGGTTTATCAATCTCAAGCTAACCAAGTGGCATTTAACGCCAGTGCAGGCATGAAAGTCTGTATTATCGACTCAGGTTTGGATGCTAGTAACAGTGACTTTGAGTGGAACAATATTTCAGGTGACAATGATTCTGGTACGGGTAATTGGAACGAAAATGGTGGTCCACACGGCACACATGTAGCCGGTACTGTAGGCGCTGCTGACAATAGCGTGGGCGTGATCGGTATGGCACCTGGCGTCGATATGCACATCATTAAAGTCTTTAATGATGATGGATGGGGATATTCTTCTGATTTAGCCCACGCAGCAAACCTTTGTAGTGCGGCTGGTGCGAATATTATCAGTATGAGTTTAGGTGGCGGTGGTGCAAACTCAACGGAATCGAATGCATTTCAATCTTTCGTTGATGCAGGTGGCCTCGTTGTCGCGGCTGCAGGAAATGATGGTAATAATGTTCGTTCATATCCTGCAGGTTACCCATCAGTAATGATGATCGGTGCTAATGATGCAGACAATAATATTGCCGATTTCTCACAGTTCCCAGGTTGTACTACTGGCCGTGGTAAGAAGGTTAAGACTGACGAGACCATCTGTGTTGAAGTCACCGCAGGTGGCGTTGACACGCTGTCGACCTATCCAGCAAGCATGGCGACAGCATCAAATATGACCGTCGATGGTGCTGCATATGCTAGCTCTGCAATGGAAAATGCAGGGGGAATTGCTGGTGGCACCTACTATATGGGTACTGCCGAAGTCATGGATAGTGGTGCAAACGGCAATATTTGTGTTATCGACCGAGGGATGATCTCTTTCCATGATAAGGTCGCTAATTGTGAAGGTTCGGGAGGCGTTGGTGCGGTCATTATCAATAATCAAGCAGGTATGTTATTTGGTACTTTAGGTGACACTAATGCGACGACTATTCCGGCTGTTGGTGCAGCATTTGAAGACCGCGCAGCTATGTTAGCAGCATCTAACATTAGTATCGATATTGGTACATCTGATTATGGATTTATGAGTGGAACCTCGATGGCTACTCCTGCAGTATCGGGTGTCGCAGCGCTGGTGTGGTCTAATCATAATCAGTGTAGCGGTAACGAAATCCGTGAAGCATTAAAAGCGACGGCGATGGACGCTGGTGTAGCGGGTAACGATGTTTATTTTGGCTACGGAATTGTCAAAGCTGCGGCAGCAGACGCTTATCTAACGGCTAATGGCTGTGCGGGTGGCGATGGTGGTGAACCCGGTGGCGATTTCAGCCTAAGTGCAAATGGTTATAAGAGCAAAGGTGTAAAAAAGGTGGATCTAAGCTTTAATGGTGCAGCAGGTAGCAATGTTGATGTTTACCGTGACGGCAGCATAATTGCCACAACGTCGGCCAGCTCGATCTATACCGATACCATTACCAGTAAAGGTGGTGGAAGTTACACTTATAAAGCATGTGATGAAGGCACAACAAGCTGTACTAGTGAGCAAGTTGTTATATTCTAATTAAGTTGCTTGATAGGGTAAAAAACCGCAGATTTATTTGCGGTTTTTTTACGGCCTACTTCAGGATAAATCATTTAAGCAAGAAGACTATTCCCATATCTAATTTCCTACAGTTAGTTTGTTCAAAATAATGCTGAGTAGATCACTTTATTATACTCATAGGCATTGAAAACAAGTCGTTACCCGTGAATTTAATCAGCACTGTGTGGCCAGTAAGTTTAAAAGGTGCTTTAATAGAATGACTCTATGGTATTTAAAGTTAGTTATGTTTTTTCCTGTGTTAGATCTCATTGCTCTTATCTGTTTTTTTGTTTGCTGGATAGGCTATACCAGCTTTGCTCGTCGTAAGGCGAAGACCACAAATTGTATTGCTCGTTGTCTGCAGCAACATCGAATTTACTGGATGAATGAATTGATTCGCCGAGACGTGAGAGTTGGGGACGCTGCATTATTGGCTAACCTAGAGCGAAATATCACCTTCTTTGCTTCCACCACAATATTGGTACTTGCTGGTGTATTAACCTTATTTGCTCAAGTCGACAAATTAGAGTCAGTGATTGCCACAATTCCTTTTACTGGTGTGCCTAATCATACGATGATCCAACTTAAACTCACGTTGTTGACCTTTATTTTTGTAATGGCATTCTTTCAGTTTACTTGGTCGATGCGCCAATATGGTTTCCTTAATGTGATGGTTGGAGCTTCTCCAGTTGATAAGTTAATGAAAGATGACCGTTTGAAAAGTTATGCGATTCAGATGGCCATTGTTCAAGATCAAGCTGCGCATTCATACAATTATGGACTTCGAGCTTACTATTTCGCCATGGCTGTGTTGAGTTGGTTTTTCCACCCAATTCTATTTATTGGCGTGAGTTTGTTCGTGGTGTACACCTTATATCAGCGTGAATTTAACTCTAAGGCGGTTATTGCCATTACCGTTGGAATGCAGGTATTAAATGAGCATAATAAACGTGGAAATTAATAGTTAATTGATAAATATAAAACTGTGAGGAGCTAACCTCGCAGTTTTTTTCTTAATATAGTTCTGCATTTTTTATCTTGTTACCTCTCCCATTTATTTTCACTTTTTATTGAGTATGTTTATATAAAACATCTATTTTTCATCTCTGAAAATAGAGATAAAAACGATGTTTATCCCATGTGTTTCTATTCGCTATTCGGTTATAGCTTAGCAGTCTGATTTCGGAGCTGGTCGTGGCTTCGTTTTTAGACCCTTTAGTGATCTTGCTGACAAATAAAGCGGTATTGATGGCTGTTCGCTGTGTGTAACCTATACAGGAATAAACATATGATAACCTTAAGTAACCCAAGAAAAGTAAAATATCCCAAGTTAAAGGCTATTTCAGCTGTGATATTAAGCAGTTTATTTATCGCGCCTGCGTGGTCGGTAAGTAGCGAAGTTGAAATCATCACCAAGGCTCCATGGACTCAGTCTGCTTTAAAACAAGCAGTGGCGAAAGAGCGGGAGGTTAAAAGCGTCACACGCTATAACATGCAATTAGAGGGCTTTAAACAGGAGACCAGTTCACTAAAGTTTGAACTGCCAGACGCAAGTGTCATTATTGCTAAAAAGACACTCGCCTATATTACTGGCTCAGGCTCTTTGGTTTGGCAAGGAGAGATAGTTAACCAAAATGCTGCTTTATTCCCCGGTGACAATCAGATTATCTTAGTTAAATCAGATGAGTTTCTGTCGGCAACGATCAAATTTAATGGTCGATTGTTTAAGATGAAGCCATCAAATAACCAACAGATTGAGCTAAAAGAGATAGATCAAACTCTGTTACCCGATGAACACAGTGAAGAGTTAACTGAAGGTAAAAATAGTATATTCAACGAGCGAGGCGGATACTCAGTCAAACCATTATCGGTGAGTCCATCGGCGACAACAAGTTCTGTGATTAGGGTGCTCGTGGGTTTTACCAGCGAAGCGTTAAATCAAAATCCCGGCATGCAGGCGTTAATCGATCTGGCCGTTGCAGAAACCAATCAAGGGTTTACAGATTCAGGAGTCAATGCACAGGTTGAGTTAGCCCATAGCTATGAGCTTAACTATGCAGAATCAGGAGATCACGGTTTAGATCTGGACCGATTTCATCTGCCAAATGATGGTTATATGGACGATGTCTATCAGATTCGAGAGCAATACAGTGCCGATGTGGCTGCGATCCTAATTGGCGATGCGAGTGCATGTGGGCGTGCAAGAGAAATAGGGGCGTCAGAAGAGACTGCTTTTATGGTGATAAAGGACAGTTGTGCGACCGGTTATTACTCTTTTGGTCATGAGCTTGGTCACCTGATGTCGGCGCGTCACAACCCTGAAAAAGACAGCAATACCACCCCCTATGCTTTTGGTCATGGATTCCTCTATAGCCAAGGCGGTTGGCGTTCTATCATGTCTTATAACAGCAATAGTTGCTGTACTAGGCAGAACTTTTGGTCCGACCCTACCCGCAGTTTTCAAAGTGTTGTCAGAGGAACAACGGGCACCCACGATAACGCAAGAGTACTCAATTTAACCGCCGCGACAGTGGCGGGATTCAGAAGTGGTGGCGATGGTAATTTGCCTCCAGTGGCAGCGTTTATCTATAGCGCGAATGATTTGAGCGTCGATTTTACTGATGTTAGCAGCGATCCTGATAATCAAATTTTGACCACATTATGGGACTTTGGTGACGGCGCCACTTCAAATGCATCATCACCGACCCATGTATATCAAGCGAATGGACAATATCAGGTCTCTTTACGGGTGACGGACGAAGCGGGATCCAGTAACACTAACGGTCAGACTATCAGTGTTACTGCAGGGGCCGTGAATCAAGCACCCGATGCTAATTTTATCTATAACGCGCAGGGGTTAACCATCAACTTTATCGATCAAAGCCAAGATCTTGATGGGCAGATAGTATCCTGGCTATGGGACTTTGGCGACAATAGTCAATCGAGTGAACAGGCACCTAAGCATGTCTATCAAACAGCGGGTAACTATTGGGTTGAGTTGTTGGTGACGGATAATGAAGGCGAATATAGCAGCCATAGAGTCTTGATTGAGATTACTGCCCAGACGTTAATCTCATCTGAGAATTTTGAGTCGGGTCTAGGAGATTGGAGCAACAATAGCAGCAGTGATTGGGATTGGAGCCGTCTAAGCGGTGCAACAGCATCAAGTTCAACGGGTCCTGATTCCGGTGTCGGTGGGCAAGGTTATTATCTCTACCTTGAAACTTCAAATAACAAAGGCGCTTATACCGCTGGCGAGCAGGCTGTAATTGAAAGTCGTGATTGGAATGTTAGTCAGCCACGTTTTAGTTTTGATTATCATATGTATGGTGCCAATATAGGCACTTTGGTGGTCGATATGTTTAAAGATGGCAGTTGGAACAATAATATTTGGCAGATATCTGGTCAGCAGCAAAGCTCAAGTACAGAAGATTATCGTCAAGCTAATGTCGACCTATCCGCATACTCAGGTGCTGTCCGTTTTAGACTGAGGGCAGTGGCTGCTGGAGGTTGGAAAGGGGATATCGCCATTGATAATTTACAAGTGTATGGCACACCGTTTATACCAGAAAATCAAGCACCTGTATTCACACTTAATCCAAGTGTCATTGCAGATGCTAGCGTGGATCTTGCTTATCGCGCTGATATCTCTGCAGCAGCAACCGATCCTGACGGCGATGTGCTTACTTTCAGTATTATTTCTGCTCCCGCTTGGATAAGTCTTACCGCGAATGGTCTGATTTCGGGAACACCAGAAAGTGCCGATCTTGGGCTGAATACTATGCAGGTTAGAGTGACAGATCCACAAGGTGCATCAAGTGAGGCTCAAGTTGAACTTTACGTGGTGGAGGCAACAATAATAGCACTCACGTCATTGGATTTTGAGGCTGGTTTCAACAATGGCTGGAGTCATGGGACTGGTGCTAGTCACGAGTGGGAAACGGAAGCCGGAACCACGCCATCGAGTTCAACCGGACCCGCTGCAGGTGCCAATACTCAAAGTACCTATGCTTATCTGGAAACCTCAAAAGATTTTGCCTATAGCGCGGGAAATACAGCATACCTCGACAGTCCAACATTAGCAGGAACTGCACGTCTGCTTAGTTTTCATTACCATATGTATGGTGCTGAAATAGGGAGTCTATCTGTCGATATTTTCCACCAAGGAAACTGGCAAACAGCGCTTTTTCAAGTCAGTGGTGAGCAGCAGCTTAGCAGCAGTGAAGCTTATCAGTATCAAGAGGTCGATCTCTCCTCTTTTGAGGGTGATATTACAGTTCGATTCCGTGCTGAAGCTGCCGGAGGTTGGAAAGGTGATATTGCCATCGATGATATTAAAGTGGAAGGTTACCCTTAAGCGTTTATAGTGATGGCATAGAGCCAGCTTGGGGGCCTTCAAGTTGGCTTTTTATGTGAAATATTTTGGGTTTTAAGCGCAATGAGTAAAATGTATTCACTTTCTGCATTGGGCGAAGATACGCATTGGCATTACAGGATCTCATCATCGAACTTAAATTCAACCTCTTAACTACCCCATTAACTTTAGTCTTTCTTATGAGACCATTAAAATGGTGACTAAATATAATGATCTTTAATGAGTTATAGTGGGTAACACTCTGTATAACAGTGTTATATTGTACTCATAATGTTTAGCTCTGATGGAAACAAATAGAAATTGATGCAAAACAAAATTGTAAAAGGGACATTAGTTCGTTGGAGAGATGACAAAGGCTTTGGTTTTATTGAACCTGAGCAGGTCAATGGTGAGCCTAAATCACAAGATGTGTTTATTCACGCATCGCGATTAACTCATATGAGTCGACGTCCGTTAGAGGGAGACATTATCTTCTTTCAAATTGAGCATAAACCTGATGGTAAACTCAACGCTATTGAGGCGCATATTGATGGCGTCGAGGTTAAATCGGACTTAGAGCATAACTCCAAGACTAAAAAAGGTCTTCGCAGCCAGCAAAGAGACGTGGCCACAGATAGAAGAAAAACTAATAAGGTTAGCGACCACAGTGACAGTCCGACCAGAGGAATACTCTACCGTATTGGGATCATGATGTTACTCCTCGCAGGAGCTAGCTTTGCCTATAACAGAGTGGTTAACTCTAGCGGGACTGGCAACAACCCATCTGATAGTGTCACTCACATTGTTGCTGCATCGACTGGGTCTGCGGTCAACCTGGATAGCCGTTCTCTAGGGTCAACAGATTCTGGTGTAGTAAGCCTTGCTAAGGCATATCAAGATAAGTTAAACGGTGTACAGGTTAGAGCTTCAGGTACAGTGATTACATTATTAGAAGATGATAATGAGGGCAGTCGACATCAGAGATTTATCTTACGTTTATCCAATAATCAGACTCTTCTGGTAGCCCATAATATCGACCTTGCTCCCCGCATCGAGAGCATTAGTTTAGGGGATAAGGTCGAGTTTGCTGGTCAGTATGAGTTTAATAATAAGGGGGGCGTTGTTCATTGGACGCATGATGATCCTCAGGCTCGTCATCCGGGTGGCTGGCTTAAGCATGATGGACAAATCTATAAATAGTGATAAGCGACCTTAAATTGCGAGGTCGCATTGGTGTCTAATACCAATCAGTATAAGAAAGTGATCTACTCAGCGTGTTTTTTGACAAATTAATTCAAGGCGAATGGATGATGGAATGGTGGTTCCCTTGTGAGCTTAAACCTAGTTCAACTACGTTCCTAACTCGTTGTAAAGAAGATGGATGTTCTGAATGTCGTTAATGCAGGAGCAATTAATGACCTTGCCTCAGAAGCGCTAAACTCTCACTGAGCGATCATATCTTTAGAGTCCGCCAAATTTGCCATTTTGATTCTGCCATTCCCCCATGGGTGCTATGGTCTCAATCACATCCCAATGTTCAGCAATTTTGCCGTTTTCAATCCGGAAAAGATCGTAGAAAGAACTCTCTTTATCGGCAAAGGTTCCTTCGCTGATACTGAGGACAAAGTTACCTTCCCCCAGTATTTTATGGTTTTGGCTATAGACCATTTTAATGCCTTGTTTAGCCATAGCTTCGAGCACTTTTCCTAAGCCTGAAACCCCATCACCCTATTTGAGGGTTATGTTGTATATATTGATCGCCATTGAAGTAGTTAGCGAGTTTATCAAACTCATCTTTTACCAATATGGTGTTCACTAAATCGTTAACTAATTTCTTATTCTCTGCGGTTTTATCTAGATCAACGGCTTGAGATGCACCATCAGTTTGACTGTGGCCACTTGGATTTAGCTGCGTAGATTTTTCTGTCAGATTATCCCAATGTTAACAAAGACTCTATCATGGGCTCTCAGTTGTATCGATCAAATATATCAGCGATAGAGGTTAATTACAGTCTAACTTACCTTATAATGGGGGCTTCTTTCTCTATTCGCTTAACTTATATGCAGCTTAAACCACTCTCTAAAGGTCGCTTCCACTCGCTCTGGCAGCAAGAGCACCATGATATTGAGCAGATCATGTCCGATTGCATCAGCGATACCCGAACAGTGGCTGCTCATCATAAATTGATGGAGCAAGGTCAGAAGGTGAGCTCACTTATTTTGGTTAAGCGAGGACGGATCTCTATGGGGTATACCGCCAGAAATGGTCGCTGTTTTCAACTAGGAACCATGGAATGTGACTCGCAAATATTCGGAGAGATGGAGTTCTTTAGTAACTATCTGTGTCAACTTGATATCATCGCTGAAGATAATCTGGAGATCGAAGTTATTTGTGGTGATAAGTTGCAACGGGCTTTAACAGAGAAACCTATGTTTGCTCTGTTTTTTGCCAGTGCTATTGCTATCGATTATCAAGATACGGTTGATATTTTTACCCGCAGAATGCTCTACCCCATCGCGTATAACATCGCCTACGATCTCTATCATCAACACCTTAATGATCAGCCTGTGGATGGCTTTACTAAGTGCTATTTGGAAGCTGAGCGTTTTGCCACAACAGATCGTGTATATCGACGTGCGGTAAAGAAGCTAGAGGAGCTGGGGTTGATACAGCGTGATAAAGAGGAGGGCATAGTGATCTGTGATCTTGAAGGATTAAAAAGCTATATTGAGTAATTTTAGCTTAGAAAAAGCCCCGCTAAACGTCAGTTTATCGGGGCTAGCTTATACCATTTCCGCTAATCTAAGCCGCTTTATACTGTTCATTATTAGACTGCGACAGATTCTGTTGTTTTTCTTGCTGTTGATTGACCTTCATCAGCAGTAAACAGCGTCTTTTAGTTCGTCTCATTCTAATGTTTCGTACTCTCGTCTTAACGCTAATTGTTCTGGGTTTACGCATGGCTGTTAGGCTATCTCTGTCATTTTAAACATTGAAGTTGAGCTAACGATAACATTTCTTGTTGTCAACATTAGGCGGTCGCTACACTGTTTTTGGTCGTTTGACGACGAGAAAACAATAACATACCAAAAATGATGGCGTATATGACTGGGATGGCATACATCACAGCCTGTAAACCAATAATGGTCTCGAACATCGCGCTAATGGCAGGACTAAACATGGCACCAGCACTGCCGCTGATCAAAATATAAGAGACATTCTTGCTGCTGGCCTGTTTTACAAACGAGACACCGTAGGCGATAAAGGCGTTATAAAGGGCCGCACAAGCGAAACCGTAGCCATAGGTTAAGTAACCCATCCATTCCAGTTTATCTGTAGTTACAATCAAACTAGTGATCACTAATGCCAGCGCCATCATGGCCATTAAGAAATACTGAATCTTCACTCTGGAAACAATAAGTGTTGAAATTAAAGCCCCCACAAGGGCTGCAGACCAGTACTGGGTAATGATATTGCCTGCTTCCTCAAAAGGAATATCGAACTTACCCTTAACGAACATCGGTGCCCAAGTTAAGAAGGTATACAGGGCTAACATGCCAAGGAATAAGCCGATACCTGCGCTTATTATCGAGAAGTTCCACTCTGATTTCTCGGTGATCTGTTTACCCGTCGCATCACTCTTAGGCTCGCACAGATCGAAGTTAGTCATCAGTGCCATATTGGCGGTGGCCAGTGCTACCAGTCCTACGGCTAGATAGCTGTAACTCCAGTTAAGAGCATGACTTAGGGCGTAAGTTGTAATTAATGGGAACACGACACCTGCGACATTGAAGGTCGCATCTTGAACCACGAGCATGGTGCTTTGAATCTTATCTTTCCACACGGATACGACGATAGTGCCAGCGATACACAGACCCACACCACCACAAATACCGATAATGGTCATGGCAATCATCACTACGCTTAACGATGCGGTGAAATGCAAGCTAGCGGCGCTGATTGCAATCAATAGATAACTGATTAATGTAATACGTTTAACGCCTATCTTCTCAATCAGGAAGAAGGCCGCTATTGTGCCTGCTAGTGCACCACCATTGAGTAGCGAAAATATAGAGGCCACTTCATTAATATTTGCAGAAAACTTCTCTGCAATAGGGTCAATCAACATGCCAAATTGGGTCGCAAAACCCGCCATAATGAAGTTGGCGAGGAAGCTTAATACCGTTAAAGAAATTTTGTTTCTCATCATAGATCCCTTAATCTTTTTGATATAACAATAGAGGCATTCATCATTTTGTAGTCTCAATGACCAACAGATCATCACAGGTTAAAATTATTTTAGGCATTGTGATAACGGTGGTTTAATGTAATAAATGTTTGATAGTATTGTTGGTTATTTTTAGTGTCTGCAGTTAGCGCTACAGGCTTAAACCGTCAATATTCCTCTACTGCTATGGTCATAACTGTCTGTTTCAGGCGATGGTTATGTTCAGCTACAGGCTGTTTCTAATGCTAGCTCAATCATCTGATTAAACGACAGTTGACGCTCTTCAGCAGAGGTCTCTTCGCCGGTAAGACAGTGATCAGAAACCGTTAAAATGGCCAAAGATTCTATTCCTTGTTGGTGAGCTAATCCATATAGCCCAGCCACTTCCATATCGACACCTAATACCCCAAAGCGTTCGAGAGCTGGGATCATATCTTCATCGGGATCGTAATACATGTCGCCGCTGAAGATGTTGCCGACTTTGACACTGATCTGCTTATTTTGGGCTGTTGTATAGGCTTTATGCAGTAGTGAGAATGTGGCTGAAGTAGCCATTTGATAACCGCTACTGCGTTTGGCATTGGTCGGAGAGTCAGTGCCCGCCGCTTGAGCTAATATAACATCGTGCAATTTTACATCTTTTTGAGTCGCGCCTAGACTTCCTACACGGATAATGCGTTTGACGCCAAAGTCGTTAACTAACTCATGAGCATAGAGCACCATTGAAGGAATGCCCATACCGTGGCCCATCACTGAGATACGCTGACCTTGGTAGAAGCCAGTATAACCCAGCATGTTACGTACGTTGGTGACTTCAACTGCATCGGTAAGAAAAGTCTCTGCAATATATTTAGCACGAAGTGGATCGCCTGGCATGATAATGGTTTCGGCGAAGTCGCCCTCTTGGGCATTAATGTGAGCGGTCATATATGGACTCTTTATTTCAAAAGGCTTTTTGTCATCGTTAACGATGCACGAAGGCAGTAAATTTATCCGATGGTAAGACGGTGTGACTAAACCTTTGAGGACAAAAGTCCGCATTGCAAAATAAAAGTGACTTTTACCTCACTCAAACGGGAAATAATTAGTCGGCTGAATATGAGTCTGCTTCAAGGTAGGCTTTCTGCTAATGTATTCCTTTGTTATCTGATGTAATACTTTGGTAGTATCGAATAGTGTAAGTTATTTTTCCGTTAATTAGCCTGAAATACAAGGATGTATATATGAGATTAAAGAACAAGGAGATGGGTTATGAGTAAACCGTTAGCAGATGAGATAAGTGTTGAACTGGAGTTGATATATAGTGATTTATCCTTGGTCGAGATGGTGGGAAACCAGCTTTTTCAGCATGAAAGTCTAGACAAGAATAACAAAGATGTATTCCCCGTCTTTGCTCGAATACACAAAGAGGGGGAACCCAGTTTCTTTGGGCAGTTTGTGTACCTTATTAATATGTTGGATGTCGCCATAGAGGTTACTCTCAGAAATGTGATGACCAGATATAATAATGAAATTGGCTGGGAAAAAACGGACTCATACACAATACCTGCAAATCAGAAGCTCCATTTAGGTATGACCAGTTCGGGAAACGTCGCCAATGGAGCGGGTTTTGAATATACAGTGCAGGCATCTAAAGTGTTGGAATAAGCCAAGCCTCCTCTAAGTATTCATCGCTTTGAAAGGCCAGCTTGTCGAACCAAGCTGACCTAAGGCCATTACCATTTATTACATTGCTTAATAGCCTTTGGCGCCGCAGCAGCAACAGCTGCCCCAGTAGTGCCGCCGGATTGTGCGGTAATATAAGCTGATGCTGAGCCAACGGCGGCTTTACATAATTTATCCCGCCAATTTTTTGCTAGACCTCCAGCCATACCATCACCGGATAGTGCACCATTTGCACCGAAGGCCTTTGCAGATAGATTGGCTGCCCACCCCCCACATTTAGAGGTTTTGAGCCAACCAAGATCGATACCCCAAGTTCTTTTACAGTAAACGACATAGTTTTTTTCAGGTGTCGTGTTGTACAGAGAAAAAGGCATACCAGAAAGTAGTTTAGTGCCATTTTTTCCTCCACCAATTTTCCAAATATAATGAGGTCTTCTATCATCATCACTGATATTAATGCCTTTTCTTTGTTTTTTATATTTTAACCAGCCATAGGGCTTTAAATTAAGGGCGACAATATCGCCGTACTTGAGCTGTCCAGCTCCTTTTTTTCTCTTCACTAACATATTCATCTTCTTCGAAGACGTTTTCAGAAAACCAAGGTTGGCGGCTATGGTTCTTGATTGACGTTTTAATCCTCGGTTACTGGCTAAGTTGACTAATTGATAATGATTGCCACTGAGTATGGGACGCCCCACCGTGCCGGCCTTCATGGTCCATTGAATGGCGTTGAGTTTTTTATTCATGCTCTTAGGAATGCTAAAAGCCAGCGCTTTATCCATTACTTGAGTGCTACTCTTTGTTAAATATTGCATCTTAATCATGGTCGCTTTTTGTGGCAGATTTCTATTCTCTACATAGCCGTTCGATATACCCAATAGGGGCAGGGTGATAAGCCAAGCTAACGTTAAGTATTTCATGGTGAAGCTCCTTTATTTTTTAAATAATGAATTCCATTTGTTGAACTTTGTCGCGGTGTTTTTCTATCTTCTCTCTGAGTTATTTGTTAAAGAGTCAGGATCATTGTTAGAGGAGAGGTTGATAATCATGGGACAAAATGAATCTGCTCCAACGACTGTGATTTCGAAACCATCCCACCTGTTTGTTGCTGGGTTTTTAGTGCGGGTATAAAACACGTTGTTATCAATTCTTGAGTGATACAATTTATGTTCTCGAGTATTAATATTTTTCCTGTCTCGTCGATTCCAAAGGCCGGAGGCATACCAGCCTTGTACGCCAATTGCAGAGTTTGTTGAGCTACCTTTCGCAAAGTGCAATACTGCTTGTTGTGCGACAGGCGCAAGTTCACTCCAAGGTTTTATCCTGTTTTTCTCACGTCGAGTTACCTTTTTCTTACTGCAATTATTGGGGATCTGTCCTTTAAAATCTTTAGCGTAATATCGTTTACATTTATGGCCCGTTTTGGTCCATTTATGATTAATTGGCTGTGAATAGAGTTGGACGAGTTCTGTTAGCTTCCAAACTAGTTTAGGTTTTGTTTTTCGAACCGCGGATAGCTGTGCTACGGCCCATAACATGGTATTGGCCTCAGTTATTGAAGGATGGCCATAGGTTTCACCATCTATCATTCTCGCGAGCCAACTGGCCATTTCGACTGATATTTTCTGTTCATATCCATCGGCATAACAGAGATAACCTAATTCCTCTTCGTTGGGTAATTCTAGGGAGGTGGCATTGACATTAGCTATACACAAGTTGATGGCAATAAGAAGCGATAAGAGATGAGTTCGAGTGTGGTTGGTTTGTGGTTTGATGAGTCCATTCATATGCTTGTTCTCGCTGCGTGTTACGTAGCAAACACCATATAAGGCTTCAAACAGCATGTGAAATCGTCATTTTCAATTGAATGATTAGTTAAATTAATCACCGGGAGTTTTAATCATGGGAGAAGGTGATGATTTAAGATTGAAGCTTAATCTAAGAACTTAATCGGCTTAATTAGGACTGTTTAAGGCGTAAAAATGTAGATGTTCTGTTGAGCAAGGTATTAATCACTTCTTGATAGAGATGAGTTAAGTATTGATTACTATGGTAATAGAGTACCAATGGATTAGTGACGGCTTGTGGGTAGGGAATTATTTCTATTTGGCCTAACTCTGTGATCAGGTGACGGGAGACGATAGCTTGACCGAATCCTAGTTTGACACCGTCGATCACCCCATAGATATCATCGTAATAGCAGCGCTTTAGACAGACATCGCCCAATCCTTGACTCTTAAAAAAACTGAAAGTAGTCATATCTTGGATATCATGGTCTAAAAATACCTGATTTTCATCTGTGCAATCCCTATGACGAGCGTGAACTATCTCCTCTTCTCCTATTTTTACTTTGTTGAAGTTAACCAGATCGTTGAAATGATCTAACACAATAAAATCAACTTCCCCAGTTTTTAACATGCCAGGTAATTCTCTCATTTCGCGACTGAAAAATTCCACATGGATATCCACTGAGCTATCTAATATCGGTTTAAGGGCCGGCATAATAACCGAGCGCAACACCGAACTGTAGGCTGCAATTCTAAGGGTGCCACATCCTCGTCCATTGCTATGCCCTGATATTTTAGCTAACACTTCTAATTCCATGCTGGAGATGTTACGAACATACTCTAAGAGCAACTGGCCAGATTGAGTGAGGGTGACACCACCACTTCCTCTAATGAATAGCGTGGTTTCTATCTCCTGCTCTAATTTAATTATTCTCTGGGATAGTGCGGGCTGAGTGATACACAAGACGCTGGCAGCTTTGTGGAAATTCTTTGAAATGGCGACCTGATAGAAAGCCGATAATCGGTCCTTATTTATCTTCATCACAACCCCATTAAGTGAGTATTAGAGGTGTATTTTTGCACAAGTAAAAAAGGATGAGTAGTCTATTTTTCATACCGTAAAGTGTACTCGAATAGAGCCATGATATTTTGTATCAATGAAGCGTTACACAGGGTAATGAGTGTTGTTAATGACCCATTAAAGTGAAATGTAACCTAATACTGTGACTGTAATCGGTAGGAGAACAGCATGTCATAGTGGATGGGGTAACTGTAAGTGACTGTTTAAAATTATTATTTCATAGCCGTATTTTTCAAGATAAGAAACTGGCATGCAATGACAACGAAAGATGACTTAAATTGTGTAGATTAAATGTAGATGTGGTGCTTCACTAGGTTTGTCTATTGTTCGGTATGTATATAGATAGACGATAATTAACGTTTCACTCCTGCGGCCACATCCATTTCCCGAGAGGGTATAGGGACAAGTAGTTAGATGTATTGACTGCTTGTTAAAATTTAGGTTGTGGTTAGCTTAAGACAATTCATAACAATGATGAGTCATAGCTGGTCACACTTTTTTAGAGTGAGATAGGCACAGTTATGACAAATAAGAATGACAATCAAGCGTTTTTAGATTCGCCTGAATATCTTAAGCTACAGGAACAGCTGGCACTGTATGAGGACTTAAGAAAAAATGGTGTCCCTGAAAATACAGCTTTTCAACGTAGTGCGATGTCAACCCGAAGTTCTGAGCGTGCTGCAGTCAGTGATTATCAAAGATTATGTCCGATAGATCCTGATAATCCAAACTATCAACCTGGAGCGGTCACTGGTGCAGGTATGCATGAATTAGCAGAATTTCCATTTCCTGTTCTGCCACAGGATTCTGATACGACAACCGAGATTTTACGTAAGCGGTTAATCCAACTCGCTTCTGAGAATAATTGGCATGATTTTGATAGATTAAATGGTACCCCTGTTCATGGAAATGTGAACTCAGATGAGGTGGAAAATAATACTCCTTGGACAATCAGAGGAACGGCAGCATCTCGCGCAGATAGAGCACAAGAGCGAGACTTTGGTGTTGATGATGCGTGTTTACAGCGTGAAGATGATTGGCAACTATTTGATGCAAGTATTCGTTACGTTACTGCTAACTTAGGGCGGTTAGTGCTCATTGGTGGCCCAGCACTGGTATCTGGTCTCATTTTTCTACTGACGAAGTTAATTGAATTAATTTTAACCGGTGGAGATGCAAAATTTGAGATCATTGAGCCTATCACTGCAGCAGTGCCGCCTGTGCGCGTTCATGATGCAAGTGATCTATTGTTCTACCCTTATGATGTAGACGCCAATGGTCAAAGACATGATGACCCTCAGTACCCGCGTCCTTCTTGGCATGAAGATTGGGAAAGTGATGATGTGATCGCGGATTTACAAACAGCCGCTCAAACGCCCGTTTTTGACTACTTTAAGCCTTACACTCAACATCAGGATAATTTCCCCATCACCAATAGCATGTTTAGGCGTATTGCGGGTTTTGAAAATGATGATCTTGATGGTGCGATGAATGAAGGTCGATTGTTTATTACCGATTTTCATGAGTTTAATGATGAAGTTTTAGCTCAGTTCCAACCAGGCCGGTCTGATTCAGACGTTCCAGGCTCAGGTGGGCGTCTCTATGCTTCTATCGCATTGTTTGCTGTCGCTCAAAATAGTGACAAGCTTAAAATTATTGCGATACAACCGACACAAAGAGCACCAGCGCATGATTTTGAATGGTTCTGGTGGTACACCTTTGGCTTGGGTAATCATGCTAATCCGCCTTCGAAAATCATCACTCCGGCAGACAGCGAGTGGACATGGAAAATGGCCAAAAATACATTTACGACCATGTATTCGATGTCCAATGTTGTCGACCATCTCTCTACCCATGTATTTTTGTACCCAGTAGCCACGGGTTTTTATCGTAATATACCCGAGATGCATCCGCTTTCAGCGCTGCTGTTACCGCATTTGACGTCGTTAGCATTCAACAATTTCACCGGGATCTTCTTTGAAGTGGGGACTAAATTGGAAGATGAAAATGGGGATGTGATTTACGGTGATCCACATAATGGTTTGTTGACAGGTGCGGTAAGGTTGATCTCCGGTTACAGCAGTAAATCATTTTTAGATGGCACAGTGAGACGTTCGAAACATTATCACTTTGTTGAGCATGGTCAGCCGGTGAATCGCGCAGAAACACCTGCATTTAATGCCATTGGTGACTTTCCACATCATGATGATAATACCGAAACTTGGGGCGCTATCCATCAATGGGTACAAGATTACATAGGTCTTTATTATAGTAATAACGCTGATGTTATAGATGACTATGAGCTACAAGCATTTTTAACCGATGTTGCTGGCGCAGGTGTGAATGGTTTCCCTCATTCAGCCTCTTCAGTAGACGAGTTGGTTACGACATTAACTCACTTTATTTATTGGATGAGTGTCAATCATGCTTTGGGTAACTTCTCCGCATTCCAGCCTTTAGGTGCTTTGGGTTATTACTCCTCTTTACCGCTGGATCCTAATCATGGCCGCAGTAAATATGATTGGCTTGGTGCTTGTCCACGCTTAAACGTGGGTATGGCGCTATTTGAATTTACTCGTCTGTTTGTCGACCTGCCTACACCTTGGCATCGTTCTTTAGGTAAATATCCGCAAGGGAACTTTATGCATGATCCGCGTGTGTATCCTCACTTACATCGTTTTCAAGATCGAATCCAAGAGATTGATGATGGACTAAGAGAGAAAAATGATAACCGACGCTGGGCCTATGATCTTAGGTATCCTTCCACAATGACGGTGAGTCCTTGGAACTAATACAGAGGAGATAAAAATGTCAGAAAATACTATAAACCGTAGAAATGCGATGAAGTTGGTGGGTAATGTGACAGCAGCCGGTATTGTCTTGTCCTCCACAAGTGTGAGGGCAACTTCAGCTTTGCTATCCAAGGATGCTGATACAGCCTCGCTTACACCTGAAGAGTATATCGTTAAG
Source organism: Shewanella sp. MTB7 (assembly GCF_027571385.1). Classification (NCBI taxonomy): domain Bacteria; kingdom Pseudomonadati; phylum Pseudomonadota; class Gammaproteobacteria; order Alteromonadales; family Shewanellaceae; genus Shewanella; species Shewanella sp. MTB7. Next base: position 4,498,272 of record NZ_CP085636.1, on the reverse strand, counting down.
GTTTTATCACGGAAATTTGCGAATAATAAGCAAGTTACACTTGCTGAAATAAGACTATTCTCACAGGGCTATATTCAGCATCAAGGTAAGCACTTTGACCCAAAAGAGAGTTTGAAGTCTCCTTTAGAAGAGTTGACCTTGATGAGGGAGTTTGTGGTGAGTGTGAAATATAGAGCTGTATAGTTCCCAAAGAAATTAAGCTGTTTAATGGCTTTAAGCCAAAGGTCTCCCCCTTTGGCTTACTTTTTTTCGCTATTTGATTGTGATGTAAAGTGAAGTATTTTTGAGTTAAGCCGTTAAATAATTAAATGCTCTCTTTTATTTTTAACGCCATCCCACTCCTCGGCATCAACAGGGGCCTCTTTTACCTCTGTTATCACTGGCCAGATCTCTGTGAGCTCGGCATTGAGCTCAAGATATTGCTCCATCCCTTCAGGGAGTTCATCTTCTTGAAAGATAGCCCCTGCGGCACATTCAGGCACGCAGAGCTCACAATCAATACATACATCTGGATTGATGGCTAAAAAATTAGGCCCTTCATGGAACGCGTCAACGGGACAAACTGCTACGCAGTCTGTGTATTTACATCTAATGCAATTATCTGTGACAACAAAAGCCATATTATTCTTCGCAACTTTGATTTGATTTCTGTTAAACTTCCGCCCGAAAGTCTAACTCGCAGTGCCGGGATCATACGGATCCAATCACGAATTTCAATGTTTTTCGATATCATCAAATACGACAGAATTGACCTGATAAACATATGAAAACCGTCTGCTCAGTATACCGCACCACTTTGACGTTTATTTTTACTATAACCAAGTAACATAAATCTGGAAAAACCATGATACGCCTCTCTAATATTAAACTCGACCTAGATCACGCTCCCGAAGAGCTGACTCAAGCTATCTTAACCATGCTTAACATCTCGGCTGATGAGCTGATCGAGACCGTGGTGTTTCGTCGTGGTATCGATGCCCGTAGTAAAAACCAAATCTTCCTACTCTATACTCTCGACGTGACGACATCAAAAGATGAAGCCTTGCTTGAGCAGTTTGCTGATAATCAATCGATTAAAGCAACGCCGGATATGAGCTATAAGTTTGTGGCTCAGGCACCCAAAGATTTAGGCGAGCGACCTGTCGTTGTTGGTTTCGGTCCATGTGGTATTTTTGCCGGTTTAGTGTTAGCTCAGATGGGCTACAAGCCTATTATTCTTGAGCGTGGTAAAGAGGTGCGTGAGCGAACTAAAGATACCTTCGGTTTTTGGCGTACCAAGAAGTTAAACACTGAATCAAATGTGCAATTTGGTGAAGGCGGCGCGGGGACTTTCTCTGACGGTAAACTTTGGACTCAGATTAAAGATAAGAAACATTATGGCCGTAAAGTGCTTAATGAGTTTGTAGCGGCAGGTGCACCTGAAGAGATCTTATATGTGAGCAAGCCTCATATCGGCACGTTTAAGCTGGTTAGCATGGTCGAGAAGATGCGCGCTAAGATTATCGAGTTGGGTGGTGAGATCCGTTTCAGTGCTCGAGTAGACGATCTGCATATCGAAAATGGCCAAATACTCGGATTAACCTTAGCTGATGGCACCGAAATAAAATCGAAGCATATCGCCCTAGCTATTGGGCATAGTGCGCGCGATACGTTTCAGATGATCCACGACAGAGGCGTTTATGTCGAGGCTAAACCTTTCTCTGTGGGCTTTAGAATTGAGCATAATCAGTCAGTTATAGATAAAGCTTTGTTTGGTCAGTTTGCTGGACACCCGATTTTAGGAGCGGCGGATTACAAGTTGGTTCACCACTGTAAGTCAGGTCGCTCTGTGTATAGTTTCTGTATGTGTCCAGGTGGAACCGTTGTTGCAGCGACCTCTGAGGAGTTTGCTGTTGTCACTAATGGTATGAGTCAGTATTCACGTAATGAGCGTAACGCAAACAGCGCAATTGTGGTGGGTATCGATCCAAGTGATTACCCTGATCATCCTTTGGCGGGGATTGATCTGCAGCGTCAACTTGAGAAAGCAGCCTATATACTTGGTGGTGAAAATTACGATGCACCGGCTCAGTTAGTGGGTGATTTTATGAAAGGTACCTCATCAGCTGCAATTGGTGGTGTAGAGCCATCATATAAACCAGGTGTTAAATTGACCGACATGACGAGCTTATTACCTCAATACTGCGTCGATGCAATACGCGAAGCCATTCCTGAATTTAATAAGAAGATCCGCGGTTTTGCCATGGAAGATGCAACCCTTACAGGTGTTGAAACCCGGACATCATCACCGGTCAGCATTAAGCGTGGCGATGATTACCAGAGTATCAATACCAAAGGTTTCTACCCATCGGGAGAGGGTGCTGGTTACGCAGGTGGCATTATGTCTTCAGCCATTGATGGGATTAAAGTCGCTGAAGCGATGGCGTTAAGCATGAACGAACAAGTTAAATAATCCCTATTGATTGTTCAGTACAGATAGGGCCTTTTGGGGCCCTTTTTATATCTATAATACCGATGTTAACTTTCTTGAAGGACATGGGTATAAATTCACTCTAGCTATTAACCGATAGCGTTTACTTTTGTCAAAAGTTGCCATATGCGCCTCGATAAATTTCTATGTAAAAGTACTGAGTTAACTCGTGGCGAGGCTACCGCTTTGATCCTCGCCGGAAACGTGCAGGTTAATGGAGAGTGTGTGAATAGTGCTTCGGCTCAGGTTCATGAAAATAACCATATTTCCTTAGATGGACAGCAACTTACTGCGCGCGCTTCTCGCTATATTATGTTGCATAAACCTGTCGATACATTGAGCTCAAATGTCGATGGCGATCACCCGAGTGTGTTTAATTGTATAGAACTGGATAACACCAGTGAGTTGCACATTGCTGGACGTTTAGATGCTGACACCACTGGTTTACTCTTGATAACTGATGATGGTCGCTGGTCGTTTAATGTGTTTAATCCTAAATACCGCTGTGAAAAGGTCTATCGGGTACGCTTACGTGATTCCATTGAAGGCGATATAGCAGGAGAAATATCAACGGATATTCGCAATCGCTTCGAACAGGGACTTCAACTACAGGGGGAGGAAGCGCTCACTCTGCCTGCAAAACTTGAGTTTATTTCATCTAATGAAGTATTACTGACGATTACTGAAGGGCGCTATCATCAAGTGAAACGGATGTTTGCTTGTATAGGAAATCGAGTCAATGGTCTGCATCGCGAAAGTGTTGGTGAGATTAAGCTCGATGTAGCGGTCGGACAATGGCGCTTTCTAACCGCTGATGAAGTTGATTCCATTCCGCAATATAGCTAGCTTTTATCATGAGTTGAAAGTAAAAAGGGCATTAACAACAGCCTCTTATTCTTAAACTATTCGTTTACTTTCACATCGTCATCCACTTCATAGTCATCGAGCTTAGAATTTTTTGTGATAATACACAGGTTTTAAAATGACTGTCTTGGAATGGAATATCGTTGAGATCTTGATAATCGGCTGCAATGCAACTACTACTAACAGCCAGAGCTAAAAAGGTCATGGCTAGCGGTTGTTTATGATCCATAATATGGTTTAGTCCTTCGTGAAACAACGAAAGTGAGAACAAAAAACAAGGAGTATAGATGCAGAGAGAAATAACGCGATTTAGTCAGAGACTTAGGGGGATCTTTGAGGCTGAAGCTGCGAATATTGAGCTACCAAACTTTATTCACTTTCCCAAGAACTGTTGCCAGTTAGCATCCCTCTATTTAGGTGTGTTAATCAATGCCAGATTCCCTACTGCTCATATTGAGCTAATCCATGGCTGTAACAAGTTAATGCATGAAAATCATTATTGGTTAGTCGTTAATGGCTTTAGTTATGACATCACAGCGGATCAATTTGATGGGGTAAATATGCCTCTTTACGCTGGCTTATCTAACCCTCTGATGGCTTCTTTTTCAACTCAACAATCCACAGAGTTGATGCTGGCATTTAATGAGTATAATAAGCTCGATAAAGAGAAAAAGTTAACCGTGCTAGATGAGCTGGAATATTTACTCGCACAGCCTTGCGCGCCATATTAAATACTTGTGCTGGGTATTAAATAATAGTGTAGAGCGTTTTTACACTTAACATCAAAGTGATAATAACGACGATGGCGCCGAACAGATTCTGTATCAGTGTGTTTTTGTATTGTCCTAACACTTGTGTCTTGTTGACTATCCAAAGCAAAAGAGCCGCGAGAAGCGGCAGTAATAAGCCATTGGTGATCTGTGCAAACTTAATGATCTCAATTGGCCTAAGTTGCAAAGAGGAGCAAGTAACGCCGGTGATGATCACCGTTAGCCAGATTAATCTAAACCGGAAGTCTTTTAAGTTCGCTTTCCAACCAAAACAGTGTTGACCTACAAATGCGGCGGCTAATGGTGCTGTGATAGCCGATGTTATTCCAGCTGCGAACATACCAATTCCCAGAAACAAGGTCGAGAAAGTGCCGAACAGGGGATTCAGACCTTTGGCTAGATCCAGCAGGTTTTCCACATTATCTCCCTGTATTGAGGCTGCACAGATGATGATAGCTATCGAAATCACACCGCCAAATCCTACAGAGATAAAGGTGTCTTGTTTGACGAGATTAAGTTCATTGGGGTGATGCCACACCTCTTTGACGAGTGAGGCGTGCAGAAAGAGGTTGTAAGGCACCACCGTTGTGCCTATCAGCCCAATCACCATTAATAGGTTTTGAGACGAGACTTGCGGGGTGAATAAGCCACTTAATACTTCACCTATATTAGGTTGAGTGAGTAGAGCGGTGATAAAGAATGACAGGCTCATCGCGAGCACGAGTCCAATCAACACTTTCTCAAGTAGCTTGTAGCTGCCAATGAACAGCAGCAAGGCTGATACAGTGCCGATAAACATAGGCAGAAAAGGTAAGCTATCTTGACCTAATAGGGCTGACAAACCCAGTGAGGCGCCTGATATGTTACCGGCTTCATAAGCTATATTGCCGATGACGATGGCAGAAAAGATAAGCAGAACGGTAATATTGCGTAGCCAACCTGAGGGGATCTGCTCCTTAATGACCGCAGCCAGACCCTTTTGTGTAATAAGTCCCAATCTAGCAGACATCTCTTGCAGGGTATAAGTCGCCACTATTGCCAGCAACATTACCCAGAGTAAGCCGTAGCCAAACTGAACACCTGCTAGGGTACATAATGTGATGGTACCCGGACCAATAAACGCAGCAGCAACAAAAGCGCCAGGCCCAACTCTGAATAATTGTTTCTGCATAGTTGATCTATTGTTATTGTTTTTAACAAATGTAATATTGCATAGGCAGTTCAGAATTGGAAGTGGTGACTCAGTCGTTAAATTACATTCAATCAATAGAGCGCTTATCTGAATCAAAATGCTAGCAATGAATTATATGTTCTTCTTATAAACTGTTTATAAAAAATATCATTTTTCAAATGGGTTTTTAAGCTTGGCTTCATACTCATTTAGTAAGGCTTATTATTGTCTTTTTTGTCATAAAACAACATACCGATTAATTCATTACCGCATTAAGTGATTATCGTCACATAACTGAGTGAAATTGTGTTTGTGACTTACGGATTCGGGGTGGAATGTGACCTCTTTATCGGATCTTATGTTAACAAACATTTAGAATTACGCATCCAATTTTTTAACGGTTGATGTTTGTGATGGCTGAGTTTAAAGACCAGATAAAAACAGTAACAAAAGGGCTAGATGTGCCCATAGCCGGTGAGCCTAAACAAGTGATTGAAGAGAGGTTCCATGCCTCTCATGTCGCACTTCTCGGTGAAGAGTATATCGGTTTAAAACCTACTATGATGGTTGAGATAGGTGATCTGGTCAAAAAAGGCCAACCACTTTTCGAAGATAAAAAGACACCGGGCGTCTTCTTTACTGCGCCAGCAAGTGGTGAAATCATCGCGATTAACCGTGGTGAGCGCCGCGTATTACAATCCGTTGTGATCAAGTGTCACGGTGATGAAGCGCTGGTATTTGAAGCCCACAAAGACGTGTCTCGCTTAAGTCGCGAACTGGTACAAGCAAACTTAGTCAATAGTGGTTTGTGGACAGCACTGCGTACACGTCCATTTTCACGCTTAGCTCAGCTTGATACGTCTCCTGCTGCCATTTTTGTTACTGCAATAGACACCAATCCTTTAGCTGCAGACCCGCGCATTATTATTGCTGAGCATACCGATGCCTTTGCTACTGGTATGGCGGCATTAACACGTTTGACCCAAGGTAAAGTGTATTTGTGTCAGGATAGTGGTGGCGCATTACCAGGTAATGATTTTTCACAAGTTGAAACTAAACGGTTCGCGGGCGTTCATCCGGCCGGTCTTGTGGGCACTCATATTCACTTCACCTTGCCAGTGAGTCTGGAGCGTCAAGTTTGGCACATAGGTTATCAGGACGTTATTGCCTTCGGTAAGCTATTCCAGACCGGTGAGTTATGCACTGACCGCGTTGTGTCACTGGCAGGCCCTAATGTGATTAATCCTCGTTTAATTCGTACCCAATTGGGCGCTGAGTTAAGTGAGATTGTGAATGACCAACTTAAGCCTGGCTTCTCTCGAGTGGTATCAGGTTCTGTATTGTCAGGACACACTGCAACGGGTGTGCATGATTACCTAGGTCGTTTCCACAACCAGATCTCGGCACTGACTGAAGATGCTCAGCATGAGCTTCTTTCTTGGGTGCGCGGCGGTTCTGAAAAATTCTCTATCACTCGTGCAGTGACTTCACGCTTTAAAGGTGCGAAGAAGCTGTTTGATATGACAACTCATACCGGTGGTTCTGCTCGCGCCATGATGGCTTTTGGTCAACTGGATCGCGTGATGCCACTTGATATTCTGCCAACCCTATTAGTACGTGATCTTGTGGTTCGTGACACCGATGAAGCACAACAGTTAGGCGCTTTAGAATTGGATGAGGAAGATTTAGCACTTTGTACCTTCGTCTGCCCCGGCAAATACGATTTTGGTAAAGAGCTGCGTGCTTGCCTAGATATTATTGAGAGGGAAGGGTGATGAGTTTTAACGCTAACAATAGCCCTGATCTACTGGGGTCATTAATGAATGTGCCTGGGCTTTTAAAAGTATCTATTGAGAGGAAAGCTTGATGAGTGCCAAGGATAATAAGCCTGATTTACAAGATGACTATTATGCTCCTGGTCAGGCGATGAAGGGCTATCTTAGATCCCTTGTGATTGCTAATGGTCGTAGCACTAAAGGTAAAGTGCATGTTCGTGATGCCATTGACGTGAAACGTACCATGACTATGGTGGGCTTGTGTTTATTGCCAGCAATTCTATTTGGTCTATATAACTTGGGATTACAGGCGCAAATTGCCGTTGTTTCTGGCTTATCGACACCGAATGTGTGGCAGTTAGGTTTATTCAACCTTATTTCCGGCGGCTTAACTGAACAAACCGGATTGATTGGTTTGTTCCTCTATGGTTTGAGCTTCTATTTCCCTATCTATCTTACTGCGCTGTTGGTGAGCCTGTTTTGGGAGATGGTGTTTGCTAAGGTGCGTGGTCAAGAGCTTCATGAAGGCTTCTTTGTTACCGCACTGCTATTTACTTTGATTTTGCCTGTATCAACCCCGCTTTGGATTGTTGCTATGGGTATTACCTTTGGTGTTGTGATAGCGAAAGAGCTCTTTGGCGGCATGGGATATAACTTCCTTAACCCAGCATTAGCGGGTTTGTCGTTTATCTTCTTTGCTTACCCAACCGAAGTTGCCAGCGTAGGTCAACTTGTGGCTGTCGATGGTTTCTCAGGGGCGACAACATTAGCGCAAACCGCTGCGGGCAAAATTAGCTTTGTCGATTACGCTTGGTTTGATGCGTTTAAGGATCCTAATTGGTGGAACTCTTTCTTAGGCTTTACGCCTGGTGCCATTGGTGAAACCAGTACATTAGCTCTATTGATTGGTGGTGGATTATTGCTGTTAAGCCGCTTAGCTGACTGGCGCATTGTTGCCGGTGTGATGTTAGGTATGGTGTTGACTGCCATCATGTTCAACCTGATTGGTTCGACTAAGAATGACCTGTTTGCTATGCCATGGACTTGGCATTTGGTTACCGGTGGTTTCGCGTTGGGTATGATGTTCATGGCCACCGATCCTGTGACGACCTCATACACACGTAAAGGCAAAGTAGCCTACGGTTTGTTGATCGGTTTTATGACCGTGCTTATCCGCGTGATAAATCCAAAAATGCCAGAAAGCATCATGTTAGCCATTCTATTCGCTAACTTGTGGGCACCTATTTTTGATTATCTTGTTGCGCAAGCGAACATCAAGCGGAGATTGAAACGCCATGCCCTCTAACAACAAAGTTGCACCTGCAGCAGGCATGTTGGCGATTCAGGTTGCCAACATCTGGACATCAATATTTGAATACCTTTTGTATGGTCGTTCAAATACATCGGATCAAGATAAAGTAGGGGTTAAGTAAGTATGGCCTTTAAGAAAGATACCATTGTCGGAACGATGATCTTTACCGTTACGCTCTGTTTACTGTGCTCATTTATGATCACTGGCACCGCTGAGCTGCTTAAAGAACGTAAGTTAGTCAAAAAACGCGATGAGCTTCAACGTTATGTGTTGATAGCTGCTGACGTTGATATTAGCGGTGATAAAGATTTCCGCGAAATATTCAAAACCTCGGTTATCCCTATGCTTGTGGAACTCGACACCGGTGTGGTGAGCACTGAAGGCAATGTGATGGATTTTGATGATCGCATGGCGTCCATCAATCCCGAGACCTCAATCAAACCAAAGAAAGACACCGCCAGAATTAAATCCCGAGCTAATCAAGTACGCGTATTTAAGGTTCTTGATGATAAGGGCGAGCTGGCAAGTTTAGTGGTACCTGTTTATGGCAAAGGTCTATGGTCAATGCTTTACGGCTTTGTGGCAGTAAAACCTGACATGAACACCATAGAAAACTTGGTTATTTACGAGCACGGTGAAACTCCTGGTATTGGTGATTTCCTTAATGATCCTGAGTGGACGGATAAATTCCGTGATAAGCAGATCTTTGATGAGAAAGGCAATGTGGCGATAAAAGTTGTTAAAGGTAGCGTAAAAGAGGGTGACAACCATAGTGTTGATGCCGTCAGCGGCGCAACGATGACCGGTCGTGGTGTCCAGCGCTCGATCCAGTTTTGGTTCGGCAAAGAAGGTTATCAAACCTTCTTTGACAAGTTAAAAGCTTCGGAGGTTTAAGGTGAGCACTCATACAACATCCACTCGCGATATACTGACGAGTCCTATTTTTGCCAATAATCCTGTTGCTATGCAGGTGCTTGGGGTCTGTTCGGCGTTGGCCGTCAGTAACTCAATGAAAACGGCTTTGGTGATGACCTTAGCTGTGACCTTCGTATTGGTGTTCTCTAACCTGATCATCTCCTCTATTCGTAGGCTCATCCCAAACAGCGTGCGTATTATTGCGCAGATGACCGTGATCGCATCCTTAGTGATCATTGTTGATATGGTGCTGCAAGACGTGGCTTACGAGTTGTCTCGTCAGCTGTCAGTCTTTGTCGGACTGATCATCACCAACTGTATCATCATGGGTCGAGCCGAAGCTTTTGCCATGAAGAATCCGCCACACCTAGCGGTCGTTGATGCCTTAGGCAATGCGATGGGGTATGGCGTGATCTTGCTTGGCGTTGCCTTTGTGCGTGAGCTTCTTGGTAGCGGCAGCTTGTTTGGCTATGAAGTACTACAAACCGTTGAAAACGGCGGTTGGTACCTCGCCAATGAGATGTTCAAACTCCCTCCAAGTGCGTTTTTCCTCATTGGATTAATGATCTGGTCCATTAACGTTATCCAACGTAAACGAGGTTAAGGAAGATATATGGAACATTACATTAATCTGTTTATTCAAGCAGCCTTTATCGACAACATGGCGCTGTCTTTCTTTATGGGCATGTGTACCTTTCTTGCCGTATCTAAGAAGGTGTCAACCTCCTTTGGTTTAGGTGTGGCCGTTATCGCAGTGATGATGATTGCAGTACCGATTAACCAAATCATCTACGCCAATGTACTTGCGCCTGGCGCACTGGCTTGGGCTGGATATCCTGAGCTGAATCTGAGCTACCTACAGTTGATTACTTTTATCGGTGTGATAGCTGCGCTGGTACAGATTCTGGAGATGTTTTTGGATAAGTACATCCCAAGTCTCTACGACTCATTAGGGATCTTCTTACCACTACTGACCGTAAACTGCGCCATCTTCGCCGGTGTTATTTTCATGGCTAACCGTGATTACAACTTAGGTGAGTCGGTGGTGTTTGCCGCGGGGTCTGGTTTTGGTTGGGCAATGGCCATTGTGATGCTGGCAGGCTTGCGTGAACGAATGAAGTTTCATGCGATTCCTGAAGGCTTACAAGGGATAGGCATTGTCTTTATCACGACGGGCTTGATGGCACTAGGTTTTATGGCTTTCTCAGGTATTTCTATTTAAGTCACTCTCTCTTATTGATAACTCCTGTTATAGAGAGCATGGCTTAAAGAATACGAATGATAGAAAAGGTAGATTCGATGGAAATGGCAATTGGTATCGGCATGTTCACGTTCGTTGTGAGTGTGTTGGTTATGGTGATTTTATTCGCCAAAAGTAAACTGGTCTCCACGGGAGATGTCACGATTCGCATCAATGATGACGATGAAAAAAGCATTACTACGTCGGCGGGTGATAAGTTATTAGGTGCACTTGCAAACAAGGAGATCTTTATCCCATCGGCCTGTGGTGGCGGTGGTACATGTGGTCAGTGCCGCGTTATCGTTAAATCTGGCGGTGGTGATATTTTGCCGACAGAGCGCGATCATATTACTAAGAAAGAGGCCAAAGAGGGCTGTCGTTTGGCGTGTCAGGTTGCCGTGAAAACGGACATGGAACTTGAAGTAGAGGATGAGATCTTCGGCGTGAAGAAGTGGCAATGTGAGGTTATCTCAAACGATAACAAGGCCACTTTTATTAAAGAGTTGCTACTGAAACTACCTGAAGGCGAAGATGTCAAGTTTAAAGCTGGGGGTTATATTCAGATCGAAGCGCCGGCGCATCAGGTGAACTACAGTGATTTTGATATCCCTGAAGAGTACCGTGGTGACTGGGATAAGTATGATCTGTTTAAGTTGGTCTCAAGAGTCGATGAAGATGTATTGCGTGCTTACTCAATGGCGAACTACCCAGATGAGAAAGGTCGCATCATGCTCAACGTGCGTATTGCTACGCCTCCATCGGAAGGACTGCCACCGGGCAAGATGTCATCCTATATCTTTAATTTAAAAGCGGGTGATAAGGTCACTATTTCTGGCCCATTTGGCGAGTTTTTCGTTAAAGAAACCGATGCCGAGATGATCTTTGTTGGTGGTGGTGCGGGTATGGCGCCTATGCGTTCTCATATCTTTAACCAACTTAAAGGTGAGAAGACTAAGCGTAAGATGAGCTTCTGGTACGGTGCGCGATCAACTCGTGAAGTATTCTATCAGGAAGATTTTGATAAGTTGGCTGCTGAAAATGATAACTTTGTTTGGCACGTGGCCTTGTCGGAGCCGCTTCCGGAAGATAATTGGACTGGATACACTGGCTTTATCCATAATGTGCTGTTTGAGAATTACCTTAAGAATCACAAGGCACCAGAAGATTGTGAGTTCTACATGTGTGGACCTCCGATCATGAACTCCTCCGTGATCAGCATGCTTGAAAGCTTCGGCGTGGAAGAAGAAAATATCTTGTTAGATGACTTTGGTGACTAGTCTTCAGACTAGCAACAGAAACAGAAAATGAGATAGTTAATAGGAGACGCAGCCAGATGGCTGCGTTTTTTGAATGAAATCCGAAACAGTGAGGTGTGGGATTTCGTTATCACAGTGATATGGTTAATTCTCGATAATCGAATCATCATTTTTAAGGGTTGCACGGGAGGCATCATCGGTTTTGAGCAGTTCTTCTATGTCACCGGAGTAATGATTATTTATCAACTCTACATTCTTGCTATTGGTAAATTCAAATACTGGCGCATCGGCATGCAAAGAGGGGGTCATAGCATCCTTGGTCTTAGTGATTGTATTACCTTTTATCACTAGACCGTTTACTCTGTCGGCCCATATAATTCGATTATCAAAGGTGGTGACATTGTTGTCTTCAAAACGAATGTTGCTGTCGAAATATAGAGTGTCATCAAAGGTTTTTCCCAAACGTGGAGTGATGTAGACAACCGCATGTTCTTTAGCTGAGTGAGCGCAGTTATTAAAATTATTTTGACGAATAGTGACATCGTTAACAGCCCCTGATTCATACCAGTAAAAACTTTCCCCACGAAAGAAAATACAGGACATCATGGAATAGAAGTGATTATTTTCTATTAACACTTTCTTCGGGGTTTTTAATACAATACTTCTGGCTCTATGATCGCCAATATAGCTATCGCGCAGAGTGAATGTCGGGTTCCATGTTTTGTTCTCGAGTAAATCGCCAGTCTTGAGTTGAGCGGGTAAAGGTTTTTTAAATGTCAGCTGTATATATTGCTCATTAATTGTATCAACGGCGCTCACTTCATTCACCGTACGGCGATGAACATCGGGCTGGTGAATAAACCACACTTCATCCCCTGGTACAGCAAATTGAAAACCTTGTTGTTCAAAATGTTTGAGCTCTACTCGTAGCGTATGGCTATCAAGCAAGTCATCGACAACAACATAGGTACCATGTACGTTAACACCGTCATCGAGCATGTTTTCAAAACGACTGTCTTCAATCAGTATATCGCCCTTACAGTTGGCAAAATGAGTCGCATCGGCAGTGGAGGATATAACTCGGTTACCGTTTTCTTTATCTCGCAGATAGACGCCACTTGATATTAATTTAATGTTTTCAGAGCGTTCAAATAAAAATCCCATCCCTAATGCGTGATGAACCACCACATCTTTAAAGCGTATATTTTTTGAATTGCGAACTTGAAAAGCGGGAGCATAACGGTCGTTGTGTCGATCCCCTTTTGATGTCCACCATGAGCCTACTGGTGGATAATATTTCAGTTTTTCATTAATTCGCAGCACACCATCAGTGCGTTTTTCCACTTTGCTGGGTTTACTGTGAATATCCCAGGCGCCGTGCACCACTTTCTTTTTCTCAGGCTCAAAAAACAGGGTTGAACCTAAATATTGATAATTAAAACCATCGATATTAGGGAAAAGGATTTTCTGTCCAGCCAGCTTAAAACTCATACCTGGCAAAGGTTTAACATCCAACCAGCCTTGTTTACGATTCACTGCAACTACCTCAGCTGTAAAGGTAAAAGGCGTATCCCAATCAACAGACAAGTTACTGACTGAAACTTTGTTATTACGGTAAAACTGAAAAGGGGCGACTTGACCATGAAAAACTAGCTCTGCACCATTACCTTCAATTTCAACTGAGGAGAAATCTTCTAGAGAGAAAATCACTTTTTTTACGCCATTACCGTGATTGGTTATCACCCTATAACCAGATTCTGCATAATCAGGTAAAAAAGTATATATCCCTTCTTCAAATACAATTTTTAACTCATCATCCTTTACTGCTGCCAGTGCCTTACGCACCACAGGTGTCATGTCATCTGCCGTAGGGGATAATTTGATAGTCTGTACAGCTCCACTGTCGGTAGTAAAAACGCTACAACCAATCAATAGCGCTAAGGGTAACAAAAACTTCATCATCTCTATCTCTTATCCGAGGAGGGGAATTAATTTAATAAGTAATATTTATACTACTTTATAACTAAGAAGAAAGAAACATTACATTTCATTAACCAATGAAGGTGTGGCGATATGGTAGTTTGTAAATATAATTGGCTGTTATCAAACGATTTAAGCTTAGTCAGTTATCCTGACAAAGTTAAATACCTATGGATGCTCATTGCTTAAAAAGCCTGTTTTGTGTCAAAGTCACCATTTTTTGATGCTTTGGTTAGAGGCGACTAAAGTCTAATCCCCAATAGATGAAAATTTGCACACTATAAGAGATGACAATAAATGAGTGTTGATCTCTTTATCAACGCTGATGGATAGTGAGCAAAACTCTTGGTGAACTATGGCTAAACAAATAAAGAAAAATCTAAAATTAAACCGAGTAATTGCTATTTTCCTTACTATTTTACTTAGTAGTTTACTGCTAGAAAGCGTGCCTTGGCAGTTAAATGTAGGTTTATCTAGTTTGCTTATTGCCCTCGTTGGCACCTTGAGTATCTGGGGGAGTTTTCACTGGGCAGATCGTCGAGAACATCAAGTAGAGAGTACTCAACTTCAAACCGCTGAAACTGAGCGGGTTAACAGGGCAGCTAAACAGATAAGTCTGCACACCAGTAAGATTGCGATAGGTGCGGCAGAAGTCTCTCACTTCATTGACGGACTCAATCTTTCTATTGATAAAAATGGCCAGAGTGCCAGTCAGATCTCAGTGGCTGCAGAAGAGTTAAGTGTGACGACTGGTGAGCTAAGTGACAATGCGGCGCGCATTTTACAGCAGGCGCAAGATGCTGAACGTTTCAGTGTTGAGGGGCGCGCTCAAGCTGAAGTGGGCGTTAATACAATAGAATCTTTGAGCTTGGATATTAATACCGCGGCTAGTCAAGTTCAGTCATTAAAAGAGAAAGCACAAAGTATTCAAAATATTACAGAATTGATTAATTCAGTGGCTGAGCAAACCAACTTATTGGCGCTTAATGCGGCGATCGAAGCGGCACGGGCAGGTGAGCAGGGCCGTGGTTTTGCTGTGGTTGCCGATGAGGTTCGCAATCTGGCAGGTAAAACGGCACAAGCAACCAGTGACATAGCTAAAATGCTGCTTGAGGTCAGCGATGAAACTGATCGTACTTCGGCTTTGATGGAGCAAGTCGTGAGCCGAACTTCTCAAACGGTAGATGTGATGGCAAGGCTAGATGTAAGCTTTAACCAAATCTCCTTATCGGTAGCGCAATCAGCCGACTCATTGAGCCAGATGGAGGAGGCACTCAAAGAGTCGACCAATACCACCCATGAGATCTCAGACTCTGTAGGTCAGATACGTGAATCGCTAGAAAGTACGGCTGCGCAAAGCATTAAGGTATCAGAACAAGCATTCGGCTTATCTAAGACCACAGAAGTGGTGTTCACTGAGCTGGCAAGTTTCGATACTCAGACCTTAGATCAAAGCGTACTCAAACAGGCTCAGGAGGGGGCCAAACGGTGCGGAGCACTATTGGAATTAGGATTAGATAAGGGGACGTTTAAGGAGCGAGCGCTGTTCTCTCCCCATTATCAGCCCATAGCGAACACTAAACCTGTGAAGTACAGAACCGAGTTTGATGCTTACACAGATCTCCACTTTCCAGGGATTCAGGAACCCATACTCGGCATTCACAAAGAGATAGTGTATGCGGGATGTGTGGATATGAAGGGCTATTTTCCGACCCATAACCTGTGTTTTAGTAGAAAGTTAACTGGTAGAGTCGAAATAGATGTCGTTAATAATCGTACCAAGCGGCTGTTTGATGATCCGACAGGAATTCGCTGTGGACAGCATACACAGGCTGTTTTATTGCAAACCTATAAACGAGATACAGGGGAAGTGATGCACGACCTTTCTGTCCCTATTTTCGTAAAAGGCAAACATTGGGGCGGCTTTAGAGTTGGATTTAAGGCTGTTTAAGTGCGTCGTAGCAATAGTGCTTTAGATTTCTGCAACTGAAATCTAAAGCTGCTTCTCGAATACGTTTACTTTATGCCCCATAAAACTGTCGCGACCTCGTTCCGTCATGCCTATTTTTCTGGCCAGCGCTTCTGAGCCTCTGTTGCTTAATAGAATTAGGGCGATTACATGGTCAACATCAAAGCTTGGTATTACCGCAAGTGCGGCGTTTGCTGCTTCAAAGCCTATTCCTGTTCCCCAATATTCAGGAAGGTAGCGATAACCCAGTTCAACCTCATTAAACTCCTGAACAAATGTGGGGCCACAAAATCCGATCACCTTGTTATCAGCTTTATGCTCAACTGCCCAACGACCAAATCCAAATTTTTCATAACCAGGAAAGACAAGGTCGTTTAAGATCTGTTCGGCTTGATCAACCGACGACATTGGCTCTCCTGGGATATAGGTTAATATCTCTGGAATACTATTTAATTGAAAAACTGCATGTTTATCCTCCGCGGTGAAGCGGCGTAATATGAGTCGTTCAGTTTCGGTAATAATCAAAGCTTGCTCTCCTTATTGAGGTAATCAAGCCCTCTAATTTCTGTTTATCAATACACACTATACCATTATTGAACATAATTTGGTCTGTTTAGTCCAAGCCCTTGCTCAGGCATAGCTCTAATAAAGGTTTAACGCACTCAGTTTCATGAAAATAGTTAATTTAGCATACTAAGTAATCGATAGGTAAATAGTCACGAGTTCCTTGTCATCGTTAATCTATTCCCTCATAGAGTTGAAGAATGTGCGCTAATAGACAAATTTGGTGAAATTCAACAGATAATATCCAATACCTCGCTTATGTATCATTTTAATAACCCAGCTTTGATTAATCTGAGCATACTTTGTTTTTCTGTTCAGTATTGTTTTCATTTATCTATAATATTTCGAATGATATTAATCATAGATATTGCGTTAACAGTAGGGGAATATGTAATGAAAAAATCACTCTCAAGCGCATATCTTTCACTTGCCACTGATAGTTTAGATTGGATGATAAACCGGACGATACTACACTCACTGTCCTTGAATGATGCGTCTCCGTTAGCCTTGGGTGGCCGTGAAGAGTTGATTCCTGATACGTCGATAGAAACTTTATATATCCATATTCCTTTCTGTCACACCTTGTGTCGATTTTGCTCTTTTCATAAAGTAAAATTTAGTGAGCCCTTGGCTAGGGAGTATTTTAAAGCGTTGCGGCAGGAGATCCGCGAAGTTATTGCTAAAGGTTATCGTTTTAATCGAGTTTATATTGGCGGGGGAACCACGACCATATTAGAAGATGAACTGATTAAAACCATAGAGATGATTAAAGGCCTGACTCAAATTAGAGAAGTGTCTTGTGAGAGTGATCCTATCTATTTTAAAGAGGGACATCCTGAGCTGCTTAATGGCTTAGTTGATCGTATGTCCATAGGTGTGCAGAGTTTTGATGACAAAATTTTAAAAGCCAGTGGACGTTTTGAGAAGTTTGGTTCTGGTCTGCAACAGGCGGATTATGTGAGTCGTGCTATCGACATCTTCCCGACCGTTAATTTGGATATGATGTATGGCTTTAAAGTACAGACTCCTGAATCTATTCATTGGGATCTTGCCCAGACGGTCAGGTTACATCCCGATCAAATTACCACCTATCCACTGACGATTGGCATAGGACAAAACCGTAAAAAGGCGGGTTGTCTCGCTGGACATTCACATGAGTTGTGGCCACAATTTCTAGCGGTAAAAGAGGCGCTTAGCAGTCGTTATTTGATGGATTTTCCTTGGACCTTCAGCCGTAATTTCGGCCAGCCTGTAGAGAACAAATATGTACTCGATGGTGAAGACTGTTTAGGTGTTGGTTCAGGAGCTTTTGGACGATTTGGTGAGCAGTTCAGGATTTCAAGCTTTGATATTCCAGATTATATCGAGCGGATAAAACAGCAAAAAAATGGCACTTGTTATACTAAATATATTGAAAATAGTGCACTACTGCAACATCATTTAATGATAATGATGGGCCATGGACGTCTCGATAATCAGATTTTCAGTAGCCATACGGGTAAAACTTTATGGCAAGCTTTCCCGTTAGAGATGAGTTATCTGCTTGGGGTGGGAGCCATTAAAAAGCAGGGTAAGCATTACATTACTACCGAAAAGGGACAGTTCATAGCCCTTAAGATGTTCACGGGTTTCCTCTCGGGAATGGATTATTTGAGAGAGCAAGCAAGAGAACTGCCTTTATCTTATAAAAACGTTGAGTTCGAGATGGCGTAGATTTGTTTATTTAATCGTTGATGTAAATATTGGCGAAGTAAGAGCTTAAAATGTGGCAGATTGATCACCGAAAATTATCTTTTAACTGTCTGTTACACAATAATTACCACACTGTTTACCGTAAAGCGTTAATGCCAAAATACACAGTGAATATTTTATTAGATAGATTAAGGAAATCCGTTTTAAACTGTGAATTTGGCATACTTGATCCTTATACATAAATTAATCTGCTAGCATATCAATTTTATATGACTGAATAATGAGATTAAATGAGTTCTATCTCATTTAATTTAATCTTGAACGTCTGCTCGTTATATATACATCCTCACTTTTTGTTACATTGTATTTTTTAAATGTTTCAAGTTGCAACCTTGTATGGTTAGTATGCTACATGTGCTTTTCTAAATTCATCAATATGGATGAAGAGCATGGGGTCAGTTCAGAATGCTTTAGCCACTTCAATCTGCTGAATCTTGGAGCTGTTTTGGTATCGATGCTGAATTAATAACCGTAAAACTAAGGGTGATATTAACGATGGAAATATCAAAATTATCTATGGTCGCACTGCTGTCAGCATTGGCATTCAGTGCCAATGCTAATCTATTGATTAGTGAAGTCTTATATGACGCACCTAATAATGACAGTGTCGAGGAGTTTGTTGAGCTGTTTAATGCAGGGTGCAGTAGCGTTGATCTGAGTCAATATCAAATCAGTGATAACAATAGCAGTTATAACCTACAGGGCAATTTAGCGTCGGGAGCTTACTTTACCATTGCAGCAAATGAATCTGGGTTTAACAATCTGTTTAATGCTACGCCAGATCAATTCCCTATGCCACTAGCGCTGGGTAACTCAGGAGATTTTGTTCGATTGAAAAAAGGCGCTGAGCAGGTTGATCTTGTGGCCTGGGAAGGCGGGATAAGTGGTTGGTCGTTGAATGTGCGTAATGTATCTCTGCATCGCACCACAGCTATCAATACTCAATCTGAGGCGGATTGGGCGGCCAGTAATAACGCTGGCGATCCAGGTGCAGGCTCTTTAACCACAAGCTGTGGTGGTAATGGAGATGGAGGAGGGGGGGATAATAACCAACTGGGTAATGGCCAAGCTAAAACAGGGTTAAATGCAAGTATAGGCCAGACGCTTAAGTATATTGCCGATCTTCCAGCTGGTGCCACGCAGGTGAGTGTGATCCTGAGCGGGGGAACAGGTGATGCCGATCTTTATCTGCGTCAAGGCAGTGAACCCACATTGAATACTTATGATTGTGCTCCTTACCTTACGGGTAATAATGAGCAGTGCGCTGTGACCAATCCCGTTGCCGGGCGTTATTATGTTAATATTCAAGCCTACCAATCTTTTAGCGGAGTGAGCTTAGTGCTGAATTACACCGCAGGAAGTGGTGGTGGTGATGGCGGAGGAGGAGATGGTTCTGGTGGAGATAATGGTGACTATGTCTATGCTACCTATTATGCCAATGCCATAGGTAAGACAGGTGCAGCATTAAAATCGAGTCTTAATGGCAAAATTAAGGCCCATACGCGTTTCAGCTATAGCCAAGTTTGGGATGGCTTGGGTTATGCCGATGAAGATCCTGCCAATACTAATAACGTGATTTTGCTATACACAGGCCGCTCTGAGCCGAAAAGCAATCGTGCAGGCATGAGTAACTCACCCGATGCATGGAACCGTGAGCATGTTTGGGCTAAAAGTCATGGTTTCCCTAGTAGTGGCAAACACGCTTATACGGATATGCACCATCTACGTCCCTCAGATGTCTCTGTGAACGGTAGCCGAGGTAATAAGGATTTTGCCATGGGCGGCAGTGAAATATCTGAAGCGCCGGGTAACAGAACTGACTCTGATAGTTTTGAGCCAAAAGATGAAGTTAAGGGTGACGTGGCGCGTATGATTTTTTATATGGATGTCAGGTATGAAGGTAATGATAGCAGTGGCACACCAGATCTAAGCATTGCCAATGGGACGACAAGCACTGGCCAGCCTTTGCTTGGTGATCTTTGTACCTTGCTTAGCTGGCATTTACAAGATCCTGTCAGTGATTGGGAGCGCCGTCGTAATAACCGTATTTTCGAATGGCAGACCAATCGTAATCCCTTTATCGATAACAGCACTTGGGCCAGTGATATATACGCGAGTTCTTGTCCTTAAATCGCTAAGGTGACATCACGATATATAATCTGTTTTTTAACAAACGCAACCCTATGGCTGCGTTTGTTGTTTAGTCGCCAAGCTAGCATCTCTTAGCTTGTCACTTTGGCCCCAGTAGCTGGCAAAATCGTCAAGTGACATACCAGATTTATTGGTCATTTCAGTGTCACACTCTTGGCTGTAAAGCTGCTTTATGATTGAAAACTCTGCTTTGATCACTGCGCCCATTATTGCTGTGTTCCCCCGTTTATCCTGCAGGCATGCATTGGCACCTTGTTCGAGCAAAGCCGTTGTTGCTTGCTCCTGACCGTTATAGGCCGAAACCATAAGCGCGGTATAGCTTTGTGCGTTACGTTGATCGACGGGAAATCCAGCTTGGATAAAGTGGGTTAACACCTCGACATCACCGGTTCTGGCAGCGGCAAAGAAGTAGTCCATGAGCAACTGGGTCTGTTTATTCAAATCCTTGTCAGTAGAGGCAAGTTCTACTTGCTCATTGTTTTGAACGTGTTCAAATTTAACAGGCTCTGCTAGTGAATAAGAGACATAGAGCAAAGAGATGAAAACACTTGCTGTTAAGTTAGCACTGAGCAAAACAAAAACTGATTTCAGTGACAGTGAGTTAAGCATTAATTAGACCTCGATTAGAAAACGATACCATTGATTTGATTGTATATCGGGTGATTCCCAGTTGCCCGCAAGACGCACTCTAAACAGGGCAGAAAAGAGCAAAATTACGTCTTGCGGGTCTTACTCGGTACTCGTCAATGCTTGCCCTTTAGCGTTTGATGTCTCTCTAGCTGTTGTGAAAATTAACTTTTTGACCTTTGTTTCACTTGGTGTAGGTCACCATTAACGGCCTTAGTGAGTCGTTTACCAAAATCTTGGTCAGCACGGTAAAAGTAACTCAACATCTGGTGCTTAACATTGTTGTCTTTTACCTGTCCTAGATCGCCCGATAAGTTAGCAATCAAGTCGCTCTTATCTTGCTTGCTTAATCCGCGATAGAAGATACCTGCTTGAGTAAAGTTATCCTGTTTATAGATGACTTGTTGCAGTACGGTTCCTGTCACTGGCGTATTAACTGAGCGATAACGGTTATCTTCTGCCAGCGCTAAATGACTGCTTGGCTGATAGTTAACATCACTGGTGGTGTGGCCGTAGTTCGATGCACCATCTTGGTTGTGGTTTGCAATCTTCACCCGTGTCTGGTTAATCGGCAGTTGTGACAAGTTGGCGCCTAAACGATAAAACTGAGTATCGGCATAGGAAAATATACGTCCTTGCAGCAGTTTGTCTTCCGATGGCTCGATACCAGGGATCAAGTTAGAAGGGGCAAATGCAACCTGTTCGGTTTCTTGAAAGAAGTTACCTGGAACACGGTTTAAAGTCATGGTGCCTACTGTTGTTTCAGGCACATCGAGCCACATCTTAGTTGCATCAAGTGGGTTGTAATCAAACTTGCTAAGATCTTCAGGACTCAAAACTTTGACTTTCAGATCCCACTTGGGGAAGTTACCTTTATTAATTTGTGTATAAAGGTCGTCGGTCAGATGGTTGAAGTTTTTACCTTGCATCTGTGTGACTTCACTTGGTCTTAGCCCTTCAACGCCTTGCTGACTCTTCCAGTGAAACTTCACGTATTTAACTTGGTTATCGTCATTAATAAACTTATAGGCGTGTACGCCCCAGCCATCCATTTTACGGTAGCTCGATGGCGTGCCTAAATTAGTGTAAACCCAGGTCAGCATGTTGGTTGCCGTGCCTTCATGACTAAAGAAATCAAAGTAACGATTAGGGTCTTGGATATTGGTAATAGGTGACGGCTTTAGTGAGTGCACCATGTCTGGAAACTTGATTGCATCACGGATGAAGAACACAGGCAGGTTATTACCCACCAGATCCCAATTACCTTGCTCTGAATAGAAACGTGTCGCGAATCCACGAGGATCACGCAAGGTCTCTGGCGAGCCTTTTGAATGAATAACAGTTGAAAAGCGAACAAATACCGGTGTGACTTTACCTTTTTCGGCAAATGGGGCGGCTTGAGTCAGACGGCTTAGGTCATCGCTGGCAACAAATTCACCATGCACACCAGTGCCTCTGGCGTGAACAACACGCTCTGGAATACGTTCACGAGCGAAACGTTGTAGTTTTTGAATCAACTGAACGTCCTGTAAAAGCACGCTGCCGTTACTGCCTGCAGTGATTGAGTTTTGGTTATCGCCTACCGGAGCGCCATTGTCACGGGTTAAGGTTTCAGCCTGAACACTAAATACCAAACTCATCGATAGTACTAAACAGCTTTTTTTTGTTATATCCATTGGATTCTCTTTATCTACAACACACGCTCTTTCTGCCTGCAAACAGTGTAGAACGGAAATAGAGATTAAAAGAAGCGATCTTTATCGATTGGATGAATCATTAAAACCTATTAAGCCTATATTTAATGTGGATTTGTTAATTCTTTTTAGTATTATCAACTAAATATTATCCCTTGAAATTTGATTTGAATCTGACGTAAGGTGAGGCATTAGTTCTTGTGTTTGCTCCTGTATATGTAAAAGTGTTCGAACAAGTATTTCGCTTTATCACATATGATGAAATCCAGCCCAAAATCGATGAATCAGCAATAACAGATGGCCGATATGATCCCAGAAGAGACAGCAAGACTATTTCAATTTCTATCAGAGTTGGGGCTCGATAGCGCAAGCATCGAAGCCACTTTTCTGCGCTCTAAACCTCTCTCTTTACGTGGTAGTGAAGTGTTGTTGACTCAAAACAGTGAGCAGAAATATGGTTACTTTATTCTGGCGGGCATTTTACGAGCCTGTCATTTCGGGGAACAGGGAGTCGTGCGCTGCAAGGAGTTCTATTTCCCCGGCGAGCTGTGTTTTCTCTACACCAGTTGGTTAACCGGTGAGCCAGCACAATATCAGATTGAAACTATAGACAAGGTGCGGGTGATCCAACTGCCGTTGAACCTACTCTCAGAGCCAAAATGGATCCCCGCTCAGCTGAATTTACTGAAACAACAATTACTGTTTAAAGAGCAGAAAGAGGCTTTTTTACTACTAAAAACCCCAGAGCAGCGATATCTGCATTTGCTAGCAGAGTGGCCTTTATGGGCTGAAACACTCAATAATATTCAATTGGCCAGTTATATCGGCATTAGCCCAGTAAGCCTATCGAGATTGAAAGCCCGTCTGATCCGCTAAACTTCTTGGCGAGATTAACTTAAGTTAATTGCTTTGGTATCACTTAACTGCATAATCCAGTTTCGTTTAATTGATGCGGTGTAAGGGGAATCTAGTGTCAGTATTTGTTTGGTCTCAAGTGTTAATCGCCATTGCCATCGTATTCGACATTGCCTCATTTCAATTTAAGCAGCGGCGGCAGATTATCGGCTGTTTGTGTGTATCGGGTGTCTTGATTAGTGTGCACTTTATATTACTTGAACAGTGGACGGCGGCAGGCTTGCTGATGCTGGCAAGTATTCGATATTTCTGCAGTATCTTTACCACCTCAAAACGTCTGATGTCTGTTTTTTTGTTATCGGCGTTAACAATCACCATCGGCACCTTTTCAGGCTTACTCAGTGTGTTAAGTTTCAGCGCCACCGTCTTTCAAACCACTGCTGCGTTTTGCTTGAGCGACCAAAGGTTGCGGCAACTGATGATAGTCGGCACATCACTCTGGTTAGTACACAATTATCTTGCGGGATCGCCCTCAGCTGTCTTGATGGAAGTGTTGTTTATTGGCAGTAATCTGGTTGGGTATTATCGCTATTATGGGTGTAGTCTACAGGTTAAAGAAGTGGCTATAGAGTGAAGGTTGATGACATTTTTCTCTAGAAGGTATGTGCATTAATAATCCAGAAAATCAGTGGCTAACTTGAATGTTTGCTGATAGGTTATTGATTATCTAAAGGGAGTGAAACGCGCAGGTAGCATATTAAGACACTATGTGATCAGGATGGTTTATGAAATATATTCTAGCATTGGTGCTATCTTTATTTATTGCTAGCACAAGTGCAATAAACTTAGGTGAAATTAAGGATAGAAGCACCGAAATGACTAAAAACAATCAAATTAATTATATTGAAATTCCGGCTAAAAATATTGAAGCTACTAAAACTTTCTTTAATCGTGTTTTCGGTTGGTCTTTTGTGGATTATGGACCTGATTATTGTAGCTTCGCTGCTCAGGGGGTCGACGGAGGTTTTTTTAAATCAGATTTAGTTGTATCCACTCATAATGGCAGTCCATTAATTGTACTTTACAGTAATTCACTAGAGATAACCCAAGACAAAATTGAGAAAGCAGATGGTAAAATAATTAAGCCTATATTCTCATTTCCTGGAGGGCGAAGGTTTCACTTTAGCGATCCAAATGGAAATGAATTTGCGGTTTGGTCTGAGTGATTATATACACATAAAGCTAGGCTGGGAGCATTAAGCTTGTCGGTTGGTTTGTCTCCCTTATTAGTTCTGTGTATGGGGTTTTAGATTTAGCAGAATCTTCGCAAACGAAAGTTAGTATACTTGCAGAATAAATCTAACAAAAACTATGGCGCCAATAGCTAGACTTAAGCTTTTGGTGCTTCCCAATGAAACCATCTCATAACATTGAATTCTAGATCACAACTCTTCTTAGCATTCATCAAACAGTTAAAAGTAAAATAACGTGGGATAAAATCTGCGGCCTTAATACTCCAATTTTCTTTATCACGGGTGGAGCCGATTTATATCAACCGCCTTCAAAGATGAGAACCGCTATTCGTGAAATATCTGGTAGTGAAACACTTGTAATACCAGAAGCTGGCCATGCTGTGCAGTGAGAGCAACCTGAATTATTTTTTCGATATAACCTCCTAACAGGTATAAGCGATTAGGTGGTCAGGTTTTATCCGTTATTTCTAAAGTGTCAATAATGCTATAAAACAATGGAATTAAAAACTAAGGATAATTCCATGATAAATAAACTTATATTTTCCACTTTGTTTTTAGCATCAACCGCAGTTAGTGCATCTACTATTTCAGTTGATATGAAGGATTTAAATTCAGGCAAAACAGTTGGTTCTATATTGATAGACCAAAATGAATATGGGGTTGTTTTTAGTCCTAACTTATCTGGATTACCGCTAGGTTTACATGGTTTTCATATCCACGAAAATAATTCATGTGGCACTGCTGAGAATAATGGCAAAACAGTTTTAGGTGGGGCTGCTGGTGGACACTACGATCCAACGAAAACAGGTCAGCATGGTTTTCCGTGGTCAACTAACAATCATTTAGGTGATCTTCCACCGCTTTATATTAATATGGGAGGAAATGCTGTTCAGCCCGTCTTGTCTCCTCGAATTAAACTTTCTGATCTATTCGGCCGTACACTAATGATTCATGCTGGTAGCGATAATCATTCAGATCACCCCCGTGCATTAGGTGGCGGAGGTGCTCGTTTAGTCTGTGGTGTCATCAAATAATATACAACCACATCAAGATGATTTATGACCCAAATGAGTTAACGCTAGGTAACTCTCTGAAAAAGAGGCCTAGTTGCTCTTCTATCCTTCACAACATCTGGTCTACCTAACCAAAAGGTAAATCGAAGAGATAAATACTCAGGTGTGAATGCGGCTGTGAGTTTCGACAGCAAGGATGCTGAGGAGTTGTACTTTACAGTGCCAGTTCAGCATCCATGCTTCTCGTTCGTGAGCTTGAAGCTGCGCTTCACTCACCGTGTCACAGAAGCGTTTACACATTTGGCCTGCTGCAAGCAATAAATAACATTGAAGTAATGGTATCCAGCAAACCAACCAAATCCCCAAACCGCTAAATGAACCCCAAAAAAGAATTTTAAACTTGTTATCTGGCAAGTTGATCAACCTTGTTACTTTCACTGAAACGTCAAGCCTCACTCCACTGACGCAACAGATTGTGATAAATCCCTGCAAGCCTGACAAGCTCTACCTGATTGGGATCTTGGTTGGCTAATCGAAGGGTAGATAACCACCACTGAGAAACGGTGTTGTGGAAATGCTAACTATTATTTCACATGTTAAGCGTTTGTAATGCGGTGTAATATTTTTTTGATTATAGGGGTACTAGTATTTTGAAACCACCATCAGTGGCACTTAGTAAGTGTTTGATCTTGTATCTCATTCAAGTATCAAAGACTGCTGTGAATGACACTGCAATATACATTATAAGCCGTGCTTCTTTAGTGCCTATTTACCCTAGAGAAATGGAGTCTCATGAAAAAAGAACACTTAGACTGGGCTACGACACATTTTAATAGCCATTTACAAGGCGCAGTAGAGCTAGAACTTTGGACTATCCCCTATTACATGTCAGCCATGTATTCGATTAAAGACCGTAGTTCAGAGGCATATCAATTAATTAGAACCGTCATTAATCAAGAGATGCTTCACTTACAATCTGCTGCCAATATTGCTAATGCCTTTGGGTTATCGCCGACCATAGCTCCACCAACTTACGAAAAGAACAAAATTCCACACCTCAACTTGAGCTTTAACCCTTCATCAGTAACTGAACCATACATGAATCATAGTTTTGATATTGGGCCACTTGATGAAGAGCGCGTTAATGGCATGTGTTTTGTTGAACTGCCAGATCAAGGCACGACAAAACCAGAGTTAATACTAGAAACGCTCATCGATCAATACAGCAGTATTGGTGCATTTTACGATGCATTGCGTTTTGGGGCATCAGCCTTAAAGAATGATATAAAAGGCGGCGTAAAACAGGTTGACGCTTTTTCTGCCTTTTATCGCAACATGCCTAATATGGTGATCTCTGAATCTGGAGGAACGGGTCTTGATCAAGTGAATCTGTTAATTGACCTTATTACCGATCAGGGAGAGGGACAATGCAAAAATGGCATAGAGGTACCTGCAGTATTTCAAAATACAGCAGATGACATAGAACCAGAAATTGATCACTTTGAAAAGTTTAGGCAAATCAAAGACAGCGGCAAACTCCCAGAAACCTATGCCGTTAAAGACCCTCGTGATTACACTGCGGAAGATAAAAAATTAGAACAGATCCTTATTCAGCAATTTGGTCAGTTAACCGCACTTCTTCAAGCCCTGTTTAATGGTGATAACCCGCAGAACTTCTTCCCTGTGATGGCTGGCGTAGGCGCTGCTATCACTAACTGCTGGAAGCATGGCGTCACACCCAAGTACAGCAAAACTAATCAACTTTAAGGGAAGTCGCAATGAATAATATCGTATTTAGGGTACACCCAACCGTTAACTTTGCTCGATTTGGTACTAGTGAGGAGTATATTCTTTCGCCCGAAACGAGTGCAGGATTACCCCAAAAAGGGAGCAAGGTAACTGGCGGCCTCCCGATTAAGAAAGGGACTGACACTACCCCGATCTCAAGTAAAGACTTGCGTGATGAAGATGGTAATTTAAAGAAGCAAGCAGCCCGTTTTCGCATTTATGCCTACGAAAAACAGAGTGAGGCAACTTACCCCGATAACAACGGGCTTAAGGACAGCCATGGCGTCGATATCGAAGTGACGATCGGTACCAAGTTACCAGATGGCCGTACGGTGACAGATCTTGTCTGGTCCAGCCACCTCGCCAACAAAAAGGCGGCGGTTTATAACGTGGTAAACAATAAAGGCATTAAGGCTTATGCCGATGGTCAAGTTCCGCAGATGCGTAACCCTGAGGTGCATGGTGAGATAGATGCTCCTTCACGGCTTAATGTCTTGATGATTGATGCTGGGCCAAGGGCCATTCGCGCTTCGAGTAATGAAACCGCCAGCTTTAATCGTTGCTCCACAGCATCATGTGTCAGAGAAAATGCTCAGATAGAGCCCTTACCTAATTATCCCATCCGCTTTCCAGAAGACTATAACGATGAGCTTTACGAGCCTAATGGCCCATTAAACACCTTGGGTGATATGTTAACCGATGATCAGGGCCGTTTGCTGGTTTTACCAAGTTCAGGTAATGCTGTGGGTCAATATGATGAGTATGGTGTGCCGATTCAGATGACAGGCGATCTTAATAATGTCGGTTGGTTTGATTCTGCTGCTGATGGTCCTGTTAATGTCACTCTTGTCTTTGACGACGGCCGCACTGAAGCGGCCTTCGGTGCTTGGGTTGTCTGCGGAGATCCCGCATATGCGCCGCAAATCCGCAATGTGGTGTCGGTATGGGATGATGTTTATGACATGTTTGTGCAGAAACTAAGCTTACAAGATAATCTTTATAGCAAAAAAAATGGTGAGTCAGAGGGCAGTTATAAAGAGAGTTACAAGCCTAATTTTGCCGAAGATATCAAACCTATTTTCATCGCCTGCGATCTGCAGCGTTGGACTGCCAACCTGCCACCGATGGCGTTACATGCCCACAGTGCTGTAGTGAATATTACAGAGCAGAACGATCCAAATGAAACCATTATGGCGGCGCTCAACTTTGTGAGAAACCCCAATAAGGATGAAACAAATATAGGTGCTCCATTGATGCCTCTATCTTTAGGTGCCGCGGGGACATCCTTTATGACGGTCACTAAAACCCAGTACTTTATGTTAGAGCAGTGGAGTAACGGCCTGTTTACCAAAGGGGACGACAGTAAACTCTCTGCTGGTGAGCGAATTGATATGGCGTCAATGGCAAACTGTCTCGGTGGTCGCTACGTGCCGGGTATTGAGGTGAGTTATACCATTATGGATAAGGAGATCTATATTCAGGATTGGAAAGAGTCTGGCTCTGGGCCATTTCGAATCAAACATGATGTTGCAGCATTAGCTTATAGCAATTTAAAGCAAGATACTCCCTACCTCACCAGTGGCTGGATCCCTATGCATGAGATGAAAGATGGGCTGCAACCGGGTGATATCTCTAAGTTCATGGCTACCCCTTGGCAAACGGACTACAACTCTTGCTCTATTCACGCCACAGCAATTAATACTGATGGGGTGAATAAAAGTAACGGCGCAGAATCGACCTTGTACTGGTCATGGCCAGCACAGCGTCCAGATGCGGTTTATGTGGCAGAGGAAGTGTTTAATAATGTGCTGCCGAAACAGCAGTGGTCTATTCGAGGGCCTGGAACCTATGCGATAAACCCTGCGGCGGCAGCTACCTTCCAAGATCCGTTACAATCAGTCAATGATTGGCATAAGATTGGCTTCATTATTCAAGGCACTAACGTGGAGATCGATTCACAAAAGTTCTCTCCTGAGTTCTACCTTGAAGTGGAGAGCCAACTTAGCAGGCCTGGGGATGCAACAGATCCGGTACCAGCATGGCCATTTAATGCTAATCCACCCAAAGCGAAGCGAAAGTGTTCACATTAATCGAGTTGGTAACGACATGTTAAATACAAGATACGATGTTGTCATCTTGGGAGGTGGCCCCGCTGGTTTAGCGGCGGCCATCGCGATTCGAACCAACACAAATGCATCAGTATTGCTTGTTGAGCGACAAGCCCAAGGTGAGATACGTGTTGGCGAGAATTGCCCTCCAGAGATTGTTCTACTGTTAAAGCAGCTTGGGGTTGCAAAAGAGTTTTACGCTGCAGGCCATCAGACTTGCCCAGGTTATGCTTCTGTATGGGGACGTGCCACAACGGGCTACAATGATTTTATCGTTAATCCTCAAGGACCGTCTTGGCGCTTAAACCGACAAGTATTTGATAAGATGTTAGCCGATAGAGCGCAAGCCTGCGGTGTTCAAATATCTTGGTCGACGCGTTTTATCAATGCGCAAAAAAATGACACCGAAGCTGCAGGTTTCACATTAGAGTTTGCTAGCAAATCAGAGGAGGTAGAGTGTGAACTTCAGGCAGGATTTGTCATCGATGCCACCGGATCGAAAGCCAGTTTTGCTGGGAAGCTGGATATTAATAAATCTGTCGATGATGAGCTTTTTGCCACAGTACGTTTTTCTACTCTAGTCCATGGTAGAGGTTCGAAACAGATCCAGTTAGAGGCTTTTGAAGATGGCTGGTGTTATCACGCACTCTTGCCGGCCGAACAGGTGGTGAGCATGATTGTCACCGAAAAAAAGCATCTTGTTAGCCTTCGAGAACATGAGTTTCAAGGGTTTGATGATGCGCTGCGAAGCACCACTCTCATTGGTCCAAGTATTGCTAAGTTGGATCTAAAAGAGCCCTGCTACCACACCTACTGTATTCGGCCTGGCATGTTATCGGCTGCGGAAGGTCACAATTGGATGGCGATTGGTGATGCAGTCTCCAGTTTTGATCCAATAGCGGCGCAAGGTATATATAAGGGATTAAGTCACGGATTGCAGGCTGGTAAGAAAGTCATGGCTTGGTTTGAAAACAGGGAAGATAATTTACACTTTTCGCAACAGGTAAAAAATCAATATGGTGACTACATACGCAATCGCAACCATGTTTACAGTCTTGAACGCCGCTGGAGTCATGCTCATTTCTGGCGTAATCGGTTAAGTAATAGTATTGAGTTATCACAATTGGTTAAGAGTGAATGCTGATAATCTATAGAAAGGGTTCTATGTCTCACTCCACTGACGCAACAGATTGTGATAAACCCCTGCAAGCCTGACAAGCTCTACCTGATTGGGGTCTTGGTTGGTTAATGCCTGAATACTGTTATCAAGATCGAATAATATCCGCCGTTGTTCATCGCTGCGAATTAAGCTTTGTAACCAAAAAAATGAAGCTAAACGGCGCCCTGAAGTGACTGGACTGACTTGGTGTAGGCTGGTGGAAGGGTAGATAACCATGTCGCCAGCGGCAAGCTTGACGCTTTGTTCGCCATAGGTGTCTTGTATGATCAGTTCACCGCCCTCATAGCTTTGTGGTTCACTGAGAAACAGTGTCATGGAGATGTCGGTTCTTACCTTTATTGGGCTATTTGGAATGCTGCGAATGGCGTTATCTACGTGGTCGCCAAAGGTGCCACCACCTTGGTAGCAGTTGAACATGGGTGGGTAGATTTTATTAGGTAGGGTTGCAGCCATAAAAGTTTGCGATCTTGCTAAGGTTGCCAAAATAAAGTTACCCAGTTCATTGGATAACTCAGAACCTTGTGGCAGTTGCAGGTTGTGTTTCGCTTTTATGGCTTGATGTCCTGCGGTGCTCTTACCATCGACCCAATTGGCTTGCTCTAATAAATTGCAGCACTCTTCAACCTGAGCTTTTGACAATACATTGGGGATTTGGACTAACATCTTGCATTCCTATTTTAATGAAATGAAGGCAGCTATTACTTAATGGACAGTGTTAAGTAATAGCTGCCGATATTGCTTATGGTTAATGGCTATGGCTAGAACTGATAGCGTAAACTGAGTTTCATGTTACGACCTGGACCTGGACGGAAATGCCCTTTAGCACTAAAATCTATTATGTACTCTTTGTCGGCGATATTGTCGACGTTAAATTGCAGTAACAAATTGTCGCTAAAGGTGTATGAGGCCATCGCATTAAAGAGGGTTAAGCTACCTGAGTCGAAATATTCAGTGTTACGACGCCAATAAATGTCCCCTGATGAGTATTGCCCTCCAGCCCCTAAGGTTAATTTATCCATATCGTAGGTAACCCACACATTTGCACTATTTTCGGGGGCGGCTGTTAAGCCATTACCTTGTGTTTCTATACTTAAATCTTGGGTGACTTCTGTTTTTTGGTGGGTATAACCGGCAAGTATATTGAGGTTGTCACTTAATTTTCCTGTTACGGTTAGTTCTAGACCTTTTGCCTCCTGTTCTCCGCTGAGAAACGGCGTTCTATTATCATCCCTGTCTATCACGGTTTTTCTGGTTAAGAAAAGGGCTGCACTGATTTGCAAAGATTGATCTAACAGATCCCATTTAGCGCCTAAATCATAACTGGTGGCTTCCTGTGGATCTAACGCATTGTATTGCTTTAATTGCTCCTCGCTGCGGCCACTGAAGGCTAACTCTCCACCAGTTGGATCTTGTGAGTTTGCGACACCAATATAGTAGGTACTGTTTACGTTTGGCTTGTAAGCAATTGAACTATTCCAGCTGACGAAGGTACCATCCACTTTGATATTTTCATATAAGATTGGATCTCTACGGAAATAAGTCGATCCTGTGGCTTGGTAATCTTCGAATCTTGCCCCTAAAGTCAGTAACCAATTTTCAGTGATGGTTAGTGTGTCTAGTGCATAGATGGCCCAACCTTTTCCTTTGGTCTTTGCCGGTTTGCCATCGATATCGACAGAGCCTGTATAGGGGAGGTTAGGGTTAGGATTTGTCAGTGAAACATAGGGATTAGTAAAGACTCGGTTATCGATGAGCTTTTGCTTAGTGACTTCCTCTATATAGTATTCAGCGCCCAGTACCAGATCATGATTTATGCCTGCTGTATCTAACTGAGTGACAGCATCAAATTGAGTGACAAACAAGCTATTTTCTTGATCAATGTTTTGCGTTCTTGAGTGAATATCTATTTCATTGTAATAGGTATATTCACGTGTTTCGGGATCCCGATCATTTTTTAAGATAGGGCGTGAAACGGTGGACTTTTTTTCGTTTCTTGCTACACGAGTCTGACTGCGAAGCATCAAGTTATCACTCACCTGATGTTCAATCAGCAAGGTTCCCATTGCGACTTCAACCTTTTCGAAATCTCGATCTGCCACCCCGTAGTAGTTACCCCATGATGAAGTATCAATAGGGCCCTCTGGTAGTCCTAACTGAGTTGCTGCATTAGCGTTAATCCAAGGTAAGCCCAACATAGGATTATTATCTTGTTTCATATATAGAAAATCAGCCACTATATTGGTTTTTTCACCGACGACAAACTTCATAGAAGGGGCGATAGCTAAGGTTTTATAATCTTCAACATCATTATCTAACGGATCACCACCTTTGGTGTAAAGGGCATTGATTCTCGCGGAAACCGAGTCTGAAAACTGCTGGTTAGCATCGGCAGTAAAGCGTAAACGTTCGGCTTGGTCATAACTGATGTTACTGGTAACAAAATCATCTTGTAAGGCACGTTTAGTGACTAGGTTGATGGTTCCTCCTGACGAGCCTTTGCCGCTTACGCTTGAGTTTGCGCCTTTGGTCACTTCGAGCTGTTCAATGTTAAACATGTCACGTGAATAACCTGCAATATCACGAATGCCATCAATGTAGATATTACCGTTGGCATTGAACCCACGTATGGTGATCTTATCATTGGTGGTGATGTTACCTCCGCCACCTTCACCAGCACCAAATGTCGACACTCCAGTGACGTTACGCAATGCATCATTTAGGCTAGTAACACCCTGATCATTAAGTACTTCACTGGTTATTATGTTGATGGTCTTGGGTGTATCAAGCAAGCTACCTGTGTATTTAGGCGAAGAGGCTTTTTCAACCTTGTATCCCGCTTTTTTCTCTTCTTTGACATGAGTCGTGCTTAGCTCCTTAACTTCATTTGCTTGCGCACTGAGTGCCATCGATACCAGCGCTAATCCCATTGATTTAACTATTAACTTCTTGGTGAATTTACTCTTACTCTCTTCTATTACTCTCTTCATGGTCCTCTTCCTGTTTCTAGTACTTAAGTCTACGTAAATAAGGTTGCGAATCTTAATGAAAATAATTATCATTAGCAATTAATGTTTTAACATTTACAAAAGAGAGTTAACAAAGATGGTGAAACGTATCATCGCTAGGGTTTTATGTTGTTTCAATCTCATTAAGTTCAGCCTGTTTAATACGCTTAATTTGTTCTATTTTATGAAAATTTCTTCTTTTTTTTACAAAAGTTCTAAAACTAATATCCTATTAGTCAGTCAATCTTTAGCTTTACTCTTGCTGTCAATTCAGGGGGTGTCTGCTCAAGGTGTGGTGGCGGAAGCTGATGATTTAGTCGCGAAGTGGTTGAATTTAGAACAGCAATCTAATGCACTAAGTAGTCACTGGATCATGAGTAAGCCGGTTTTGGAACAAAGAGTGGAATTGCTTAAGCGAGAGGAGTTGCAACTAAAAAATCTGCTATCAGCAGATCACAGTGCAACAACTCAAGTGGAAGCTAAGCGAAGCGAGCTATTGGCGTTGCAAAATAATATGGAGTCAGATCAAGCCACATTGAGCCAATGGGTCAATGTTGAACTGAGTCAGGTACAAGGCATTATTGAGCAGTTACCGCCTCCACTGGCAAAGAGTTGGCGAGCCGCGATTAAAGAGAAGCACATTAATATCCAATCCTCAGATTCAGTGAGTGTGGAGCCTGCAAAGAGCAAAGTTAACTCAATCGATACCACCAGTAGCAAGCTTGAGCTGCTGCTCAGTCTTTACCTGCAGTTAAATGAGTTTGAACAGAGAGTCAGCAGCTACGAAACACAAATAGAGACATTGGATGGAGAGGTGCGACTGGTGAAACAGTTATACCTTGGGATATCCAGAGGTTGGTATGTCACCTTGGACTCGCAGAGTGTTGCCGAAGGAGTGTCAACAGTAACAGGCTGGCGCTGGCAGGTGAACGAATCGTTGACTCCAGACACTATCGAAACTGCACTTATGATGATTGCTCACAAAAAAGAAGCCAATTTTATCGAGCTGCCATTTAGTTTAACGGTCGATGCTAAACAAACGCAAACCTTAGATAGAGTTGCAGGAGCGAGTGATGAATAAGTCTACAATTTTGGTGTTAATGATACTTACCCTGATCCCTTTTGTAAGTCAGGCTGATGACGTTAATACCAGCTTTATCAAAGAGATTAAATCGGCTCAGAGCAAGTTAAATCGAACGGAAACCAATATAGCAAAAGAGAAAGCGGCGTTGAGTGGTCAATTAAGTCGAATTGAAAATAGAGTGCTTAAATTGCGTGACCAAACGGCTTTAGCCAGACGGATCTCTGATGAGAAAACCTTGAGTTTGGATCAACTGCAAACACGTCTTAAACAATGGCAGCAGCAGAGTGTTTACCAGAATAACCTATTGCAGCGTTTTGCTCAGCAAAGTGGACTTACCTTAGTTAAGTCAGATGAAAATGGGCTGGTCGATAGCGAGTTAATTGATTACTTGGCGGACTTGAGAGGGGGGCTATCGCCTAGATGGCGTGAGGCAAACGTTGCCATGGAGGATGGTCGTACTCAGGCAGTGCTTGCACTCGATGTAGGGCCAGTGAGTTGGTATGTCGATAACGCTGCGCAAAAAGCTGGCTTGTTGATTAAAGACAACAGCTTAAACAAGGCTAAATCGGGAGAGATAGAAAAATCGGGTCTGGTGCTTGGTGACGAGGTTTATCAATCACTCAGCCAGTTGGCCCAAAGCGGCGAGGGCAGCATTACGTTAGATCCTACCTTAACTCGCGCCGTTAAGTTACGTGGCCAGCAAGAGTCTGTGACTCAACATGTTGAAAAAGGCGGTGTTTGGGCGTTGCCCATTTTAGCTTTTGGTATTTTTGCGCTGGTTATCTCGTTAGCGAAAGCGGTTCAGCTGTGGCGCTTACCGCCAATACAACCCGCGATTTCGGAGCGACTTGGTAACACCTTAGCGATTAAATCAAATGAGGATCGCTTACGTGATCAGCAACATATTGCCGATAAGGTTAAGGGTATGCAGTCTGAGTTAGTTGAGATTGCCTTGAAGGTGAATTCGGGTACTGAGCGAGACGATAAGCTGTTTGCCAGTTTATTGGAAAGTAAGCACACCTTAGAGTATTGGCTTGGTGCGATTGCCATTACAGCTGCGGTTGCTCCCTTGTTGGGACTGCTTGGGACCGTTAGCGGCATGATTGAAACATTTAAATTGATGACCTTATTTGGCGCAGGCGATGCCTCTGCGGTATCCGGCGGTATCTCAGAAGCCTTAGTCACGACTGAGTTAGGCCTGATTGTGGCGATCCCAGCATTATTGTTACATGCACTGCTATCACGTAAAGCCAAAACCTATTACGGCCAATTAGAGAGCTGTGCGATTCACCTAAGCCAGCTGCAACCAACCGGAACCTAAGTAATGGAAACACAGATGTTTAATATTGGTGATTGTCTGGGCGATTCACCTAAGTCAACTACATCCGGAGACTAATGTAATGGAAACACAGATGTTTAATATTGGCGATTGTCTGGACGATTCACCTAAGTCAACTACATCCGGAGACTAATGTAATGGAAACACAGATGTTCGATAGCGTGATAGTTTGGACCATTCTCGCCTTAGGGTTATTTGTTTATCAAAAACTCACTTATTTCATTGTTCGTTTGAAGACGGGACATGGAAACGAGACGGTTCAAGCCTGGAGTGACACCTTAGAAAGGTTGATTTCAGCGCTGCCTTTACTGGGACTACTGGGCACCATCATGGGGTTACTTGACGCCTTTACGGCACTTGCCAATGGCGGTGGATTGACGGCAACCAGTGCCCTGAGTGAAGGTATTAGCAGCGCACTGTGGACCACTCAACTTGGTTTAGTCATTGCAGTGCCTGCTTGGATGTTATTGAGCTACATGAAGAACCTATCGACAAGAGAGGAGCTAGCGAATGCGATCCAGCCTGCAACAGCGCCTTGAACAGCAGCAACAGCACATTGATCTTTCACCGCTGCTGGATGTGGTTTTTATCCTGTTGATTTTCTTTATCGTCACCACGGTCTTTGTCAAAGAGACGGGGGTTGAAGTGGATAAACCACAAGCCATATCGACTCAGAAACTAGCGCGAAATGTGATTATGCTAGCAATAACGAATGCCGGCGAGGTGATGTATGACGGCAACAATATAGGGGTTGCAGGGGTGAGAAATACCGTGGGTCAATTACTGGTACAACGTCAACAACCTGTGGTGATACAAGCTGATAAACAAGTGCCGACAGAGTTGTTGGTGCAAGTATTGGATGAGAGCAAACTGGCGGGGGCGGCGACAGTCAATATCGCCACCATTCGATGATGAAAGTAAAATGGCATCGGGCGTTATCTTTCATTATTAGCTTGCTGTTACTCGCTGGTGTTTTGTCACTGTTATTTATTAATCAATGGTTTGGTGAGTCATATAATAGGACCGTTGAGGTGAGGCAAGTACACCTTGTTTCGCTTCCCCCTCCACCGCCACCAGCTGAGCAGCAAGAGCAAGTGGAATCGGTGTTGGATATGCAGCTTGCGATTGAGGGATCGGGTCCCACCATCGAGATGACGCTTAACAGTAAGTTTGATCCCTTGGCAAAGCAGCCTCCTGCCAGCCCCACATTCAATGCCTCAACAGATTGGCAAACCGATCTTAGTGTCGACTGGCAAGCGTTTGGTCTTGATGAGCTTGATGGTTTACCGACTTTACTAACTCATGCTAAATCGGTTTACCCAAACAGCCTAGTGCGGAAAGGAATTGAACAGTTAGTCGTTAAACTTGATGTGTTTATCGATGAACAAGGTGCACTGACCTTAGTGGCTATCACGGGCACACATTATCCTGAGCTCGATGGCGTGATCAAGAAGTTGATCCGCCAATCCCGTTTCTCCTCGCCAATAAAAAATGGTCAACCCGTCAGAGCGCGTTTTATCTGGCCTGTGGAATTTAAAAAATCATGAATGTTAAATGTAGAATATATCTCTCTCTTTGCTGTTTATTTACCGTCTTGAGTCTGGCAAACGCCAATGCGCAGGTAACTTCTTATACGGGAAGTTATAAAGGAATGGATATAGGGACAGTCAAACTCGTGCTGGATAAACCCATCTGGCTTATTTCATCAAATACGCCTTTGCCGGTAAAACAGGAAGCCAGACTTGATCCTTCTGAGCAATCATTAGCGCAAAAGCTCAGACCAGCCTTGGATAAGAAAGAGTATAAAGCGGCGCTTGCACTGTTAGAAGCTCACTCGAGTGACAAAAAGAGCGCTGCATTATGGCAAGTGATAGGGCAAGTTAACATGGCGGTGAGCCGCTGGAAGCAGGCCGAGTTTGCCTTCTTACAGGCGATAAAGGTGCAACCTGGTCTTGCCCGTTCCCATCGCAGCTTAGCCGCCCTCTATATTAAGCAGTCAAATTACGATAAAGCGCAGCAACATATTCGCCGCGCACTAGTGTTAGGTCAGCAAGATGCGCAGCTTTTTGGTCAGTTAGCGTATATCAATTTGCAAAATAGCTCCCCTTGGTCAGCGATAAACGGTTATCAGCAAGCACTATTACTTGAGCCTGACAGTCGCCAATGGCAGCAAGGCTTAATGTTTGCTTTACTGGAGGCGAAGCATTTTCAGCCAGCGCAAGCACTGGTTGAAGAGCTGTTGGTTAAGCAGCCAAAAGATAAGGCGTTATGGCTACACAGAAGTCAAATTTCCATGGAGTTAGCTCAACTGGATAAAGCACTGTCAAGTTTAGAAGTGGCCTTGAGGCTAGGAGATACCACCGCTGAAAACTTGTTGCTGAGTGCGCAACTCCACCTTAAACAGGGAAGTGTTGACCAATCGGTTAAGCGACTCACCCAAGCGTTAAAATCTTCAAAAGTGAGTTTTGAGCAAGTGGCTTCATCCATTGAATGGTTGGCGCATTATGGTTATCTAACACAAGCTAACAAAGTGATAAAACGCGTGTCGACCCGAGGCATGAGCGCCAGAGAGAAGGGACAGTTTTATGGTGTTAAAGGCAAGATTGCCGCTCAAATGCAGAGCAGTGATATAGCATTGGGCTATTATCTGCAAGCGATAAAATTCTCCCCTGACAATGGTGAGCTGTTATTGGCATTGGCTGAACATTACCGCACTAAAAGTGAGTTTGGAAGGGCAGAACTTTATTACTTGAGGGCCGAGGTGAGCGCCGACGTACGTGTACAAGCCCTCGTGGGGCATGCTCAACTTGCGATTGATCAAGCTCTGTATTCCCAAGCTATTACTTACCTCAATAAAGCACTGCAACAAAGTCCTGAACGCCGTGATTTAGCGCGTAACATCAAAGTACTGGAGCGTCTGGTTAGCCAGAATGGATAATATTTATGTCTGATATTGTAAACCTAACTCAAGAACAATCAGTTGACTCAAACGATGGGATTCATGAGGTGCATAATCATATTCCAAGCGATATCGCCTGTGTTGATGACTACCAAAGCTATGCTAAGCAAGCTTTACCCCATTCGAGCTGGGAATATATTGATGCTGGTTCTGCAGATGAGCTGACCTTGTCGCGTAATCGTAGTGAGTTAAATAAGATAGGTTTGATGACCAAGGTTCTGTCCGTTAACACGCAGCCCAATACACACACAAAAGTAATAAACCAAGCACTGTGCCATCCATTGTTATTAGGACCTGTGGCTTATCAACAATTAGCTCATCCATTAGGTGAGATAGCCAGTCTAAAAGCGGCAAGCGCTCAAGATGTGGGATATGTATTGAGCACCTTATCTAGTATCTCCCTTGAACAAGTGGCCCAAAACAGTGAAGGCGCACCTTTATGGTTTCAGCTCTATATTCAACCGAATTTTAATCATACGTTAGACCTGATAAGACGTGCAGAAAAGGCGGGATTCAGTGCGTTGGTGATCACGGTTGATGCACCTATCAATGGGTTAAGAAACAGAGAGCAACGATCGGGTTTCAGACTTCCTGAGGGGATTAGCGCCGTTAATCTATCTGAGTATGTGAACACTTCATCGAGTGTTCAGGGATTGGCGGGTGGTTTATTAGCGGATTTGTTTAACTCGGCGCCGACCTGGGAGATGATTGCGAAAATCAAACAGCACACCTATCTGCCTGTGATTATTAAAGGAATATTGTCAGTGGATGATGCCCTGAAAGCTAAATCTTTAGCTGTTGATGGCATAGTGGTTTCCAATCACGGTGGGCGAATTCTAGATGGCGTGCCTGCCACAATTGAAGTGCTTGCGAATATTCGCCAAGCTGCAGGCCCTGAGATGAGCATCTTGTTTGACAGTGGCATTCGCCGAGGTAGCGATATCTTCAAGGCCATCGCCCTAGGCGCCGATGCTGTGCTGATCGGTAGGCCTATCATGTATGCACTCGCTACCGCAGGTCCTTTAGGCGTCGCACATATGCTGAGACTACTCAAAGATGAATTTGAGATCACCATGGTCTTGTGTGGCTGCAACTCAATAGAGGATATCACTTCAGATAAGTTGTATCTCAAATCGCAGACGTAAGCCTTCGAATGAAAGCTGATTACATTTTTGGTTCGATTTAACCTCTCTTTTGTGTGGGGCTTGATGATATTTACCTCATCTCTCCCTAGATTGCCCTCTTTTTCACTGACTCCTCTGTGATTACCTTGTATAGACTCAGATATACC
This sequence comes from Shewanella sp. MTB7, assembly GCF_027571385.1. NCBI lineage: Bacteria > Pseudomonadati > Pseudomonadota > Gammaproteobacteria > Alteromonadales > Shewanellaceae > Shewanella > Shewanella sp. MTB7. The sequence continues at coordinate 4,457,887 of NZ_CP085636.1, read as the reverse complement.
AGTTCATTCTACTGAGTTACAGGGAGGCGATTGCCTTGGATATTGACCTTATTACTATCTCCACCGATACCGTGCGCTCCTTTGTCAGCTTCTTACGACTAAAGGGGTTGAACACCGAAGATCTGGAGTTGGAAAGACTAAAGCTAAACCGGGACTTTAACTTTAGGGGGGATCTCGCTTCACAATCGATGGATCATGTTGTCGATATTGACATTTATGAAGCGCTTATTCGGTACGCAGATTCAAAACTGCAAAACACTTGTTTGGGATTTGAGTTTGGTCAATGTATGGACGCTGAGCGTTGGGGGATCCTCGGCTATATTTCCTATACTGCACCTACCTTCCAAGTCGTGCTGGAGAAACAGCAAAAATACCAATGTCTGGTGGGTAATTTCGGTTTGCCCATCAATGAATATGGTGATGAATTTAGCTGGTTGAAATGGCTCCCAGCTTACCAGTGCAGTCATCATGTGGTTGAAGCTGTACTTACAGGCTGGGTTGCAATGGCAAGAAAAGTCTCTGATTCGCAAATTCCATTAATGAGGCTTTATTTTCAACATGAGTGCCAGGGAGATCTGCAAGATTATCTGGATTATTTTCAGTGTGATGTTCGTTTTAATTGTGAGTTTAACGGCCTTGCGGTGGCTAATTCAGTGTTTAGTTTTGAGTTAAATCAGCATAACCCCATTGTCCATGAATCTTTGATTAACAAAGCTGACAACATTATTGAAAAACATATCAATGCCAGCTTGTTAGAAACGATAACTCAATATATTCAAAATCAATTACCTTTCGGGCTGCCGGAGATTGAGCAAACTGCTGAGTATTTTTGCATGAGTGTTCGCACGTTGCAGCGGCGCTTGGGGGAGTACAGCCTGACTTATCGCAATCTGCTGGACGATGCCCGTAAAAAGCTTGCCATTCGCTATCTAACCAATACGAATACTGAACTCATCTATATTGCCCAACTGCTTGGTTTTGCTGAACAGAGTTCATTTCAGCGCGCCTTTAAACGCTGGACAGATGAAACTCCAAATGCCTTTAGAAGAGGTGCAGAACCTGTGCTGTGATATTGATGAGGTGTGAGTGTTATTAACCAAAGACGTCAGCAAAATTGGCATTTGACGTCATTACTTAAAAAGCCCCTTTGGATATGGTTTAGAGACATTCGTGTAAATCAACAATAAAAAGAAATTGAATGGTCTTGTCGACTTATTGATATTTTGGGAGGTGGAAGATGAAAGGGATCAATCGTAAATTGGCCGTACTGAATATGGTCTGTTGCTCACTGTATGGGTTTGGTGCTATTGCCACCGAGGTGAACGTGGTAACAAATAACTATGAGGTTAATGGTGATCTGGTGCAGGACAGAGTATTAAGTAGTGAAGGGACTATCGCTGAAAATCTGAAGAGACTGTTTTCAGAACTTGATAACACTAAGTTGCCATCGGGGATATTGTTGGAGAAGGGAGCGCTGCTACATCGAGAGGCCATTTTACAAAGTGATGGCAATATCAGGCCTGAAAAAGATGATAGACGGCGCGTTAGCGTTTCTTTTACTGATATGTATGCAGAGTTTTCTTATGCTGCCAAAAATAATGAACAGATCCCCTCTCTAGGGAAAATGAAACGATTGGCACAACAGAATTATGAGCGCTTTCAGGCGCTGCCGTTGGCCATTTCGCTGGTGAACTATGAAAGTCTGCAGCCTGAGGCGCTGGAGGATGGCCGGTTGATCATACAAGATGACAAGCTCTACCACCTTCGCGGGCAGGCTGCCTACTGGCAGTCTAGCACTTTTGTCAGTGCCGGATTGCCGGACTATGTCGATGGCATGTGTCAGAGCCAAAAACTGGTTTTACCGTCAGATATGCTGGTGACTAATCAAACCGTTCAGGGACGCCCTGTGCACTTCGAATCTGCCACTATCCAATTTGACGGCAGCGGTGAGTCGATATCTGTGCAACCCGATATGCCATTTGAACTGCCATTTGAACTCAATGGTAAGGAGTCTGTGCCGTTCAGCATTACCATTAATACTAGTGGTGGCATGGTTGCCGCTGAAGGCAAACTTGAACTGCCCTGTGGTATTGCGGATCTGCCCTATCAGCCGCCTTTACCTCACTGTGATCTGCCTCAAGCCGTTGCAACACAAGACTATGGCGGAGTATATGGTCGCCTCAATCCCAGAGTTTATCCTGCCTCGGGCAATACCGACGACTGTCATCAGCTTGAACGTGTATTGGTGATTGTTGATGGCTTTGATATTTTGAACAACCGCAATGCCACTACATTGTGGAATGAGTTTGGGGAGGGGATCCGCCGTTTTATTGAACTTGGTTATGATGTGGTGACCGTAGATTACCACGTGGGTAATGACTATATTCAGCGTAATGGTCTGGCTTTTAAGACCTTTATGGTGGATATAATGCCGACGCTGATGGACAGCGACCCAGATACTACCAATGTGGCAATTATCGCCGGTAGTATGGGGGCGCAGGTGGTGAATTATGGATTGCGCCATGCAGAGCTAGATGGAGATGAGCATCATGCCAGATTGTTTATGGCGTTTGATACCGAATATCAAGGTGCCAATATTCCTATCGGGCTGCAGCTCGAGCTGGCTTTCCTCGACAGTCTGCCTGGTGACAGTGATACATTGGGGGATTTTGTTGAAGCCGTTAATAGCCCATCGGCTCGGCAGTTGCTGATACATCACTATAACGGTGGCGCAGGTATCTATGCTGCGGATGCTCTATTTAGCAGCTTCAATACCGAAATTCACTCTCTGGGATTACCTTTATTAACCCGTAACGTTGGCGTGGCCAACGGCAGTGGCACCGGAGATGATTTTAACAATGGCCTGCGGGGTAACCTTTCACATGTGTCAGCTGTAGAGGGTATTAAAAGACTCTACTTATCAGCCAATACAGATCACAATGGACGGGTATTCCACGGTAAGCTCAAAGTACTGGGGCTCACCTTGACTGAGTGGCAGTACGACATCTTTTCTGGAGCCTTGGCTGATGATGTTAGGCCCGGAGGATTTCGTTCCTCATCGGTGGATATTGCCAGTGGGTACAACGGCAGTGCCGCGGCTATCGGCACTATGAGCTATGAGCTTGGACGTCACGCTTTCGTGCCCACGGAAAGTGCTTTGGGGGCTGACTTTGACGACATTTATCATGAAAAATGCAACTCTCAACACGCTAGCTTGACCGTAGGCAACTTGGAGGTATTTGAAACGGAACTGGTCGCCATGCGTGATGGGGTGACACCTGCGCCAATCATTCCATGGACTGGCCCCTGCGCCGAGCCTGAGCCAGAACTTTGTGCCCAAAGCGTAGCCTGGTGGGATGATACTTTTATCTCACCTACAATCGTTGGAGCGTCCTGTAAGGTGGCTGATGTTCCCGTCGGAAAGGTCGGTTTCGTGGAAGATCAGGACTACTATCTGGAAAATGAGGTCGAGTGTCCAGCGCCTTCCTCCTATGATTTTGTTAATGGCAATTGCCTGATAACCACAATGCCACCAGGTGGCGGATACAGCAGTGGTACTGGGATCATTACCATCTTCCCTTATGGAGGCAGTCCGATCCCAGCGCCTTGCCCTGTTTACAGTGTATTTGACTTATCTGGTGGCGATTTTCCTGTGCCAAGACTATGTGATTTGATTGTACCTATTGGCTACAGCCCTGGTGATGTTGAGCAAGTAGGGGGACGACTCTTCCTAGATATTGGCGATCCTTGTCCTATTGGTACACCGGATTACCCAGGTTGTTGGATGGGGGAAGCTCCTGCTGGGACAACTCCCACCATAGCGGGCGATGCGTTCTATTATATTGAATAATTGAATTGTTATTAAAACCTAAAAGCCCCTGCTATTTTGCAAATAGACAGGGGCTTATTGATCATTCACCATAGTCTCGACATGTTATAGATAAGGTAGGCTTGGTACATTTTCGAGTTTAAGACATCCTGTCTGACAGCTCCCGAACTAAATCAGCAATAAAAGACGAACAATCTAAGTCACTATTACCTTCTATTGGTGATGATGAATGAAGATTAATAATCTTGGCTCGGTTCACGCTTATGATATAGGGTGATGACTGGTATCATTAAGTCATTGTTGAGAAGTCCCATACCTCATACTTCATCTCCATATTCTTATGGGGAATTTGATTAGAAGGATATGCGTCATGTCTAAAGATTCTTTCATTCTCCATTCAAGTTATCCTCCTTCGGGCGATCAGCTCGAAGCTATAGCCAGACTTATAGAGGGAATAGAGGAGGGTGAGTCACATCAAACTCTCAAAGGTGTGACGGGCTCGGGCAAGACATTCACCATAGCCAATATTATTCATCGCTTGAAACGACCCACTATTATTTTGGCCCATAATAAGACTCTAGCAGCTCAGCTCTACAGTGAAATGAAGCGGTTTTTCCCGGAAAATGCGGTTGAATTTTTTGTTTCATATTATGACTACTATCAACCTGAAGTGTATTTGCCCGGTAGTGACCGATTTATTCGTAAGGACTCTGCGGTGAATGCACATTTAGAGCGGTTACGTTTATCGACCACCAAGGCCTTGATAGAGCGACGAGACGTGATCGTTATTGCATCGGTGTCATCTGTTTATGGACTCGGCGATCCTATGGCTTATCGTGAGCTGCAAATTAAGCTGGCTATTGGTGAGGTGATTGAACGACAAGTGTTGCTTCAACGCCTTGATAAACTACGCTATACCAGCTGTAAGCGTACCATTGAACGGGCTACATATCGATTGTGCGGTGATACTATCGATATCTTTCCGGCAGATTCTGAACATAAAGCGGTGCGGGTTGAGTTTGTTGATGATGTGGTGGATAAACTCTATTGGATTTCACCCCTTAGCGGTGAAAAATTCGGTGATATTGAGGAGTATTATATGTCACCGAAAACCCTGTATTCCACATCTGCAAATCAACTTAAGCTGGCTGTCGAGCAGATCACTGAGGAGATGGAGCTGCAGGTTGCCAAGCTTAATAGTGAAAACCGCTTAACTGAGGCGGCAAGGTTGTATGAACGTACTATGTCAGATATTGAGTCGATAGAGCAACAGGGTTACTGTTCAGGCATTGAAAATTATGCTGGTTTTTTAAACCAACGAGATGCCAGCTTACCGCCCACCACCTTGTTTGATTATTTGCCCAAAGATGGACTGTTATTTATCGATGAATCCCATGTGATGGTGCCGCAAATATCGGCGATGTATCACAGTGATCAAAGCCGTAAAAATACGCTGATTGATTTTGGTTTTCGTCTACCTTCGGCGCGCAGTAATAGGCCGTTGAGTTTTGCAGAGTTTGAGTATTTAAAACCTCAGACCATTTTTGTCTCAGCCACTCCTGGGCAGTATGAATTGACCCAATCGAAAGGCGTGGTAGTAGAGCAAGTTATTCGTCCTACAGGCTTGCTCGATCCTGAGATTGAAATACGCCCGTCTCACGATAGTGTGAATGACTTAACTGCCGAGATAAAACAGCGTGTCGTTCGTGATGAGCGGGTGTTAGTGACTACCTTGACCAAGAAAAGCGCCGAAGCGTTACATGACGTGATGGCAGCACAGGGAATTAGAGTGCGCTACTTACATTCAGACATCAAAACAACCGATAGAGTCGATATTATCAACGGACTGCGTGCTGGTGAGTTTGATGTCTTGATTGGGATTAACTTACTCCGTGAGGGACTCGATATTCCCGAGGCGTCGCTGGTGGCGATATTGGATGCTGATCACGCTGGATTTTTACGTTCAGTACAGGCACTGATTCAGATTATTGGCCGAGCTGCTCGTAACGTAAATGGTAAGGCGATTTTATATGCCGACCGTATTACTGATGCGATACGAGCGGCAATAGATGACTCAACCCAGCGCCGTGAACGCCAGCAAGCTTATAACCTTGCTAATAATATTACGCCAGTGTCATCGAGTCGTAAGTTGGTATCCCATCAACAGGCTATGGCTGATGAATATCCCATTCATAGTGTAGAGTTTTGCGGCAACTTAACGGACTTATGTCAGCAAATCACCCAGCGGGAGAGAAGCCTATTACAAGCTGTGGATGATGGACAGCTTGCTCAAACGAAAGTGATTAGGCAGGAGCTGGATGCCCTTTATCGACAGTTTATTTTTATGTGATTAAAGAGCTGAGTCTGCCATGGTTAATGACAGATCGTTAATTGAGCCAAGCCTCGCCCTAGAAGAAACCAGATTAGCCTTGAAGACACTTCATATTACCATGCGTTCAGTGAACAGTTAGACGTGCTTTCTTGACAGGAGTTGATGATCTCTCGTAGTAAAGAGAAGGGGAGATCATATAAACATAGACGTGAATGGATCGAGGAGCAGGTACTCAGTCTAGCCAATATTTTTGCTATTGATGTGGCCGTCTACGCGGTGGTGAGTAATCACTTACATTTGGTGTTGTGGATTGATATTGAATCGGCCAATAACTAGATTGACAGAGAGGTTGTCAAACAGTGGCGTCGATGTTTTAACGGCACAGAGTTGAGCCAGAAGTTTGCTAAGGGGGAAGCGATAAAAGAGTATCAAGTAGCTAAATTAAAAAAGCTTATAGCAACGTATTGTTTAATCTAAAGGGATATTTCACCCTGAAGGACTATCTTGAATTAGTTGATGAAACGGGCAGAATTATTCGAGATGATAACTGATATTCTATTTCAGGCAATGGCTCAAAAATACTGACAATTCTTAATATTTCATCGGATAACTGGATAATAATCACCTCTGAATTTCATCATTTCGCCACTAAAATCACCATTTTCAACCTTATATGGGCTTCATAGTCCATCTCAGAAGACTCGATAAGGTTTAAGAGTAAGTAGAGTGTTGAGAATCGACTGTAGAGCCGTTATGTTATTGATAAATAATGGCTGGCCAGATTTGTTGATCCCCCCCATATATGGAGGTCAGATATACCACAACGGTATCCCTACCCTACCTAAAAGCAAGTTTACGATTCAGCTTCTCTCATCGTCTTTAAGTGATAGACCATTCTGGGTTCTTCATAGTTGCGAGTCTTACCTTATAGGATGTAAAGGAACATGTGCTGCAATCATCATAGATCCTGAAATTAGTCAAATAGAGCATTATCTAGCTCTTGCAGCTAAAGATGGGTTGAGGATTCACTATCTTTTGGACACGCATTCACATGCCGACCATTTTTCAGCAAGTCAAAGTTTCGCGAGTAAAATTGGTGTTCCGATTATTATGCATCGCAGTGCTCAAGTTCCATTTATCGATATGCGAGTTGATGATGGTGAGGTTTTAATTGTAGGGAAATTGAGATTGAAAGTCATGTACACACCAGGTCATACAGGAGATTCTATCTGTATTTTACTGCCCGATCGTGTTCTGACAGGAGACACCTTGCTTATTGGCGGTTGTGGAAGAACAGACCTTCCGACAGGGAGTCCTGATCAACTATATGATAGCCTGTTTAATGGTTTACTCAGATTAAACCCTGAACTTAAGGTATTTCCTAGACACGATTATAAGCAAATTGGCCACTCCACTTTAGGAAAGGAAATTGCTGAAAACCCTCGCCTACAAAAGAAGAGCCGCAGTGAGTTTATTGAACTCATGGAAACATTAAATTTAAATATGCCTATTCATTTAACGGAAGCCTTACGAACTAATCTGAGTGGTGGCAAGACCGTTGAGCAATTGATTACCGAAGCCGCTGAGAAAGTCTCTTTTATGTCTATAGAAGAAGTTCAGAATCGTATTCAATCTAGTTATACCGATATACTTCTTTTGGATGTGCGTGAAAATACTGCATTTGAACAAGGGCACATTTGTAATGCGATGAATATTCCAAGAGGTCAACTTGAACTTTGTGTGAATAAACAATTGCCTGATCCTACACAACGGATTGTCGTTTATTGTGAGCATGGGAAAATATCTACTCTTGCAGCAGCAACCCTCAGAGAGATAGGTTTTAGTCGAGCTGTTGCCCTTGATGGAGGGATTCAAATATGGAAAGAAGCTGGCTACCTTTTGGAAACTGAATAGTGAATCAGTCCAGCCATCGTTACTGGGGTATCTTCATATTAGTCTGTTCGATTGGTTTTCTCGCTAAGTAGAGTATGGAACACTTGCTATAGACTCTATATATTGTTGATTACTAATGGTTAGCTTAATTCTGTGCTCTCAAATACAAAATGTCTCCAATGAACCCATTAATGAAGATATTTGTAACTTGCTATCGGGCAAGTTGCCTCTCTGAGTGTTGCAATTTATCTTAACCCCGTTAAGATAATATTCAGGGTCGGCAGTTCACCTAGGCATCGCCACTGCTCTTTTTATTGAGCGTAGCGCTAAACCTGCTGAGATCACTATGGATATCAAGTTTAAGATATCAGGCAACCTGAATTTTTGTGTGCCTTAGTTGGAATGGCGATCACTGACCCTTGAATGCTGTTGTATTCTCTAGCTAGGCACCCAGAAAACGGGTACATCCTATGTCAAAAAATTTAACTCCTTTTAGCTGCGACGATATCTCGGCGTTGGCTAAATCACTGCGTAAGCAGTTGCAACAACATGAGTCGTTTCCCAGTCATGTAGAGATGTTAAACATCTTAGCCAAGGCTTGTGGTTTACAAAACTTCCAACAGTTGCGTCAGCAACATGCTGAACAGTTGTTATCTGCGCAGCCTGAACTCACAGTTCCTATCCCTAAACGATTAAAGCCTTTTATGAGGTCGGACTACATCATGCATAGCTGGCCGGCAAAATATGCTATTCAGCAGCTGAGTTTGTGGTTTTTCTGGTGTCGATTTCAGTACCTACAGAGCTACAGTGAGCAGCAAGTTAATGGGATTTTAAGCGACTATCTCGATTCTCTCGATTTTAAGGATTTTGCTTTAATTCGGCGTGAGCTTTGTAATCATAAGTTGCTTAAACGCACCGATGATGGCCGCACTTATTGGCGTGCATCTGCAACACCAGCGGAAGGTTTTGAGCCATTGGCCGACTTCTGGCCTAGCCAATTGCAGTCTAATCAATTAGAGCATGACCAATTAAAGAGTGATAACGAGGAGAGTTAAATGAATTTTCAAGTGATTAATGAAGAGTCTCCTATGCTGGTGGATGAGCTGGTTGAAGGTGTGCGAGCATTTGTTCATGAAAAGTTGGGGGATGAAGTCACACTTCCCCTGTCAGTCATAGCCAGAGACGATGATGGTGCATTAATGGGCGGTGTGTCGGGACGAACGATATATGGCAACTTCTTGATTGGCGTTGTTTGGGTCGATAAGAAATACCGAGGTACTGGACTGGGACGGAAGCTGATGCAATCAGCAGAAACTCAAGCCATCGGACGAGTGTGTAATACCAATCAGTATAAAGATGTGATCGCTCAGCGAGAGTTTAGTGCTTCTGAGGTAAGGCAACGAGCGACAAACATAGTTGTTCTACGTTTAAGCTCGTTAACACTGCATCAGGTGTACTAAAACTCGCCTGTAAGGAGTGTTTTTGGCTGCCTACTTCTGCGTTGAATGACCTCACAAGGGAATAACCATTCCATCATTCATTCGCCTTGAATTAGTTTGCCAAAAAATACTCTGAGTAGATCACTTTCTTATACTGATTGGTATATCCCAATTGGATACCTTATCAATTCAAGCTCCGTTGTTTTATCAGAAATTGGGCTTTGAGATAGTCGGTGAAGTCCCTGAGTTTCCCGGTAGTCCTGCGCACTATTTTTTGATGAAAAGGATTAGTTAAAGCCAGAGAGTACTGAGGTCAAACTCCTGCTGTTAACAGCAGGAGTTTATTGCCTGCTCAATGGTTTTTTCTTCATAGCATTCGCCTCGGTAAGGTTACTTAAGCATAGGTTAAACGATGAACCAGTATGAAAGATATACAAGTAGATTAAGAGATGATCTAAGGAAAATAAGCTCTGATGAGAAAGCGGAATCTAGTCGCCGCTACTTTCCTGATGGTATAAATTGTATTGGGGCAAATGCTGCAGATATTAAGTCCATTATTACTGGTTTTCACTCCGACTTTTACTCCGGTTCCCACTCAGATAACGCGGAGTTAACTGCAATTGAGGTATTGGCGATTACTGAGCATCTCCTTTCGACTGCGCAGTGTCATGAGGATAACCTCGTTGCTTTTGGTCTTCTGAATAAGTTAGTCAAAAAGAATTATGATGATGATTTGTTGTTGCGATTTGAATACTGGTTAGAACACTATACAAATAATTGGGCTCAGGTTGATGATCTGTGTATAAAAACCATTTATCAGTTTCTGTTGGCTCGTCCCCATTTGATAGAGAAAACCCAGCATTGGGCAAACTCTGAGGTGTCGTGGTGCCGACGAGCGAGCAATGTCGTTTGGGTAAAGTTCATCAAAAGAGGGATGGGGAAATCGACATATTATTTAGATAAGCAGTTGGTCTTTAACAACTGTGACTTGCTTATTGATGATACAGATGAATTTGTCCAAAAAAGCATTGGCTGGTTGCTAAAAGTTACATCCCAGCATTATGAGGATGATGTCATTAAATATATCGAGAACAATGTAACTAAGATGACGAGGTCAACGATGCGCTGTGCCATTGAGAAAATGGATGCAGCAACAAGACAAAGGCTATTATCTCTAAAGTGAAGAAGTACTTAACATCCATTTTGGCTTTTGTAATAGGGATTGCGATTCTTGTTACGATTGCAATTTATTGGAATGAAGCTAGAAAAGAGGTGGTATTTCTTTGTGGGAACTTTGTGCAAGGGGTTTCTGAGCATAGTGTTGGTAAGCAATTAGATACAGGTAATTTGTTAAGGTATCGTACTGAACCAACTCCCTTTGGTAAATTGATCAAGGTGGACAGCTTATACAGCTTTAGGCTTTATACATGTACCATTGACATCGATGCCAATGGTATCGTGCAAAGCGCCCAACTTGAGTAACATAAATCGAGTGTTTATCGGTTTAGAGAACTAAGTAATAGCAAGCTCAGATAATGCTTTAATAGAGAGCTTAACTCTGATCATTTAATGATATAACTTACTCTGTTAATACCAATCAGTATAAAGATTTGATCGCTCAGCGAGAGTTTAGCGGTCCTGAGGCAAGGCAACGAGTGAAGAGCATAGTTATTCTACGGTTAAGCTCGTTAACACAGGATCAGAACCGCTAAAACTCGCCTGTAAGGAGTGTTTTTGGCTGCCTATTTCTGCGTTGAATGAACTCACAAGGGAACAACCATTATGTCATCCATTCGCCTTGAATTAGTTTGCCAAAAAACACTCTGAGTAGATCAACTTCTTATACTGATTGGTATAAGGCCATTAACTCCGCGGTTTTACGCTGCATTAATTCAATATCGCCTCTGGACTCGACATTGAGTCTAACGAGCGGCTCGGTTTTAGAACATCGCAAGTTAAAGCGCCACAAGCCTTTGGTTGCAGAGGACTCTGACTCTAAGCCATCAGAACTGGGTAGGATCATGCTGAGCCCATCAGTTTCATCTATCTCTATCGCCACACTTTCATAATAACGACGTATTTTTTCTATGACCTCATCAGGGTTTTCAATCTTAGCGTTTATCTCCCCGGATGCTGGATAGGCATGTATACGCGCCGCAACAGCTTGGGAAAGGGTGAGCTTATTGTTCGATAATAGCTCGACAATTAACAGCCAAGGGATCATGCCTGAATTGCAATAGTTAAAATCGCGGAAATAATGATGAGCGCTCATCTCACCGCCATATACCGCACCATGCTGACGCATCAGCTGCTTGATGTAAGCATGGCCAGCGTTAGATTGACGTGCTTGGCCCGCGTTTTCGTTACAAATATCGATCGTGTTCCAGATGAGTCTTGGATCGTGAACGATTGTTGCGCCTTGCTCCTTACGCAAAAAAGCTTCAGCTAAGAGTCCGACGATGTAATAACCCTCGATAAATTGACCTTTTTCATCGAACAGAAAGCAGCGGTCAAAATCCCCATCCCATCCCATCCCATCCCATGCGATGCCCATGTCTGCGTGGTGTTCGAGTACTGCATCTGAAGTGGTTTGACGGTTTTGTACCAGTAGCGGATTCGGGATCCCATGAGGAAAGTGACCATCGGGTTGATGGTGTATCTTGATGAACTCGATGGGTACATGTCGTCTGAGTAACTCAGCTTCTATTTTATCAATCACGGGGCCAGCGGTGCCATTCCCTGCGTTGACGACGAGTCTAATGGGCGATGATTGCGTTGCTTTGAGTTGATGACAGTCAATATAACTCAGCATCTGTTGAATATATTCAGCCATCACGCTGATCTTTCGATAGCTCCCCTTAATCGCTGATTTTGACTTAAATACTTGAGATTCGGCAAGCTCTTGAATCGCGATGAGTCCATTTTCGCGGCTGATAGGTCGTGAGCCTGTGGTGACCATCTTCATGCCGTTATAGTCGATAGGGTTGTGGCTGGCGGTGATCTCAATGCCGCCATTGAGTTTTAGGTAAGAGGCGGCAAAGTAGATCTCTTCAGTCCCCGTCATGCCAAGGTCGAGCACATTGACGCCGCTATCCATCAAGCCCTGAGCTAATGCCTGTTTTAAACCCGCTGAGCTTAAGCGGCAATCGCCACCGATGACCACGGTATCCGCATTAATGACCTCTGCAAAAGCGCGGCCGATGCGATAAGCAATGGCATCATTTAGCTCATGGCCTAGCTTGCCACGGATATCGTAGCTTTTAAAACAGTTCAGTAAGCTCATTATGCTGCCTCTAGTCTCGACCATATTTGTCTTTAAAACGGACAATGTCGTCTTCACCTAAATAATCCCCTGATTGAATTTCAATGAGCTCTAATGGCTGCTTACCGGGGTTTTCAAGCGCATGGACTATGCCCACTGGGATATAGGTCGATTGGTTCTCATTGAGCAACAGCTCCTCGTCGCCTTTAGTGACTTTGGCTATGCCAGAGACCACAATCCAGTGCTCAGCTCTGTGGTGATGCATCTGCAATGAGAGCTTTTCTCCTGGATTAACCGAGATACGTTTAACTAAGAAACGCTCACCATTATCGAGTGCATCGTACTTCCCCCATGGGCGATAGACCTGCTTATGCTGTTTAAGCTCAGGGCGTTGCTCGACATCTAGTTGCTCAACAATCGCTTTAACGTGCTGAACCTCGGACTGCTTAGCAATTGAGATGGCGTCTTTGGTTTCAACCACCACCATATTCTCAAGCCCTAGGGTCGTGACGAGTTTGTCTTGGGCGTAGATATAACTATTTTTGGTGCGATGGGCAATGACATCGCCGCGCATCGCATTGCCCTGAGCGTCTTTATTTGAGGCTTCCCATAGCGCAGACCAAGTGCCGACATCGCTCCAGCCACAATCCATGGGTACCACTATGGCCTTGTCGTTTGGTGACACGGTATTACACAAGGGCTCCATGACGGCATAATCGATAGATTCAGCGGGGCAATCGATGAAAGCTTGCTTATCAATGCGGGTAAAGTCGAGATCCATAAGAGGGCTAGCTAACGCTTGCTCGCAAGCGGTATAAATATCGGGTCTGTGTCGATGTAGTTCGGCTAAATAGACGCTGGCCTTGAACATGAAAATACCGCTATTCCAATAATACTCACCACTTTCAAGATAAGCCTGCGCAGTATCGATATCGGGTTTCTCAACAAACTTATCGATAATAAACCCAGCAGATGATGCTTCAAGATCAGTTGCTTGAGCGAATGCATGACCTCGTTTGATGTAACCGTAACCCGCTTGCGGCGAGGTGGGCACTATACCAAAAGTGACAAGCTTGCCAGCTTGTGCAAAGTCATTGGCTGACTGGACAGTTTGGCAGAAACTGGCCTCATCTCTAATCACATGATCGGCAGCAAGCACCAGCAAGACAGGATCCTGTCCATTCTTTATGGCATGAAAAGCGGCAAGAGCGATAGCCGGTGCGGTATTTCGACTCACTGGTTCCAGCATAATACCGCTATGGGGCAGCTGATTGGCCCTGAGCTGCTCAGCAACTGCAAACCTATGTTCTTCATTACAAAGCACCATAGGTGGCTGATGCGCTATGCCAGCCAATCGCTGCATCGTTGTTTGTAGCATCGAATGATCGCCATCCAGCGTCAGAAACTGTTTTGGAAAGCATTGACGAGACAGAGGCCATAAGCGAGTCCCACTGCCTCCGGCTATGATGATGGGTAATATCAATTTATCATTCAATTTTTGCAGGCTTGTCGGCTGGCCGTTCATAGTTATCGATAGGCATTCAAGGTTGATGTAGATAATACCATTAACCTCTGTTTTACCTATAGGGCAGGAGGTAAATAGTAAAGTTGGCTAACTTCGAATGAAGGTTGATGGCATTTTCTGATTCGTTTCATTTGGTGTTGGATTGTGATGTTGTACTTTGTTTTGCACTTCTCCGTGATCGAAATAGCCTTCGAATGAAGATTGTTTACATTTTCTGGTTTGGCTTTCGGCTGAGTTGGTATTGAGCTGGACTGTTGAAGGTTGTACTTTCATTGTTATCTATCGCCTCCAGCGTGGTATGTGCACTATTTCTTAGAGAAGGTTCTGCGAACCGCCGCAAGCACGTCTGACCTCCAAGGATGGAGGAAATGCAGAAAAATGTCAGGAACATTTTCTGCCATGTTTTGGAAGCTCGCAGTCGCATCTACACCTGTCCATCGTTCTCTTCGATTTGGGCTTACTTGGTAGCATTTTGTAAATCTTTTCTGCCCCTAAGTTTGTTGGCGATAGAGATTTAGCTATCTTATGTTACGCGGATATAGCCTTATATTTTCTCATCTATTACGCTCTAAATGCTAATTAGCTACGACCCCTTTGTTTATTACCTATAGGGCAGGAGGTAAATAGTAAAGTTGGCTAACCTTCGAATGAAGATTGATGGCATTTTCTGATTCGATTCATTTGGTGTTGGATTGTGATGTTGTACTTTGTTTTGCTAAAAGACAAAAGCTTGTTCTCACCACGGAGTGCTGCGCTTCACGGAGTACACGGAGGTAAAGATGGAGGTAAATCTACTTTGAACAGGATTACATTTTTTGATTTAGTTTTAGGCTTATTTTGGTATTAGGTGAGTAGTGAAATCTTGTATCTCCATTGCTGCTTATCGCCTCCAGCGGGTGCCGTGTATGAATGCACTAATGTCATGATGGCAGGATGTCAAAGAACGACGTATGTGCAGCTACTTCTGCGAACTGCCGCAAGCACGTCTGACCTCCAAGGATGGAGGAAATACCTAGAAATGGAGGGAACATTTCCGACCATGTTTTGGAAGCTAGCAGTAGCATCTACAGCTGCTGATTTACAAGAAGGTTATCTCTTCGATTTAAATATTAGCTAATTCGTTACGACCCCTTTGTTGAAATTGAATTCAGAGGCTTGTTAAAGTCTATAGAGTATGTAATTGTATACATATCAAACAGTAATGTTTGATGTTAAATGCTATGAATCAGTAGCGTACAGTTATTTTTTAAAGGATTTCAAAGGAATGAAACAAATATCATTTATAATGCTCTCGGTTTTTTTATGTGGCGTGGCACTTTCTAGTAGTGTCAAAAGCGAAACTCTAAAGGTGTGTAATAGTTGTGAGTCAAGTTCGAACTTTTATGTGAAAGCTAGGTCATTCGCTATTGGAGAGGCTGATAAAACAAATGAAGGTTTTAAGGGCTATATTACAGTTGGGAATGCTAAGTCTGGTAAAGTATACAGATGGTACATATCAGCTTCATGGTTAATGAGTGGAGGGGATGAACCTGACTTAGTCATAAGGTCTAATACAATAAATGTAGGAGCAGAAACAGCACAAATTTTTCTTGAACTATCCAATACAGGGCTTATGAGACAGGCTCGCAGTGGTTATGATATTCCTGCTTCATCAGGGTTAGCTTCAGCTTGGGATGTAGCTAGAGAAACGGGGAATCATCATCTTTTTGACAATTATGTTCATGATAATTATCCTGTGACATATTGGAGTAACGAAGTAGCTAATATTGTTGGTGAGTTCTCACTTTCTTTTTTAGTAGGAATAGAAATTCAATTGAATTTCGATGATGGTACGTCAATTAGAGTTATTATGGCTCCTATAAATACTGGTGATGTTGTTTTGAAGTATGTTCCCGGTTCATCAACATATACTAAAAGTGGCACTAATATTCCGGATAAAGGTCAACCACTTGAAGGCACTTACCACTTTTCCGATGCTAATAATTTACAATCATTCCTAAATAAATTGAGTGATAAAGGAGTTCCATTTACAGTGATTAGAGGCGCTGGTGGTACAGGAAAAGTTACCATTAATCCCGTATCCCCAAAATAGGAATTCAATTATGCTTGATCAAGTTCGAAATGGAGAGGTTAATTTACTAACTATTATTATTCCACTTTATATGGTAATTGTGGCTGTTCTTTGTTTAGTACTAGCTTCAAAAAAAACAAAAAACAAAACAATTGCATTTATATTAGGGTTAATTCCGGGGCTCAATATTTATTTTTTGGTTTATTATTTATTAGCTAAAACCAATAAAATAAAATAATAGAGAATGGTAATTAATATTTTTTAAGTTTAAAAACTTAACCTTTTAGTGATAAAGATAAATTAGGCCACCCTTAATCAATTACTCAATTACTCAATTACTCAATTACTCAATTACTCAATTTTCATCCTCCTACTAAGCTTTATTTATCGGTTGCAGTAGGAGGTGTTTATGCCCCGCCCTGTAGGATCCCCTCATAATTCAGCTCCCCAGCAACCATGAAGCCTTGATAAATCTGATAATTGCCTCATCGCTTCTTGGAAGTCTCTACCAGTCATTCTGTAATATTGCCTTCGCCTCAGTAACTCTTTTCCCATCCTTACTATGGATAGCACACTGCGTGTTTTCACTGTGTTAGCCTGAAACTGTCGGTATAACTTATTTGCCACACCAAAAAGTCCAACCCACCAAAATGCGAGCTGAACAAGCAAGGCTATTAGTAGCAAGATATCCATCCTAGCTGCACTTCTTGTGCGGCTATGGCGTAAACTGAACCCATAGGCTGGGCTTTTTAAGTCTCGAAATGTTTCTTCTATCTGCATACGCTTGCGATAGAGATTGACCAGCTTCTTAGGGGGCATTGCTTCCATCGTTAGGTTTGTCAACAGTGCCCATGGTTCTTTGGCTGTTCGTTCATAGGTCCATTGGGCCGTGTGATGACAATCTGTTGTGGTTCTTCTTTGTCCTTTGCGCCCTTTAGCGCGCTCTTTAAATAGTACCAGCTCGCATAATACCAATCAGTAATGAGTTGTGATCTAATAGATACACCACAAACCACCAGTATCCCTCTTTGAAAAATTACACAGCAGAAGAGCTCTTGGCTCTATCTAGAGCTGAAAAGGAACCCCGTAAAAGGATCCGATTGTTGGCAGTGTCTCTATTTTTAGAAGGACACCGCCGGAATGAAGTCGCCAATAGACTTAAAGTTGCCCGGGGCAGTGTTAATACATGGGTAGCAAAATATCTTGCTCATGGCCTTAAAGGCTTGGATGCTAAAAAGAATAAAGGTAGAGATAGCTATCTTACAACACGGCAAAAGCAACAACTTAACACCTATATCGAATCAAATAGCATGAAAAACTCTGGTGGCAGACTGACAGGCGATGACATCCGAAAATATATTCAGTACTATTTCGATGTTGATTATCACCCTAACGCTATTTATAAACTATTAACTCAGCTCAACTTTAGCTGGATAACCAGCCGTTCCAAGCACCCCAAACAGTCACCTGAAGCCCAAACGGCTTTTAAAAAAGTTCCAACTGGAAACGATCCTTAACATCCCAGGTAGCGTAGCACTTGAACAGGTCGATATTTGGTTTCAGGATGAGGCTTGCTTTGGGCAACAAAACACAACGACACGTTTGTGGGCGAGAAAAGGGACGCGTCCTAGGGCGGTGCGTCAGCAACAATTTGAATATGTTCATTTCTTTGGCGCTGTTTGCCCGCAAACAGGAGAGACTGAAGCGTTAATTACGCCATACCTAAGTAAGGATATTATGTGTCAACATCTATCACTGATATCCCAAAGAACAAAGCCTGGTAGACACGCGGTTGTTGTTATGGATGGTGCAGGCTGGCACACCGATGATATCGCGGATGAATTTAACAATTTGAGTATCATCAAGTTACCCCCGTACTCGCCAGAGCTAAATCCGATAGAACAAGTATGGAGCTGGTTAAGATAGCATCATCTTGCTAATCGCAGTTTCAAAGGTTATGAGAATATAGTGGATGCTTGTTCGATTGCTTGGAATTACTTTATCAGTGACTCAAAGAGGGTGATGTCATTATGCCGAAGAGACTGGGCAATTATGACTAAGTGTTAAGATGGACCGGTATAACAACGGCTTTTTAACCGATAGCGCAACCCGACCTACATGCTTGGCTCGGCTTGAAGCTGACGGGTATAGCTCTTTTAATGATATTTGACGGCCATTGGGGTGTGGCTGATAAACACTTAACCCTCTAGCGCGTCCTAGCCAATACCAGCCGAGCTTTTCAGCCTATCTAAACCAAGGGTTTCTATATCCAGCATCAGTTACGATGAGCGGAGTCACTGACTTGGGAATGACTCTACTCAACTCATGCAAAAACTGGTTATGAGCCTGCTGCGTACCTTGAAGAGCGAGTGGGAATGTTAGCTCATAGAGAGTGATTGAGCGTCCTTTGAGTGCAATTGAGGCTCTAAGCGCGATAAGCTCTCGCCCCTCTTTCATATTAGATCAATCAACTAACACAACAGGCATAGTGTTATTGAAAATCAACCACTTGGCGTACCATTGGTAGACGGCAATCCTTTCCCCGTGCAGGTGATGATTCCCAAGTAACCTATCCATACGTTTAATCGAGTGTTTAGTGTGTTGTGCTGTTATTGATAAATCGCCCTAATGAAGTCAGGGTCAGCTCATCTGAATCGACGAGTGCTTGGCAAGCTAGCATGAGAGAGTTGAGACGCTTTAGGTGAATTTCAGGACAGTGTTCATACAGAAATTGATGTAGGATAGACAGCACTTACACCTTGAGCTCCTGAGTTTGATGTTTGTTCGCACCTTCATCAGATCATACTCAAGGTGTAAGTTCACCCTATTTAGTTAATTTATTAGAAAATCATCGGGGGATTCGTCAGCGTCGAGCTTACAGGGATTGTGCTTGCGGCGTGTCATAGGAGTGTTTACACATAAAGCGTGCCGCAGGCTATAGATTAAAAATAAGTTATGGTATCCAGCAAACCAACCAAATACCAAAACCGCCAAATGAACCCAACCTAAAGATATTTGAAACTTGTTATCCGACAAGTTAACTAAGGTTTGTTATCTGACAAGTCCCTAATCTCTACTCTTACTGTGCCCTTGAGATCTATGCTGCGCTCTCTGTTGTGAGCCTTGCTGAGAACGTTGCGCAGATTGCCTGACCTGACTGACCTGTCTGGGCTGCTGGCTTCTCACTTGTTGTGTACTTTCTCGTTGTTGCTTGTGCATGCTCCGTTGAGCTTGTTGGCTCTTGGGTAGATGGACATTCCTTTGTGGCTGATGACTCTTCATGTCCCGTTGCTGATGGATTTTGATATCACGTTGCTGGTCGCGATAACTGTCAGTCCTTTTTACGCTAATTCTTTCTGGTTTATGGCTAGGTTTAGCTGGCTTATGGCTATTGTGAAGCTTGTTAGCAAACTTTTGCTCTCTGTGCTGCGATACTTGCTTGTTGTAATGCTTGAGCTTCTTGTCTTGGTTTGCGTAGTGTTTAGTGCTCTGTAAGCCATTATGTGCAAGCGAACTTCTCTCCGAATGACGCAGCAGCTTACTGTGCGCGACACTAGGTCTATGGCTGTTATAGCGTTGCTTCACATGGGTACTGCGATACGCAACTCCACGTCTGTGTTGAGGCTTGTGATGCCATTTTTGAGAACCGTGACTGGTGACAATACGACCTCTGTGACGGTAGTGGTGTGAGCGGTGATGATCGATAACGACGACTCTGTGGTTGCTCCAGTGAAAGGCGCTGAAAAAGAAGTTAAAGCTGATTTGAACGCCACTGTTCCAGTAAAATTGACCGTTGGGACGACCGACATAATAGGGATAGGGTGCCCAGTAGACTGGCGGATAGTTATACCAGTGCCAATTTCCATATACTGTACGTGGATCATAATAAGGCACATAGACAATCTCTTTTTGTACTGGCTCAATCACTATCCGGTTGTTAACTCGGGTGACTGACATGTTTTCCATCTCAGACAGACTATCAGCCTCGTCGGCTTGGGCTCTGAGTGACTGAATACTGGCGAGCAATTTTGCTTCATCTTGAAGGAAGGCATCGCCGAGATCTTGGGTCCAGCTTAGATCGCTGCTGAGTTTTTCTAACACATTGGGAAAGGCGAGCAGTGCTGTGACACTGGGATCCCAATCCTTCTTTTCTGCTTTCTCCATTAATTGGGCTGTGGGGAGCAGTGTATTTTTACTGTGTAATCGTTCAGCCTGTATCAGCTCTATAGGGTAAGTGGCTGCGATCAAGATATGAGTCAATAGACTATCAGGATACAAAGCTATGGGTGCCAGCATCTGCTCAAGCTCTGCTTCACTGAATGGCGTTAGCTCCTCAATTTCTTGTGTACTGGCAGCATTGGCTAGCGGTATTGTGCTTGTGATAAGTACAACCAGACTGCTAATAAGCGCGGTAAGTATCGAGCGATTAATCCGTAGTATGAGCGATTTCATAAGCTCTCCTGATCCGTTTTATGACGTTAAAGTCATTATAAAGAACTGAAGATGAACATAAGCTGAAGGGGTAAAAGTCGACTCTATGGCTTGTTGTACAGCCTTGATTTGGCTTTTTTATAGCGTCTTGAGCTAACCTTTCTGGTTAAAGATGATCAAAAATTTAGCACCACCTAAGGATTCAGACCGCGAGATAACGAGTTGGCCAGTATAACTATCGAGTAGATCCCGCACGATAGCAAGGCCTATGCCGTGTCCTTGTTCATAGGAATCTGCGCGGGTGCCGCGCTCAAATATTTTACTTTCCTGTTCTGCAGTCACGCCTAAGCCGTCATCCTCAATGCTGATGTTTAATGCCAGCTTTGAGATGCTAACTGTCAGTAAAACTTGCGACTTGGCAGCTTTGCAGGCGTTATCCAGCAGATTACCCAAGATCTCGGTTAAGTCGGCTTCATCGCCGCGGAAGATAGCATCAGAATCGACATCTGCTCTGATTTGGCGTTGTGGATCGCGATAGATTTTACCTAAGGTGCGGATCAATTTTTCGGATATTGGTGCGATTTTAACACCAAGATGCCAGGAGGAACCCGCCGCCGATTGTGCGCGTTTTAGCTGGTGGCCTATGATGCGATTAATGGTCGATACCTGCTCGATTGATGAGCTGTCGAGTCCTTTTTGGCTCTGAATAACAGCCAATGGTGTTTTGAGGCTGTGGGCAAGATCGGACAGGGCATTACGATATCGTTTACGTTGATTTTGTTCGGTAATAAGCAAGGTATTGAGTTGATAAGCAACGGATTGCAGTTCGCTTGGATAGTCAGTGCTCAGTTGCATTGCTTTGCCATTTTCAACATCTTGCAGCTCTTGCTTAAATTTGGCTAAAGGCTTTAACGTCCATAACAGCCAAGCAAGCTGCGCTATACCTAATAAAGCCATCAGTACTAAGAGCCAGCTCCATAACTGTCGATTAAATTGATCTATCTGTTTTTGAAAGTCAGCTTGATCTTTAATGATGTGCATCGTGATAGGGAAAGCGCCATCTTCCTGTTCGAAACTGACGCTGAGGCTATAGATGATATGAGGTTTGTCATCTAAGGTTATCTCACTAAAATCTCGTTGGCCTATTGACGGTTGAGGCAGTTTATTTGGCTCGCTAAAACCTAAAAAAGAGTCTGAGTGCCAAAGTAACTCTCCTCCATCTTCACCCTTTGTCGTGTTTGAAGTATTCGCGAATGGAGTTGAGATGAGTGCATAGAGGCCGGATTGAATCACGTTAAACTGGTTTTCAAGTAAAAGCTCTGGCATCTGCAGTTGGTTATTATCGACCTCAGTGACCGCTAAAACAGAATAGAGATAGGCGCTCAATTCGTTTTTGGCTGCGGTTTTTACCTGTTGCTTAAAGGCGTCATTGAGAGTGAAGCCTATCAAGGGCATTAATATTAAAATCAGCAACAGGGCACTGATAACAAGTCGGACTTTAAGGGAGTTGAATAGGGAGAACCAGCGTGACTTGCTCACCTGTTTATTATTCATGGCTGTCTTTTATTGGCGTTAAAGGAGCCAGACGGTAACCTTGTCCGCGGTGGGTTTCGATGAGTCCGTATTGGTTATCGGGATCGAGCTTCTTTCTTAATCGTCTGATGAAGACCTCAATCACGTTGGAGTCGAGATCAAAGTCTTGATCGTAAATGTGTTCGGTGAGCACTGTTTTGGATTTTACTTCACCGGGGTGGAGCATAAAATACTCAAATAGTTTGTATTCTGAACCACTCAGAGTGATCAGTTGCTCGTTTTTTTTGACCTCTAAACTACTGGTATTAATGCTGAAAGGCCCATTGTGGATCAAAGGACTAGCTTTACCTGCAGAGCGTCGGATCAATGCCTTGAGTCTGGCAACTAACTCTTGTGGATGGAACGGCTTTGTTAGGTAATCATCGGCGCCAGCGTCGAGTCCTTCAACCTTATCTTGCCAACTATCTCGAGCAGTTAAAATCAAGATGGGGAAATCTATCTCTTTCTCTCTCAGTGTGGTGATAAGGGCTATACCGTCGAGTTTAGGCAGTCCGACATCTATGATGGCGGCATCGTAGCGATATTCACAGCCTTGAAATAGGCCAATCTCTCCATCACTGGCGACATCAACCGTATAGTTAGCGTCGATTAGGTGCTGTTTCAGGTTTGTTTGAAGCTCTATATCATCTTCGACTAACAGTATTCTCATCGGTTGGTCCTCTCGCTGTATTATCGCGTTATCGTATTCGCCCTGAGCTTAATTCCTGCGCACGCTGCCAGTTTGGGCATCGACAGAGACATAAAACACTACGCCTTGGTTGGAGAGCATTTTTATCCTATAACCTGAATGACCATTGACTTGACTCGATTGAGCCTTGAGTACTTTACCTTGGTATTGGCGTCTTACTAATTGAATGGCATGATCGCGGCTTTTTACTTTGAGTTGACGACTAACTTGTTTGGACGATTGTTCTGCCATGGTGCTCATTGCTGTAGAGACCAAGTAGACACTTGATGCTTGCCCGGTAAATGAGACCAGAGAGCTTAAGATTAATGTCGTTGTCAGTAGCAAGATAGAGCCTAACTTCATTCAGTGTGCCCGCCTTTAGAGAGTGAAATTAATCTAGTTAATCTAGATAGTGTAAAAGATCCCACTCTATTTAGAAACTCCCTAAACCTGTTTATCAATGCTTGTTCATTAGCGGTGGCTAATTAAATTATCAGGTTAATGTTACTAACTTCAGATGAACGTAAGCTGAATGCCATCATCAGGCTAACCTCATCAATTGATTGTTTTTTAACGTTCAGCTTCTGTTCACATTAAATCGTCTTTAATGGCCGTAACAATTCATGATTTGGATGAGGCTTAAGATATGAAACAGTTAACACAAGCGTTAGTGAACGGGAATATAAGCAAAAAACTGTGGAGCTTAAGCTTCATGGCTGTAAGCTTGATGGTTGCGGGACAAGTGAGTAGTTCAGAGTTTGATGCCGCAGGCTTTACTTCAATTAAGGTACATAACTCTATTGGACGAGAGTTGAATACCGTTGGGAATATGCCAGTAGTATCGGGTCGTATTGGCTCGGTAGCTGAACTGGGTGCACAGCGTTTAAATCAACTTCATTCAACAACAGGCATTAAGTCGGTGAATAGGCTTAAAACCCGTGAGGAGGTGATCAATGCCCATAAAAAGGGTTTTATTCCGGCTAAGTATAAGCTTCAAAAGGTAAAAGGTAATTCACAGTCAGATGTCCCTTCAGCTTTTGCCAACCCTATTTATAATGAATTTGCTATCTATGAAGCCAGTAGTCGTCTATTTGAAGATAATGACTATGATGGTTTCTATCAAACCTTTAGCGTCACCTTTGATGCCGATGTGTACGGTTACTATCCCAACCAGCCCGCAGAAGTTTACGCGGAGATGTACCTGAGCCGTGATGGTGGTCCTTGGGTGCATTACTACACCACCGACATATTTACTGTCGTGGGGGATTCAACTGAAGATGATTTTGAAGTGTTAACTACACTCAATTCGGGCTATCCGGCAGATTATTATGATGTATTGATTGACCTGTATGAGGTGGGTTACACCGATATTGTGGCTACGGTTAACTCTGATGACTTTGCTAGTTTATATGCATTACCACTTGAGAGTAGTGATAGGGATTATATTGATAATGGCAATAGCAGCAGCGAGGGTCATGGTGGAGGGTCTATGTCATTCATTGCATTACTTGGTTTAGGACTCTTTGTAAGGTTTAGGGCTACCAGCAAGGTTGAGAAGGCCATCGATCAATCACTAAGCCGATGAAACACTAACTCAACTGTTGCCAGCTTGTTATTAAATCAGTTTCTGATAGGCTAACACAAGAGGTTGTTATCGATGATAGAGTGATGAAAAATAGAGACTAATAATAATTTAGGGGGGTGAATATGAATAAATTACTCTTAACAGGAGGAGTGCTTTTTACACTGTTTCAAGCCACATCAGTCAGTGCCGCCCCAGATATTCAAGGCTACTATATTGGTGGAATGGGTGGTTATAGTGAGCTTGATTTAGGCTATTTTAAGGAGTCTGCAACCAGTTATGGAGGTTATGCTGGTTACAGTTTTGGTAAAGATCTGGCGGTTGAAAGCACGTTTTTTACCACCGCTAATTTAGCGGATGAGGGAGATATTAAAGCAAGAACGGCGACCTTCGCAGTAAAATTGAATCATTTTTTCAGTCCTGTTTACTCTATGTTTATTAAGGTAGGTGTTGCAACTACTGAGGTTTCTGCTGCAAATGATGACTACTCAGCATCAGGTTGGATGTGGGGGGCAGGTTTTAATATGGCCATAACCGATAGCGTTAATATTCGTCTTGGTTATGAAACTATATTAACGGAGCTTGCCCATGATACCTCTGATAATGTGCTTGATTCTGATCTCTCAAATGTTTACCTAGGCATCAATTATCAATTCTAATTCGGTTTTTAAATAAACAAAACTAGAGCCTCTGTGCTAGCTTAGTCTTAGTCGATAAAACCACTACTTAAAATAAGAAGATACCTGATGAGACTAACAAAAACCTCCCTCGGCCTTGTACTTTCTTTTGCGTTAACAGCTAGTTTCTCTTCAGTTTGTTATGGACAAGCGGAGGGTCTGAATCATTCTGTAGCACAAGCGATGCCTAAATTGGAGAAGCTGTATCTTCATCTGCATCAAAATCCAGAACTTTCATATCATGAGCAGGCCACATCTGCGCATATGGCAAAGGAGTTATCGACGCTGGGTTTTGAGGTGACAAACAATTTCGGTGGCCATGGTGTGGTGGGGATCTTCTATAATGGCGAGGGTCCTGTGGTGATGATCCGTGCCGATATTGACGGATTGCCGATTATCGAAGAGACTGGTAAACCCTATGCATCGACCGTTAAAACCACTGATGCAATGGGTAAAACCATTGGGGTCATGCATGGCTGTGGTCATGATATTCATATGACCAGCCTGATTGGCACCGCTGAGCAGTTGGTTCAGCAAAAAGCGAATTGGAAAGGTACCTTGATGATAGTCGCCCAACCAGCTGAAGAGGTCGGTGGTGGTGCTAAGGCTATGCTCAAGCAAGGGTTGTTTAAGCAATTTCCTACACCAGATAAGATCTTAGGTTTACATGTAAGTGCCTCAATACCGGCGGGGAAAGTCGGTATCGTTTCCGGTTATGCATTGGCAAACGTAGATTCGGTGGATATCACGATTAAAGGCAAGGGAGGTCACGGTGCTTATCCACATTTAACTATCGATCCTGTGGTACTCGCTGCGCGAACAGTACTAGCGCTGCAAACCATATCGAGCCGTGAGATCTCGCCACTTGAACCCAATGTGGTCACCGTGGGCTCAATTCATGGTGGTTCTAAGCACAATATTATCTCCAATGATGTCAAGCTACAGCTCACCCTACGCTCATATAACCCAGAGGTGCGTTTACAACAGATCGCGGCAATTAAGCGATTAACTAAGGGGATTGCTATCAGTGCGGGATTACCTGAGGAGTTGATGCCCGTTGTTTATGTTCATGAAGATGAAACTGTTCCTTCAACTTACAATAATCCTGAGTTGACGGCCAAGGTGAGAGCCAGTATTGAGTCTGAACTTGGGGAGACTAATGTGGTTACTGCAGCACCTGTTATGGCGGGAGAAGATTTTGGTCTCTATGGACGGACAGCTGATGGGCTACCCATTACCCTATTTTGGTTAGGCGCTGTAGAACCTACAAAGTATAAAGCCAGTTTGATATCGGGAGAGAGTCTTGCTTCACTGCATTCAAGTAAGTTTGCTCCTGATTATCCACTCACTATCAGCACTGGAGTGCGGGCGATGACAACGAGTGCCATGGACTTGTTTAACGGGGAATAATCCTTACCTTGGCTAGAGGGTATTAAATACCCATTGAATCCTGGATTTCAAAGAGCTTAGGTGTAGCCTTGTACCTCTTGTTTTATATGAGGTACAAGCGATTTTGAAAGTGAAGTGGCATAGTTAATTTGGCCACCTAGTTAGAGGTTGATATCATAGCCTCATTATTATTTAGGTGATCGTATGACTAAGCGCTTAAAACGTAACTTTACTCCCGAATTCAGATTAGAAGCTGCACTACTGGTTGTTGAACAAAACTATTCAGTTGCAGAAGCTGCTAACGCTATGGAAGTCGGTAAATCAACAATGGATAAGTGGGTTCGTCAACTCAAAGATGAACGGAATGGCGGAAAACCGAAAGCGACCCCATTGACGCCTGAACTGTTAAAAATAAGGGAGTTAGAACGAAAAATAATTAGGATGGAAAGAGAGAACGACATCCTAAAAAAGGCTACTGCTCTCTTGGTGTCAGACTCTCTCAAAGATTTGTAATTGTTGAGAATATCAAGCAGAGCTATCCAGTTAAAGAGGTGTGTGATGTGCTTGGGATTCATCGAAGTAGTTATCGTTATTGGCATTCAAAATCTAAGCAAGTAAGCTTGAGTGATATTAAACTTCAGAGTGAGGTGAAAATAGCACATAAGGAAAGTGGCGGCTCAGCTGGCGCAAGAACTATTTCAAGCATATTAGCTCAACGAGGAATATTACTAAGCCGCTACAAATCAGATAAGATGGTGAGAAAGCTAAATTTAGTAAGTTGTCAGGTAAAGGCTCATCGCTATAAGAAAGCAACAAATGAACACTTGGAAATCCCGAATACATTAAATAGACAATTTGCAGTAACAGAGCCTAACCAAGTCTGGTGTGGCGATGTCACTTACGTCTGGGCAGGAAACCAGTGGCTCTATCTTGCAGTCGTTATTGACTTGTTTTCTCGAAAAGTCATCGGCTGGGCCACCTCTAAACCGCCTGATACAGGGTTAACAGAGAAAGCTCTTTCAATGGCATTTGCTGTTAGGAAACAGCCGAAAGGCGTTATGTATCATTCAGATCAAGGCTGCCATTACACTAGCAAACAATTTAGGCAGCTATTGTGGCGATATCAGATAGAACAAAGCATGAGTCGGCGAGGTAACTGTTGGGATAATGCCCCAATGGAGCGATTTTTTAGAAGTTTTAAAACAGAATGGATGCCAAGGGCGGGTTACCCTTCATTTTATGATGGTAAGAAGGCAATAAGCCATTATATCGTGAGATATTATAATCAAGTCAGGCCACATCAGTATAACGGTGGGCTGACTCCAGTGGAGTCTGAACGGTTATTTCAGAATGATTCCAAGTCCGTGGCCAAAATTAGTTGACCACTTCAAGATAGCCCAAGACCAAGAGGGATGATATTTATAAGTTTTATCAGCTAACTCAGAACATAGTTCCCAGTCATCAAATTTACCTACATGCTCACTAGGTTGACCTAGAAAAACTGTGCAACCACTGGCGCTAAAAAGACACAAGCCTAAGATTAACTTCTTCATTTATATTCCATTAATTATTATGCTAGCTATTCCTTCTGACATTTTTGAAGGAGATATAAGGAGTATCATAGATAAATTTATCTCTCGGGCTTATTAGATTTAAGTAACACCGATAGACCTACTATTTATGTTTTGGTACTCAATAAAACCAATAAATGTCTAACGAAGTTAATGTTGCTTATTTGTTACTTTTGATTCAAGTGGAAGTGAGTAAAGAGAGTCACATTGATTTTGGGTATTCGATTGGCCTGCAATGAGTAATAGGCTTTAGCGGGTAAAATAGCTGAATAATATGGCAAGACCTTGGTTCATTTTCTCCGGCGTCATTCCAGCAAATCCTAAGCGAATATAACGATTTTGATCTTTTTCTTTATCGAGATGAAAACTTGATTCAGAAACTAAGTAGATATCATTTTCTAAACCAAAGTTCTCCAGATGTTTAGCGTTTTTTTTCACATCTACCCAGATAGCCATACCTCCAGCAGGGATCGTAAAGCTGATATCTAATTCTTGTTTCTGGTATTTTCTAAGCTCAGAGACTAAATTATCTCGTCTCTGCTGGTATATTTTAGTGGTTCGTCTTAGATGTCTTTCAAACGCACCGTCTCTCATCCAACGCCCGATGGCATCTTGCATTAATACATTGGGTTTATGGTTCATGACGCTTCGATAGTTGATGATGGCTGCGGCTAAAGACTTGTCCACTGCCATGTAACCAATACGGCAACCGGGAAACATGATTTTAGAGAAAGTAGAGATGTAGATAACCAGTCCTTTGGGGTCGTCGGCAGCTAAAGGTACTAATGGCTGGCTTGAATAATGAAACTCATGATCGTAATCATCTTCAATAATGGCGACATTATGCGTCGCTGCAAGTTGGTAAATTTTTATTCTTTCATGGATAGGTAAAGTCACCGTCGTAGGGTATTGATGCAAGGGTGTTAGATAGATCAGCGAAATATCATGGTCTTTAACTAACTGAGTTAGATGATCAATATCAATTCCTTTAGAGTGTTGTTTGATGGCGACTAATTCAGCTCCAGCGCTTTTAAAGGCGTTCCATGCTGGCCGGTAGCCTAAGGACTCAACTGCAACCTTAGCCCCGGGTTTTAATAAAACCTGAGAGATTAAATATAACGCCTCTTGTGAGCCATTGACTGTAATGATCTCTTTATCTGTGATTGAGCGTGCTCGACGCAAGTAGATTGCTACTTGAGAGATAAATTGGCTATTACCTCTGTTATTGCCATAGGACAAATCGGAAAGCTCAGGCCGAGTGAAGCTGTCATTCATAAAGGGCTTGAGTTCATGGAAGGGGAAGGCCGATATATCAGGATTTCCCCCTGCAAAGTTGTAGTGATACTCATGGGCTGGTTTAGTTTTCTTATCTTCAAAAATGCGAGGGTTTATCTGCCACTTAAATTTACTTTGTGCTGTGCCTTGCTTAGTTTTTGTATAGCGGCTGGACTCCACCGGAAATGACGGCACGACACGATAACCTTGACGTTCAATTGACTCTACCCATCCTTGTGCAATGAGTTCGTGATAAGCCGCCATAATGGTGTGGCGATTCGTCTGTAATTGCTCAGCAAGTTGACGGGCTGAAGGGAGTGCCTCCCTTGCTTTAACTTGCCCATGCTTTATGGCAGAATTTATAGCTCTCGCAATCTGCAAAAACTTAGGTTTGTTAGATGCATCTAAGGTGAGGCAAAGAGTTTTTATTTCTGGTATAGGCTGCATTTGAAATCTGGATGTTTAACTTATACCAGATGCTGCAAGAATAGCCTATATCAATCGAAATAGGAGAGCTCACTTGCAAACAACTACTGACTTTAATCCACAGCCAATTACACTTAATGCTAGGGATATCACGCTCAAACCTTTGGTTAGAAATGATTTCGAGGGCTTCTATCTTGCTGGTAACCATGAGCGATTGTGGAGATGGGTAGTTCCTAATCCTTGTGAAACCCATGAATCGACAAGGGCTTGGATTGATAAAGCACTGCGTGGGTTGCAACTTGGTGATCAAATTCCATTTGTGATCATTGATAATCTTAGTCAGAAGATAATAGGCAGTACCCGTTATTGTTCGATTAGGCGTGATGATAGAAACATTGAAATTGGGCATACGTTTATTATCCCTGATTTTCAACGTACCCATGTTAATACTCAGGCGAAATTCTTGTTGTTAAAACATGCTTTTGAGGTGTTGGGCGCCATTAGAGTTGAGATTAAAACCCATGAGAAAAATCAGCAATCTCGCAGTGCTATTTTGCGTATAGGGGCAAAGTTTGAAGGCGTATTACGCAATAATAGAATTTTGCCCGATGGGAATGTTAGAAGTACGGCTATTTTCAGTATTACTGAGCAGGAGTGGTTAAAAGTTAAGTCAGAGCTGCAAGTTAAAATGGAGAGAGTAGTAGGGGCTGTTAATGCACATACCTGAAACTATGAAGATGGGGAGCAATGAACTCATTCATCAGTTTATTGAAGAGTTTAGTTTTGGCATCTTAATAACGGAGCAACTAGAAGCAAACCATCTGCCCTTTATGCTAAAAAAATCAGAGGGTGAGTTAGGCACTCTTTATGGACATTTCTCCAGAGCAAACCGACATTTGGGAAAGCAAGATGCTTGTAATGTGATGATTATTCTTGAGGGACCGCATAGCTACATCTCTCCAACTTGGTATGCTTCGTTTCCTGCGGTGCCAACCTGGAACTATGTTGCTGTTCATCTTTATGGAGAGATGAGTTTTCTCTCTACAGATGAAACGATAATGACATTGGATGAGATGGTAGATAGGTATGAACCTGAACTATTGCTCAAACGCGAGCTCCTTACTGAAGAGTATCGGGATAAGTTAGCAAAGGGTATAGGGCTTGGCAGGAGTTAGAACAATGGATTATCAATATTAACAATTAAGTAGACAAGGTAGCTATTTAACTACCTTGTCTACTTAATATATTGATTATTTTACAAGTTCAGGTTTTATTTTTTCTTTAAACCATTTAGTTAATAATTTAGACTCATAAGGAAAAGGTTGGCTGGTAATTGGTTGTATACCAAATAAAAAACCCATATTTTGAATTTTCTCTGATCCGGACATAATAACTTTACCATCCTGACTTAATGTGTAATCGAAGTTGATTTTCGGTGGGTACAAATCAGATACTACACGAATGTCGTTAACGGATGCGCCAAATGTAGATTGAACATCTCCTGCTAAATCTACATTGGTAATGATGAGATCTAGCTGTTGATTTTCACCTAGGACCTTATTGACATCTCTACCTAGTTCGTCTGTTAGTTCTGTAAATAAATATTTATCAAACTTAGATTGTAGCCAAGTCGTTGATTCAATATCTGAATACTGATTAGGATCTTTCCATATTATAGATAACTTGCCATCATGAGTAAGAAAATTTACGATGGGTTCATTTTTTTCAGTTGAGGTACATCCAGTTAATATTGTCATAATAATGAAGGTAAGTAATGAAAGTGTATATCTCATATCGATTCCTTAGTGTTTGGTTATATTAAGAATAGTTGCATTTTAAATATTGCGTGGTCAAAAAAATAATAAGCAAATGAATATACAGTTTTATACACATTCTTAATGGGAAACAAGCTTTATTAGCCGCTAAGGTGGAGTGGTATTTAGCTTGTTGATAGTAAATAGCTTCAACATACTGATTAAAATAAGTTTAATGGCTTCGTTTGATTGTTTAAAAGGCAATTAATACTTTATGACGATGTAAACATTGGGATGAACAGCTTCAGTCCTTGCATTTGTTGATAGTGGTTATAATGGTTGCTATATTATCATCATAATAAAGTGCTTAATTGATACTGTTTTTGGTTATTATTAGTAATGTGGATGTGCAGTATGGTATTTCACTTTGTTCATTACATATTGATTAAGCTTAAGTTCAATGAAATAACTAATATATAAACGTTACTGAACTAGCTAAGTAACAAGCATTTACTTTTACTAGGTTAATGGTTAATGGTTAATGGTTAATGGTTAATGGTTAATGGTTAATGGTTTCCATTGCTGTATCTGACATATTGTCCATAATATTATCGGCAGTTTTGTCATAGGGCTGCCAAAACATCTGTTCAGAAAAGAAATCAGGATCGTTATCGAGTAGTGGATTCGTGTCGACTAAGTTCGTCGCTGAGACCATGCCTAATTCATTAACCAGTCGGGGTCTGAACTGTCTTGCTAATAAAGTAGTTGGCAACAATTTCAGCAGCTTCAAGCTTTGTGCCACTTAAATGCTTAGCAAAATTAATCGTATCGAGCCAGACTGTGCTTCCCTCTTCAAAATGTATATATTCCCATTTACCCCCTAGCGTATTCTGTTTCGCAATCTCGACACCATAACTTGAGGTTAATAATAGCTCTTGATCATAGTTTGGTGTGCCATCCCAAAAGGAGTGAACTTGTTGATATAATAGGTTTGTCTGTTTTTGGGCTGTATTCTTGACAAATTTTATGGCCTCGCGTCTTTTTCCTGAGGTGATGAGATCATTGATATAGTAAGGAGATTTATTCAATGAGAGCATAACGAGGGCGATATTAGGTTGGATTTGTCCTTTGGCTAAAGATAGTTTACCTTTCCATTTTTCATTCCAGAGATCGCTTATAGAAACTGGCAATTCCTCTTTATTAAGCTTGTTCATGTTAGCCCAAATGCCATAAGCGCCACCGCCGAAAGGAATGTAAACCATACCTTTGCCGTTCTTTCCCATGGGAATTTGAGTAAGTTCAGTTCTAAGCTTTTTGTAGTTTGGTATTCGAGGAGACTGAGTATCGATCACTTGAAGTAGTTTAGATGTTTTCTCTTCCTGCATTTTTATATAGTTAAGAGTCAGGAATGATATGTCAGTTTTTCCAGCTCTAAGTACGTTAAACATTTGTTCGGGGCCGGAAGCAAATGGGCTGATGACGCTTGCTTCTATATTATATCCCTGCAGTTTGAGTTGCTTATTGACGATGAGCAAGTCTTGAGCTGTGACGTAGCCATCCCAAGTAAATATACGTAAAACCTCCTTTGCATACGAAGAAAAAGGCAAACTAGTTAACATACAGATAAAAAGCATGATTTGACGCATGGTAATCTTTGTACCGTGTTCAGCCATTTAACACTGCCTTATAATTTAACGATTTAATTTCAACTGCTTACTAGTGTATTGTTTATTGCCAATAGGCAGTATTCTCTAAGGCTCATTTTACCGCAAGTGTATTTTTTACTTTGTTGTTGATTTGTTGTTAATTAATCGGGTGGTTGAAGGTGTTGGAAGGGTAATATATAACGAAATCAATGTGCTTAGTTGCTGATATTTGACCTTTACTATTTTATGATAAAGGTCTTACCAAGTATAAGTGATTACTGCCGATTTAGATCGTCAATTAACGTCAGGCACAAATTTCGTAAAGAATCGATCTCCTGCTCTGTGATACTGACTCTATTTAAGAGAACTTGTTTTAGAGATAAAGCATCCTGTTTAAGCGCGATGCCTGAAGGGGTTACTTTGATGATCTTCTTCCGTTCGTCTTTACTGTCGACCCTTCGTATAAACAGGTTTTTAGTCTCGAGGCGTTTAACGATTGGCGTTAAGGTGCCAAGATCCAGCCGCGTTTCTTTAGACAGATCCGTTAGGCTAGCGTCATCATTGAGCTATAAAGCTTGCATCACTAAGTACTGTGGGTACGTAAGATCGCACTGTTCTAACAAAGGACGGTATGCACGCACAAGTGCGTTACCCGCAGTGTACAAGGCAAAGCATACGTTGTCCGATAGAGATGGAGTGTTGTCATTTTCATCTACTTGGGTGGTTTTATTTTGAATAGAGCTTCTATGCACCTTAATACGCCTTCAATTTGTTTATTCTTATTTAATACAAATATACTTTGCGCGCAAAGTAAAAGAGGTTTTTATGCAAGCTCAACAGGTAATACTTGATTCTCGCCCTGAAGGCTTACCCACTCATGACAATTTTAAACTGTCATCTCTTCTACTCCCTGAGATTAAAGAGGGAGAATTCCTAGTTAAAAACCTATGGATGTCAGTCGATCCATACATGCGTGGTCGTATGATAGATAGAGAAAGTTATATAGCGCCATTTTCGATTGGTGAGGTACTCGAAGGCGGTGCCATTGGTGAGGTAATAGAGTCGCGTAATTTCGACTTTTCTGTGGGCGAAAAAGTAAGCAGTATGCTCGGTTGGCGAAGCCATTATGTGACTGATGGCAGTGATCACACTAAGCTCCCTGAAATGCCATTAAGTGAATCTCACTTCCTTGGTGTACTAGGCATGCCAGGTATGACTGCTTGGACTGGGTTAAATCGAATCGCCGAGCTAAAAGAGGGGGAAACCTTATTTGTTTCTGCCGCATCCGGTGCAGTTGGCAGCGTGGCATGTCAGCTAGGTAAGTTAATGGGGGCTAAAGTGATCGCCTCTGTTGGCTCCGATGAAAAAGCGACTTACCTGAAAAGCTTAGGTGTGGACGCCGTGATCAATTATAAAACGGCGGGGAACTTAAGTGCAGCATTGAAAGCCGCTGCTCCACAAGGTGTGGATGTTTACTTTGAGAATGTCGGTGGTGAGCACCTTTCTGCTGCACTGGATAATATGAATGACCATGGCAGAATAGCTGTGTGTGGCATGATCTCTCAGTACAATGATACAGTGCCGACTCCCGGACCTAGCAACCTTGCTATGATCATAATGAAGAAGCTGAGAATTGAAGGTTTCATTGTTTTTGAGCATTGGGCACATTACCCAGAGTTTGCAAAAGCTATGGGTCAATGGCTAGCAACAGGGGCTGTTAAAGCCGAGCAAACCGTTTATGAAGGGTTAGCAAGTGCCCCCTGATGCCTTTATCGGACTGTTTGAAGGCAAAAATCGCGGCAAGATGGTTGTTAAGCTGACTTAGGTTTTCAGATAACAAGACAAAAAGAGCAGCAGGGCTCTTTTTGTTTTATACCAATAGCTATTTAAAAGTAACCTTACCACCAATCATTTTTAGTGCAGGCGTTCCTCGCACTAATGCATCTCTGGCAAACTCTTGGCCACAATTGGGGCATAAGCACGCAGTGTGAGTATAATCTTCAACGATACGCTCCTTAAAACATTTGACCAGCGCACCTTTCCCACCTTTTCGGTATTTAAACAGTTGGGCTTTGCATTTTGCACAGAAAATATCAACGGTTCGGCTTGGGCCTTTCTTATTAGGTTTTGCCATTTATTCTATCTAGTGATTAGGCCTGTAAATGATATCGCTAATGGAGACTAAATCTAACATTTAGCACTCTACAGGTCGACTGCTCTTATGATTTAAATTTGAGGTGTTACTAGTATTAAGGCAAAAGTGGTATATCTCTTCTAATCTTGTAGTGACAATGAAATGAAGAAACTAGAGGAATAAATATGTTCAAGACTGACCAGAGAAAGAATCCATTCCCTTCGATCCTCCCTTTAACCTTGTGCATCGTGTCTATATTAATGCTCAGTGGGTGTACTGATTATGAGCCAGTTGCTGCTGGTAAGTGTTCAGAGGTTGTTAAGCATGCTAAAAAGGTGCTGGGAAGTCTAGCTCCTGATGGTAAAACTATGATGGCTGATTGCAAAGCAGCATCAGATAGCGAGCGTGGTTGTGTCATGGCGGCGACTAAAAAAGGGGCATTAGCTCAGTGTATGTAGCATGAAATGGGCTTCCCCTATTTCTGTTTGAACGGAGAATGGGAATATTTAGACTATAAATAGACTTAACATTTAACTAACTTGTTATATAGTAAATAAAAGTTTGTTGAATTATGGCATTAGTTAATGGCTAAAATAGTTAGAATATTTCTCACCTACACTTTGTCGTTAATTTTCATCATGATTGCGGCTGTTTATATAGGGTTGAACCTGAGTTTGCCTAAACTTTCAGGTCATTATAATAGCGCCCATATTTCCAATGACATGATCTTAGAACGTGACGCGTTAGGCACAGCGATTATTTCAGCTACTAGCCGTAAAGATATCGCTTATGGGTTAGGTTTCGCCCATGGTCAAGATAGATTCTTTCAGATGGATCTATTAAGACGTAATGCAGCTGGTGAACTATCAGAAATATTTGGCAGCAAGGCGCTTAGTGTTGATAAGGGACATCGCTTTCATCAATTTAGAAAACGGGCTGAGACGATAGTGGCCAGGATGCCAATAGCTCAGAAAATGTTGCTGCAGGCTTATGCTAATGGCGTTAATGCCGCGTTGGCAGAGCAAAACCTCAATTCATTTGAATATTTACTGACAAATTCTAAACCTAGATCATGGGTACCTGCCGATAGCTTGCTCGTTATTTTTAGCATGTATTTGGACCTTCAAGGGAGAACCCCGACAAGAGACATGGTGTTAACCCAAATTGAACAGCTGTATGGCAAAGATATGTTGGCTTTTGTCACACAAAACAGTCCCCATCAAGCAGCACTTGATGGGAGTCAACTCCCCACCGACAAGTTTGAAATTCCCAACCTTTCATTTAAGAATTTAATGGCTTCCAAGGTTACATCCATCGAGGAAGATCTTGATGTCGGCAGTAATAATTGGGCTGTAACAGGATCCTTAACAACATCAGGAAAAGGCATGCTATCTGATGATATGCATCTCTCGTTTGCGGTGCCTATTATCTGGTATCGGGCTCAGTTGAACTACAAGAGTCAAATAGGGAAAGTGGTTAAACAAAATCAAGTGACTGGCGTCTCTTTGCCCGGAACACCTGCTATTGTGGTGGGGACGAATGGTCAGGTTGCCTGGGGATTCACTAATGCTTATATTGATACCGCTGATTGGATTATATTGGATGATGGGCAGGTGATTTCGACCGAAATAGAATTAATTGAATTGCGAGATTCAACCGTTGAGTTTCCGATTGAGATATCGAAATATGGCCCCGTTAAGCGAATTAATGGGCAAGCGTATGGGTTGTCTTGGGTGGCGCATCATGATTATGCTGTGGACATGGAGTTAATGGGACTAGAAGCGGTCGACAATGTTATGCAAGGGTTAACACTGGCGACAGAAATAGGGATCCCGGTACAGAATATGTTGCTGGTCGACAGTCAGGGGAATGCAGGCTGGAAGCCTGCTGGTGCAGTGCCATCGAGAACCAATCCGAGTAACAAAGCTCAGCTACCTTATCAATTTCAAGACGTTATGTGGCGAGAGAATGAGGCTAACTTCCCCCAAGTTGTTAACCCTGACATCAGTCGATTATGGTCGGCAAACTCAAGGGTTATGTCGGCAGATGAATCGACTCGATTTGGTGATGGTGGTTATGCACTAGGCGCTAGATCTCAGCAAATTCGAGACAGGCTATTTGAAGCTGAAGATTTTAATGAACAAGACTTTTTAACGCTACAGTTAGATAACGAAGCAAGATTTCTTATCCCCTGGCATCAATTCTTAATTAGCTTACTCTCAACTCAGCCAACGCGTTTCGCAAAAGATATTCAATATCTGAGAGACTGGCAGCAGTGTGCTTGTGCAGACTCTGTCGGTTATACCTTGGTGAGAACGTTTAGAAACCAGCTTATTGATACTAGTTTTTCGCCAATTGAAACTGGGCTCAATGAGCTAAATTTGAGTCTATCTGTGGTTAAACGCTATTTGGAACCCGCTATTTGGCAATTGGTTGTTGAACAACCAGTTGATTGGTTACCTGTTGAATTTAGTTCATGGAATGAGTTTATTATCTCTATTTATCAAGACTCGGTGATGACACTATTGGCTAAACACAGCAATAGGGCTGATTTAGCCGACTTACAATGGGGCGAGGTGAATAAGTTAGAAATAAAACATCCATTTAGCCGACAACTGCCATTGTTGAGTCGCTTTTTAGATATGCCAAGTCAAGTTGGATTCGGGGATACTTTTATGCCGGCGGTTCAACAGAGTTCATTTGGTGCCTCTCAACGTTTTATCGTTCAACCAGGTTCGGAGGTGAGTGGCATCATGATGATACCTGGTGGTCAGTCTGGTCATCCGTTATCAGATTATTATCGTTCGGGTTTTGATGATTATGCAAATAATGTGAGCACAGCTTTGTTACCCAGTGACACTGTACATAAAATCACGATTAAGGCCATTCACTAGATTTTAGAGCTCGTCAGTGTGAAGGTAAGAGGGTCGAGCTAAAATAATGGTGCTCCTAGTATTGGCCACAAAATGGCTTATTTCAGAAGACCCAGGTGACTTTGGCATAGTAGGAGCCTTTAGCTATTTCACCAAACAGTTCTTTGCCAGCTTTATCTGTTCCATTGTAAGCGACACAAGCCATAATGGGTCCTATTGGGATGCTCAAACCAAGATTATAATATAGGTAGGCTTTGCCAAGTGCATCTTGAGTATTCCAGTGGCCAAGCTGAAGATCAAGCGTGAGGCTGGTGTCCCATATTGGAATGGATTTATTATATTCGACTCGATATGCCTTATCTTGGCTCAAATCGCCCAAAATATCATTTAAGGTATGACTAAAAGATAGTTGGCCATATGGACTATATAGGTCGAATATGAGTTCAGTAAAATCCAAATTAATCCCTTTATTTGTACCTTGGATTAGGTATTGATATAAAGTCATCGATAGAACAACTTCTTTACTGAATCCATACCGATAACCAGCATACAGATCCGTTTCCAGATTTTCACCCGCATCATAGGGGCTGGAATCATCGATGAAATTGAATGTTGATAAAAATGTCCCTGCATATAATCCATTGCCAACATCAATTCCTGCATGGATCTGCACCGCGGGATCTTTTTGAGTCAGGGATACGCCATAAGCCCTGTGATCGGTCGTAATCGCTGCATGACCAAAATAACTTGAGTTAGCGTCGCTATATGTAGGTAAAAAAAACAAACTGCTTAGGATAATGAGTAATGTATAGATATAAGCTGTTCTAGAGTTTGAAAGCTGTTGGGGAGCAAGACAAAAATGAGTGCGTTCATAAGTTGAAGTTTTAGTATCATTTATCATTTTGCGAGGGAGGAGCCTCGACCAAGTGCTCAGTAAATAATTCATATCCCTTGCCTCTTTACTCTAAGTGGAGTTTCCTGATTAATAACCACTTACTTACTGTATGAGTGAGTATTAGTCTTAGAATATAGAACATAGATTTGCCTATATCCAATTAGCGCAAAGGAAAAGTGATAAAGAGTGAACCGCAGCGGGCAAAGGTCATGCCCGCTCTTTAAGAGGAATGAGCTGAGATAGTTTAACTGTGTAAAAGCTCTTTAGCATTGGCTAAAGTATTACTGGTGATTACGTCTCCACCGAGTAACCTGGCAAGCTCTTTGACACGCTGTAACTTGTCTAAAGAGATCATCGATGTCTCGGTTTTTCCAGCCTTAGTGTGCTTGTTGACAAACATATGTTGATGACCGTTACCTGCAACCTGAGGCAGATGAGTGACACAAAATACCTGTGTTGAATCACCTAAAGTGCGAAGCATACGTCCTACAACGGCCGCGGTAGGGCCGGAAATTCCCACATCGACTTCATCAAAAATCAAGGTTGGTGTCGATACTTTCTTTGCTGTGATCACTTGAATGCCAAGCCCAATTCGGGAAAGCTCACCACCAGATGCAACTTTAGAGATAGCTTGCATGGGTTGTCCAGGGTTTGTTGATACCTGGAACTCTATGCTGTCGCATCCATTAGGTGAGAGCAGTTCTTCGTTAAAAGAGACTGTGATGCAGAATTTACCCTTTGGCATACTGAGTTCATGTATCGACTGGGTTACTTTCTTATCTAATTCTTTAGCGTAACGGTTCCGGCTTTGACTTAACTTTCTTGCATGGGTTAAGTAGCTTTCTTTGTTGGCTTTTACTTGCTCTTCTAGTTGTTTTAAAGCACCTTCATCTGAGTCTAAGGAGCTTAGTTCTGCCAGTAACTCTTGATGATGATCATAAAGGGCACAAGGTAGAACTTGATGCTTACGTGATAGCTGCATCAGTTTTGAGAGTCTTTGTTCAAGTTGCTCAAAATGCTCTGGATCCAGTTCTAACTTATCTAAGTAGTGCTCAATTTCACTGCTACTTTCCTGAATTTGAATCAGTGCATCATTAAGCATATTGACGATGCTTTTGAAATCAGGATCGTAGGACTCAAGTTCTTGAGCTTGAGTGATACCCGTGTTTATGAGTGACTCAACACTGCCTTGATCATTTTCCTGTAAGATAAACAGTTGGTTTTTACAGGCTTGAACAAGCGCCGTGCCATTGGCAAGTTTTTTATGTTCGGCTTCAATCTCTTCAAATTCACCTTTATTTAGTGCAAATTCATTGAGTTCTTCAACTTGATATTGCAACAATTGTTTACGTGCTATGCGTTCATGTTGAGTCTGTTGAAGCGTCTTTAGTTCTTTTTCGATTAACTTACAACGTTGATAGCCAGAGGAGACGGTTTCAAGTAACAGCCTGTGGTTAGCATAGCTATCTAATAAAGTAAGTTGGTGCTCACTTTTAAGCATGGCATGATGGGCATGTTGACCATGAATTCCAATTAATAGTTGACCGAGATTCTTAATCTGGGCGAGAGGAACTGGGTTACCATTAATATAGGCTCTTGAGCGTCCATCACTGTTGATCGTTCGCCTAAGAATACACTCTTGATCCAGTTCAAGGTCATTATCTTCAAGCCAACGTTTAGCTAAGGGAACATCATCTAATGAAAATCTTGCACTTACCTCTGCTTTCGTCGCGCCAGATCTAACTGTACTGGCATCGGCACGATTGCCCAAACATAAGCCTAACGCATCAATTGCAATCGATTTACCCGCACCGGTTTCACCCGTGATGCTGGTCATTCCAGGCTTAAAATCCAGTTCAAGAAATCGAACGATGGCAAAATTATTAATGCTGAGTTGGCAAAGCATGATGAGACACCCTTACTTTAGGTACTGTGTTTATGAACAGTATATACTGATTTTATATACAGTAAAGTGTTGTGTGAAAAATAACCTTGCGTTACCTGTGAATACTGCTGTTTAAGCATTTAAATCACTTAAATATTAATGTGTTATCTATCGATATTTTTAATGTAAAAATTGATCTATTAAAGGCAAGGTTACAATACTTAATATTGTGCCTAGCATAATTGCTTGTGCACTTATCATCACTTTAATCTGATACCTTTCAGCTAACAGATACACACTCGCTGCCGTTGGAAGAGAAGCCAGTAATACTCCCATGACGAAGTAATCCCCCTTAATTCCGAACGCTGATAATAAAATATAGGCCAGTGCGGGTTGAATGAACAATTTAGCAAAGTTTATCCAGCTCAGCTCTATAATTTGGTTGAACACACTGGATTTCATGTTGTAGCTGTCTTGGCTACCGCTTGCTTTAGCGAGCACCATGCCGATAGCAAAGAGCGCACAAGGGCTGGATGTCATGCCTATCTGTTTTAACATAATAGAGAGGGGTTCGAATAATTCAAACTTGAAGGCGGACAATAGTACACCGATAGCGCTGCCAATTACGACCGGGTTCTTGATTAAAGAGAGAATGATAATCAGCAGTGCTGACTGTTTCTTACCTTGTTTTCCTTTCCTCTTCTCTTGATATAATTCGATAACGACAAGGACTAAGGCAAAAACGATCACCGAGAGTAAACTGGCAATAGCAGCGGCGGCTAGGGCTGATTGTTGCCCCGGAAATAGCATGGATAATAATGGGATACCGATAAAAGCTGTATTACCGAATGTGGTGTTGAGTGCTCTTAATGCGGCTAGATCTGCACGACCTTTATTGGTGATATGTGATACCAGCATAACCAGTAGGTAGGTGATTAGCATCGCTAAGCTGTATCCTGCAATAAAGCCCCATTGTAGTATCTCATCGATAGGAGTTTGTGCTAGTGCGATAAGCATGATTGCAGGAAAGGCCACGTAATACACATATTGGTTCAGTACCATATCGGTGTCGGGTGGCAAAAGTCTAAGTTTCTGTACTAGTGAACCTAATATCATCATGGCGAGCACAGCAAACAGAGGGGTTAAAATTGGTGACATTAAATACCGTTCCAAGTTGGCGTCATACCTAGCTAAAGTACCATAACAGATGGGAGGTGAACTATGTCCTAGCTACAATTAGGGAGATAAATTAAAAAGAGACATGACTGGAGTTAACCTTGTCTCTTTTTGGACTATTTATTTAACAGTGTGACGACGTGAGAGAGGACGTTTGATTACTGAAACGGTTTCTACTTGGGTCTGGGTTGCCATTCTATTTAGCGGTAAAACACCCAGTTCACGATAGAAATTAATCTGTCTTCTAAGCTCAAACAAGGAACCCGTTCGACATTGGCCGCTTATTGAAAGCGTCCAAGTATCAGTTAATCCCTTTGCATTCGTTAAAATAAAGCCTTGATAAATTAACTTACGCATAATTAAAAGGTTAGCCTTCTTGCATACCTATACCAATATTGGATACCCCTGCATCGATAATATCTTTGCGCAAGGATTTTATGAACTCAGCATTGAGTTTAGGGTTATCTTCAATAAGCGTTAACAAGCTCTCTTGCAGTGCTTTCTCATCGAGCATAACTTCATGATTGAAGATGTAGTCATCGAACGCATCTTCATCGAGATCTACATCTGAGATGGCTTCAATGTAATTTGCCACAGTACTGGATGACAATTTACTAATATTGACAATATCTTCTTCAATTTTACTTTGAAGTGCACTTAAGAGCGCAATCAAAGCTGTGGTTGCATCCATGGCAGGATAAACACCATATACATCAAAATTAGCCGGATCTGGGGTGATAAGCTCCAGTCTTTCTAAGTAAATATCAATATTAAGTTTTAGCTTTGAATCATAGC
Organism: Shewanella sp. MTB7; assembly: GCF_027571385.1. Classification (NCBI taxonomy): domain Bacteria; kingdom Pseudomonadati; phylum Pseudomonadota; class Gammaproteobacteria; order Alteromonadales; family Shewanellaceae; genus Shewanella; species Shewanella sp. MTB7. The sequence continues at coordinate 4,414,767 of NZ_CP085636.1, read as the reverse complement.
TTGATTGCCATAACAGGTTTAGTACCGTGTCTAATACCTGAGGGTCACCAAACTCACAGACTTCGGAGAAAAGTTTATAGTTGGGTAGCATGCGTTGACATAAGGCAATAGCAAACACTTTTTTCTGCTGAAAATCTAATGCTTTTACTCGTTTAAAGAAGCCTAGTTTGGTTGTCATCTATTACGTCCGTTGATAACTGTGATATCACTTGAATTGCGGCTGATTCTACCTTAGTTAGCTCGTCAAGTAACTCAAGTATTTCAGGTTCGACATCGGCAACTGCAGAGTCATCTTTTAAATATGACTCAATCTGCTGGCAAAGCTTCTGTGCCGTAGGTACGCCGCAATAACAGCATGCTCCGTGGAGTTTATGTATAGATGAGAGCATCGACTCCAGATTAAACTCCTCTAGTGCTGTTTTTATCAGCTCTGTGGTTTCAGGAATAGAGGCTACTAACATTTTAAGCATATCCAATGCTAAATCTTGTTTTTGGTTCGCTTGTGCTAAACACAGTTCCCAATTAAGGGTAAAGGGATCGAAATGGGTAAATTTAGGTCGCGTCTTCCAACGATGAATAACACTCTTAAGTGCAGCTTCATCAATAGGTTTGGGCAGGTAACCGTCCATTCCACTTCGTTGAATAAGCTCTCTCTCTTCGGCAATAGCATGAGCTGTTACGGCAATAATGGGAGTGTTGCGGTTTAAGGATTGCTGACGTATCTGCTTAGTCGCGTTGATCCCGTCTGTGCCTGGCATTTGAATATCCATAAATATAAGATCAAAACTACGTTCCTGAGCGACCTTAACCGCGCCTTTGCCATTGTTTATCACAGTAACTTGAGTGACAAGTTCCTTTAGTAGCGTATCAATTAGCTTAAGGTTTGCAGGGTTGTCATCGACGGCAAGTACGCTCAATGCCTCTCTGGCGACGGGTTCGGCTTGGCTATGAACTACATGTTGGTATGAGCTATCGGTATCAGGCTTAGGATCAATAAGTATTTTAGCTAATGTATTTGTGCCTACTGGTGCGGGGAAAATCTTATCAACGGAACCAAATATTATGTGTAAGTTTTGTTCATTGGTACCAGAAAGGAAGATTAAGTAATGGCAAGAGGCTTTAATTATCTTTAACTGTTCTGAGGAGTCTTTATTTGGGTTTAACCCCTTACAGCTGACGACACCATAATCATATATGGTAGAGTTTTGCCTTATATGTACTTCGAGCTGTGTCGATGAATGCAGGTTTGTGACTCTCATGCCCCAATGGTCGAACTGTCTTGCCAAGGCATTATTAGACAGCTCTCTAGGCTCTACTAATAATACGGTTTTGTTCAGGAGTTTCTTTGTAGGTAAAAACTGACCAACCGGGTATTGGCTTGTTTCTAGTGGCAAGGTAAAACTAAAGGTGGATCCAATGTTAGCTTCGGATTGACAACTAATCTGTCCCCCCATTCGATTTACTAAGCGCTTGGTGATAATCAAGCCAAGACCGGTACCACCGAATCGACGCGAGATTGAGGTGTCTGCTTGTCCAAAAGCTTGAAATAGTATCTCTTGTTGTTTGATATCGATGCCAATACCAGTGTCTGTTATCTCACATCGGAGCAGTATTCTTTCTTTTGAGCTTTCGCTGAGTTTAAGGTTGAGCTGAACACTGCCTTTATCGGTGAATTTGATCGCATTACCGATGAGGTTAGTAAGAATCTGACTGATCCGCATCGCATCACCGCAAAGGGCTTCAGGGATCGACGGCTCGATGTCAATAACCAGCTCAATATTCTTCTCGCGCGCGCTATTTGATAACAAGGTTACGGTATCGTCGATAACTTCACGCAAAGCAAAAGGTAAGTTCTCTAAGACTAATTTTCCCGCTTCTAATTTAGAAAAGTCTAAGATGTCATTGATGATCTCTAATAGATTTGTTGCACTTTTTTCTATGGTATTAATGTAGTCTTGCTGGCTTGAATGCAGTGGTGTCTTAAGTAATTGTTTAGCGAAGCCGATCACACCATTTAGTGGGGTTCTGAGTTCATGAGACATATTGGCTAGAAATTCAGATTTGATTCGACTCGCTTCTAGTGCCCGTTTTTTTGCTAAATCTAATTCAACGTTTTGGATCTCAATTTGCTCTAAGGTTTCCCTGAGATCTGAGGTCGCTTGGTCAATGTTTTGTTGCATTTCATCATGGTATTCAGACAGCGAACTCGCCATAGCATTGATACCGCGCTTAAGGAGATCCAGTTCACCAATCAAATTACCATCAACACGGGTATCGAGTTTCCCCTCCCTAATTTTGGCCACCACCTTCACCATGTCAGTGATGGGTTGGGTTACATTTTTAACCAGACGGAAAGTAAAAAGTAAGTTAAGTTGAACCCCTATCAAGACGATGATAAAGGCGGCAACAGCAGCTCTATGCTGCTCAAGCAATGAATTCTCTTTATTGACCAGTATTGCAATATAACCAAGTTTAGTGGCGACAAGGTGTTGAGGATCCCTTTCATCAAAGGTACTGAGTTTTAGCTCGTGATCCGATGAGAAAATGGGACTGCGCAGAATTAAACTATCACCCACTTGTTGCAGCTCTGTTCTCATCAGGCTCGTTAATGACTTGTCGTAGCGCATCAATTCATGATCTTTATAGTGATGAGAGGTGACGATGACACGATTTTCAGTGTCGAAAATAGCGATAAACTGGACTAGAGAGGATTTATTGAGTTGAGCTGCAGTGATCAATTTTTTGGTTGTTTCAAAATCTTGCTTTTTGAGACCTATTTCAGCAGCGATGGCTAAGGGCTCAATAATATTGCTTCCTTGCTCGATGAGTGTTTCTTCGAGTTCATAGAAACGATTTATGGTAAAATAACTGCCTAATAAGATCCCAATAAGAATGGTCGGAGCTAATGCCAATACGAGCACCCATGATCTAAGGCTATATTTGGTCATGCTGTCGGCTTTATTCATTAGGTCCGCTGATCTGCCCGATTCTTATACTTGTATCACTAGACTGCCAGAAGTTATGCAGTCTTGGCCAGTATTATTATTGATTTAGAGGCCTAGAATGGCACAGTTTTTTAAAGCAAAACCAAACAGTTCAAAGCAACTCTCTGCCAAAGTGTTACTCGACGTGACCCGCTTGGATCATCTAGGAGCTGGCATTGCTCAACACCAAGGCAAAATTATCTTTATCCCCGGAGCCCTACCTGAAGAGAAAGTGATGGTTCAGGTGACTGAGCAGAAGAAGCGTCACTCGAGGGCTAAACTACTTAAAATTGAGAGTCGCTCACCGGATCGTATTGAGCCTAAATGCGCTCATTATCGAGAATGTGGTGGTTGCGATCTACAGCATCTTGCCTTAGACAAGCAACGTGACCATAAAGAATCAGTGCTGGTAGGCTTAATGGCGAAATTGAGTCATACCAAAGTGGACACTTTAGTACCAGCAATCATCGGTGAACAATGGGCTTATCGTCGTCGTGCGCGTTTAGCGACTTATTACCATCAAGCAACTAAAAAAACCACGTTAGGTTTTAGAGCCCAGTCGAGTAAAGAGGTGATAGATATTGCTGAGTGCTCTGTTTTATCGATCTCATTGTCTCGGTTAATCTTTCCTTTATCTAAGGTCTTAAATCAGTTGTCTGGTCGAAGAGCGTTAGGGCATGTAGAGCTCATAGATGTTGATAATGGTCAGTTTATCGTCGTCAGAATGACTAAAGAGCTATCGGAAAAAGATAGTGATAAATTGACTCTGTTTGCAAAAGAACATAGCGTAAATCTGATTGTTCAAGGTAATGAAGGTGAGCTTGCTGTGCTTGAAGGGCCTAATGAACTGCCTTTTTATACCTTAGATCATGAAATTAAGCTGAGTTTCACGCCGGGTAGTTTTGTACAGGTGAATGGTGAGATTAATGCGGCTATGGTGGAGCAAGCGGTCCAATGGCTTGAAGTGAAAGCCGATGAACGAGTACTGGACCTTTTCTGTGGTGTGGGGAATTTCAGCTTGCCGCTAGCAAAATCCGGTGCCGAGGTGATTGGCGTTGAAGGTGTACCTGAAATGGTGTCTCAGGCCAGAAATAATGCCAAACAAAGTGGTTTGCCAGAAGTGACATTTTTCCACACGGATTTAAGTGCTGATCTCTCAAAAGAGCCCTGGTTAGGCAAAGTGGATAAGTTGTTGCTCGATCCTGCAAGAGCTGGGGCGTTTGAGAGTCTGCAATGGTTGAAGAAGATGAAACCTAAATCTATCGTTTATGTTTCTTGCGATCCATCAAGTTTAGCTAGAGATAGTGAACCTTTACTTAAGCATGGCTATAAATTGAAAAAGCTAGGTTTAATCGATATGTTTCCACAAACACACCATATTGAAGCTATGGCACTATTTGAATTAGCCTGAGTTGAGGTTAATTCACCTAATTGATGAAAAAATAACTAAATAAATAATATTCAGCTCTTGTTAATTGACAATAAGATCATAATGTTGAAGATAGGTGGCTATATTATTATTTTGTTTCAAAGTTAAGGACGAAATTGAGATGGTATCAGTTCGAGAAGGGCACTTTAGCGATCCTAATTTTCAACTAGAAGAGTGGGTAAACCGCTACATTAGTGACACGGATGAAGCTCAAACACTACTCGAACTGATCAGCTGTATCGAGATCATGCTTGCTGGAAGCAAAGAGCACAAAGCGCTAACACTCCAACGTGCCAGAGAGATGATTGAGATCTTAGCACCACTGAACATGGATATAGAAACCCTGCAGGCGTCAGTGCTGTTTGTCGTCTTCGAGGCAGGGATTATATCTAAAGAGGCGCTAGAGGATAGTTTCGGTAGTGAGTTAGCCAAATTAGTGATGAGTGTCGAGACCATGAATGCCATCGGTGCACTCAAAGTCGATAATCAGTCCCGAACCAGTGATGTTAAAATAGATAATATTCGTCGCATGCTACTGGCTATGGTGGAAGATGTCCGTGCAGTGGTCATAAAACTGGCCGAGCGCATTTGCCTGCTTAGAGAAGTTAAAAATGCCGATGAGGAGACGCGGGTATTATTGGCGCGTGAAATCGCCGATATCTACGCACCTCTAGCTAACAGGCTTGGTATTGGTCAGCTAAAATGGGAACTTGAAGATATCTCTTTTCGCTACTTGCACCCGAAAATTTATAAAGAGATAGCGAAACAACTCGATGGTAAAAGATTGGATCGTGAGACCTTTATTGATGAGTTTGTCGAGCAACTTCAGACCCGACTAGATAAAGATCAGATCAGGGCAAAAGTCTATGGTCGGCCTAAGCATATCTATAGCATCTGGAAAAAGATGAAGGGCAAAGATCTCAAGTTTGATGAGTTGTTTGATGTCCGCGCCGTGCGGATCGTGACCGATAGATTGCAAGATTGCTATGGCGCGCTCGGTGTTGTCCATACACTTTGGTACCACATCCCACGTGAGTTTGATGATTATGTCGCCAATCCTAAACCTAATGGTTACCAGTCAATTCATACCATTGTCGTGGGGCCAGAGGGTAAAACGGTCGAGATTCAGATACGTACTGAGCAGATGCATGAAGATGCCGAACTCGGAGTTGCGGCACACTGGAAGTATAAAGAGGGCGCGAGCGGCGGCAAGCAGAGTGGTTATGAAGAGAAAATAAACTGGCTACGTAAAATTCTGCAGTGGCAGGAAGATGTGGCCGAAAGTGGTAATTTAGTCGAAGAGGTGCGCAGTCAGGTATTTGAAGATCGGGTTTATGTCTTTACTCCGAGTGGTGAGGTCGTTGATCTACCATCGGGTTCGAGTGTGCTCGATTTTGCCTACTATATTCACTCTCATGTGGGACATAAATGTATCGGTGCTAAGGTCGATGGACGGATAGTTCCCTTTACCTATCAGGTTGAGACGGGTCAGCGCGTCGAGATCATTACCTCTAAACATCCGAATCCTAAGCGTGATTGGTTAAACCCTAATTTAGGTTATATCCGCACTTCACGTGCACGCTCTAAAATACAGCATTGGTTTAAACAGCAAGATAGAGATAAAAACATTGTTGCTGGGAAAGAGATGCTAGAGGCTGAGCTAGCTAGAGCGGGACTTAAGCTTAAAGATGCTCAGAGTGCGGTCGAGCGTTTCAATCTTGTGAGTATGGATGATCTTCTGGCCAGTATCGGAGGCGGTGACGTACGGCTTAATCAAGTGGTTAACCATGTACAGAGCCAAATGCGCATTAACCAAGTGGATGATGAAACGGCTGTTGAAGAGTTAGTCAAGAAGAGTGGGATTAAGTCTAAGAAAGAGAATAAAGGTCAAGTAGAGGTTAACGGTGTAGGTAACCTGATGAGTCATATAGCTCGTTGCTGTCAGCCAGTACCGGGTGATGAAATTTTTGGTTTTATCACTAAAGGTCGAGGCATCTCGGTACACAGAGCCGACTGTGAACAGGTGAAAGAGTTGATGCGAGTCCACCCTGAGCGAACCGTCGATGTGGTGTGGGGCGAGCATTACTCTGGCGGTTATAAGATCCGCTTACGCATTATTGCCAACGATCGCTCGGGTTTACTCAGAGATTTAACATCAGTTTTAGCAGCAGAAAAGTCCCATGTGATGGCCATGAGTTCCACATCGGATGTAAAAACTCAGACCGCTACGATAGAACTTGAACTCGAGCTGTATAATTTAGATGGGCTTTCTCGTGTGGTGGCTAAGCTTACTCAAATCGAAGGTGTGAGCGAAGCTAGAAGGCTTTAATAATCTAACTATTATAAAAAGAATGACGACCTTGGTCGTCATTTTCATTTTCCAAAACACTATTTTAAGGTTTAGCTATGCACAGTAATGATATTAAACCTCTGCTCGATATTATGGCTAAGCTTAGGGACCCCCATACGGGTTGCCCTTGGGATAAAGCTCAGAGCTTTGAGACAATCGTTCCATTCACCTTGGAAGAAGCCTATGAAGTGGCTGATACCATAGAGAGAATGGCGATGGATGAGCTGCCCGATGAATTGGGTGATCTGCTGTTTCAGATAGTATTCTATTGTCAGTTAGGTAGAGAAGCTGGTTTGTTTGATTTTGGCGATGTCGTAGACAAAATCTGTAATAAACTGACCTCTCGCCATCCTCATGTATTTGGTTCCCTAATCGATGCGAGTGCAGAGCAGGTAAAAGATAACTGGGAGCAGATTAAGGCTAAAGAACGCAGCGATAAAGATCTGCACTCTGTATTGGATAATATACCCGTTGGTTTACCTGCACTATCTCGCTCTGTCAAAATTCAAAAACGTGTTGCTCGAGTTGGCTTCGATTGGGCAGAACTTGGGCCTGTTGTGGATAAAATCCATGAAGAAATAGGCGAAGTAATATATGAAGTTAAGCAAGATGAAATTAGTCAAGATAGAGTTCAGGACGAAATGGGCGATCTGCTATTTGCCGTGGTGAATCTTGCCCGGCACCTTGGCGTTGAACCCGAGCAGGCATTACGTCAGGCAAACAGAAAGTTTGAAAGACGTTTTCGAGGGGTAGAATCGTTAGCAAATCAAACGGGTAAGTCGATGGAAGATCATACTTTGGATGAGCTCGATCAATACTGGGATGAAGTAAAATCACAAGAAGTTAAAACTTTCTAATAATCTTGTTTGTCGAATCGCTAGGGCTTTGGTATAATTGCGCCCCGTCCTAGTGCTTAATTACAAGCACGTATTTCCAACTCATTTTCTCAGGTTCATTAATGACTACAAGGTATATCTTCGTAACTGGTGGCGTGGTTTCATCACTAGGTAAAGGCATTGCAGCGGCATCTTTGGCTGCAATTTTAGAGGCCCGTGGCCTAAATGTAACCATTATGAAGCTGGATCCTTATATCAACCTGGATCCGGGGACGATGAGTCCGACACAGCACGGTGAAGTGTTTGTGACCGAGGATGGTGCTGAAACGGATCTTGACTTAGGTCACTACGAGCGTTTCATTCGTACCAAGATGAACCGTCGTAATAACTTTACAACAGGCCGTATTTACTCTGAAGTGCTTCGTAAAGAGCGCCGTGGTGATTACTTAGGTGCCACCATTCAGGTGATCCCGCACATAACTAATGCAATAAAAGAGAAAGTCCTTGCAGGTGGTGAAGGCCACGATGTTGCTATCGTTGAGATTGGCGGAACTGTTGGTGATATTGAATCTCTTCCATTCTTGGAATCTATTCGTCAGTTAGGTGTTGAGTTGGGGCGTGAACGAACTTTATTTATGCACCTGACTTTAGTGCCATTCCTTGGCGCTGCAGGTGAAGTGAAAACTAAGCCAACACAACATTCAGTGAAAGAGCTTCGCTCTATCGGTATTGCACCGGATGTATTAGTTTGTCGTGGTGATCGTCCTGTTCCTGCTAATGAAAGAGCTAAAATCTCGCTTTTTTGTAATGTAGAAGAACGTGCTGTTATTTCGCTTAAAGACGTTGATAGTATCTATAAAATCCCTGCACTACTTAAAGCGCAAGGTCTAGATGAACTTGTCGTTAAGCGTTTTGGTATTGAGTGTCCTGAAGCTGATCTGCATGAGTGGGAACAGGTTATTTACCAGGAAGCTAATCCGACGGGTGAAGTCACTATCGGTATGGTGGGTAAGTACATTGAATTGCCAGATGCTTATAAGTCTGTCAACGAAGCACTTAAGCATGCTGGTCTATTTAACCGAGTTTCGGTCAATATTAAATATATTGACTCTCAGACCGTAGAAGCGAGAGGTGATGAAGTGCTTGCTGATCTAGATGGTATTTTAGTACCAGGTGGATTTGGTGAGCGTGGTATTGAAGGTAAGATTTTTGCAGCTAAATATGCTCGCGAAAATAATATTCCCTATTTTGGTATCTGTTTGGGTATGCAAGTAGCATTGATTGAGTTTGCGCGTAATGTAGCAGGTCTTGAAGGTGCACATTCAACAGAGTTCCGTAAAGATACTCCACATCCTGTAGTGGGCTTAATTACCGAATGGCTCAATGAAGAAGGTCAGCTCGAAGAGCGCCATGAAACATCAGATCTTGGTGGAACCATGCGTCTAGGTGCACAGCTATGCCATTTGAAAGAAGGGTCTAAAGCTGCTGCTGCTTATAAAGCTAACACTTGCGTTGAGCGTCATCGTCATCGTTATGAAGTTAACAACAATTATAAAGATCGTCTTGAGAAAGCAGGCCTAGTGTTTAGTGGTCTATCTTCAGATCGTCAACTTGTCGAGATGATAGAGTTACCAAACCATCCTTGGTTTGTAGCAGGTCAATTTCATCCAGAATTTACATCAACTCCCCGTGATGGTCAGCCATTGTTTGTCGAGTTTGTTGCTGCGGCCATCGCGTATCAAAAACGCAATTTAGGCTAATACCAAATACTCGGCCGTTTCCTCTCTTAGGAAGCGGCTTTTTTGTCTATAGAGTACTTGTCCTAAGTTCATTTTACTTACTGTGTTTTTACATGGTGAGGTGTCACTCTTTTTTACCCTAGAGGAGACTTAGGCGCTGTTTTGGTTATGTCGATTTTGGTGAACAGATTTTATTTTCACTTTTTCATTTTTAAACTTAAACCGAGGGAATTATGGCTAAAATTATTAACGTCATTGGTCGCGAGATCATGGATTCACGTGGTAATCCAACTGTAGAAGCAGAAGTTTACTTAGAAGGTGGGTTTCACGGTATGGCAGCAGCGCCATCAGGGGCATCTACCGGCAGCCGTGAAGCATTAGAGTTACGCGATGGCGATAAAGCTCGCTACATGGGTAAAGGCGTATTAAAAGCGATTGCAAATATCAACGGTCCAATACGTGATGCGCTAATCGGTCAAGATGCAACTAATCAAAGCGAAGTTGATCAGATAATGATTGACCTTGATGGCACTGAAAATAAAGATAAACTTGGTGCTAACGCAATCCTAGCTGTATCTCTTTCTGCAGCTAAAGCCGCTGCTGCATTTAAAGGTGTTCCTTTATATGCACATATCGCAGATCTAAATGGTACTTCAGGTCAGTACTCAATGCCTGTGCCGATGATGAACATCTTAAACGGTGGTGAGCACGCTGATAACAACGTGGACATCCAAGAGTTTATGATACAGCCTGTTGGTGCTAAGACGTTCCGTGAAGCACTGCAAGTTGGCGCTGAAATCTTTCATAGCTTGAAAAAAGTACTTCAAGAGAAAGGTTTGAGTACATCAGTCGGCGATGAAGGTGGGTTTGCTCCAAATTTGGCTTCTAATGCTGATGCGCTTGCAATGATCAAAGTTGCGGTTGAGAAAGCAGGTTATAAGCTAGGTGAAGATGTCACGTTAGCGCTTGACTGTGCTGCATCCGAGTTTTACAAAGATGGTCAATATAATCTGGTTGGTGAAGGTAAAGTCTTTTCTGCTAATGACTTCTCTGATTTCCTTAAGACGTTGACCGAAGAATATCCAATTGCTTCAATCGAAGATGGTCTTGATGAGTCAGATTGGGAAGGTTGGGCATACCAAACTCAAATCATGGGTGACAAGATCCAATTAGTGGGTGACGATCTGTTCGTGACTAACACTAAGATTTTAAAGCGCGGTATCGACAACAACATTGCTAACTCAATCTTGATCAAGTTTAACCAAATTGGATCTTTGACTGAGACGCTTGCGGCTATTCGTATGGCTAAAGAAGCGGGTTACACCGTTGTTATCTCCCATCGTAGCGGTGAAACTGAAGATTCAACTATTGCTGATCTAGCCGTTGCCACTTCAGCTGGTCAAATTAAGACCGGTTCACTTTGCCGTTCAGATCGTGTTGCTAAGTACAATCAACTGCTTCGTATTGAAGAGCAGTTAGGTGAAAAAGCACCATATCGTGGTCGTAGTGAAATTAAAGGTAAAGCGTGATCTATTTTTGATTATCGCATTATCTGTTGAGTTAGGTGGTCAATTAAAAACGATTAAATGACCGCTAAATTTGAAAAGGTCACCATATAGGTGACCTTTTTTGTTACTATCGCTAAAATATTGTCGTACATCCACTGGCGGATTTTTAATTATAATGAGACGTCTTCTATTTGTATTAGTGTCACTGTTAGGCTTGCTTCAATACCAACTTTGGCTTGGCGTAAATAGTCTGCCAAAATCGTTGAAATTACGAGATCATATTTATCTTCAGCAAGCGAGTAATGACAAGTTAAATGACAGGAATCAGATATTGAGAGAGGAGATTATCGATCTTCGCAGTGGTACTGAAGCGTTAGAGGAGCGAGCTCGGAATGAGCTAGGTATGGTAAAAAAAGGTGAAACTTTTTTTCGTGTCGTCGGTGATAAACATACCAGCAAGGTTTTAAGTCATTAACTCTTTCATTTATACCCAAACCACTTCAAGATACAGGGTTTAGCATGTCGAGAAGTGACGGAGTTCAAGGCATGAAATAGTTGGACTAGTTATTCTAATTCACTTTTTCATAACGCAGAAACATGTAGCTTCTCGCCGTGCCCTTGGGGAGTTCCCGTAGAATATCTGCACTGTGTTAGTGATATCAATAAGGGAATAACCATTATCCTCAATCATTGCCTTGTTCAGCTATCCTACGGGAGCTCTGAAACGAGCATATTGAGGTCGCTTGGGTATATACATTATGAGCTTTAACTATGAATGAGCGTCAAGATAAAATTGTTGCCGTTGTTCCGGCTGCGGGTATAGGAAGTCGAATGGGAACGGAGATCCCTAAACAGTATTTAGAGATTAATGGTACGCCTATCTTAGGGTTAACGTTAACCATACTCCTAACTCACCCCAAAATTGACAAAGTGATCGTGGCACTTTATCCAAAAGATACGCTATTTAGCTCTTTACCTCAGGCATCGCACCCTAAGCTACACACTGTTGTCGGCGGAGGCGAGAGAGCTGATTCTGTATTAGCTTGCCTTGAGCATATTGAAGACGGTGCTTGGGCCTTAGTACATGATGCTGCGCGTCCCTGTTTGACCCATAGCGACATTGATAAGCTTATCGCATCTCGAGAGCGCTTCCCTCAAGGCGCAATATTGGCTGTGCCCGTTAGGGATACAATGAAACGTGGCAAGGGTGATGGAACAATAGAAAAAACAGTGTGTCGAGAGCAGTTATGGCAAGCTTTAACTCCTCAACTATTTTTAGGTGCAGAGCTTAGAGGTAACTTAAGTTCTGCGTTGATAGAAAATGCGATTATTACTGATGAAGCTTCTGCGATGGAGTGGGCTGGAGTTTCACCTGGGCTGGTTTCGGGTAGCATCGAAAACATTAAGATCACCCACCCAGATGATCTTCGGCTGGCTAAACTATTTTTAACAAATTAATTTTATATTTCTTCGCTGAAGTGTCGTTTTAACCTATTTCTTCGCTGAAGTGTCGTTTTAACCTATTTCAACTGATTGCGTAAATTTGCCGTCAGTAAGTGGATTTTACATGAATATACGTATTGGTCATGGCTTTGATGTGCATAAGTTTGGTGGTGATTCCCCGTTACTATTAGGCGGTGTTAATGTGCCATACAAAACGGGTCTGATTGCCCATTCCGATGGTGATGTTGTCCTACATGCTATCTCAGATGCTGTTCTTGGTGCGGTAGCGCTGGGCGACATAGGTAAGCATTTTCCGGATACTGATGATGATTTCAAGGGGGCAGATAGCCGAAAATTACTTCGCCACTGCTATCAACTTGCTAAAAACAAAGGTTTTATTATTGGTAATTTGGATGTGACCATCATTGCTCAAGTACCAAAGATGGCACCACATATTGAAGCGATTAGGCAAGTCTTAAGTCGTGATTTTGACACAGATCTGGATAACATCAATGTTAAAGCGACCACAACAGAAAAGCTTGGTTTTACCGGTCGTAAAGAGGGGATTGCTGTTGAAGCGGTGATCTTGCTGACAAAGTCAGCATAACCTATCACTCAGCTTGCTTCACTGTGAATTATTTATTAATAGATCGGATTGCCCGATTGAGAGAACAGAGTCCCCATGATTGAACTTCATTTTTTACACGGTAAGCCAATTTCTAAAGCGGATCTTCGTACCTATAATAGCGATTTTCGAGTTCAGGAAATGTTGCCTTTTGCAGCGACGGGAGAGGGGGAACATCACCTACTTCATATCCGTAAAGAGGGGCTGAATACCAATGACGTGGCGACTATTTTATCGGGTTTTGCCAAGGTTCACCCAAAAGAGGTGACTTATGCCGGACAGAAAGATAAAAATGCAATCACAGAACAGTGGTTTGGTGTGCGTATCCCAGGTAAAGAGACACCAGATTGGGCGAGTTTGAATAGTGAACAGTTAACCATACTATCAAGTAACCGTCACAATAAGAAACTGCGTATTGGTGCTTTGGCTGGTAATCGCTTTACCTTAACATTACGAAATGTCACTCATATGGATAAGGTTATTGAACGTCTAGAATTGATTAAACAATCGGGTGTGCCTAATTACTTTGGTGAGCAGCGTTTTGGCCATGATGGAAAAAATTTAGTCTTTGGTCGTCAAATGTTTACCGGCCGTATAGTGAAAGACCGAAAAAAGCGCAGCATGTATCTATCTGCTGTGCGCTCTTACTTGTTTAATGTCACTGTATCGGCGAGATTAGCTGAGCATGGCCTTGATAAATTGTCAGGTGACTGTGTCATGCTCGCCGGCAGTAACAGCTATTTTACCGCCGAACAGTGGGATGAGGCGACGATAAAACGACTCGAAGAGAAAGATATTCAGCTTTCAGCACCTATGTGGGGTAGAGGCGCTGCGCTATCACATGGTGAAGCTGGAGAGTTTGAAGCTAGAGTATTAACAGAATTTGACGCTGAGCGTGATGGTCTTGAACATGCTGGACTAACCCAAGATCGTCGGACACTATTATCTGAGCCACAGCACTTAAGCTATGAGAAAGAAAGTGATGATGTTATTACGATTAAGTTTGCCTTAGCTGCTGGCTGTTATGCTACCTCTGTGCTTAGGGAGCTTTTTGATTATGAAGACGTCAATGACCGTGAATTTCGAGAACGCCAACAGGCGAGGCTAGATTCGACTGATTCTGAATTTAAATCTAAAGCTGATTCTAAACTTAAATCTGAACCTGAACTAGATAGGGGTAGCGAAAATAGCGTAGGCATCGATAAGCAGGAGATAAAAATTCTGGTCAGTAATGATGATGGGGTCACGGCGCCAGGAATTGTTGCATTAACCAATGCGTTAGCAGCGTCCTATGAAGTGATGACTGTGGGACCTGATCGTAATTGCTCCGGTGCAAGTAACTCTTTAACCTTGACTAACCCTTTGCGAATTAATACCTTGAGTAATGGTTATATCTCTGTAAGTGGTACACCTACCGATTGCGTACATCTGGCTATTCGAGAACTCTACACAGATGAGCCTCATATGGTAGTTTCAGGGATTAATGCTGGCGCTAACTTAGGTGACGATACCTTGTATTCAGGTACCGTTGCGGCGGCAATGGAGGGACGATTTCTTGGTTTACCAGCCATTGCTGTTTCGTTAGTGGGATCTAAACTTGAACATTATGATAGCGCTGCTTATTTTACCTGCAAAATAATTGAAGGTTTACTCAAGAGCCCGATAGCCCAAGACCAAATTCTCAATGTTAATGTGCCAGATCTTCCTATTGAGCAGATTAAAGGGATTAAAGTGACTCGCTTAGGCGCCAGACACAAAGCGGCGGGCATGATTAAAACTCAGGATCCTGCAGGTAAGGACATATTCTGGTTAGGCCCACCGGGTGAAGAGCAAGATGCCAGTGAAGGTACGGATTTTCATGCGATAACAAATGGCTTTGTCTCTGTGACGCCACTTACAGTGGATCTCACAGCGTTCAATCAAATTACATCAATGCAAGAGTGGATAGATAAGTTATGAGTCGGGTAGCGACAACAGCAGCACTGAACTTAGCAAGAAGTTTGCGTGAATCAGGGATCCGTAATGAAGGGGTTTTAGAGGCGGTAGCTAATACTCCTAGGGAGTTATTTCTTGATGCTGCACTGGGACACAAAGCCTATGAAAATACGGCTTTGCCAATCGGCATGGGGCAAACCATCTCTCAGCCTTATATCGTTGCCAGAATGACTGAATTGTTACTGGAACATAAACCGATGAAAGTACTCGAGATCGGAACTGGTTCAGGGTATCAATCTGCTATTCTGGCTCAACTTACGTCTGAATTGTGCACCGTTGAACGAATTAAAGGACTGCAGATCCAAGCTCGGCAAAGATTGAAACGTTTGGATTTGCATAATGTCTCCTTTAAATATGGTGATGGCTGGCAAGGTTGGTCTAATAAAGGTCCTTTTGATGGCATTATAGTGACAGCTGCTGCGAGTACAATACCTGAAGCTTTACTCGATCAACTTGTCGATAATGGCGTGCTGATAATACCTGTTGGTGATAGTTCTCAACAGCTCTTAAAGGTGGTGCGCCATGGCGAACAGTTCAGCTCTGAAGCGGTAGAGATTGTGCGTTTTGTACCATTAGTGAACGGTGAGCTTGCATAGTCACATTCTCTAGGTTGAATTGTTACTTTTTTTGGCATTAAGACTTGTCTTAATGAGTGTGTGTATATGGCGTTAGGTGATTTCTTTGATTGTTAAAATGAAGAGGAACAGGGTTGCTCTGGTTCTAGGGATAGTTTGTTTATTAACAATAGGCTGTAGTTTTCAGTCTGAACGACCAGCCCCGGTTGCCAGCGTAACAACGCCAGTTAAGACTGCTTATAATAAAGGTGCATTAAAATCAGATTTTTATCACGTAAAACAAGGTGACACGCTTTACTCAATTGCCTGGGCATCGGATAATGATTTTATTGATTTAGCTAATAAAAACAAGCTGAAGAAGCCCTATACGATATTTCCTGGGCAGAAGCTAAACCTTGATTTGACATCAAATGTTACAAATGCGGTTAACGCTAAGGTAACGTCAAAAAATAGTCATAAAGTTGTAGGTGGAGACGTTAAACATGAGGGTAAACATAAGCTTACCCCTGTTCTTGTAGCTAAAAGCACCCCTGTGACCCCGTCAAAAAAATCACTTGATCAACTGCCAAAGTCTGGGTATTCTGTAACAACTAATCAACAAGTTGTTAACGATGTTATCCACAGGAATAAATCGGAGTTGCCAACAACAGTGACTCAGTGGCTGTGGCCAGTAAAAGGAAAGGTGATTGGTACTTTCTCTGCCAAAGAGCAGGGAAGTAAAGGAATTAAAATTGCTGGACAGCGAGGTGACATAATAAAAGCGGCCGCCGATGGGCGAGTTGTATATGCAGGCAGTGCACTTCGAGGGTATGGTAACTTGGTAATAGTCAAGCATAGCGATGATTATCTTAGTGCTTATGCCCATGCAGACAGCATCTTAGTTAAAGAAAAACAGTTTGTTACTATTGGGCAAACATTAGCAAAAATGGGTAATACAGGCACAGATAGGGTCATGTTACATTTTGAGATCCGTCGTCATGGTAAGTCTGTTAACCCACTGAAATACTTACCTAAATAATAATGATTTAGGGCCGTTTTGGCAATTGGAGGATAATAACGTGAAGTAATTTAATTAAGCTAAATTTGGGAGATCATTTTATGGGTCGTAAATCGAATACAGCAATAGCGGAACCGTTAGTGGACTTAGTTAAGAATGAGTCTGATGTTGAAATTGATAAAAAAGGAACAAAAGCGGATAGTGTTGAGCTTGAGAGTCAGGTTCAGGATGACTTACAAAAAAACTTAGATGCAACTCAATTGTATCTTAGTGAAATTGGTTTTTCCCCCCTACTCAGTGCGGAAGAAGAGGTGTATTTTTCACGCAAGGCTTTAAAAGGCTGTGATAAATCCCGTAACCGTATGATCGAAAGTAATCTAAGGCTCGTGGTTAAAATTGCCCGTCGTTATAATAATCGTGGTCTTGCTTTGCTTGATCTTATTGAAGAGGGAAATTTGGGTCTTATTAGGGCTGTTGAAAAATTTGATCCTGAAAGAGGTTTCAGATTTTCTACTTATGCAACTTGGTGGATCCGTCAGACCATAGAACGTGCCATCATGAATCAAACAAGAACGATTCGCCTTCCTATACATGTAGTTAAAGAGCTGAACGTTTATCTACGAACGGCAAGAGAGTTAGCTCATAAGTTAGATCATGAACCTACAGCTGAAGAGATTGCGGAGAAGTTAGATCTTCCTAGTTCCGATGTCAGTCGTATGTTAAAGCTTAACGAGCGGATCACCTCTGTCGATACACCGCTTGGTGGCGATAACGATAAAGCCTTGCTCGATGTATTGGCTGATGATGACAATGTTGGTCCTGATTATAAGGTGCAAGATGAAGATATGTCTAAGTCGGTGGTGAAGTGGTTAGATGAACTCAACACCAAGCAAAGAGAGGTGTTAGCGCGCCGCTTTGGGCTGTTGGGATATGAACCTTCAACACTTGAAAATGTAGGTAAAGAGATAGGATTGACCAGAGAGCGAGTGCGCCAGATCCAAGTCGAAGCTTTGAAACGACTTAAAGATCTTCTTAGTGCTCAAGGCTTATCTGTAGAAGCTATTTTTAAAATTTAATAGCTTATCGTCTACCTCACGCATTTAAGTGTTTCTTTTCTTAGAGGTAGGTAATAATGATTAGAGGGGATTTAAGGCATAGCCTTAATATATGTAAAGTTCATCTTAGTGATTTAACCTTTAGATGACTTGAATTCTTACTCCTGCTAATCACCATTAAAAAGCGCACTTAATGTGCGCTTTTTAATGCCTGTAATTGTTAACAGTATAACTTTTTAAGCTCGTATAAAATATCGAGTGCCTGTTTAGGGGTTAGCTCGTCGGGTCTAATCGAGTCCATAGCCTCTTGAAGTGGAGAGCCAATTGGCTCTGGGAATACAATACTTTGTTGCACTCCATTAGATTGTGTTAATTCATCGTTTTGGGCATCACGGCTTTCTAAATGATGTAACTTATGTTTTGCAGCTAAAATTACTGAGTTAGGCACCCCGGCAAGTGCTGCAACCTGCAGTCCGTAACTCTTGCTTGCAGCACCATCCTGAACGGCATGCATAAAGATGATCGTATCACCGTGCTCAATCGCATCAAGGTGTACATTAGCTACATTTGAGATGAGATCCGGTAGTTGAGTTAGTTCAAAATAGTGGGTGGCGAACAAGGTCATAGCTTTAATTGTCTGCGCTAGATATTCCGCCGCTGACCATGCTAATGACAGGCCATCATAGGTCGAGGTGCCTCGACCAATTTCATCCATTAATACTAAGCTGTTGGGTGTCGCATTGTGCAAGATATTAGCGGTTTCTGTCATCTCAACCATGAACGTGGAGCGACCGGATGCGAGATCGTCAGCGGCACCAATACGGGTAAATATACGATCAACGGGTCCTATAATGGCACTTTGAGCAGGTACATAACAGCCGATGTGAGCCATCAAGGTGATCAAGGCAACCTGTCTCATATAGGTCGACTTACCTCCCATATTAGGGCCTGTGACAATGAGCATTTTACGTGTTGGATTTAGGGTTACTGGATTAGCGATAAAAGGTGTTTGGCTAACCTGTTCGATCACTGGGTGACGACCGGACTCTATCTGTATACCTGAACTCTCGATTAATACTGGTCTTTGATAGTTAAGGGTTTCAGCGCGCTCTGCAAAGTTAGCGATCACATCGAGTTCGGCCGCGCCTTGAGCGAATAACTGGAGTTCATGGAGTTTTGGTAAAATAAGATCAAAGAGTTGATCCCATAACTGCTTCTCAAGTGCCAATGCCTTACCTTGACTAGAAAGCACTTTCTCTTCGTGTTCTTTAAGTTCAGCGACGATATAACGTTCAGTATTTTTCAGTGTTTGTCTACGCTGATAGCTAAGAGGTACCAGATCAGATTCTCTGCGACTCACTTCGATATAATAACCGTGTACGCGGTTATACCCAACCTTTAGAGTCGATATGCCTGTAGCCTCTTTTTCTCTAGCTTCAAGCTCAGCTAAATAATCTGTCGCGCCTTGGCTCAGGTCGCGCCATTGATCTAATTCCGCATTGTAGCCAGGTTTTAACACGCCACCATCGCGGATCAGCATCGGAGGATTATCGACGATAGCCCTATCGAGTAGTGCCAGTTCCTGAGGAAACTCGCTGATAAGATGGGCAAGATGCTTGATATGGTCTGATTGACACTTGGCTAAAATGTGTTGGATTTCAGGCAAAATGGCGAGTGCATGTTTAAGACGAGAAAAATCCCTAGGGCGTGCATTTCTTAAGGCCAGTCTTGCGGTGATCCGCTCAATATCTCCTAGAGATTTCAGTAGAGGGTGAAGCTCATCATAGAGCCCGTTTTCTAATATCTCTGCAAGTGCATTTTGACGTGCTTCGATACGAGTACGATCACGAAGCGGCTCGTGTATCCACCTTTGCAGCATACGGCTGCCCATAGGCGTGGTGGTATTATCTAATACTGTGGCTAAGGTATTGGTATAACCGCCTTGAAGATTGACCGTCAGTTCAAGATTACGTCTGGTGGCAGCATCAAGAATAATACTATCACCTTGATTAAACCTGACGATAGAATTGATATGAGGCAGTGCTGTACGTTGGGTATCTTTAACATATTGCATAAGACAACCAGCGGCTTGAAGTGACAGACGAGCCCCATCGACGCCAAAGCCATGAAGATCTTTGGTACCAAACTGATCGAGTAAGAGTTTTTTACTGGTGTCAAAGTCAAACTCCCATTCAGGGCGACGGCGTGTGCCTTGAAAACCAGCAATAAGCCCCATCTCACTGAAGTCTTCGCTGTAAAGAATTTCTGCAGGGCTGGTACGTTGAAGTTCAGCTTCCAATGCTTCAGATGTCGTTAATTCGGCAATGACAAAGCGACCTGAGCTGATGTCTAACGTTGCGTAACCAAAGCCTGTTTTTCCATGATAGACAGCAGCAAGTAAGTTGTCTCTTCTCTCCTGCAGAAGGGCTTCATCGGTCAGCGTACCTGGGGTGACGAGACGGACAACTTTACGCTCGACAGGGCCTTTGGATGTTGCAGGGTCACCGATCTGCTCACATATAGCGACCGAGACTCTTAGTTGAACCAGCTTAGCTAAGTAACCTTCCACTGCGTGATAGGGGAGACCAGCCATGGGAATTGGATCGCCACCACTTTTGCCTCTTGCTGTAAGCGATATCCCTAATAATTCAGACGCTTTTTTAGCATCATCGTAAAAGAGTTCATAGAAATCCCCCATACGATAGAACAGAAGTACATCTGGATTCTCGGCTTTTAACGTCAAATATTGACGCATCATAGGGGTATGTTTTTCTAAATCTTGGTTGTCGATTGCTTTCATCTACTGCTCGTCTCTTTGCTGACGTATTAAACAGGCCGTATCAATCTAAACAGGCCTTAACTGGTTGCGCCAATATTAACAATATTTTTCCTATTATCGAGCCTTTAATCGTGATTAAAAATGCGAATGAATAATATCTGTGTAAATAAGTACTTATTATCCAGTGATCTGGGGTGAATAAAAATAATCATCAACAGCACTTGATACTGTATGACTATACAGTATACTAGTTTGCATATTGAGACTCCTTTTAAAGCACTTTTTAAGCAAGCAGTGGAGTCATTACAAGATTTTAAGCAGCGCAGTCGCTGTGACTCTGAGGATACAGGAATGAAGATAGACGCGAACAAAGAGAAAGCACTTAACGCTGTTTTAAGCCAGATTGAAAAGCAGTTCGGTAAAGGCTCTATCATGAAGCTGGGTGAAAATCGCTCAATGGATGTTGAAACTATCTCTACTGGTTCACTCTCTTTAGATATTGCCTTAGGTGCCGGCGGCCTTCCTTTAGGTCGTATTGTCGAGATTTATGGTCCTGAATCTTCGGGTAAAACAACTTTGACGCTCGAAGTGATTGCTGCGGCTCAACGTGAAGGTCGGGTATGTGCCTTTATCGATGCCGAACATGCGTTGGATCCAATATATGCGAAGAAACTGGGTGTGGATATTGATAACCTACTTTGTTCACAACCTGATACCGGTGAGCAAGCATTAGAAATTTGTGATGCACTAACACGCTCTGGTGCTGTCGATGTTATTGTTGTCGATTCGGTAGCGGCTTTAACACCAAAAGCTGAAATTGAAGGTGAGATTGGTGATTCTCATATGGGTCTTGCTGCTCGTATGATGAGCCAAGCGATGCGTAAGCTTGCTGGTAACCTTAAGCAGACTAACACAATGCTTATCTTCATTAACCAAATCCGTATGAAGATTGGTGTGATGTTTGGTAACCCTGAAACTACAACGGGTGGTAATGCACTTAAGTTTTATGCTTCTGTTCGTCTCGATATTCGTCGTACCGGTGCAATTAAAGATCGTGAAGAAGTGATCGGTAACGAAACCCGCGTAAAAGTGGTTAAGAACAAGATTGCAGCGCCATTTAGACAAGCAGAGTTCCAAATTCTATATGGTCAAGGCATTAACCGCACTGGTGAGCTAGTTGACTTGGGCGTTACCCATAAACTGGTTGAAAAAGCGGGTGCTTGGTACAGCTATAAAGGTGACAAAATTGGTCAAGGCCGTGCCAATGCTGGTAAATATCTGCTAGAGAATCCTGCCATTGCTGATGAAATTGATAAAACACTTAGAGAGATGTTATTAACACCGGCTGAACCAGCTATTGTTGATGATAATGTTGATCTAGAAACTGGTGAAGTCTTTTAAGTCTCAGACTTAGTCATTAGTCGCTCTATAAGCCATTTGGCAGATTATTTCGCGGTAGCGCAACTTGCACGCCGCGATGATTTTTTTCTTTAAGTTCAAAGCTAACTGACCCTATATTTGTTGGAACAAGGCCTAACGTACGATTTAGTGGCTTCTGCTTTGGAATATGATCCCTATGATGAATAAGGATTAGGCTAACAAATTTAATCTCTTTCCCACTTTTCCATCCCTAAATCACTGGTTGTTATCCTGTAGACTGATTATAATGTTCGGCTAATAGTATGATCTGTGATCATAGTAATCGCAGTTAGCTTAATTAATTCAGGATGATTTCATGTATCAAACCACTGCAGCGCTAAGAAGTGCTTTCTTAGAGTATTTCCGTACCAACGGTCATCAGGTTGTGGACAGTAGTTCACTGGTACCTGTTAATGATCCAACCTTGCTGTTTACTAACGCAGGTATGAATCAGTTTAAAGATGTGTTCCTTGGGGAAGATAAGCGTAGTTATACTCGCGCTACCTCTTCACAACGTTGCGTACGTGCCGGTGGCAAACATAACGATTTAGATAACGTTGGTTACACAGCCCGTCATCACACTTTTTTCGAAATGTTAGGTAACTTTAGTTTTGGTGATTATTTTAAGCGTGAGGCGATCGGTTTTGCATGGAACTTCTTAACTCAAGAGTTGAAGCTTCCTAAAGAGCGCCTATGTGTCACCATTTATGAAACTGATGATGAAGCTTACGATATCTGGACCAAAGAGATTGGCGTTCCTGCTGAGAATTTAATCCGTATTGGTGACAACAAAGGCGCGGCATATGCGTCTGATAACTTCTGGCAGATGGGCGATACAGGTCCTTGTGGTCCTTGTTCTGAAATTTTTTATGATCATGGTGATCATATCTGGGGTGGCCGTCCTGGCACGCCTGAAGAAGACGGTGACAGATTTATTGAGATCTGGAACATCGTATTCATGCAATATAATCGTCAGTCAAATGGTGACATGCTACCACTGCCTAAGCCCTCAGTTGATACGGGGATGGGAATTGAGCGTATTGCTGCAATTATGCAAGGCGTACACTCAAACTATGAAATTGATATCTTTCAAGCTTTGATCAAAAAGAGTGCAGAGATATTAGCTGTGACTGATTTAGAAAATAAATCACTGCGGGTTATTTCTGATCACATTCGATCTTGTGCCTTCTTAATTGCCGACGGCGTTATGCCGTCGAATGAAGGCCGTGGCTATGTACTTCGTCGCATTATCCGCCGCGCAGTACGTCACGGAAATAAGCTAGGTGCAACGGATTCCTTCTTCTATAAGTTAGTACCAACGCTCATCGAAGTGATGGGAGATGCTGCTAAAGGTTTAGCAGCAACACAAGCTATTGTTGAAAAATCATTGAAAGCTGAAGAGGAGCAATTTGCTCGTACTTTGGAGCGCGGTTTAGGCATTCTAGATGGTGCGCTTAATGAGCTTAAAGGCGATGTATTAGACGGCGAAACGGCGTTTAAACTTTATGATACTTATGGCTTTCCGGTTGATTTGACCGCTGATGTGTGTCGTGAACGTGAGATCAGCGTTGATGAAGCTGGTTTTGAAGTGGCGATGGCTGAGCAGAGACGTCGTGCACAAGCAGCTGGTCAATTTGACACTGATTACAATGATTCACTTAAAATTGATGAAGAAACTCAATTCTCGGGTTATATCGAGTTGACAGCCCCTGGCAAGGTTACTGCAATCTATCAAGCAGGTGAGCTAACCAATAGCTTAAATGCAGGTGAAGATGCTGTGATCGTACTTGACTGTACACCATTTTATGGTGAGTCAGGTGGACAGTGTGGTGATAAAGGGTTATTAACGGCTTACGGCATTGAGTTTGTTGTTAAAGATACGCAAAAGTACGGTCAAGCAGTCGGTCATCAAGGTCGATTGAACTCTGGTACTATCTCTGTTGGTGATACTTTAGAGGCGATAGTCGATGAAGAACTTCGTCAGCGCACCGAGTTGAACCATTCTGTTACTCATCTACTGCACGCAGCATTACGCCAACTGCTTGGTACTCATGTCTCTCAGAAAGGCTCTTTGGTTGATTCTGAAAGATTACGATTTGATTTTTCTCATTTCGAAGGGATGAAGCCTGAAGAGTTGCAAGCGGTTGAAGATCTGGTTAATACGCAGATCCGTCGCAATCATAAGTTAACGGCTGAAGTCATGGATATGGATCGAGCCAAAGAGAAGGGCGCGATGGCGCTTTTCGGTGAAAAATATACCGATGAAGTACGAGTGGTCACCATGGGTGACTTCTCTATCGAACTTTGTGGTGGTACTCATGTGGGACGCACCGGTGATATTGGTTTGTTTAAGATCACTTCAGAAGGTGGTATTGCGGCGGGTATACGTCGTATTGAAGCGGTAACCGGAGCTGCTGCGATGGTTTATATTGCAGCACAAAAAGCGGAGTTAGAGCAGGCTGCGGCTTTACTTAAGGCTGACAGTGGTTCTGTCGTTATTAAGCTTAAGGCTCAGTTAGAGCGTACTAAATTACTTGAAAAAGAGTTGTCGCAACTTAAGGATAAGCTTGCTGCTGCAACAAGTGCCGATCTAGCGGGTGAAGCTCTGCTGATAAATGGTGTTAATGTTCTGGTTAAGAAGCTAGAAGGTGTTGATGCTGGTGCGTTACGCGGATTGCAAGATGAGCTTAAACAAAAGTTAGGTTCAGGTATTGTCGTACTTGCCATTGCGGGTGATGCTAAAGTTAATCTAATTGTAGGTGTGACTAAAGATCTCACTTCTAAAGTCAAAGCGGGTGAACTCGTCGCGTCTATTGCAACCCAGGTGGGTGGAAAGGGCGGTGGTCGACCAGACATGGCTCAGGCCGGTGGTACTCAACCTGAGCACTTAGATGCTGCATTAACGCAAGTAATTCCTTGGTTAGAGGAACGTTTGGTTTAAGGGGTAGCATGTAATATTAAAAGCGTCTTAGTTAACTAAGGCGCTTTTTTGTGGCATAGGTCTCAATTACAATCAATAAGAACACCTGAGTTAAATATGCTTGTACTGCCGATTTAATCGGATGCTTATGTTTTATTCATGTTGATTTTCGGAGTTTTATTGTTGTCGCTATATATTTATCGCTTTAATCTGCCGCGAAATTGGTTCTGGTCTTGGGGTTTGTAACTTTTAATGCTAGGTTAATGACAGTTGTAGATTGTAATATTATCTACTGCTCAACTCATTTTGAGATAAGGCGAGTGCAGTAGGCTCATATCGCGGTTTATAGTTAGAGAAGCGGTATTAAATGATGGTTTTGAGCTTGAGTACTTTTAATTTGTACTAAGCTAACCTTATAATAAGCATATAACGGATTAGTGCCGTATAAAGCAGAATTTAGAACTAAAGGAGTAAGCGAATGCTGATATTGACTCGTCGTGTTGGTGAAACACTGATGATTGGTGATGAAGTAACTGTCACTGTTTTAGGTGTTAAGGGGAATCAAGTGCGTATTGGTGTCAATGCACCTAAAGAAGTGTCAGTGCATCGTGAAGAGATCTACCAGCGTATCCAGTCTGAAAAAGCCGGGAACTCTTCTGAAGGCGGCAACTTTTAGTCTTATCCAGTCTTTGAAAACTAATTTATAGAGAAGCCAGTTTATTAACTGGCTTTTTTGTTTTTTGAATAAAAATAATTAAGTGGGTTTCATTGGTTTTTCCGGTAAAAGAATCTCCTTATATACTGAAGACGTGCATTATTTGTTTGATCTGTTTAAAAACACTCCAAACAGAAATCCTTTATAAGAAATGGTTTGACTTATTTTCTTCAAACAGTAATATGTGCGCCAAGAAACGGAGAGGTGGCCGAGTGGCCGAAGGCGCTCCCCTGCTAAGGGAGTATGGGCTTTAAATCCCATCGAGGGTTCGAATCCCTCCCTCTCCGCCATTTCTTACTTGCAAATACGTTGCGGATGTAGCTCAGCTGGATAGAGTACCTGGCTACGAACCAGGCGGTCGGAGGTTCGACTCCTCCCATCCGCACCATTTTGTAAGATGACGGGATATATTGAAAGGCGTTGCGGATGTAGCTCAGCTGGATAGAGTACCTGGCTACGAACCAGGCGGTCGGAGGTTCGACTCCTCCCATCCGCACCATTCAATAGTAAAAAGTAAGTGTAATGTTTTATATGTGCGGATGTAGCTCAGCTGGATAGAGTACCTGGCTACGAACCAGGCGGTCGGAGGTTCGACTCCTCCCATCCGCACCATTCAATAGTAAAAAGTAAGTGTAATGTTTTATATGTGCGGATGTAGCTCAGCTGGATAGAGTACCTGGCTACGAACCAGGCGGTCGGAGGTTCGACTCCTCCCATCCGCACCATTCAATAGTAAAAAGTAAGTGTAATGTTTTATATGTGCGGATGTAGCTCAGCTGGATAGAGTACCTGGCTACGAACCAGGCGGTCGGAGGTTCGACTCCTCCCATCCGCACCATATTTATATTTCGAGTTAGTTGTTTAACTGGGAATAATCCTTCTTTTACAAGAAGGATAAACTGATATTTGCGCGTGTAGCTCAGCTGGATAGAGTACCTGGCTACGAACCAGGCGGTCGGAGGTTCGACTCCTTCCACGCGCACCATTATTATTTTCATGAATAATAGAAGTTTAGGAGAGGTGGCCGAGTGGCCGAAGGCGCTCCCCTGCTAAGGGAGTATGGGCTTTAAATCCCATCGAGGGTTCGAATCCCTCCCTCTCCGCCATCAATCAAGCCCGTTGATATTGTCAACGGGTTTTTTTGTCGCCTTAGGTCGAAAGACTAAGTAGACTCTTTAGAGTCAATAGACTAGATGTTGTCAGTAACCGATGCGGATGTAGCTCAGCTGGATAGAGTACCTGGCTACGAACCAGGCGGTCGGAGGTTCGACTCCTCCCATCCGCACCATACTGATAAAGGTGAAAGGTTTTATGCTGGTAACTATATCGGTATTAAGTCAATATAGTTTTGTTACTATAATTAAGATTTGCGCGTGTAGCTCAGCTGGATAGAGTACCTGGCTACGAACCAGGCGGTCGGAGGTTCGACTCCTTCCACGCGCACCATATTTAAAGCGATAAGTATCAAGGGCAACTTTGAGTTTTTAGCTTTAGGTGAAAGTTGAAATAGTTTGTGCGGATGTAGCTCAGCTGGATAGAGTACCTGGCTACGAACCAGGCGGTCGGAGGTTCGACTCCTCCCATCCGCACCATATTTATATTTCGAGTTAGTTGTTTAACTGGGAATAATCCTTCTTTTACAAGAAGGATAAACTGATATTTGCGCGTGTAGCTCAGCTGGATAGAGTACCTGGCTACGAACCAGGCGGTCGGAGGTTCGACTCCTTCCACGCGCACCATTATTATTTTCATGAATAATAGAAGTTTAGGAGAGGTGGCCGAGTGGCCGAAGGCGCTCCCCTGCTAAGGGAGTATGGGCTTTAAATCCCATCGAGGGTTCGAATCCCTCCCTCTCCGCCATCAATCAAGCCCATTGAGAAATCAATGGGCTTTTTTGTGTCTGGCCACAAATGTTCCTGACATTGATTGGCATTTCCTCCATCCCTGGAGGTCAGAACACTTATGCCAAATTACCATGGATGGTATAAATTTAGTTTTGTGTCTGGAATCTCGAGATCTAAGTTATGCCGAGTCATCATGGAAGGCTTATATTCGACTTTGTGTCTAGGCTCTCGTATCCATATAAGCTATGCCAAGCACCATCGGATGCCAAGTGTGAGGTTATCGTCACCAAAGCTCGGTTTCGTCGTTATAGATGCTCTAGCTAGGGGCTTGTTGAAGATTCATACCTGTTTGCGTTGTCTGAGTTCTCTTTATAGTTTGTACTCGTTGCACTATTTTCTTTTCTTCTACACAGGAGCTCAATTTTAACCCTTCAATTTCAAGCTCAATGTTAGCGTTAAACGTATGGCGTTTATTTGCCTAAACTGCATAAAATTTCAACCACTCTTATCTTTACTCCCTATGTTGAAACCTCTGCTTTCTGCTACTACAACTTTTTATGTATAAGTCGATTGATATGGCTAGGTTATTGATGGTTCCTCAGTAAAATGATTAAAAAATTATTAATTACCCAGTCATCTAGCTTTGATCTTGATTTATTTGGTATGACCAATTTACAACTCACTCACTATTTTGTTATAGATTAGTTATTGTTTTCTAATTGACTGGTCTCTACCTCAGTTCTGTAGATTGTAAGCGTCACCGTTAAGGTGACTTGCATTAATCTCAATAGTGAATAAAAAGTTACTTTCTAGGTGTTGTGTCCCCTAGGTTATATAGATCAAAGAATGAAGAGGATGGTATGGAGTCGATATCTGAACAAATTGTTGAATCGTTTGGCATCATGCTGTTGGGTATGACATTGGTGTTCGTCTTTCTCACAATACTGATTTTAGGCATTAAATTGGTAGCGTGGAAATTTGCTCCTTTGCCAGTAACAGCTGACAAGTCTGTAAAAACCGGAGTGGGCATTCAAAGTCAGGGAGTAGATCCCAAAATGGTTGCTGTTATCACCGTTGCCATTGAGCAATATCGCGCTAAAGCATAATAATAATAGTAGTAAGGATTTTCTATGAGTAAGCCACTTGCGTTAACCGACGTCGTCCTAAGAGATGCACATCAATCCATTCTTGCTACACGTCTTCGAACCGAAGATATGCTGCCTATTGCGCCACTATTGGACAAAGTTGGCTTCTGGTCTTTGGAATCATGGGGAGGAGCGACATTTGACTCATGTATTCGTTATTTAGGCGAAGATCCGTGGGAACGTATTCGCGAACTGAAAAAAGTGATGCCTAATACTCCGCAGCAAATGCTTTTACGTGGACAAAACCTGTTAGGTTACCGCCATTACGCTGATGATCTTGTTCAGAAGTTTGTTGAGCGTGCTCACATCAATGGTGTTGATGTGTTCCGTATCTTCGATGCAATGAATGATGTGCGCAATTTGGAAACTGCGGTGAGATCCGTGGTTGAGGTGGGCGGTCATGCTCAGGGAACCATCTCTTATACAACCAGCCCGGTGCATAACTTAAATACTTGGGTTGATATGGCCAAGCGACTCGAAGATATGGGTTGCCATTCAATATGTATTAAGGATATGGCAGGTCTACTTAAGCCGTTTGATGCATTTGACATGATCAGTCAGATTAAGTCTCAAACAGACTTAATGGTCTCTATGCATTGTCATGCGACCACAGGGTTAAGTACTGCCACGTATCTGAAGGCCATTGAGGCTGGAATCGATGTGCTCGATACCGCTATTTCATCAATGAGCCAAACCTATGGTCACAGTGCGACAGAGACTCTGGTTGCCATGGTTGAAGGTACAGACAGAGCTACGGGTTATGATATGGCGCTGCTCGAAGAGATTGCTGCCTACTTTAGGGATATACGTGAAAAATATGCTCAATTTGAAGGTAAACTTAAGGGAATTGATTCTCGTATTTTACGTGCTCAAGTGCCGGGTGGAATGCTAACCAACTTGGAGATTCAGTTAAAAGAGCAGGGTGCCGCTGACAAATTAGACCTAGTGCTTGAGGAGATCCCAAGGGTTCGTGAGGAGCTTGGTTTCCTCCCTCTAGTGACTCCTACATCACAAATTGTCGGTACACAATCAGTTATTAATGTACTGACGGGGGAGCGGTACAAATCTCTGACAAAAGAGACTGAAGGCGTATTAAAAGGCGAATATGGTGCGACACCAGCGCCAGTTAATCAAGAGTTGCAAGCTAAAGTACTCAATGGCGGACAAGCGATTACTTGCCGTCCTGCCGATCTGCTTTCACCTGAATTTGAAAAATTGACCCAAGAACTTAAAGAGAAGGCTGCACAAGAGGGATTAGATCTGGCTCCTGAGTTGTCTGATGATGTACTTACTTATGCATTGTTTCCGCAAATTGGCTTGAAGTTTATTAAAAATAGGAATAATCCTGATGCATTTGAACCTAAGCCAGAGATTGCAGCTAAGGTCGAAGTTGAAAGTACTGCCCCACAGCACAGAGGTCCTGAAACTTATACTGTTAATGTGCAAGGTCAGAGCTTTGTTGTGGAAGTGTCCCCTGGAGGGGATATCAGTCAAATCAATTCTGTTGAAAATGTTGTGCCTTTTACTCCAGCTACGCCTCAAGTTGCAACGACCCAAGACAGTGTTATCAAATTAGAGATGAAAGCCCCTCTTTCTGGGAATATTTTCAAGGTTAATGTCTCTGCCGGTGATGTTGTTAGTGAAGGTGATGTGGTTATCATATTAGAAGCGATGAAGATGGAAACTGAAATTCGCGCTGAAGCTGATGGTGTTATTAGCAAAATCTGGGTTAAAGAGGGTGACTCTGTCTCCGTTGGTCATCAATTATTAGGTTTGGCATAGGAGCTCAGATGGAAGGATTAATTGCATTTTGGTCTGAGTCGGGAATCGCTAATTTTACCGGTGGCCAACTATTAATGATGGGAGTTGGGGCTTTACTTCTTTATCTTTCGATTGTTAGAAAGTTTGAACCCTTACTGCTTTTACCTATTGGCTTTGGTGCCATTTTAGCTAATATCCCTAATGGTGGCTTTACTGAAGAGGGGGGAATACTCTATTTCGCCTATCATGTTGGCATTGAAACTGGGGTATTCCCACTGCTGATATTTATGGGGGTGGGAGCCATGACTGATTTCGGAGCCTTAATCGCTAACCCTAAAATGTTATTACTAGGGGCTGCTGCTCAATTTGGTATCTTTGCCACTTTGATCGGTGCAGTAGCGTTAAACTTTGTTCCTGGGTTTGATTTCAGTATGAAAGATGCAGGTGCTATTGCCATTATCGGCGGTGCGGATGGCCCTACGGCCATTTTTCTCGCTTCTAAGCTTGCTCCAGAACTTCTCGGTGCGATTGCTGTAGCTGCATACTCTTATATGGCGTTGGTCCCTCTTATTCAGCCACCTATTATGAGGTTCTTTACCACTGAAGCTGAGCGACAGATTAAAATGGAGCAGCTAAGGGAAGTTAGTAAGAAAGAGAAAATCATTTTTCCACTTATGGTACTAGGCCTAACAATCCTGTTTTTACCTACTGCGACACCTTTAGTCGGTATGTTCTGTCTCGGTAACTTGATGCGTGAATCTGGTGTAGTGGATAGGTTGTCGAATACGGCTCAAAACGAGTTGATCAATATCGTGACCATCTTTCTTGGTCTTGCAGTGGGTTCTAAGCTTTCGGCAGACAAGTTCTTACAACTTGAAACCTTAGGTATTCTGCTGTTAGGTGCTATTGCATTTGCGATAGGAACAGCAACAGGCGTGTTGATGGCTAAGTTGATGTGTAAGCTATCAGGGGGAAAGATAAACCCTTTGATTGGTGCGGCGGGCGTCTCAGCGGTTCCTATGGCTGCAAGGGTGGTCAACAAGGTTGGTCTAGAGTCTAATCAACATAACTTCCTGTTGATGCATGCTATGGGTCCCAACGTTGCTGGCGTTCTGGGCTCCGCTGTTGCCGCCGGTGTGTTGCTTGCAGTACTGGGCTAACATTTAGCGAAATATTATGTTTAAAGCCCATTTTTGATGGGCTTTTTTATTTATTGCCTTATATTCGTATCAATTTTATTCAATACATTTAGTGATAGAGTAAGAAAGGTGGAGTGTTCAGCACTGTTCACTTTGCTTATTATATTGTGTGCTTTATCTGCTGAAAACGGATTAAGACTTCATACTCACCACTGATTGAAGCTAAAACTTGAATACTTTATAATCAATTTATCATTTTAATACATCGAAACAGACATGAATTTCTCAGTAGATGAAGTGGATCTCTTCAGGGAGCTTTTCTCAACAGCTAAAACAGAGCGAAAACACGCTTGTGTTCTGAAAGTGCAAACACTGATACCCAGCTGTTTAGCGCCCATATTACGCCAATCAAGTTTGTCACTTTTAGCAGAGGGACAAGGTTATAAACTCTGGATCCCACTTAAGATTGAAATTGATGAGTGTGGTGAAATGATCCCTAATCTTGGGGCTCCTGAAGTAATTGATATCAATGGTAATGAACGAAGTTGGCGCGTAAAGCTACCTGAGAATGTTACCTTAACGGACGGTACCAATCACTCACTGGGAGATATTTTATCTTTATCATCGACAAGGATCACCTTGTATATGAAAGATACCTCGACTTTTCAGCAAAATTTTCATGGGAAGGTATTACATCTGAATTTACCTGACAAAAAGCCTGTTGAGTTACAATTGGAACCTGTCAGAGCTGATAGGCATTTTTTTGCAGCAAGGTTTCAATGTCTACATCGCACGGACAGGATGTGATTAGACAGTTTCTTTTTTCGCTGCACAGATCGAAAAATTTTAATTTATATAATCAAACAATGCCAATTCCACTTAGTTAGCTTTTTTCAATTCCAATTTGTTGATTATTCTGTCGTTCATCATTGAAATATAATACTGAATATTTATCTTAATGTTCGATTAATTAGTTTTTTACGTTACTCGTTGTATGATTTTTTACATCTATTGTATTTGTATTTGATATAGATCAACACACCTCTTGGCTTTATAAGGTTTTATAAAGGAGATGTAAAATCGCATTTTCTGTTGCTAATAATGATGAACTGACGACAGCAAAATGTCGTAACACATTAAGAGGTGTCCCTATGGAGTTATTACCGAATTGCTATACAGATCTATGTATCAATGGAAAATGGTTTCACTATGATCATGGGGAAAGTTCTGTGTTTATGCTCAATGGCGGAGATCCATTGACCTTCGAGTTAAAAACATTACCTAAAACTGAGAATGAGTTAGCGCAACACCTCATAACCATTTCAAACAATATGTAGATGGAAAAATGTCACTTTCTTATACCCGTAAGTATAAGAAGGTGTTTTGTTTAGTGTTATTTTTACCCACAACACTTTTTATATTTATTGCCACTACCACAAGGACAAGGCTCATTCCTGTTGGGCTTTTTATCGAAGCGAGTGGTTTCAGGCTTATTCAAAATACCGTCTAGCTCTAGGATGTTCTCTTCAACGTCCGAGTTAATCTCAATGTTAGCGATTAAATCGTGTTGGTTTAACAGAGCTTCTATTTCGACTTTACGCGCATCGTTACAAACGACCAAGTTAAGTGGGTTATCGCTGCTGCCTAACTTAGAGGTACGCTTAGTGTTATAGCCAAAACTTTCATGTTTAGGCTTAGGGCTTTTGCGCCCTTTAAAGAAAAATTTATCTGACATGGGACCTTATAAATACAGCTAATTTGATTGATAGAGCATAATTGAGAGTGCTTATACTACAAATGGGATTAGATTTCCATTTAAAGAGGTGGATATGCTGTTAGCTAGGGATATTTTGCTCGGCTGTCATCCACAGTAGTAGGGCAAGAGAAAGGATGATGCTTGCGCTGATCGCGATAATATAGACAAAGCCCTTTTTGCCTTGTTTAAGAGGTACACCATTGAAGTGCAAAAAGCCTGTCCACAACAGGCATAAGATAATGGGGAACAGGAAAAACTTTGCCATGTATTAGCCTTATATTGTTAAACCAGCTTGTAGTTGTAGGGTAAGTATAATACTAAATAACGTAATTTTAATAGGCTATTAGCATTTTTTATCATAAAAAAACCGCAAAAGCGGCTGATTTTTTGAAGATGTATTTAAGCCTTAAAAAATACTGGCTTTACTCAGAAGCTGACTTCGTTTGAGTCGCGGTAATATTTTCGCTGGCATCCGCTTCTTGGTTATTATAGAACTGTTGTTCATCTAATAAACCTTCAGACTTGCCGATGACCACAGCAGTCATCATATCACCTGTCACGTTAGTGCTGGTTCGGATCATATCTATGATGCGATCGATAGCGGCGATAAAGGCGATCCCTTCAAGTGGTAGACCAACGACTCCTAAGGTGACTGAAAGCATGACCATTGCACTGCCAGGCACCCCCGCTGTGCCAACAGAGGCAAGGGTTGCAGTAACAGCAATCAGCATATAGTCAGTCATATCCAGTTGGATACCATAGATTTGGGCAATGAATATAGCTGCAATAGCGGGGTAAATTCCGCCACAACCGTCCATATTCATCGTTGCACCTAGGGGCAACACAAAAGAGCTGTATTGTTTGGAAACGCCCATTGATTCTGTGCAACGCGTACTTGCTGGTAGTGTGCCGAAACTTGAGGCCGTTGAGAAAGCGATTATCTGTGCCGGCATAGCTTTACGGAAAAATTGAATAGGACTTAGCTTAGCGGCAAATTTAATTAAACCGCCATAGACAAAGATGATATGAATTAGCGCAGCGATATAGATAGCGCCAATAAACTTACCTAAGGGCAGTAACGTTGATAAACCATATTCACCGACAACCCAAGCCATAAGGCCAAAAACACCGATAGGGGTTAATTGGAGTACCATGCGAGTGAGCTGAAACATGACCTCTGCACCCGCCTCGAAAGCGTGTTTAAGTGGGGCTGCTTTTTCACCTACTTTGTTGATAGCGATGCCAACTAATGCGGCAAAGACGATAATTTGCAGTACGTTACCTTCGGCAAGTGATGCAAAAGGGTTGACTGGTATCATGTCCAATAACACTTGAGAAAATCCAGGCACGTTACGTTCACGTATCTCTGTTGTCACAAGTTCCATCGAACCGCCCATGTCAATCAGCGACCCGACGGTTAAGCCGATGAGGGAGGCGATAGTGCCGGTGAACATAAACATGGCTAATGTTTTGAAACTTAAGCGCTTAAGACTGGTTTGGGAACCAAGTGAGGTGATGCTAACGACAATGGCACATAAGATTAAAGGTGCAACCAGCATCTTAATGGCGCTGATAAATAGGTCGCCTAAGGGTTTTAGTACTGTGGCTGATTCGCCAAAAATAATACCGATACTGGCCCCTAAAATAAAGCCTGCGAGGACTTTTTGCCAAAAAGGGATCTGTTTAATGGTTTGCCACATGATGAGTTTTCCAAGTTTTTATTATTAAAATAGGTTTGTAATTAATCGTTTATATGCTCAAAAATGGAGCAAAGAAGTTAAGCTATTATCCGATGTTTCCATTGTATAGATAGCACTACTTGCAAAACAAACCCATTTCGTTATAACTTATTGTGATAATAGAGTTTGTTTTAATAACTTTAATAATTAACACAAGTTCAACATTGGCAATTAATCGGTATTTATTAATAAAAAATTACGATTTTTCATTAGGTAAGCTTTTATGACAGCGTTATGGTTAATGTTTAGTGCATCCTTCCTTGCTGCGACCTTGTTACCGGGTGGATCAGAAGTTTTACTTGTTGCGCTGCTAAATGAAAGTGATGATGCTTGGTTTTCTTTGGTTATTGTCGCTACTATCGGCAATACACTTGGCGCGCTGACCAGTTTTTACTTAGGCAGTTTAGGCCGATTTGCCCGCAGCCCAGAAGAGGTGGCGAAAGGAAAGTATCGTCACGCGATGGTATTAATTCAAAAGTATGGTTATTGGGCGCTTTTGCTATCTTGGGCACCATTAATTGGTGATCTTCTGTGTTTATTAGCGGGCTGGATGAAACTTCCTCTGCTTAGATCGACTCTGATGATATTAGTAGGTAAGTGTGTACGTTATCTCTTGGTAGCAGCTTTCGCACTTCATTGGTTATAAATGCTGAGTTAACACTCAGTCAGTAAGGAGCTTTATTGTGAAAAAATGGATATTAGCCGTGGCTATTTCAGTCGCATTAGCTGGATGTGCGAGTCAGGAAACAGAATCGAATTTGCCTCAAGGGGTGACCTTGCTTGAGTCAGTCAGCCTTGCTAAATCTGAAGTGGGTATCGCTTATAAAAAATATCAGCTAGCCAATGGTCTTACCGTTATTTTGCATCAAGACAGTTCGGATCCATTAGTGCATGTGGATGTGACTTACCATGTGGGTTCAGCGCGTGAGCTAGAGGGGCGTTCAGGTTTTGCGCATTTATTTGAACATATGATGTTCCAAGGCTCACAACATGTTGGTGATGAGCAGCATTTTAAAACGGTTACTGAAGCCGGTGGAACGCTTAATGGCACGACGAATACAGATAGAACTAATTACTTTGAGACAGTACCGAGTAACCAGTTAGAGAAAATGCTTTGGCTTGAATCTGATCGTATGGGATTTTTCTTACCAGCGTTAACAGAAGAGAAGTTTGAAGTTCAACGTGAAACCGTTAAAAACGAACGTGCTCAACGTATCGATAATCAGCCTTATGGCCGCACCGGTGAGCTGTTTAATCAAGCTTTTTACCCTCAAGGGCATCAATACTCTTGGCCTGTTATTGGCTGGCCAGAAGATCTGGAACGTGCCAGTTTAGATGACGTTAAAAATTTCTTTAAACGTTGGTATGGTCCAAATAACGCGACGTTGACCGTTGGGGGGGACTTTGATGAAATGCAGACCTTGACTTGGATAAATCAGTATTTTGGTGAGATCCCATCGGGTCCTGAGGTTAAAGCTGATAAGAAGTCTTTAGTTACGTTAGATGGAACCCGTTACATCTCGATGGAAGATAAAATACATCTACCGCTTATTAAGATTGGCTTTCCGACAGTGTACGCCCGTCATCAAGATGAAGCTGCGCTGGATCTCCTGTCAAACATTCTTGGAGGGGGAAAAACATCCATTTTCTACAAGAATTTAGTCAAAGATGGCTATGCGGTTCAGGCTGGAGTGAGTCATCCTTGTCAGGAGCTGGCGTGTCAATTTTCCATGTATGCTTTAGCTAACCCGGCAAAGGGTGGGCGGCTGAAAGATCTTGAGCAGCGGATGAAAGAGTCGATTGAGGAGTTTGAACAGCGCGGTGTGACCGATGAAGATCTACAGAAAGTGAAAGTGCAATTTGAAGCTGGCACTATTTTTGGTTTGCAAAGTGTCTCAGGTAAGGTGTCGACTTTAGCCTTTAATCAAACATTTTCTGATGATCCTAACATGATAGCTTCAGACTTAGCGCGCTATGCCAATGTGACGAAAGCAGATGTGATGCGGGTGTTTAACACTTATATCAAAAATAAGCCTATGGTAGTGATAAGCGTTGTTCCTGAAGGGCAGAGGCAACTCATTGCCCATGAAGATACTTACATTCCGCCAGTGCTGGCTGTGTCGGATGTTGCTGTCAGCGGGATTGATAATCATCAAGTCGTCAGTTCCTCATTTGATCGCAATGTGATGCCAGCTGCCGGTAAAGCCCCAGTGCTAAAGGCCCCGGAGTTATGGCATGGTGAGCTCGCTAATGGCATTGAGGTTATTGGCACCGAAAGTGAAGAGACGCCAACGGTTGAGTTGTTGATATATCTTAACGGTGGCCACAGGTTGGTGCCTATTGAAAAAGCAGGACTTGCCGGGCTAACAGCCTCGATGCTGAACGAGTCTAGCCAAAAACGCACCTCAGAAGAGTTAGCACAAGCACTGGAGATGTTAGGCAGCAGCGTGAGTTTTGGTGCTAGCGGTTATCAAAGTTACATCAAGGTCTCTAGCCTGACTTCCCGCTTAGATGAAACCTTAGCGATAGTTGAAGAGCGTCTGTTTGAACCTAAGTTCAGCGCTACAGATTTTGAGCGTCTTAAACAACAACAGTTGCAAAGTTTACAGCACATGATGTCAGATCCTAATTATATGGCAGATACTGCATTTGATGGGTTGATTTATGGCACTGATAGCCCGTTAGGTGTGAGCAGTAATGGCACTTTAGCGACGGTATCAGGATTAATATTAGCCGATGTCACCAATTTTTATCAGCAGCAATACACCGCTGGTAATGCACAGGTTGTTGCTGTAAGTGATTTAAGTGAAGCGGAGATCTTGGGGAAGCTTAGTGGGCTATCTCACTGGAAAGGTGAGGCTTCAGCATTACCTACATTAGCTAAGCTACCGGCGCTTAAAGGTGGAACCGTTTATATACTCGACAAACCAGGTGCTGCTCAATCGGTTATCAAGTTAGGGAAACATGGATTACCTTGGGATGCCACGGGTGACTTCTTTAAATCATACTTGATGAATTATCCTTTAGGCGGTGCTTTTAATAGCCGCATTAATCTTAATCTTCGTGAAGATAAAGGTTACACCTATGGTGCACGCAGTTATTTCTCAGGTGGCAGTGAACTTGGGGTTTTCGAAGCGCAAGCGAGTGTTCGAACCGATGTGACTTCAGAGGCGTTAGGTGAGTTTGTTAAAGAGATCGAGGGCTATAAAAATCTGGGGATAACCGATGAGGAGCTGGCCTTTATGAAAGCGTCAATCTCCCAAGGTAAAGCGTTAGATTATGAGACTCCCTATCAAAAAGCAGGCTTTATGCGTCGTATTCAGCGTTTCGATCTCGATACCAAGTTTACGGATAAACAGACTGATATCACCAATAATATGACCAAAGCTGAGCTCAATAAATTAGCCGAAGAACAGCTAAAACTTAAGCAGATGATCGTGGTTATCGTGGGGGATAGAGCCAAAATTGAGGCGGATATTAAAGCACTTGGATACCCAGTTTCTATTTTAGAGTTGTAATTTGAGTCACTGCCCCATATATCTAAAGATCTAAGAAGCAGAGTCTGGTTGGCGCATAACTTAAAAGGTTAATGCCAATTAGATCCTACTTTACTTTGTAGGTTGAATGAGAGTTAACTAGCGAGATGGAATCGTGTCCATCATTTTATCAGTCCATTTTCGATATCTTGGCGAGGTATTTTGAAAGTAAGTAGGACATAAACTGGTCTGACTTATATAGATATATACATATGAAAATAATGATGAAACTAGAGAAGAATATATTGAAATCTTTCAATGAAGTAATTGAGCATCTCTCGAACTCTGAGGGGCGTAATGCACTACAGGGAATGCAGCGCGGTATTGAACGCGAGTCATTGAGGACTGACAGCTCAGGACATCTGGCGACTGATAGTCATCCACAAGCTTTGGGATCTGCATTAACACATTCGCGGATCACCACAGATTACAGTGAGTCTTTGTTAGAGTTTATTACGCCTGTCTTTGGTAATATTGATAGCTTATTGCAAGATCTGACCTACACCCATGCATTTTCAGTTCAAAACCTTGATAATCAAAGGCTTTGGCCTGTAAGTATGCCTTGTTATGTGGGAGATGTGAAAGACATTCCTATTGCTGATTATGGTGTCTCTAATCAGGGGATGATGAAGAGTTTGTATCGCAAGGGACTAACCTATCGATATGGTGCTCAGATGCAGATTATTTCTGGTGTACATTTTAATTTTTCAGTGTCATCAGAGCTGTGGGATAACTTGTATCAGTTCTCAGGTAGTTCGCTGACGAAAAGTGATTTCATCTCAGAGTCTTATTTAGGACTCATACGTAATTATCGCCGTATGGTTTGGGTTTTACCTTATCTATTTGGTGCGTCTCCTGCACTTTGTAGCTCATTCCTTAAGCAACAAGAAACCGATATCCCATTTGAGAAGATGGGTAAAGGCACTCTTTATCTTCCTTATGCCACTTCATTGCGCATGAGCGACCTTGGTTATACCAACAAGGAGCAAGAGCAGCTGGATATCAGCTATGACTCGCTTGAAAAATATTTGATTGGCATGAAGGCTGCAATTGGTAAGCCTTCGAAGAGTTTTGAAGCCATAGGCGTTAAAGTTGGTGGTGAATATCGTCAATTGAATGCCAACGTGTTGCAGATTGAAAATGAATTTTATGCGCCTATTCGTGCCAAGCGAGTCGCGGAAAATGGCGAGAAGCCCTCTGAAGCATTAGCTAGAGCTGGGATAGAATATATAGAAGTGAGAGCTTTGGACGTTAATCCTTTTAGCCCTATTGGTATCGAAGCTTCTCAGGTTAGGTTTTTAGACCTCTTTTTACTGTATTGCTTGTTAAATGAGTCACCTTTGAGTGATGTTGAACAGGAAAGTGAAATTTCGAGTAATTTAAACCGCGTTATTTTAGAGGGGCGTAAGCCTGGGCTAGAATTGAGTAAAGATGGTCATCCTATTTTACTCTCTAGCTGGATGAATCAGCTCTTTGATGGACTGGGCAGCTTATGTGGCTTACTTGATGAAGAGGGCAAGCAAGATTATCGTGAAGCGCTTACGCGATGGCGCACAGCGATTGACGATCCAGAGCTCTCTATTTCAGGCCTAGTAATGAAAGAGCTTAAAACTTCTCAAATTGATCACAGCGTCTGGGTTAAGCAATTAGCTGAGACGTATTACCATACGTTAAATGGTTATCCACTGCCTGAGGCTGTACAGCAGCAGTATCGAACTGCTGCCATTGAGTCAATTGAAAAACAGACATTGATGGAAAGTGAGACAACTCAGAGCTTCGAATCTTTTCTTGATGATTATTTTGCTGAGCCCTCATTAGAGGACAAGGCTCGAGTTAACAACGTCTGATGATAGGCCACAGTCGCAATATTTTATTGTTTATTGCATTCATCGGACTTGTATCAGGCTGTGCTTCACAGCCTGATACAAGTCGTTATTGTGGTACGGTGTCGGGTTACTTAAATCCAGATCCTGCGCAAAATATCTATCGAGTAGTGGTGACACACCTCAACGGTAAACCTGTTATCTCTAAGCCTAACTATCAGCTTCCTCTTGGTACCTATGTGTTTACTTTGGCCGAGTTAATCAACTCGCCTACATTAAAGGTAAAGCTGGCGGCACGAACGCCTAAAGTGTTATCTGTAACCGTTGAAGCGAATCAGAGATATCATCTGGCTGCAAAATTTAATACGGATAAAATCTATCGCGGTAACAACACTGACTTTTGGGAGCCAGAAATCTGGCGACAAGAGGAGTATAGCTGTGAGCTACCGGAGTTAGAATAGGCTGTTTTTTGTCGAGTCTGTATTTGCTTCTTTTTTCCATCAATGTGACACTATGGCTTTGATAATTTAGCTTTTCGGTACTTTCATTAATGAAACTCTCTTCCTATATATTGACGGCGATTTTGGCTTTTTTCGTGTCAGGTTGTGCAAGCGCCCCGCCCAAAGAGCCAGAAAATTTATGCGCTATCTATCAAGAGCATCGTTCTTGGTATGAAGCAGCTAAAAATACCCGAGAGAAGTGGGGAGTTCCAGTGCATGTCCCTTTGGCCATGATGTATCAGGAGAGTTCGTTTAAGCACAATGCTGCGCCACCAATGGAGTATTTCCTTGGTTTTATTCCAATTGGTCGAGCCAGTGATGCTTATGGTTATGCACAAGCTAAAACCATGACCTGGGATGATTACGTTAAAGAGACGGGCAACTCCTGGTCGAGTCGAAGTAACTTTGATGATGCTATGGATTTTATGGGATGGTTTATCTATAAGACCAATAAAATTAATGGCGTCTCTAAGTGGGATGCGCGTAATCAATATCTTAATTATCACGAAGGTTGGGGCGGGTATAAACGTAAAACTTATAATCAGAAAGCATGGTTGATCAAGGTCGCTAAAAAAGTGGATGATAGATCTAAGCGTTATGCTCAGCAATATCATACTTGTAAAGACGACTTGGACTCCTCTTGGTTATGGCGTCTGTTTTTCGGTTAACTTTTTTCAGCACCGTTAACATGACTATCTAAGCGTACCTTATTGGAACGCTTATGCTCATACATCTTGATATCAGCATCTCTAAATGCGCGTTGCCAATGGCCATCATACTCAGCGATCCCAAAACTGAAATAAATGTGGCTGGCGTCAGTGTTCAGTTCTAATTGGATAGCATGCATATCAGCCAAAATTGATGATAGGGGACCACGACAAATAGCAATAAACTCGTCGCCGCCATATCTGGCAATGAGCTGTTTTTCATGCCAGTGATACTTTAGTATTTTTGCTAATAATACTAATGCATCATCTCCGGATTGATGGCCTTGGTTATCATTAATTTGTTTTAAATTATCCATATCGATTAATACTAGATAACTGCTTAAATGAGACTTAAGCTGCCACTGGGCTAAACGGGCTTCGAAACATTGACGGTTGTAGAGAGAGGTTAGACTGTCATAATTGGCTAATGTTTGGATTTGGTGTGTTTTTTGGTATAAAGCGATAGCGTTAGAAGCTTCATGGGTGAGTATGTTTACTAAGTTACAATCATAATCTCCGAAGGCTTTGGTTTCACTGCTGTCGAGATTAATCATAGCGTACAACTCACCATCGATATGTATAGGGCTTGAGAGCGTAGAGCGAATGGGTTTAATTGGGGCTGTGAGTAGTCTCTCTTGATCCTCAATTGATAATGAGCTCTTAGCGTTGATGTTCTCTATATTATCTATGACCACCAACTTGTCATTCATACCTTGAGTTAGTCTATATTCGAAAGATTGATCTAGTTGAAAGCTAATTTTACGTAATTTTTCGATATCAATTCCAACACTGGACTCAAAATAGAGGCTTTGATCTTTTTTGTTGACCCTAATGATGCAGCCCATCTCCGCTCCGTCAACACTACTCACGGCTTTTTTTAACAAGGCATCCAGAAAAGCTTGTTCATCTTCATATTGGCTGGAGAGGTTGACTAATTCGAACGTAGTTTCGTTGATGTGTACCACTTGCTGCAAATGCTACCAAAGACGATTTAATCGAGCTTGATGTAGGTAATAGCTTAAGCTATAGCCAAGAATGTAAATATTACAAATTAAGAGAAGTTTTAACAGATCATCACTATTAAGATCTGCGTTAAAAAATA
Organism: Shewanella sp. MTB7; assembly: GCF_027571385.1. Taxonomy (NCBI): domain Bacteria; kingdom Pseudomonadati; phylum Pseudomonadota; class Gammaproteobacteria; order Alteromonadales; family Shewanellaceae; genus Shewanella; species Shewanella sp. MTB7. The sequence goes on along the minus strand of NZ_CP085636.1, from coordinate 4,372,346 downwards.
TCCAGATGAAACAGATCAACAGTAGAGGAACACCGAGAAGACTTAAGTGAAACTTTAGATCTAAACTATCTATTTCACGGCTTTTTAAGCTGCCAGTTTCAGTATTTCTTGCAGAATTATCCTGTGTAACATTTTTTTCCATGTGTGCTCATCACCATGACTCCCTCATCGGTATTGTATATTGAATGTATAGAATAATATTGTTTTATTTAGTGCTTTAGTGATAAAGGTTTACGATGTTTTCTTGGTTTTAAATAACTTAGGTGCAAAATGTTATAGATGTGTTCCAATAAGTTATTTGCAGTGTCTGTTAGCCTAGGGGATAATCCCCTCTGGCTTGGGGGGGCCGTTTACTCAAGGAGCATTTTCTATATAGATTATATATAATGCCCCTAAATATAAGAAATTTTAAAGTAATACCCTACAAAAGGAATAAAAATGAGCAAACCATTCGTTGCTGTGTTGATGGGGTCTGATTCTGACTTACCAACCATGCAAGCTACCCTTGATGTGCTAAAAACTTTTGAAATTAAATTTGAAGCTAAGGTTACCTCTGCTCACCGCACTCCCGCTGCAACTCATGCATATGTTACTGATGCAGAAGCTCGTGGTTGTAAAGTGTTTATCTGTGCTGCTGGACTTGCAGCTCATCTAGCGGGTGCTGTTGCTGGTATCACTACACGCCCTGTTATCGGAGTTCCGATTGATTGTGGTCCATTGCAGGGCCATGACGCACTTCTTTCAACTGTAATGATGCCTGGCGGCGTTCCTGTTGCGACTGTCGCGATTGGCAGTGCTGGTGCAAAGAATGCGGGCTATCTAGCGGCGCAAATGCTTGCAGTTGCTGATGATGCACTTGCTGTAGCAGTTAAAGCAGAACGTGCTAAATCTGCAGAAGCTGTTCAAGCTAAAGATGCTAAGCTGCAAGAGAAACTTGCTAACGCTTAATCTGATTGATATTAAATGAAAACGCCATCGAGCTTAGGTTCGATGGCGTTTTTTATTGTCCTGCTATTATTTATTTAGTGAGGATGTTTTTCTAGTGCATCCCCCAGTGTTGGGTAGAAGTGGAGTAAGTCCTCTATCGGTTGAATTTTAGCTCTGGCTAAGGTTCGAATAGGTTGGAATTGCAGATCGGTAATAACCAGTTTGCACTGTTTTGCTTGCAGATGTTCTATCAACTTAGTTAATGCTGTTAATCCTCCCGCATCTAATATCGAAACGCCATCCATATAAAGAATGAGTGTTTGATGCTCTTTGGCTAACAGAGTTATTTCTGAAAAAATAGAATCGGCCGCGGCAAAAAAGAGCGGACCATTTATCTTCAGGACTAACCAGTTATCAGGAATATCTCGGTCGATATAACGCTTATTCTGGGTAATATTGTAGAGTCGTGTCATTTCGGCTATTTCTTTCATAAATAGCAGTGCAGCCAATACTATTCCAACCGTTATTGCGATAACCATGTCGAAGATGACGGTGAGTGAAAAGCAGGTTAGAAAAACGATGACATCACTCTTAGGGGCAGATTTTATCAGGTGCAGTGCTTTGGGCGCTTCACTCATATTCCAGGCTACGACCAATAAGAGTGCCGCCATGGCAGGCATTGGCAGATAAGCGAGAATATTTGCTAGCAATAGTAAACCCAGAAGTAGCACAATAGAGTGGACCATGCCGGCAACTGGACTTTGGGCGCCAGCCTTTACATTTGCTGCACTTCTTGCAATGGCTGCAGTGGCTGGAATTCCGCCGAAGAAGGGTGCAATGATGTTCCCCAGACCTTGTCCCAGTAGCTCGCTATTAGCACTGTGCCTTTTCCCCGTCATACCGTCGAGCACAACGGCACATAACAGTGATTCAATCGCGCCGAGCATTGCAATAGCAAATGCACTTGGAAGCAGCGCTTGTACCATGCTCCAACTAAAACCCAAGGCTTGATGGTTAGGACCATCTTGTAACCAAGGCAGTTCAAAAGCGGGCATAAAGGGTGGAATACCCATACCAACTCCACCGTCAGCTAGGGGATAGCTAAATCGTGTGCCTATCGTTTCGACAATCGTGCCGTCTTGGTTTAGCCAAAGGGCTAAAAAGCTGCCGACTATAATTGCGGGTAGATGAGCAGGGATCGGGGTTTTTAACTTTGGCCACATGAGCATGACCGCGAAGGTCGCAAGCGCTACCGAGGTACTTGCAGCTTCTATGGTAGGCAAAGCATGAGCCAATGCTGCTAATTTATCGATATAGTGCTCTGGCATGTCAGCGATGGAGAGCCCGAAGAAATCCTTAAGCTGCAGCGTGGCAATCACGACACCTATGCCCCCGGTAAAACCCAATGTTACTGGTTCGGGAATATATTGAATCAGTTGTCCTAATTTTAATAGTGACATCATGACTAAAATAACCCCTGACATCGCAGTTGCCATAAGTAGACCTGCTAGTCCAAACTCTTGGGCTATGGGATAAAGTAGCACGACAAAAGCCGCCGTAGGTCCAGAAATACTGTATCGTGACCCACCTGTTAGGGAGATAATAAATCCACCAATGATTGCAGTGTAGAGCCCATACTGCGGAGGAACGCCACTGGCAATTGCCAGGGCCATTGCCAAAGGTATCGCAATAATTCCAACAGAGATGCCGGCAAGTAGATCTTGTCCAAAGCGTTTGAAGCTGTATTTTTCCTTAATACAAGCGTCATAGAAGGCATGACCTAAGGATAATGAGAATAGGTGAGCTTTGTGTGGCACGTTAATCTTTCCTGAAAAAAATTGAAAACGGATTGAAAATGTTCAGTCTCGGAAGATGACATTGTCCCTTATTAGATTATTGCTATATTTGGAGCCAACTCCTATTAAGGAAGGCTCAGGGAAAATGAGAATAGGTGAGCTTTATATGGCACATTAACGCTCCTGAGTAGAAGTAGTTTCTATATCAGCAAGTGAGTGGCAAAGACATTGTGCTTGTCAGTATTGCGGGTATGGACATGATTAGGTATTAGTCAAAAGTAGCATATTTAGGCTTTTTGAAATGTGATCAAGCTCGCTATAAGTTGATGTTTTATGAACTGCTTCAAATTTAGATTGGTTCTCCTTTGTATTTATTGGATCTTTTTTTAACCATTTTGGTTTGTCTCTGCGTTTATATACCTAAATCGAGAATAAAGATAAATAAACAGGAGAGCCTTATGCTAATCCAAATCAAAAAAGGCATGCAAGAGAGAAACATTAGATTGTCCAGTAATTCATTGGCTCTGGTGATGAGTTCAAGCTTGGCTTTAGTTGCATGTAGCGGCCAGCAACCTCTTGAGTCGGAAACCGCCAAAGGGGTGAATGAGGATAAGCCTACTCAAGTTTTAACGTTGAAGCCTGAAAGTACCAATGCGCAGGTTTTGAGAATACTGTCTCGTGTTACGCAAGCCGACCCCTCATTTAGGTTAGAAAATTCACACATTAATGCTCCAAGCCAAGATAAAGCCAGTGTGAGTGATTCTTATATTGCTGGTCAGCAAGCCAGTGATCGAATGATGAAGATGAAAGCCTTATCTCGTTCGGATCGACTCGTTCAAATGAGTTATCCCCTAAGGGAGCATTATGATCTTGGGATCGGTCAACAAGATCGGAACCGGTTTGAACGACAAGTTGCTAACGGAATTATGGTGGCGGGAGAAATCTCTGTTTCCACCTTTTCCATTGATGTAGATACTGGCAGCTATTCAACACTTAGGCGCTGGATTAATCAAGGGCGTTTACCTGAGAAAGGAACCATTAGAATCGAGGAGATGGTTAACTATTTTGCTTATCAATATCCATCTCCCAATGCAGGCGAGCAGCCATTTAGTGTTAATACTGAGTTAGCACCGTCACCTTACAATACCGATAAGATGTTACTGAGGATCGGCCTTAAAGGATTTGAGAAAGATAAAGCCTCTTTAGGTGCCAGCCATCTGGTTTTTTTACTGGATGTGTCGGGGTCAATGTCATCACGGGACAAACTGCCGTTACTGAAGAGTTCACTTAAGATGCTGAGTCAGCAGCTTGATGAGCAGGACCGCATATCAGTGGTCGTTTATGCAGGAGCGTCGGGAGTCGTACTTGATGGCGTCAAAGGCAATGATCATTTAGCCATCTCTCAGGCTTTGGATAAACTAAAAGCGGGAGGCTCGACCAATGGCGAGGCAGGAATAGTGCAGGCTTATCAACTGGCGCAAAAGCATTTTATTCATGGAGGGGTTAATCGGGTTATTTTAGCCACCGATGGAGATTTTAATCTTGGTATGTCAGATCAACAGGGACTTATCGAGTTGATTGAAGAAAAACGTAAACACGGTATTGCTTTGACCACTTTAGGATTTGGGCAAGGCAATTATAATGATCATCTGATGGAGCAACTTGCTGATAAAGGTAATGGACATTACGCCTATATTGATACCCTAAATGAGGCCCGTAAGGTGCTGGTGGATGAACTCAGTGCCACCTTAATGACCATAGCGAAAGATGTGAAAGTGCAGGTGGAGTTTAACCCCGCTATTGTTTCGGAATATCGTCTTATCGGTTATGAAAATCGCATCCTTAATCGGGAAGATTTTAATAACGATAAGGTGGATGCAGGGGAAATAGGTGCAGGACACCGAGTAACGGCTCTTTATGAGTTAAGTTTTGTTGATAGCCCCAATCAAGCGAATGATAAGCTCAGATACGGTGTAGATACCACTACCGGCAAAGAGAAATACAGTCGAACTGAACTCGCATATTTGAAGTTAAGGTATAAACCTATAGGCGAAGAGGTGAGTAAATTGATCAGTTATCCCATCTTAAAAGATACGGCGTTGAGAAACTTTGCCCAAGCCAGTGACGATTTTAGATTTGCAGTTGCAGTAGCGGGATTAGGTCAACTTATTAATAAGAATCATTATATTGGTCATTTAAATTATGCCAAGGTGAGCGAGATAGCACAGTCAGCTATGGGGGAAGACCCCTTTGGTTATCGTCACGAGTTTGTGCAGTTGACTAAAACTGCTGGACTGCTGGCAAAGCCATAGTCGCCAGCAACTGACTTTTCCTACAAACTTAGGATAGACAAAAAAGGGTTAGCGGTGCACACTTTCCAGCAATCAAGCCCCTGTAAAAATAGAGTTGGGGAGAAAGTATTGTCTGGAGAGTTCTGTGGCAGAAGCATTGTATGAGAAGGGGGAGGCTGACGTTGATCAACAATTAATGTCGCAATATGCACAAGGCGATACCTCAGCATTTGAATCCCTATATCAAAAACATAAGGGTGGGCTTTATCGCTACTTTGTTCGTCAGATTGGTGATATTCAACTCGCGGAAGATCTCTACCAAGAGACGTGGGGACGAGTGATTAAAGCCGCTGCTAGCTATGAGACGAGTGCAAAATTTACCACTTGGTTGTATCGAATAGCCCATAACTTACTTATTGATCATGTCAGAGCAGTGAAGCCGGTGGATCTCTTTAGTGAGGCGTTTAATGAAGATCAAGATGTAGATTCGTTTTTACCAAGCGATACTCAAACCCCCGATACTCAGTTCGAAGAGGGAGTTAAGGCTAAGTTGCTTAAGCACTGTATTTCACTCTTACCTACGGTGCAAAAAGAGGCCTTGTTGCTCAATATGGAAGCGGGTTTTACCGCAGGTGTGATTTCAGAGGTGGTGGGCATTTCGCTTGAGGCGTCTAAGAGCCGTATCCGTTACGCCAATCAGAGTTTGAAAACATGTGTCATGAACAAGTGGCAGGAGGTTGAAAATGAGAGATGAAAATGCAGATAAACCTGCTGAATTTGACGCGGAACTTCAAGTTTTGTATCGAGCTCAAGCACTGGAAGTCCCCAGTGCTGAACTGGATTATGCCATTGTTTTATTAGCGAAAAGTTCAAGTGATTCAACTAAGAGTGATACTGTTGTGGTAGTTGATAATAGTTTTTGGCGTCGTCACCGTTGGCCATTATCATCGGCGGCTTCAGTGGTGTTTGTGGCAACACTGCTGCTTATTAACCAAGATGCTACTCAGGATATATTAAGTGATGAGTCTTATACTCCGGTTATGATGCAGATGTCATCAACTGCACAGGAGCCTGACTCACAAACGATTCTACGCCAGAGTGAGCCCAGAGCCATGATGAAATCATCTAATTTTGATGAGCCGCGAACTCAATTAAACAGTGTTGTTCACCATGAGGTTGCTCATGTGGAACTGAGTGCTGTAGCAGCTAAAGGGGGGGCACCTGAGCCAGTTAGTGATGCTGTTAAGGCAAAAATACATTCCCTTTCAGATAGCAAACCTCTCAAGACAATGCCGCAACGTGATGCAGTAGTGAGTGCCAAACAGGCGCTAAATCATCTTGATAACTTAGTAAAAAATGAGCAATGGGTTGAAGCTGAAAAATTAGTACTTAAGATACGCAAGTCCTATCCGCAACTTAACAGCGAGCAGCACCCTCAGTATCTAAGATGGAAAACTTTAAGTGAGCAAGTGATTATGCCTTTGCCTAAACCTAGTGTCCCTGTGTCTGATAGATAATTAATGACAACGATAGCTCCTCTCCGTGATGTTAGGGGCTTAAAACAAATCTTTAAACCAATCCCAGATCCCCAGTGAGGTTCCCTCCATCAGATCGATACCTAAAGCAGACTTGAGAATATAGAGAGTGAATAAACCCAGTAGCATGCTGATGGCGATAAAACTCAATACAAGACCGACAAACATCAACATTGAGGCATGTTTCTCACGTCTAGTATAAGCACGCTTGTTTTTACCTAGGAGAAATACATAGAAAAAACGCAAACGGATAAAAGGGAATGCGAAGGTGCCTCGATTATCAACAAAGTGCTTGGCCCAAGTGCGATCACCTAATGCAACTCTAAAGCCCTGAAGTTGTTTATCTGTGTAGCTATCGGCAATATCTGTTGGCAGCTTTTTTAATAACTTTTCAATAATGGGGTCTTGCCTAATAGGTAAAGAGTCCGCGTCACTCATGATTTCAATATCTTCTAATATTGATTTCTTTGCCGCATTATCCTGCTCATCTCTCTCCATGTTAAACCTATATAATTGAACACTAATTGCTAAGTATAGTCAGTCAGTATATTTGTACACATTTACTCATAACTATTGATCAATATTTTACTGTTGAATTAGTTAAAGTTTGATATCTTGTTGCTCATAAAAAAATCAAATAAAAATAATGAGCTATCAATGAAACTCAGTTCTTCTCTTGTTTGTACCTTATTGGCGCTTGGCGGCCTTCATCTTTCAACTGCGATAGCATCGGAATCCTCAGAGGTGCTGGGTTACTACCGAGCCCCAGCATTGAGTGGTAATACGTTAGTGTTTACTGCCGAGGGAGATCTATGGACTAAACGAATGGATCGCGTTCAGGCTCAGCGTTTAACCAGCTTGCCAGCAGAGGAGATCGGCGCGACGATCTCTAAAGATGGTCAATGGGTGGCCTACGTTGCAAACTATGATGGCGCTAGCGAAGTTTACGTTATTCCAATAGCGGGCGGACAGGCAAAACGGATTAGTTTCGAAAACAGTCGAGTTAGGGTGCAAGGTTGGACTGCAACTGGTGAGGTGCTCTATGCCACGGATAACGCATTTGGCCCTGCTAATTACTGGGTATTGAGAACGGTTAATCCAGATACGCTGGAGACTCAGGATCTCCCTTTAGCTGATGCTATCGAAGGGGTGATTGATGATAAGGGAGAATATCTCTATTTTACTCGCTTTGGTCTACAAACCACTGGGGATAATGTCAAAGTTTACCGTGGCGGGGCTAAAGGTGAGCTTTGGCGTTATAAGTTAAATTCAAACAAAGAAGCCCAACGACTAACGTCTGCCCATAAGGGGTCAGTTCGTCAGCCTATGTTGTGGAATAATCGCCTCTTTTTTGTCAGTGACGGCGATGGTAATGATAATTTCTGGTCGATGGCACTCGATGGCACAGATATACAGCAAGTGACTCAATATAAAGAGTGGCAAGTTCGCGGTGCTCGTATACATAAAGGCCAAATAGTCTTTCAACAAGGTGCTGATATTAAGTTACTTGATTTTAGTCACAATGAAGCACGGACTCTGGACATTGAACTTGTTTCTGATTTTACTCAACGCCGTGCACATTGGGTTAATAGCCCAATGAAATATGCAACTTCAACTCAGTTATCACCCAAGGGAGATAAAGTAGTGATCACCGCGAGAAGCCATGTGGCAATCGCGACCACTGATGGTTCTCGTCTTGTAGAGCTTGCACTACCGGGTAACAGTCGAATTAGTCGTGCAGTATTGAGTCCAGATGGACGTTGGGTTTATGGGATCAGTGATGCATCAGGAGAGCAAGAGATCTGGCGTTTCCCAGCCGATGGGAGCCAGGGAGCCAAACAGTTAACTAAAGATGGCACTACATTACGCATGGATATCAAACTATCACCGGATGGTCGCTACATTGCTAGCGATGACTATAACGGTGATCTCTGGTTGTTGGATTTAAATAAAAATCGAAACAAGAAGATTATTACCCAAGGTGAAGGATTAGGTCCATATGCTGATATTGTGTGGTCAGCAGACAGCCAATTTATCGCTATCACTAAGTCTGAACTGGGTAAGCCTAGGCCACAAATAGTCCTTTATTCATTAGACGAAAATCGCAGTGAAACTCTGACAAGTGATAAATATGAATCTTATTCTCCCACATTTAGTGGTGATGGTAAGTGGCTCTATTTCCTCTCCGATCGACAATTTATCGCAACTCCCACTTCACCTTGGGGCGATCGTAACATGGGGCCCATGTTCGATAAACGCACCGAGATATTCGCTTTGGCATTGGATAAAAGTGCCAACTTCCCATTTCGTCAACCTAATGAACTAACGAAATCTGTCGAAGGGAATGCTCAAGATAAGAAAGCGGATAAGATTAAGGTAAAGCTTGATTGGAATGGTATTGCTCAGCGGTTGTGGCAAGTACCTGTTGCTTCAGGTAACTATTCTAATCTTCAGGCCAACGACAACAGCTTATACTTTATTGAGCAAGTTCCGGGGCGTAGCAGTGTACCTAGTCTTAAAGTGGTTAAGTTTGATCCTCTGGATCCCAAAGTCGAGACCTATGCCGAAGATGTTGGTCGCTATGATCTATCGGCCGATGGCCAAAAACTCTTTATTCGTAAGCATAGTAACAATGGTCAAGATATGTTGATTGTTGACGCGGTTGATAAGCTTCCTAAAGAACTTAATCATGCCAAAGTGCAGACCAATCAGTGGCAATTAGCCATAGAGCCAGAGCTAGAGTGGCAACAGATGTTCGAAGATGCTTGGTTAATGCATCGAGATTCCTTTTTTGATAAGCAGATGCGAGGTCTGGATTGGCAAGCAACTAAGCGTAAATACCAACCTCTGGTTGACAGGCTTACCGACCGTCATGAGCTTAATGACATCTTTAAACAGATGATGGGCGAGTTAGACTCCTTGCATTCCCAGGTTCGTGGTGGCGATCTACCACGAGACAGTGAGATGGCAAAAGCTGCCAGCTTAGGGGCTCGTTTAGCCCAGACTAAGGCCGGCGTAAAAATCACTCATATCTATGCCAATGACCCTGAACTGCCATCTAATGCAGCACCGTTGGCGCAGATAGGTGTTGATGCTGAAATCGGCGATATCATAGTGTCGATTAATGGTAAATCGATAGCAAATCAAGCCGATGTCACACGTTTTTTAACCAATCAAGCGAACAAGCAAATTCTGCTCACCCTAAAGCGTGGTAACAAGCAGCATAAAACCATCGTAAAGCCCGTTAGTATTCGCAGTGATGCCAAACTGAGATACCTAGATTGGGTTAATGCCAATAGCAATAAGGTGAGTGAAGCAAGTGACGGGAAAATTGGTTATCTGCACCTTTATGCTATGGGCAGCGGTGATGTCGCCAGTTTCGCTCGAGAGTTTTACGCTAACTATGAAAAAGAGGGCTTAGTGATTGATGTTCGCCGTAATCGTGGTGGCAATATCGATAGTTGGATCATCGAGAAATTACTGCGCCGTACTTGGGCTTTTTGGCAACCAACTCGAGGTACACCTAACGCCAATATGCAGCAAACATTTCGCGGGCACTTAGTAGTTCTCACTGATCAGCTGACCTATTCAGATGGGGAGACTTTCTCTGCTGGTATTAAAGCGCTAGGTATCGCACCACTTATCGGTAAGCAGACCACGGGGGCCGGTGTTTGGTTGTCGGGACGAAACTCGCTAACAGATAAGGGAATAGCACGAGTAGCTGAGTACCCGCAGTATGCAATGGATGGACGTTGGATCTTGGAAGGTCGCGGGGTTAGCCCGGATATTGAGGTTGATAACTTACCATACGCAACCTTTACAGGTCATGACGCTCAATTAGAAAAGGCCATCAGTTATTTGAAAGAGGAGCTTGTGCAGCAACCTGTTCTTCCCCTTAAGGCCCAGTCTATTCCAGCTAAAGGTATGGCATTGGATATAAAGTAGTAAAGATATAATGCAAACTGGACAGTATTCAAGAAGTTTGAATACTTCCTTTTTCGAATGAAAGTTTGAAGTAAACGTTGACCTTGTATTTAAGCTTTCACCACGTCTGTTATTAGCGTGTTCGGGGATTACGACCTGGTCGTAGCCCCTATTTTCACCCCCGTCTCATCGCCAATATATTTGTCTTTCTTGTAGCGAGAAATGGATAGTTCAGCTTATTATTCTGTGTATCTTTACAATTTATATACAAAAGCCCCCTTTGAGTGGAAATTTCTTGTATATTTGATTATTAAATACTTTTTAAGTGCTTATGTTGAAGTTAGGCTCTGTGTAGCGTGACTCTTTTCTTTGGATGTAGATATGGACAGATTGCTACAAATCATCTTGCTTGTGTTGATGTTGCTTGGCCTCTGTGTTGTTTTTTGGCGGCTACGTTTATTAACAATTAAAGATAAAGATACGTTTTCTGGATATGCTCAATATGGTCGTCTGGCTGGAGCTGGGATTATTATTTTTGTCACCATCATTTTCTTGATTGCCAGAATTGGATTAGTGGTTGCGGATAAGAATGACAGAGAGAAAAGTGGTCAATCCCTGCTAGGAGTTGTCGATGTTGCCGATGCTGCCGTTGAAGCTTGGGTCGCGGGTTGGGAGGACCGAATTTTAAGTGTTGCTTTTAATCCGATACTCCATGGACACGTGGAAGATCTAATCAATGCACCGAGAGACAGGGCGAGTCTATTATTGGACTCTGATGTCGAGTGGGCCCGCTCTGCTTATTATCGTTACAGCAAACCTTTTGGCACCATGGGTTTTTTTATTATCTCATCAGATGGTACCAATCTGGCGTCAAATCGTGATGAAAATTTAGGGTTGATTAACATTATTCAAACTAATTACCCGGAATTATTGGCCAGTGCATTCAAGGGAGAAATAGTGATCACACCTCCAATGAATTCAGATGTTGCACTGTTAAATCCGAGCGGTATCTTAGATAAGAGCACGCCAACCATGTTTGTGATAAGCCCTATTGAATTTGTAGATGGCTCTATTCCAGCTGTATTAGCTTTGCGTATTAATCCCTATTTAGAGTTCTCTAAGCTCACTAGCAGCGCTCATATCGGCGAAACGGGAGATTCATATTTTGTAGATGACCATGGTCGTTTACTGACTGAAAGCCGTTTTAATGACAAGTTAGTTGAACTCGGTATGTTACAAAAAGGGGAAACATCAGTATTGAACCTAGTCTCTGCAATCCCAAAAAATAAGTTTGAAGAAGTCGGTGTCTCACCAGATCCATCTAATAAAGTGTATCTCACTGAAAGTGCAAGGCAGATCAGTGGGCATTTAGATGGGCAGGATTTTTCGGGGTATATCGATTTTAAGGGCGATGAGGTTATCGGCGCATGGCGCTGGAGTGATAAATATGGTTTTGGCATTGTTTCTGAACTGACCTTGAAAGAGGCCCGAAAGAATTACTCAAGCTTTCAGCGAATTGTTTATGGAATGTTCGCGGTGGTTGTTTTGCTTGTATGTATCATTTTTATGGGTTCTGTTTGGGTGGGCCGCAGAATTCACGAACAGCTAAAGGCGGTCAACGATAAGTTAGAAGATAGAGTGAACACCCGCACAATGGAGTTACAGGAGAGAGAGCATCGCCTGTGGGATCTTTATGAACACTCGCCAGTCGCTTATGCCTCATTAGACATCAAAGGAAACTTTATAAAGCATAATCTGGCATTTTCGAAATTGACGGGTCGAGAGCGTGAGGAATTTGCCCATCTTAAGTTTAATGATGTTATCAAACACAGTGAAAAATTTACCCAAGAGTTATTTTCACATGTGCTATCTGGTGAGGTTACTTCAGATATCAGAGTGGAGCTTTTTAGGGAGGATAATCAAAGAAAGTTTGCTTCAATGACAGTGATCTCTAAATTGGATGAACAAGGCAACCTTGAAGATATTCGCCTCTCATTACTCGATGTGACCCAAAGAGAACAAGCGCGAAAAGAGCTTAAAAATAATCAAGCTCAATTTAGCTCAATGGTCAGTAATATCCAAGGTGCGGTGTTTAGATATCGACTCAGTAAAGACTGGCGGACTTCTGTGATGCTATATACGAGTCCGAATATGGCACAGATAACAGGGTACGAGATTGAGGATTTTTTAGGAGAAACACCTAAGGTTAATTTGTTTGATTTGATACATCCAGCAGATGTCGCTGAGCTCAATACACAGATGGAATTGAGTCGAGTGGATGGTACTTCATTGAGAGTCGATGTCAGAATTATTCATGCTTCTAATATTGAACGTTATGTGCAGATCCGTGCGCTCTTCTCTATTAATAATCATGGTGTAGAAGAGTACCTTGACGTCAGTATTTTTGATATTACCGAGCAAAAAACCAGTGAGATAAAACTGCACGAATCAGAGAATCGTCTTGAAGTTGCATCCAATAGTGCTCAGCTTGGCATGTGGGACTCTTTCCCATTAGAAGGGAAGGTGTTAATTAATAATGTATGCGCCACTATGCTGGGCTACAAGGTAACAGAATTGTGTATTCGTGAAGATAAATGGTCTGAATTAAAGCATGGTAACAGGACCTGGATCGGCTTGATACACCGAGATGACCGTCAGCTCTATAGTGAGCTGATAGAAGCTCATATCATTGGAGATGATGAGGTTTATCGACAAGAGTTAAGACTGTTGAATCGGTCAGGTCAATATGAGTGGATATTGAGTGTCGGTAAGGTATTTGAACGCAATAGTCGAGGCAGAGCGATAAGAGTTAGCGGTATCAATATGAATATCGATGCCGCTAAGCGGCTTGAAAAAGAGCTCGAGTTAGCAAAACAAAAAGCGGACAGTGCCAATAGAGCTAAAAGTGATTTCCTTGCCAATATGAGCCATGAGATCAGAACCCCGATGAATGCCATTATCGGTATGTCCCATCTTGCTTTAGAGACGGCTCTTGATAGGAAGCAGCGTAACTATATAGAAAAAGTGAATCGCTCAGCTGAGTCTCTGCTCGGTATTATTAATGACATTCTCGATTTTTCTAAAATAGAAGCAGGTAAGTTAGATATTGAAAAAATTGATTTCTCCTTGGAAGATGTACTTGAAGATGTCAGTGATCTCGTTGGCTTTAAAGCCGAAGATAAAGGGATAGAATTACTGTTTCATACCGACTCATTATTGCCAAGTTATTTTAATGGTGATCCTCTGCGTTTATCTCAGGTACTCACCAATCTTAGTAACAACGCGATTAAATTTACTGAGCAAGGAGAAGTGCTGATTAAAGTGTTTGCTCAATCTCAAAGCGAGACCAGCATAGAGTTGATTTTTGAGATAACTGACACGGGTATCGGGATGTCAAAAGAGCAGCAATTAAAGTTGTTTAAAGCATTTTCTCAGGCTGACACTTCAACGACTAGAAAGCATGGCGGTACCGGGTTGGGGCTTATTATCAGTCAGAACTTAGTTGAGCTAATGGGAGGCGTCATTAGTTTTGAGAGCCAAGAAGGCGTAGGAAGCTGTTTCAAATTTAGCTTACCTTTAACTCCTGTTGAGGTACGCGAGACACCTACTCTTGATCAAGTTTCCCTTGAAAATATAAATGTACTTATTGTGGATGATAATGCCAATGCAAGGGAGATCTTCGCCAATATGTTAGAGGGCCATGGTATTGCATTTTCCCTTGCGGCAAATGGCCAGCAGGCTATGGGCTTACTCGAGCAAGAGGGCGCTTCATATCAGCTGGTGTTGCTGGATTGGAAAATGCCAGGGATGAGTGGCATTGAAACAGCAAAAGCGATTCAGCAATCAACATTGATACAGGAAAAACCTAAAATTTTAATGGTGACAGCTTATGGTAAAGAGGAGCTAATCGATTTAGCCGGTGATATTGAGTTTTCTGGGGTATTAACTAAACCAATCACTTCAACTCATTTGCTTAATACCATGCTTGAAGCTTTAGGGAGAGGGGGAAATAAGCAGAGTAAGAGCTCAATCAAAGAGGGTCAGTATCGTAATGCGCTAAAGCAGCTTGCTGGTGCTCATATTTTAATCGTTGAAGACAATGATCTCAATAGGGAGCTTATTGTGGATCTTCTGTCGAATAACCATATCTCTTCCGTTAGTGCCGTCAATGGTCAAGAGGCTATCGATTGCTTGCAAAAAGAGTCATTCGATGGCGTATTGATGGATTGCCAGATGCCTGTGATGGATGGTTATACAGCGACAAAAAAAATAAGACAAATGCAGGGTTTGTCTACTTTACCTATTGTTGCAATGACAGCTAATGCGATGGCGGGTGATAGAGAAAAAGCCATCGCCTCCGGTATGACTGATCACATCCCTAAACCCATAAATGTGCAGAATACTTTTATTACAATGGCGAAATCAATTAAGCCTGCAAATCCAAGAGACCCTGTTGATCTAGTGGTTAGTCATAGTGATAAGCTTAATGTTGTTGATGATTATCACTTTGTGCATATAAATGCTAAGTCGGGTTTAGAGCGTACTCAAGGTGATCGAAAGCTATATAGAAAGATTCTTAAACGCTTTAGTGATTCAACTGCGTCATTTGAAATCGATTTAACACAGGCTTTGAATAATGCTGATGTTAGTGCTGCAGAAAGAATCATCCATACACTTAAAGGAATTGCTGGGACAATCGGTGCGTCTGAACTGGCCAGTTACACCGCAGATTTTGAGTCTTATGTTAAATTAATGGATGTGACAGATATCAATATGCTTGAGATCGAGTCACAACTATTTAAGGTCAGGGGATCGTTAATTAAAGTAAGGGACGAACTCGAATATTATTTTGAATATTCAGTTGATGTTGTTGATAATCAAGAGCATGTGTCGGGAGAACTATCGGTTATTGAGTTGAAAGATAAATTAAGTAAACTCGACGCTATGTTAGATAATTATGAAGCGGAAGTAGGAGACTTTATCTTCGATGAGCTATATTTCCTAAGGGATGGTAGCTTAGCCCAAGAGTTCAATGAGCTTAGCAAGCAAGTGGAAAATTACGATTTTGAAGCTGCAAGAATTGTGGTCGCCTCAATATTATCGTCACTAAATGAGAACTAAATTAAGGGATCCTAAAAGTGGATAAGAGTCATGTTGAGAAAGCAACCGTTCTGGTCGTTGATGATACACCTGAGAACATTGATGTTTTAGCGGGAGTGCTGAGAGACAGTTATAAAGTGAAAGTCGCTAAAAATGGTGAAATAGCGTTAAGAATCACTCGCTCGTCAACGCCGCCTGATTTGATTTTATTGGATGTGATGATGGATGGTATTGATGGATATGAGGTGTGTCGTCAACTAAAAATAGATCATAGTACCCGTCATATTCCCATTATCTTTGTCACTGCGAAGATAGCCCAAGAAGATGAGGTGAGAGGGTTGGAATTAGGCGCGGTAGATTACATCACTAAACCAATTAGCCCAGCAATAGTGCTATTGAGAGTGAAAACGCATCTAGCCCTCTATAACCAAAATCGTGAGCTTGATCAAAAAGTGATGGAGAAGACCCAAGAGATATCTGATAACCAGCTAAAAGTAGTGCAAAGGTTAGGGAGGGCTGCTGAATATAAAGATAATGAAACAGGGATGCACGTTATCCGAATGAGTCATTATACCTACGTTTTGGCCCTTGCGACGGGGATGAGTGCGAAAGATGCTGAAACATTGAAGATTGCTGCTCCTATGCACGATGTCGGTAAAATTGGTATTCCGGATTCGATTTTACAGAAACAGGGAAAGCTCGATGATGATGAATGGCAAATCATGCTTACTCATGCCGAAATAGGTGCCCAAATCCTAGGGGATGATGGTTCTGAGATGTTAAACATCGCACGTATCATCGCGTTATCTCACCATGAAAAGTGGGATGGCAGTGGTTACCCTTATGGACTACAAGGTGAAGCTATTCCTAAAGTGGGGCGAATTGTGGCTATTGCCGATGTTTTTGATGCATTGACGAGTGTTAGGCCCTACAAGGAAGCCTGGTCTGTTGATGAAGCCATTCAATTATTGAAAGATGAATCTGGTCTGCATTTTGATCCAACGTTAGTATCTCTTTTTATCGACTCTTTGGATGAAATACTGGCAATTAAACGTCAATTTATAGGGTAGAAAGCCGGTATATCTGAACTAGACTTGTCAAAATATGAGTTACAGTTAGCTAATAAACATCAGGCTCAATCCCACAGAGGTCGACCCTGCCATTAAATGAGGTAAATGTTTAGGCTGGTAACTCGCAGTTAAAATCACCAATAAACCTGCAAAAGATAAGATGCCGATAAACAGTATACTGCCATAGGCAAAACCTAGATAACTGATCCCTACGTAGTAACTGAGGGTTAAAATAACCCAACCAGTCCAATATAACCCTCGACTCTGAGCTTGACTTGGGGAGTGTTTAAAGCTATCGCGAAAATGGGAAAACATAGCTAAAGCCATGCATCCTAAGGCCAGATAGGTAAACGTTAATAAGCTGAGGATCAGAGTGTTTGAGATCATCATCTATGCTCCTTTTGTCGGTGTAAGTTGAGTATGTTGTTGAGCTGCTTGTCCAACTGGTATTTCTGTTTTCGTTTCTTGCTTAATGCCACTGGATGTTTTTGATAAGCTGATTTTGTTGGCTAGTTTGTTTGAGGCAAACCAAAGGGCGCTACCTAGCAAGACGCACATCATGTCGAACCCAACTAAAACCCATTGCAGTTGACTGATATTACTTATCAGATGACTACTTGAGGTTAATGCATTGAGAACGGGTATGGCGATTAAGCCTATTGATCCAAGACGTAATACAAACCGCCAGCTTGTTTGTGTTCGGTTGATGCTGGCCAATACTGCGACGAGGGCTAAGGTAATAAAGAAGCCATTTGCCTCCCATTGGGCTCTGTTGGCCATCTCTGTAGGTAATAAACGATTAGCGTAGAAAAAACTACAAGTAGCGAGGGGGAGTCCGGCAATGAAAGTCAGGTTTAATCCCTCTACGAGACGTAAACCTAGGCTAGGCTTAGCACCGCCTGTGATGTTTTTTTGCTGTTTTTGACGTATTTTGACTGCCCATAAAAGAGTACCAGTTGCAATCATAGCGCAACCCATAATGCCGCATATAAAGAAAAATCCCCTAAGCAGAGGCTCTGCAAATCGAGCGGTGTGTAATGACATTAACGTATCGTGAGTAACATGAGTTGCCGATGGTGAATCAGGAATATCACCGACTAGTTTGCCGGTAACACCACTAAAAACTAAAGAAATACGTTTGTCTGTGACTGTTTGTTGCGTATTTTTATAAAAACTAATGCGGCTGTTCTCATCATTGAGATTGGTGATAACAACTTGCTTGATTGGTGCCTCTCCCCAATACGATTTCACCTGAGGCAGTAATGTGTTTATTTGGATCATATCGGCAGAAATACCAATGGATTTAACTTGCTCCCTAGCTGGCTTTAGCTCAGCACGAAAGGCGCGTACATCGCCATCATAAGCTGTTAGCACTCCCCAGGGCATATACATCAACATTAAGGTGATAAGGCCGGTATAGGTGATCATTAAATGATAAGGCAGAGCCAATACAGAACTGATATTGTGGGCATCTAACCAAGAGCGGCTGCCTTTGTTACGTCTGAAGTTAAAGAAGTCTTTAAAAATACGTTTATGGATCACGATGCCGCTGATCAAGGCCAGTAGCATAAATAGGGTACACAATCCGACTATCCAACGTGCAATATTTGCAGGCATATAATGAAGATCAAAATGTAAGCGATAGAAGAAATTACCACCGCGAGAGTCACGAACTTCAGTGATCACCCCTTGGTCATTATTTTTAATCACATGTTCAATAAACTCACCACGACGCTGCCCCGGCTTAGGCTGTGTCTGCCAGCTATAGCTCAGATAAGGTTTACGCTCGATAGGGAAATTAATACGCCAGTCTTTGGCATCTGCTGCATGTTGCTCTAAATAGCGTTGTCCCTGGACTAATTGTTGACTGAGATGGCTATCTTGATAGCTTTGAAATACCTCATGATGCAGCTCAGGCTGAGTCCAGAGGGAAATCTCATAACGGTAGTAGCTCATTGTTCCAGCAAAAAAGACCAATAATAAAACCCAGCATACGAGCAGACCTACCCAAGTATGTAACCAGGTCATAGTGCGGAAAAAAGTCTCTTTCATGGCTTAGTCTACAACAAGTATGAGAAGGTAGAACAGGGTGCTTATGCATAAAATATCGCGCCAAGCTTGCCAACTTTTTTTCACACTAAAAGACCAAAGTGCAGCAGCAAGATAGAAAACAAAGGATAACATCATGGCCACAAGGACACTTTCAGCGGTGGGAAGTGGCAGAGATATAGCGAGTAAGCCACACGCCGTTGCAGCTAGAATATAACCACCAAAAATGGCTGCTAATGCACGAGATAAAATGTCGCCTCCCTTGGTTGCAAATAGAGCTCGAAACGTACAATTCGCTAATACCACAGTGCTTCCTAATGGGGGGAAATTAAATGAACATAATATTAGTGATTTTACATGAATACTCAGAAATGAGAACGGTTTTCATTTGTATTTAATGTGTAAAGATTCTCAAATGAGATCTGTGCCTCAAAGCATTGTTTTTAGTGAGTGATACAGGGACATAAAATGAACATATTTGATCCTATGATAAGCATTTAGATTTTGCAGGAGAATTGATGGGCTAGGTTATAGTTTTACCTCAAGTGGTTATAATTTTGTTTATGCTTATAGTGAACCTTAGGTTTAGACCTCTTTCTTTGTAGTCAAGAATGCAGCGTTTTGTTCGTTTTTATGACGGTTAGCTTAGTTTTGTCTTAATTTTATACATTGAATATAAGGGAGGCTTGCATTTGTTGAATATGAGGAGTAAAAATTAAGTTAGCTAATTTGATAGTTTATGACACAGCTTATTTTCAATTGCGGTACAGAGTGGGGACTGCAAGCAATCAGATTAAGCCATTGTGCTGGCCGTGATAGCTAACACTGAAATGTCATCATTAGAATGGATACAGAGTAATAAAGGACTGATAGAAAAGGGTAAATTTAAATAAGTGTGTGGCAATCGTTACTGAGTAAATTTATTTTACATGCCCCCTTGTGTTTTCCCTTCTCAGCCCCAAACTCTATTATTGAAGTAATTCTTAAAAGGAAAACCTATGAAAATAAATCTTTCTGGTCACCACGTTGATATTAGTGATTCAATCAAAGAACATGTGAACGACAAGTTTTCTAAAATCGCCACTCACTTTCCGACGTTAATCTCACTGGATGTTATCATCTCAAAAGAGCACGGCGAGCATCAAGTTGAGTTACGTACTAATTATGAAGGTAGCCGAATTTCTGCTTCTGGTACAAACGAAATCATGTTTCCGGCTATCACTTCAGCATCAAAGAAACTTGATGCCGCACTTAAACATCGTAAAGGGCAATTAAAAGCCGATCTGCATGAGAAACCTGTGAGTACGACTCCTGAGATTGCTCATGAGATCATTCAAGAGATGAAGCTGGTTTAAGTTAGCGATATTTAGGCATCATTTTATTGCTGGCTAAATAAAATAAACGAAATAGAAGAAATAAAATACTAAAGCCATCGATTATTCGGTGGTTTTTTTTTGGGTTAACCAAAAATTCAATATCAACTCAGAACGTTATACCGTTTTGTTAACTCAGTGCTTGCTGTTTTCCATGAATTGTAGACTGGTAAATTCATGCTTATTTATACATCCCTATTATGGTGGCGAATTTTTGTTGTTCTTTGGGAACAAGTCAGTAAATGTATACTAGGTAGGCTTTATACCAATTGGTATTACTTATTTAAATCGTTTAGTTCTGCTACTATCTTATTCTTGCGAGATTTAAGAAATAATCACCTGTCGTGGAGTTAACTTGTCACCTTCATCTTTCGGAACATTACCCCAAGTAATGCTCTATTTTTGCCCATTAAATGTCGATGAGATGAACTTAGAGCAGGTTGAGCAGATACGTCAATGGCTATCTGAAGATGAGTTGGCCAAGGTATCACGATATATTCAACCCCAAGCTCGGGATAAAGGTCTGATGGTAAGGGGTTATCTCAGAGGCATTCTATCCCTACACACTGGTACTGCTGGGAAGATAGCTCCTCAAGATTGGCGCTTTGTATATGGCGAGAAAGGAAAACCTGATTTAATCGCAAAGCAACGTGTACATACGGGACTTAAGTTTAATATTAGTCACAGTGGTGATTGGCTAGTGATAGCAGTGCTCGATGCTAAGCAAACGTCGATGGCAGATACCTATAATGACGATATTGAATTGGGTGTTGATATAGAGCGCAGTAGAGCGAATACGAACATCTATTCGATTTTAAATCACTATTTTACTCAAACCGAATCTGATGAGCTCTTAACCCTGCCGGAACATTTGCAACGGGAGCGTTTCTTTGATCTTTGGGCGTTGAAAGAGTCTTATATTAAAGCCAAAGGGTTGGGCTTATCTCTGTCGCTTAAATCCTTTAGCTTTGATTTTAGCCAAATGATAGAAAATCGTTGTTTACTTGAGGCTCATGGGTCAGATATTAAGGTTTTGCCTCTGTTTAACAATATAACCTTGAACATTCATGATGAGCATCGGGGTAAAAATGCAGATGACTCAAGATGGTCTGTTTACCTTGCTAAATTGAACGAGGAATATCGCTTTGCTTTGAGTATATCAAATGTTGGCAAAGTTGATTTAAACACGCTGGAGTTAACAGTGCAGGAGATGTTGGCGAGATTAGATTGTGATAGTTAAACAAGAAGCAGGTTGAGATTAAACTAGACCTGCTCTTAAGGATTAAGTATGGAAGTTACCTTAATCCCTTTTTAGAGTTATACCATTAACCCACTATTTTCAGTATTTAGCTTCTAAGGTTAACCAAATTTTATCAGTATCGGCGTTAGAGTAGCCTATGTGACTGTCACCACCTGTGTAGCTGGCATATTTAACACTTACGTCATAGTGGTTAGCAAAAGTGTAAGAGGCCGAAACACCCCACTCTTGGCCCATGTCGATGTCACCATAGTCAGAGTCAAACTTATGGTATTTGGCCAGTAAATTAAGACCTGAAACTTTAGCGGTCAAGATGACGTGGGTATCGACCAAACCATTGTCCCAGTTACCCGCACCACCGAAGAGGAACTTATCGGTCCAACCGTTAAAGGCGTGTAAGGTAGCAAGTGGCGTAATGAATCCCGCCTTACCATCGTCAGAACCTAGTACTTCATAGCCTATTTTAGCACCAAAGCCTTGATAGCCGATCCCTGCGCCTAACTTGTAGTAGTTCGCTGTGTAGGTTGTCGGGTTATCCCCACCTTCAGACTGTTGAGCATACTCAGCTTCATAGTTAAACTTGAGGGTATCTAGCTTTACATTACCAGTCGCACGAATACCGTAGGTATCGGTTGAGAACTTAGCGACATCTAGGTTGTCGATAAGGTAGGCATAACCGCTAAGGTGAACGAAGTCGAGTCCCTTATAGTTAATATTGAGTAAATTAGTTTCGTTTTTATGTTTATCGTTACCTGAGTCTTCTGAGAAAATTCGGTTTACATTATTGATGTAAGCGTAGTAAGCGGTTAGGTGCTCAATAGCAGTATTTTGTATTGAAAAGGCATCATAGGTTTGTTCATTTTGGCGGAAGCCAACACCACCAACGAATCTTTGATTATCTAATAGGATACGTTGTCTACCATATTTTAATAATGTATTAGCTGGAGCTCGGTAACCAATAAAGGCTTGGTTGATTTGGGTGTACTCATAATCGGCAATGAGGGGTTCATTATCAGTTGAGCGTACATCATCAATTTCAGTTAGACCAAAGAAGTTGTAGATGTCACCTGTTTTATAGGTGAGGCGTGTGCGTAAAGTTGTTTGATTTTGATCATCTACATTCTCCACATCGGCTTGCTCATAGCGTAAACGGAACTGGAGATTGACCTCTGCATCGTCGATAAAGGCTTTTTTTAATGGATCAACAGTATCTGCAGCAATGGCTGATGCGGAAATACTTGCTAAGATGGCTAGGGTTAGCGCACGAACTTTCATTATGTAGTCCTTATAAATTATGATTACTTTGCAAATTTGTAGATGTTATAGATGTTTACAGAGTAGTGATTTTTGATTTAGAACAATGTTAATTGATGATTCTTGTCACTGTTTAAGATATGTGACCAAGGTCAATATATGGCGCCAAGTTTGATGTACCTCAAAAGTGGTATTAATCGTTTTATCTAATATATCTATGACTAAACAGGATGATTCCTAACAGTCTGTCGACAATTTCATTTAGTTGTATTTACCAAGCTCGAGTGAGTGGAAACAGATAATTAACTTAGGTAAACGATTTGTTGTATTTGAATCTAGATTTTATGATTTAAGGAGGGTGGTGCGGGGAATTGATGTTTTCTTGTGAATTCATGAATGTAGAAAGGTGAGGCTAAAACACGCCAGAAAGGAGCGTTTTAGCTGATGCTATATAGTCTTATCTCACAAAATAACGTCTTTACTAACTTAAAAGGGCTGTCTACTTACTGCCTAGCTAGTCTATGGTTTTCTGGAGTATGCTCGAAGTCACTACGGTAAGGGTTGATATCTAAGCCCCCACGTCGGGTGTAACGGGCGTAGACGGTTAACTTTGCACAGTGGCAGAAACGTTTTAGATCAACAAAGATCCGTTCGATACACTGCTCGTGAAACTCATTATGTTGACGGAATGAAATAAGGTAACGTAGCAGTTTCTCGCGATCGATCTTAGGTCCTTGGTAACGGATCATTACACTGCCCCAATCGGGTTGAGATGTAATTAAACAGTTAGATTTTAACAGGTTAGAGTTTAATGTTTCGGCGACTACGGCTTTGTCATCTGTACTGTCGAGTAGATAATCGGGATTAAAATTGTAATTGTGGATCTCAATGTCTAGATCGTCAATACAGGTACCCGGAAGTTCAACAATGCGTTGGTGAGTGAAGTGTTTAGGTTCGATAATTTTAACCAATACCTCACCATTTGCACAGCGGCTTAGGTCATCCGCTAATCTAGCTTGAACCTGTTCAATGGAGTCAAACTTTGTTTGATTGAAGCTATTGAGGTATAGCTTAAAAGATTTGGATTCGATTAAGTGTTCGCTATCGAAATTGAGGAGGAATTCAGCGATAGCGATCATAGGCTTTCCTTTGGCATTGAGCCAAGAAAGTTCATAACCTGTCCAGATATCAGTGCCATGGAAGGGCAGAGTGCCAACGAGTTCTATGGCATCACGGTTGAGTTTACGGGGAACCCCTTGCAGCAGAGATGCATCATACTCAGACTGATAGCCAGTCGCTTTTCCTAGCGTGAGTTCAGAAAGAGCTTTTGCGTCACTATAAGGATCATGAATTTGTGTCATCAATGGTTTTTCCATGGCAAAATAGGTAACCATTATACCTGATTTTGGACAACAACTAAGTGTCTTCTTTATCTGCGCTGAATAAATTCTTAAAAATGTACCATCAAGCTTATATCGATAAGTTAGGAGAATCTCCTCGCTATTATCCTCAAGGAGAAGACTCCCCTTGTA
Organism: Shewanella sp. MTB7; assembly: GCF_027571385.1. NCBI lineage: Bacteria > Pseudomonadati > Pseudomonadota > Gammaproteobacteria > Alteromonadales > Shewanellaceae > Shewanella > Shewanella sp. MTB7. The sequence goes on along the minus strand of NZ_CP085636.1, from coordinate 4,348,237 downwards.
TCGAAGGTGAGTTTACTGAAGATGTGCATGGCGAGGGAATGAATAATACCGTTCATTGGCAGCCGAAAGAGAGAGAAGAGCATGTCAACTTTGATAATGTGGAAACAGCGCTAGAGATAAAGTTACATCCAGACATCAATGGTTTGTTTTGCACTCATTTTTCCGCTCCACTCCTATTTGACTCAAAGTGGGGAACAGGTGAGCTATTACAGGTGTGGAATAAGACGGATTTTGATTATCTACAGCAAAATATCATCGGTCACCTGATGATGAAGAAAAAACTTAAACAGGCACCAACCTGGTTTATTGGTGTTTTAGGTGACGGAGATCGAATGCTCATTGTCGATAATGAAGATGGTAGTGTGTGGACGGAGATCCCAGGCCAAGTACCTAGTGAGAAACTGGCTGATTCGCTTGAAAGCTTCATTAGTTCTTTGGTGCCGAGAGTGGCTCCGCCTGAACTGCATATAGAAGAATCTATGCCTGAATTGGATCACCCAGGAATTTGGCATCGCATTAAATTGATGTGGCAGAATTTAAAAAGATCCTAGGCTCTAGGTCCTAGGATCTACTATTTAAAGATGATCCCAAGAGATATTCGATACAATACGACACTCATCACAGCGAAAATGAAACATATCTAGTAAAGGTTCATCTAAGAGCCACTCTTTGTTACCACAACGTGGACAAGGTCGTTGTTTCTCAGAGATTAAGCTGTCTCCACCTACGCGATAAAGGTAGTAGTAAGTTGAGATGTTAGTCTGAAATTCAATTCTTCCTCTGATATCCCAACCACGGCGGAAAAGATCACTGTTAGTTGAGGTAAGTTCTTCTAAAGCAGCAAATTCTGCTTTAGTACCCGCAGCCATCTGTAGCTCATCACAGGCTTGCCACTCGGTCTGCCAACGGATAACACGTTTATGGTCGCCGTTAAAGGTTGCAGGTAACTGATAGAGTGGGATGGGTTGCAGTGTGTCACCATTTCGCACTGGTGAACACATATGTACATAACTGGTGTAGATGAGCTGCCAACTCGGCTTTTCAAAACTGCTACTTTCTGAATTGATATCTTGACCTATATATTTATCTCTTGGGGCTAGCAACTTGGCATGTGTTAGTTCATTCAATGCTGCGTTCACCCAAGGACTGTTAAAACGTTTGGCCAGACTACTTTTTTCTGGCATTAACAGCCTAACTCTAAAGTCACCATCATTGAAAGCAATGGCAAACTCTCTTCCTAATACCTGCCCGTTGGCTCGATAAGCTTCCAGAAGCCCATTTATCGCTTTTTCAGCAGAGGTCATAGTAGTGTCGTCAAAACACTCAAATCGTAGTTCTACAACGTGCATTATTTTTGAACCTTATGGTCTATTTCTAACTGAGATATTCTAATGTTAAGCTGTTGATAAATATCTTTTAGTTGTTTAATTTCTTGCTTAAGTTTATCAAGTTCAGATATCTCTTGTGTATTTTCTGGTTGAAGTAAATGAGTGTCGGGAGTTTGTATTTGCGCGATTGACTCCAGAGACATTGATTTAAACTGTTGCAAACCTTGGATAAGTATGGGCAATGGAACACTGTTCCCCAGTTTTGTTTTTATTAAGACCAGGCTAGGCTGCTTTCCTGTACTTGCTACTGATTTTGCAGCTGCTAACACATGTTCTAAAGGACTCATCATTGGTTATTTTTCTCAATAGCTAGCTTAAAAGACTAATAAAAATATTTGCTAAAAAACAAAGTCAATAAAAACAAGTAGATATATTCTGGCCTGTTACTTGCTTTAAAGCATCTTATCTATAATAAAGAAACAGGAAGTCATAGTGAAAACAAATTTAATTGGTTTAGTGTTCGTAGGGGTCGCAAGTTTAGGCTTAAGCGGTTGTGTTATCAACCTTGGTGAGAGCGATTCAGGCTGGAACAGTTGGGAGCAAACTCAGTCGGCTAACCGTGATAATCTAACGAAATTAAACCTAGGTATGAGCCAAGATCAAGTTAAAGTATTGATGGGAGATGCGGATTTTTATGAGGCTTATATTCAGAACGAGAAAGAGGTGCATGTGCTTTTTTATCGAACCCAGCGAACTAAGGAAGATGGTAAGACTACAAAAGATGAATGCACTCCTGTAGTCATCAGTAATAATGCCGTTGTTGGTTGGGGTGAGAAGGCCTACATCAGTATTTGAGTTACCTTCTGATTAAGGCGTCTAAATGGTCAATAAGTTCAGACCATTGGGCGTCCTCGTCTATCGCCTCTCGCAAAAAACTTTTTTGTGACTCACTCCAAAAAACCGCCTGACTAATTAACACATTTTTTGGGATCTGATTGTCCGCTATAAACTTGTCGATATTTTCTTCACTGCTGTCTATGCCTAGTTGATCAAATAAATGACTAAGATCTTGTGGTGTCGTATCCATTGACTGCTCCTTATGGCGGTATCACAAAGCTAAATAGCTAATACTTATTATGGATCAAACTTGAACAAAAGAGATTTTTTTAACAGTGCTTCTGATTAATATTTACACTGTCAATTTGACTTGATACATTGGTAGGTAATTGATTTAGATCAAAGGTTACCAATTAATGAATAATGAAGATAACGCATTACTAGAAGCTTATCGAGCAGTATATCTCACAGCCGAAGATTTACGGGTTGCGGCATCAATACTCTATAACGCCTATCATGATGATCCCTTCTTTATAGATTCATTGTATGCTGGTGATTTGGCTATGTACGAGCAGAAGTTGAGAGGGGCAATACGCGAGGAGCTCAATGAATTATGGCAACAAGAGCAAGCATTAATTGGCTTATTCGATTTCGATAGAATGGTAGGCGTTGCTTGTATTGTGACTCAGCAAGTTCCGTTAGGTGAGTCGAGGTATTGGCATTGGCGTTTAAAGATGCTGATCAGTACAGGTTGGCAATCAACACAGGCTTTGATCAAGAAAGAGTCTTCACTATTAGAACATCTGCCGAGCCCTCGATGTGGTATTTTGCAATTTATTGCTGTTTCCCCTACAGAGCAAGGTAAGGGGCTTGGAAGTCAGTTGGTTCAAGCAACATTAAGTTGGTGTGATGAACAACCTGAGTTAGAAGGGATTGGTGTTTTTGCTAGTGAACCGAATCATGCACAGCTTTTTAGTCAACATGGGTTTATCCTTTTAGAGCCGTTGACCATAGGTAACGTTGAGGGAGAATTGTTATTTTATCGTGGTCATGATAATGACTGAGTCGTCTAAATCTGCAGGGGGAAAAGTATATTTAACCTTTAAAGCTTTTTATCCCTTTTACCTATCCCAACATCAAAACTCTACCTGTAGACGTCTTCATTATATTGGGAGCTTATCTGTACTGGTTATTTTGATTGAAACGCTTATTACCCAGCATTGGATCCAGCTCTTGTTATTGCCTTTAGTTGGCTATGGCTTTGCTTGGATCGGTCATTTTAAATTTGAGAAGAATAGACCTGTCACTTTTCAGTACCCACTCTATAGTTTGTTGGGCGATTGTATTATGTTTGCTCAGCGGATCGTTAAGTTTTTTCGTCGTTAAACTTAGTGACTTTTATCTATTGTTATTTTCTAATGTCATCAGTTTTATCCTTTGAAGATACATAGGAGTGTTTGACCGTCGGGATTAAGATAAGTTTAGGCTCTAGCGGTTATCCTAAACGGCTATAGTCGATGTAAGAGATCTCTTACAAGAGTGTGAGACATGTGAAATGATTAATAATAGATAAACCTCACTTTTGTTAATTTATGCTTTAAAAGCAGTGCCTTATAATTAATTTTGAACAAAACCTCTCTTTCGTTAGAAACTTGCTTTTTACAATACCCCCATTATTACTCTTATTTACCCTAGAATTTAACTCGTAGAAGGAAATACAGTAAATGAATGGATTCAATGATCAGGATGATCAAAGTGACGGAAGGATCGGCACTAAAGAGAAACTATCAAGGATGAGGCACGCTAGGATGGTGTGTAGTATTACTGACTAAGGAAAGTTAAACAATCCAGGATGGAAGGTTTACTGTCTGGAAGACAGGACACATGGATAGTGCAGAAGGGATGCTACAAGGATGGATGTGGACACGCTTATGGATGAGCTAGCTCGGTAAATGGATAACCGAGATCATGGAAGAGTAACTGTTTTTTAATAAACAGATACATGGAAATAAAAGGGATGTGATAAGGATATAACAGGGATGTGTCGGGATACGCTTAAGGATTGAGTTAGCTCGGTGAATGGATTACTGAGTTCATGGATGATAACTTACTCTGATAACGAGTTTGTTATTGGGGAAAATGGAAGTCTCAAGGATGAAGCAAGGAGCATTTTGAACGCATGGATGGTGCAGGGAGCATAATAAATAGCAGGATTGCTTAACAAAAGAGATAAAGGGCGCGACTCTACTGGAGACGCGCTTTTTCTTTATTGGTTTTTTGTTGGTTTATGCCGTCAAATTTAGCGAAAACCTTTATTTACATTTACCACTGTTACAACTCCCACGAGCACCACAACTACCACCAACAGATCCCCTTGCTTCAGGCGCTTCAAGCCATTCTGGCTCAGGAAAAATAGGCCATTGAACTTTTTGAACAGTTTTTCCTTGCATCCAAATATGTGCTTGGTACTGATTGATCCCGTCGGTACTAAATTCAAGAAGGTACTTCGCTCTCCAAGTTAAGCCGCTACTGCCACCTATACTGGGTCTGGCGGACTCCATCGCAATGGCTAACAGTTGCACTTTTTGTTTTTGACACTCTCTGTTGGCAAACACACGGCTTAATTCAGCCATCTGACGAAGTTGCCAAAAAAATGCGGCAATGACGATAACTGCTGCAAATAATAAAAAATCGGTCATCATGCTTTTGTCACCTTAAATAATCCACCTATAGCGGTTGACAGTATTTCACTTCTATCAGGGTTGCGAAGATCTGATAGTAACTGAGTTCGCAATGCTGGTATTGCTACAATATCAGCAAAAATTTGATTAAAGAAGTGTTGCTCTTGTGTAGCAAGAGCTTCTAAGAATACACTTCGAATTTGCTCATCTTTCAAGGCTGCCCAGTTACGAGCGGCTATGGTGATAAGCGCATTGCTATCGAGCAAGTTGAGCTCTGCAAGGTGAGATATCCCTTTTATAGATATCGCTTCATCTGAGGCAAGAGCCCGCAGATAATAAGGTTTCAATTTATTATCTGCAATGAATAGCTTTTTCAGTATAGTGTCGGCCAACTGTTCATCGATAACTAAATGTTCGAGACATTGGCATACAGCTACTTGCACTTCAGTACTCGCATAGTCAAAGCTATTAATCAGAATCTTAAGGTGATCGAGTTCGTTAGTGCGCACACAGATATCAGCGATCCCTTGCAGTCCAACCTCTTGCCAGCTCTCAGGTTTCACTTGCCTAGAAAGGTATTGATAAGCAAATTCATACTGAGAAGAGACTTTTTGCTCAAGCTGCTTTTTTACCAGAGCATTAAAAAGAGCAAGTTTCTCTGATGTTGGTTTAAATGAAAATGGATGATTGGCTAGTCTCTGCTGTTGTTCTTCAGAGAGTACTTGTGCAGGATCGCGACCTAATGCCTCAATAATCATGTTAATAAATTGCGTTCTGGGAGCCGGTGACAGTAAACCTCGCTCATCTAAAGGCAACTTTAGAAACCAGATATAATGTTGTTGGCTTGCATCCCAAAAAACGATAGCAAATTGAGCGTGCCCTAAAATAGGGGATGGATAAGGTGTCGTGAGCTCTTCAATCTGCTTAAATATTGGCATATCAATATGTTGTACTCTTCTTCCCATATCATAGACTTGAAATTGAGTATTCGCAGTTGATAAGAACTGAGTTAAGGTTGTTATTTCGGTCATTTTCCTGCCGTAACATTGATGATCTGCTTTTTAGTAGGGCTATTATAGGGAGAAGTGAGTTGAGATGATATTATTGTGTGGCAAATATGAAGGGCTGATTTAGGTGGCATTTATCTTTTTGAAGTGTGAGTGCTCATTCTAAGGAGCTGCGCTACAAAATAGGAATAACAGCATGCTATATGTAAAAACAATTGAGAAGTTGCGTCAGTTAGAGAATGCTCTAAAAATTCATGGTTTGTGGTCAAAAGAGACCCCCTCTCAAGAAGCTATGGCTAACACATCTCCATTTAGTTGTGAGGTGATGTCATTTGAGAACTGGGTACAATATATTTTTATTCCCAAGATGGATCAATTGATTATATCGAAGAGCCCGCTTCCCTCAAGTATCTCTATCGCCCCTATGGCACACCATGCATGGAATACTCAGTCCCATTTACAGCCATTAATTATGATTTTTGATGATTTGGATAATTTACTCAGTGAACAATGATAATCAGCTAGACCAAGATAATATGCACAACTCATCTGAAGCGTTTGATGAGTTAGCCCTCAACGAAGGGCTAATGGATGAAGTGCCCCCAGAAATTGAGATACTATTTGAAGATGACGATATCGTCGTTATTCATAAACCTGCAGGACTTCTGGTACACAGATCATACCTGGCAAGGCGAGAGCGTTTCTTTGCTATGCAGTTGACTCGAGATAAAGTGGGCTGTCATGTTTTTCCCGTTCATCGTCTAGACAGGCCGACATCAGGTGTACTGCTATTCGCAAAAAGCAGTGAGATGGCAAATAATTTATGTGAGCAGTTTTCTGCTAAAACAGTCGAAAAACAATATTTAGCAATTGTTAGAGGCAATATGCATGAAGCGGGCACATTAGATTATGCATTGAGGGTTGAACTAGATGATCATGGCGATAAAGATGTTGATCCAAATAAAGCAGCTCAAGATGCAGTCACCAGTTACCAGCCTTTATTGAATGCTGAGATCCCCTATTCGTCGGGTCGATATGCAAGCAGCCGTTACGCCATGATAAAGCTCTCACCGCATACAGGCCGTAAACACCAACTAAGACGTCACATGGCTCATCTCAGACATCCTATAGTGGGTGATACAACTCATGGTGACGGTAAACAGAATAAATTTTTTAGGGAACACTTTGCGGTAAATCGACTTTGGTTAATTGCAAAAAGTCTCTCTTTTGTTCATCCCAAAACGGGAGAAAGAATGACGGTTGAGACAGAGTTAGAACAAGAGTGGTTTTCTTTATTTGATGCTTTCGGTTGGAATGAGGATATGTTGGCTGCAGAGCCGCCATCTTTTATTGCTTGATGTTTCGTTTGTTAGTTTAATTATTTTGTATGATTATCATCGCTCTTAACCTCTAATGGTGTTATTTGATTTTCTGCAGTTGGAGGTTGCGAGTTGTGTTCATCGGCATAATGGACAGTTCTGAAATAACACATACGTCTGATATGTGCGGATCGATGAAGGTGTTTAAGGTGCTTCTGTCGACTTGAGTGGCGCATCGAGTTATATCCTTGAAGTTTCAAGCAAAGTAAGTTGGCATGAAGCTATCAATAAAGTATTGTTTAATTATAAAGCTAAATTGATCTCAGGGCGATGTATAACATGAGAAAAGTGAATCTGATTTTTGGAACTGTGTATGGCAATGCACAATTTGTCGCCGAAACGTTAAGAGATGATATTCAAGAAATAGGTAAACAAGTTAAACTATTTCAAAGCGATGAGCTTACAAGCTTCCTTCCGCCTCAGCATGAGGTGCTATTAATTGTGTGTTCAACCACAGGCCAGGGGGATATCCCTGATGATATTCTTCCTTGGTTTGAGATGCTTAAATCACAAGCTCCTTATCTGCCTAATTTACAATACGGTGTCATCGCATTAGGAGACTCAAGTTACGATACCTTTTGTCGAGCTGGAATACAGTTTGATGAATTGTTGACTGAGCTGGGTGCTCACCGTGTCGGTCGACTGTTGAAGATAGACGCCGGTGAAACGATGGAGCCAGAGCTTGCAGCCAAAGCATGGTTGCAGATCTGGAATAAACAGATCGATACCGAAGCCCCTTAGCCTAATTTAAAAGCACAGGTCTAATTAAAGGTTAATTTTATTTTTTGGCTTTGGAGTTGAAAGAATATGGAACGTAAAGTGTTGATCACAGACTGCGCTGATGCTCAGGGTTTGATCACTAAAATAACAAGTGTGTGCTTTAACCATAAACTCAATATTATTAAAAACAGTGAGTTTGTTGATAATTCACATGGGCGCTTCTTTATGCGAACCGAATTAGAGGGGGAGTTTAACGATGAGTTAATCTTAAATGACCTTGAGAATATATTACCATTAACTAGTCATATTAAGCTGGTTAGTTCGGGAAGAAAACGCATTGTTATCTTGGTTACCAAAGAGGCCCACTGTCTAGGTGATATTTTGATGAAAGCTTACTATGGTGGGTTAGATGTTGATATCGCAGCGATAGTGGGAAATTATCAGAACTTAGCGCTCTTGGCTGAAAAGTTTGATATTCCATTTCATTATATTTCTCATGAGGGATGCTCGCGCGTCGAACATGAGAAAAAAATGGTGACTGTGATTGAGGAGTATCAAGCTGACTATCTGGTTTTAGCCAAGTTTATGCGTATATTGACGCCGGAGTTTGTTGAACTATTTCCTAATCGTATCATTAATATTCATCACTCTTTTTTGCCTGCGTTTATTGGAGCATCACCTTATCGTCAAGCTTGGGAGCGAGGCGTAAAGATTATTGGTGCTACAGCTCATTTTGTGAATAACTGTTTGGATGAAGGCCCTATTATCAAACAGGATGTCATTCACGTTGACCATAGTTATAGTGCAGATGACTTAGCTAGGAATGGACGAGATGTTGAGAAGAGTGTACTTAGCAAAGCTTTACAATTAGTTATCCACGAAGAAGTGATCGTCTACGGCAATAAAACCGTCGTGTTTTAGCTTACCTAAAGTATTCCAATGAGAATGATAAATAAAAGAGCCTTAATGGCTCTTTTATTTATACGTTATAACTCGGTTTGATGTATTAAATATAATATTTTATCAATAGGTCACCGCTAAGATGCCATCTGAGCTATTACTCATGACTAAATCTTTAATCGTTACCGTTCCTCTCATATATCGGCCAATATGCTTTGCGGTTTTGTCTGCACCTTGACTGAGCACAAATTGATGAAAAGTCTCACCGTTACAGATTAAACGCGGGTAGATTCGTTGCTCATTGATACGGTAACTTTTTACGGTGTCACGCAATTTGTACACGCTGTTACTGGCCCCCGCTTTACACACGTCGACAAGTGTCTTTTCGAGTTGTGGATGCATAGCTGCTGTCACATTAAAGGCAAGTGGGGTTAAGATCAGGGTTGCAATGATTAGTCGTTTTTTCATGGGTAGCTCCTAGTGTCTTTTCTTCGAGGTTGGTTAGATTTAAGACTGTTTTTGCTAGGAAAGCTGTAAGTTATTTGTAGTCAAGTGTATCAAGATGTGGTGGTAGGAACAGAGTGTTTCACGGTGTAAAAATTTGTGTTTTTAAAAGAGAAAACATAAAAAACTCCCACTTATTTGAGTGGAAGTTTTTTTCATTCTACTGAATTAAGGGTTAATCGACAATTCTTAATAGTTCATTGATACCGACTTTACCACGAGTCTTAGCATCGACCTTTTTCACAATAATTGCAGCGTAAAGATTATAGTTGCCACATTTTGAAGGTAGAGTACCAGAAACAACGACTGAGCCAGCAGGCACTCGTCCGTAATGGACTTCACCTGTTTCGCGATCATAGATACGCGTACTTTGACCCAGATAAACGCCCATTGAAATTACGCTGCCTTCTTCAACAATCACGCCTTCAACTACTTCAGAACGAGCACCGATAAAGCAGTTATCTTCGATAATAGTTGGGCCAGCTTGCAATGGCTCTAAAACACCACCGATACCGACACCACCAGAAAGGTGTACATTCTTACCGATCTGCGCACATGAACCCACAGTCGCCCATGTATCGACCATAGTACCTTCATCTACATAAGCGCCAAGGTTAACGTATGACGGCATTAAAACGGTGTTCTTACCGATAAAGGAGCCTTTGCGAACGGCTGCTGGTGGTACGACTCGGATAGCTTCCTTTCTGAAGCGAGCTTCATCGTAATCGGCAAACTTCATCGGCACTTTATCAAAGTACTTAGTTTCAGCACCGTCGATAACAGCATTATCGAAGATACGGAATGAGAGCAATACCGCTTTTTTCAGCCACTGGTGGACATGCCATTGCCCATCAATTTTTTCAGCAACTCTAGCTTCACCAGTGTCGAGCATGTTGATAACCTGCTCTATATCAGCACGTAAACTTGGCTCAACTGTATTAGGACTAATTTCTGCACGCGCTTCAAAAGCTGCTTCTATGCGTTGGCGTAAAGCCTCCATCAATGTCTCCCGGTTATGTAATTGATTAAATTTCGTTGGAAATGATTATATACTCAAGTGGTACAAAATTACTTTGGTAAGAAGAAATATAAAAGAATGATTTAGCATAATTAATGCTATCTAACACTTCGCTCACTTTTCATTGGTAAAATATTAACTGTTTTATTTTCCAATTAAGTCATGACTTGCTTTGTAAAAGCGTTGACTAGACTTTCTTGTAATAATTGTTTCTGTTCAAGGTTGAGCTCTTCGCCATCGGCATTTTGGAGCATAAAAAAATCTTCTGCTCGTTCGCCTATGGTCGTTATTTTTGCGGTGAGTAGCCTTATTTTACAGCGGTATAAGATATCACCAACTTTGGCGAGTAACCCTGGGCTATCTAAAGTGATCAGTTCCATCATACTTGTACTGCTACGACGTGAAGGCAAAAAGCTTACCTGAGTGCGCACCCTAAAGGGCTTCATTTGCCGTGGTAGCTTCTTAAATTTAGGCAACTTAGCCGTATCACTGCTTAAGGCTTTCACCAGCGCTTTTCGGAGGCTTTGAATACGTGATGTCTGAGATACTGAACTGCCATCTTGTTCAAGAATAACGAATGAATCCAGTACATAACCGTCTTTTGATGCCATGACACTAGCTTCATGGACATTGATGTTTTTATTGTCCAATACTGCCATCACAGTCGCAAACAGTTTAGGTTTATCTTTACCATAGATAAATAGTTCTGTACCACCTCGGGTCGTGTGCTTTGAGATAAGTACTAAAGGCTCTGCTTGCTTATGTTTTAAGATCGCATCACAGTGCCAGGCTATTTGGTTCGCTTGGTGTTTTAAAAAATAGTCAGCTTTAAATCGTTGCCAAAGAGCATCTAAACTTTTCTCTTTAACACCGCGCCTGAGTAGCTCTTTTTTTGCCTTGGCTTGGTGCTCACGCACTCTGGCACGAATATCAACAGGTTTCTCTTTGCCACGAGCGAGCACTCTTTGGGTTGAGAAGTAGAGTTCGCGTAGTAGGGAACCTTTCCAGTTGTTCCAAGTTTTTTCGTTGGTGGCACATATATCCGCCACGGTCAGACAGTAAAGATAACTTAAATGCACGGCGTCACGCACTTTATCGGCAAACTCTCCGACGACGTCGGGATCGGAGATATCACGTCGTTGAGCAGTTACTGACATGACTAAATGGTTCTCAACTAACCAACTGACCAATCGACCGTCATGATCGCTGAGATCGTGCAGTTTACAGAAGGCTAAGGCATCGACGGCCCCCAGTTTACTGTGATCGCCGCCACGTCCTTTTCCAATGTCATGAAAAAGCGCTGCGAGCACCAATAACTCTTTTTTGGGCAGTTGGTTGATGAGTACAGAGCCTAAAGGAAACTCCTCTCTTTGCTCCGGCTGAGAGAAACGATCAATATTTTGCAATAATCTGTGGGTGTGTTCATCAACAGTGTAAGCGTGGAAAAGATCGAACTGCATTTGACCTTCAATCTCTCGCCAAGCGGGAAGATAAGCGGATAAAACCCCATGTTTATGCATCAGCGAAAGTGAAGCGATCCCTCTGGGATGGCGCAGTATAGCTGTAAAAATGACCCGGCAGGCAGGGTGGTTCATCAAAGGTTGAGTTTGTGAACGTCTCGCTTTTCTTAAACTTCTGAGCGTTGGGGCGTAAATCCCTTTAATGTTAGAGTTCTTAGCGGCATAAAGAAACAGATTTACAATCTCAGCAGGATTGTCAAACAAGTGTTCGTTTAAGCTTTCAATAAAACATCCTCGGAGTTGATAGTTTTGATTGATGGGCTTTATTTCAAGTGCCTTGGTGTGGCCAAGTGTCGCTCGTTTGAACAGTTGAAGCAGCATCTGGTTAAGCTCCATTACCCGCCTGACAGTGCGATAGTAACGTTTCATCATCTGTTCAACGCCTAATTGAGTCGAGTCCTCATAGCCTAATAGATCGGCTACCTGACGTTGAAGGTCGAACAATAAACGGTTTTCATCTCTGCCTGAAATAATGTGCAGTGCAAACCTGAGCTCCCATAAAAACGACTGACATTCAAGCAGTTCATCGAGTTCATCAGGTTCTAAAAATCCATGTCCGACGAGATCTGCCGTTTTGGATGCATCGAAATAGCGCATAGCAACCCAAGCTACCGTGTGAATATCTCTTAATCCCCCTGGACAAGTTTTAAGGTTGGGTTCTAGATCAAAGGCACTCGCTTTAGCATGGCGAGCAAACTGCTCGTCACGTTTGGCAATATAGAATTTACTTGGGGGCCAAAAATCATCATTTCTGATACTGGCATAAAGAGCTTGGTATAAGGTTTTAGGTCCGGCTAAAAGCCTTGACTCGATCAGATTGGTGGCGATGGTGACGTCACTCTTTCCCAGTTCGATTGTTTGTTCAATACTGCGAACACTGTGACCCACTTCTAACCCCGCGTCCCATAAGAAAGCAATATAGCCACTCAATGCTTTTTCTGCAGCAAGGCTTAACTCTGCGTCGATGAGAAATAAAAGATCGATATCAGATTGGGGATGTAGCTCGGCTCTGCCATAACCCCCAACAGCGATAAGTGCGATGGGGTAGCGGTCAAGTTTTTGGGCATGCCATTGGTGCTGTAATAGTTGATCGACAAAATTACCGCGCTGAGCGACTAATTGCTTGATATCACCCTGAAGGCGAAATTGGGAGAGTAATTCGTTGTTTTGTTCGAGTAGTGCGGCTTTGGCGAGTAGCGCTGGTGAAGTGGTCATCGATTCCCTTGAACAAGCTAAATATTACCGATTTATTCTAATGCAAAGGCTATAGAGTAAACCGATAATAAAATTATCTATCTTAGATTTAGTGATTAATGATTCTAGGGAAATCCTCTTCAGCACGAAGGGTTAATATTTCGACTCCCGTTTTAGTCACTAATAATGTGTGTTCCCATTGAGCAGATTTTTTACCATCTGATGTGGTGACAGTCCAGTTATCTTCTTTATCTAAGATACAGGTATGACGACCAGCGTTGATCATCGGCTCTATGGTAAAACACATGCCTGAACGTAAAACTGTTTTATCACTATTTTTGTAGTGCATGACTTGCGGCTCTTCATGAAAGCCAGCACCTATACCATGACCACAGTAGTCTTTTACGATACTGTATTTTTCAAGACCCGTTTTTTTGGTCTTAATGAATTTTTCTACAATGGTACCAATCTCGCCGAGCTTCATGCCTGGTCGAACCTTTTTGATGCTGGCGTAAAGACTCTCTTGAGCGACGCGGCACAAACGCATATCTTTAGGACTTACATCACCAATAAGGAACATTTTTGATGTGTCACCATGAAATCCATCTTTGATAACCGTAATGTCTAAGTTAACAATATCGCCATCTTTAAGGGGGCGATCATTTGGGATACCGTGACAGATAACGTCATTGACTGACGTACAGATGGATTTTGGAAAACCGTGGTAATCGAGAGGAGCTGAGATTGCACCATTTTCTTCAGTAAATTTTGCACAGAGTTCATTGAGTTCATTCGTCGTCACTCCCATCTTTACAAAAGGGGCTACCATCTCAAGTACTTCTGCGGCAAGTTTACCCGCAGCGCGCATCTTTTCAATCTCTTCAGCAGTCTTTATTACTATACTCATTAAGCTATCTCTCGGGTTTTTTTAATGACGAATTCAGGGGGTAATTTACAGCAAAAATTTGTGTTTGTAATCCCAATATGGTATAAAGCGCGCCGTTATGTTTGACTCTGTCACCTCAATTATTGGCAAAAGCAACAAACTCTAATCGTTCTGTATTAGGATTTTAGCAGTATGTCATGAAGTGTAGAATTAAACATTACTGCCATTATACATGGCTAATTGTAAATACTAAATCACACACGTGTCGACACATTCTCCGGGGTGCCTTTATATAGGTCGGAGATATGGGATACGTGGAGGTCTAACCCCTAATTATTTAAGGTATTAAAATGACTACAGTTTCAATGCGCGACATGCTACAAGCCGGTGTTCACTTCGGTCACCAGACTCGTTACTGGAACCCAAAAATGAAGCCATTCATCTTTGGTGCTCGTAATGGTGTTCACATCATCAACCTAGAGCACACTGTGCCTATGTTCAATGAAGCACTTGCTTTTATTAGCAATGTTGCATCAAAGAAAGGTAAAGTTCTTTTTGTTGGTACTAAGCGTGCTGCAAGCGAAGCTATCAAAGAGTCTGCTATCTCTTGTGATCAGTACTACGTTGATCACCGCTGGTTAGGCGGTATGTTGACAAACTGGAAAACAGTTCGTCAATCAATCAAGCGTCTTAAAGATCTTGAGAGTCAGTCTATTGATGGTACTTTCGACAAGCTTACTAAGAAAGAAGCGCTTATGCGTACTCGTGAGCTTGAGAAGTTAGAAAAATCTCTTGGTGGTATCAAGAACATGGGTGGCCTACCTGACGTTATTTTCGTTATCGGTGCTGACCATGAGCATATCGCTATTAAAGAAGCCAATAACTTGGGTATCCCAGTTGTAGCTGTTGTTGATACTAACTCTTCTCCAGACGGTATCAACTACATCGTTCCTGGTAACGATGACGCAATGCGTTCAATCCGTTTATACACTGAGTCTGTTGCTGCTGCTGCTAAAGCTGGCCGTGGTCAAGACTTAGCTGTACAAGCTGAGCAAGACGGTTTCGTCGAAGCTGAATAATAAGGTTGATGATTTTCATCTCCCATATTAACCAAGCTAGTTGATTGGTGATCAGGGGCCTTTGGCCCCTGTTTCCTATTTGAAGAATTATTTTTAGAGGATTTAACAATGGCAATTACTGCTGCCCAGGTTAAAGAACTTCGTGAGCGCACTGGCGCTGGCATGATGGATTGTAAGAATGCATTAACTGAAACTGCTGGTGACATTGAGCTAGCGATTGATAATATGCGTAAAAGCGGTGCTGCTAAGGCTGCTAAAAAAGCAGGTAACATCGCTGCTGAAGGCACAATTCTTATTAAGAATGGCGAAGGCTTTGCTGCACTTTTAGAAGTTAACTGTCAAACTGACTTCGTTGCAAAAGATGCAAACTTCCTAGGATTTGCTAACGCTGTTCTAGAGGTTGCTGCTGCATCTAAAGTTTCTATCGAAGATCTGAAAACACAGTTCGAAGATACCCGTATTGCATTAGTGACTAAAATTGGTGAAAACATCAATGTACGTCGCGTTGAGTACATCGATGGTGCTAACCTTGCTTCTTACCGTCACGGCGATCGTATCGGTGTTGTTGTAGCTGGCGACGCTGACGAAGAAACGCTTAAGCACATTGCAATGCACATTGCAGCTTCTAAGCCAGAGTTTGTCAACCCTACTGATGTTCCAGTTGAACTCGTTGAAAAAGAACAAGCACTTCAAATCGAAATCGCTATGAACGAAGGCAAGCCTGCTGAGATCGCTGAGAAAATGGTTGTTGGCCGTATGAAGAAGTTTACCGGTGAGATATCGCTTACAGGTCAAGCTTACATCATGGAGCCTAAGAAAACTGTTGGCCAAATTCTTAAAGAGAAAGGCGCTACAGTATCAAACTTTATTCGTCTAGAAGTTGGCGAAGGTATCGAGAAGAAATCAGAAGATTTTGCTGCAGAAGTTGCTGCACAGATCGCTGCTTCTAAGGCTTAACCCCCTTACTCAAGCCCCCATAAGACCGTAGCAACCGCTGCGGTTTTATCGTATATCAGATAATTACCTATCGGCATAAATCAGGACAATAACAATGAGCACGAATCCTAAACCTGCATTTCGACGTATTCTTCTTAAGCTTAGTGGCGAGGCCCTTATGGGTGAAGAAGGTTTTGGCATAGATCCTAAGGTGTTGGATCGTATGGCTCAGGAGATAAAAGAACTGGTTGAGCTTGGCATTCAGGTAGGTGTGGTTATCGGTGGTGGTAACTTATTTCGTGGTGAAGGACTGGCTAAAGCTGGTATGAATCGCGTAGTGGGTGATCACATGGGTATGCTTGCAACTGTGATGAACGGTTTGGCGATGCGTGATGCTTTGCACCGTGCCTACGTTAATGCAAGATTAATGTCTGCAATCCCCCTTAAAGGTGTATGTGATGATTACAACTGGGCGGAAGCGATTAGCTTACTGAAATCCGGTCGTGTGGTCATCTTTGCAGCAGGAACGGGTAATCCTTTTTGTACTACTGACTCCGCTGCGTGTTTACGCGGTATCGAAATCGAAGCTGAAGTGGTTTTAAAAGGCACTAAAGTTGATGGTGTCTACTCAGATGATCCAGTTAAGAATCCAGATGCAGTAAAGTACGATGAAATGGGTTACGATGAGATACTTGAAAAAGAATTGAAAGTGATGGATCTTGCTGCATTTACGATGGCGAGAGATCATAATATGCCTATATTAGTATTTAACATGAATAAACCTGGTGCTCTACGCCGCGTTATTATGGGCGAGCATGAAGGAACAATGATCAAGTCGACAAGAGCGAGTAACCTCGTTGTATAGACATCGAGAGTGAAGCTTGCAGGCAAGCTATTGCTATGCAAACGCTTTAGTTCAATGAAGATTAAGCATTCAGAGACACATAAAGGACAATTAACGTGCTAAACGAAATTAAAAAAGATGCTAAAGAGCGCATGGATAAATGCGTAGAAGCGACTAAATCACAGATGGCTAAAGTCCGTACTGGTCGTGCACACCCAAGTTTGTTAGATTCGATTAAAGTGTCTTATTACGGCTCTATGACACCGCTTAAGCAAGTCGGTAACGTCGTTATTGAAGATGCACGTACCTTGGCTATTAACGTATTTGACACCACCATGATCCAGGCTATCGAGAAGGCTATCATGAGCTCAGATTTGGGACTTAACCCAATGTCTGCGGGGTCAACTATTCGTGTTCCCTTGCCTGCTCTGACTGAACAGCGTCGTAAAGACTTAATTAAAGTTGTTCGCGCTGAAGCTGAAAACGGTCGTATTGCGGTACGTAACGTACGTCGTGATGCGAATTCAGATGTGAAAGGGCTAGAGAAAGATAAAGAGTGTACTGAAGATGACGTACGCCGTAGTGAAGAAGATGTGCAGAAATTCACCGATGCACATATCAAACTGATTGATGAGATTTTGGCTGCAAAAGAAGCAGAGTTGATGGAAGTCTAATCTCAGACTAAGAAACTAGAGTTAAGGCGCCGTGTAGAGGTATACTACACGGCGTTTGTCTATTTAAAGGGTTGTAATAGATGTCAATCGACTCCGAATCTTGTTCAGAGTTTTCTGCTGATGACCTCGCAGAACTTGTTAAACTGTCTACTCCAAAGCACGTTGCTATCATTATGGATGGCAATGGTCGTTGGGCTCAGGCGAAAGGCAAGCCTAGAGTTATGGGGCATAAAGCAGGTGTTAAAACGGTGAGACGTGCAGTCAGTACTGCCAGAGAGATGGGCATTGGTTCGTTAACTCTGTTTGCGTTTTCGAGTGAGAACTGGCGTAGACCTGATAAAGAGGTCACTCTTTTGATGGGGCTGTTTTTTACTGTACTTCAACGAGAGATTAAACTGTTGCATAGCAATGGGGTGAGACTCAATATCATCGGTGACATTAGTCGTTTTTCTGAACGGTTGCAGAAACAGATCGCAGTTGCAGAAGAAAAAACCGCAGATAATACTGGTATGATCCTCAACATCGCGGCTAATTATGGCGGCCGTTGGGACATCATGCAAGCAGCTAGAAAATTGGCTGAAAAGGTAGAATCTGGTGAAATGACCAGCAGTCAGTTCACTGAAGAGGCTTTAAGTCGACATTTAAGCATGCAAAATCAGCCTGAAGTTGATTTAATGATCCGTACGGGTGGTGATTACAGAATAAGTAATTTTATTCTCTGGCAAGCTGCGTATGCTGAGCTGGTGTTTACCGACATCCTATGGCCTGATTTTGATGAACACGCATTTAAACAAGCAGTAGCAACCTTTGCTTCAAGACAACGTCGATTTGGTTTGACTGGTTGTCAGATAGAGTCGTTGCAAGAAATTAAATAATTGTAGAGGGACAGTTTTGCTAAAACAACGAATAATAACAGCAATATGGTTAATCCCCTTGGTTTTGGGGGCTGTTTTTGGGCTTCCCACTGAATACTTCTCCTGGGTTCTTATAGGAGTATTTTTAATTGCTGCCAAGGAGTGGGGGCAGATAATCGATAAACGCTGCCAGATAACACAGTGGAGCTTTACGGTAACGATTGGCATCTTGTTAGTGGCATTAAACTTGTTTGTGCCAAGTGATGAGTTGTGGTTTAAGGGGCACCTTCACCCAATCTATCTTTCGATTATTTTAATCGGAGCCTTCTGGTGGATCATCGCTTTCCTGCTCGTTATATCGTTTCCTAAGAGTGCAGTATTATGGCAAAAAAGCCATATGTTCAAGTCAATGTTTGGTCAGTTAACTCTTATCCCATGTTATGTGGCACTGGTTGCGCTTAAGGGCTTAAGCACTGAAGCCGATCCTTATTATGGTGGCTCATTAGTTTTTTTAGTCATGTTAGTGGTGTGGGCGACAGATAGCGGCGCTTATTTTGCGGGTAAAGCCTTCGGTCGTAGCAAGTTAATGCCAAATGTCAGTCCGGCTAAAACCATAGAAGGTTTAGTGGGTGGACTGGCGATGAGTATGGTGATTGTATTTGCTATCATGCAGGTATCTCCTGAGCAGGAACTAGGTTTGGTCATTTGTGTGACGCTTTTTGTGGCCTTGGTGTCTGCGGTGGGTGATCTGTCTGAGAGTATGTTTAAACGTGTGGCTCAGATTAAAGATTCTGGTAAGATTTTGCCTGGACACGGCGGTGTGTTAGACCGTATCGATAGTTTAACCGCTGCATTACCTGTATTTACATTAATCTATATTGCATTTTGGATGTAACTTTCATGCAGAACATGGTGATATTAGGGGCGACAGGATCAATTGGTGCAAGCACGCTTAGTGTGGTCTCCAAAAATTCTGAGATGTATTCGGTCTATGCTTTAGTGGCAAATACCAATGTCGACAAGATGCTAGCTTTATGTGTGCAGCATCAACCCAAAGTCGCACATATGGTCGATGCTAAGGCGGCTAAACTATTACAAGATAGTCTGCCGCCGCATTTAAAGGTTGAAGTAACAACTGGTGAAGATCAGCTTCACGCTATTGTTACCGCAACTTGTGTTAATACCGTTATGGCTGCGATTGTTGGGGCTGCCGGGCTCATGCCAACATTAGCGGCTGTTAAAGCCGGTAAACGAGTGCTGTTAGCGAATAAAGAGTCTTTGGTGATGTCAGGCCGACTCTTTATTGAAGAGATGAAAAAATCTGGTGCTCAAGTATTGCCAGTAGACAGTGAACATAATGCTATTTTTCAAGCTTTACCTGAGTCAGAGCAACAAAAAATAGGTTTTTGTGAATTAGACAAAGCCGGTATTTCTCATATTTTGTTAACGGGTTCTGGTGGTCCATTTTTGACCTCTGAGCTAAATTCATTATCTCAAATGACCCCTGATCAAGCCTGTAAACATCCTAATTGGTCTATGGGACGTAAGATCTCTGTTGATTCGGCCAGTATGATGAATAAAGGGCTTGAGTATATCGAAGCGCGCTGGTTATTTAATGCTAGCAGCGAACAGATTAAAGTCGTTGTCCATCCTCAAAGTGTTATTCACTCTATGGTGCAGTTTAGAGATGGGTCGGTAATTGCGCAATTGGGCAATCCGGACATGCGAACACCTATTGCACATTGTATGTCTTATCCACAAAGAATTCTTTCTGGAGTTGAACCTTTAGACTTTTTCAAAGTCGGACAGTTAAGCTTCTTAGAACCTGACTTTACTCGTTTTCCTTGTTTAGCATTAGCGATAGATGCTTGTGAACAAGGACAGGAAGCAACAACAATATTAAATGCAGCTAATGAAATATCAGTAGCGGCATTTTTAGATAATAAAATAACGTTTACCGATATTGCTAAAGTGAATGAAAACTGTTTAAGTCAGGTACCTAAACAAGCACTGAACAATATTGATGACATTTTAGCGTTAGATATACAGACACGTGTCTATGCGACAGAATGGCTAAACAGAATTTAATTGATCTCTGAGGAAGGGAATGACCGATTTTTTATGGAACTTAGGTTCCTTTATCATAGCATTAGGTATGCTCATTACTGCACACGAGTATGGCCATTTTTGGGTCGCCAGGCGTTGTGGCGTCAAAGTTGAACGCTTCTCTATCGGTTTCGGTAAAGCGATTTGGCGTAAAGTGGGCAAAGACGGTACTGAGTATGTTCTTGCTCTCATCCCGCTTGGTGGCTACGTTAAAATGCTGGATGAGCGGGTAGAAGATGTACCAGAGGAGCTTAAAGATCAGGCATTTAACCGTAAAACAGTTTGGCAGCGAATAGCGATAGTCGCGGCGGGGCCTCTAGCTAACTTTCTTTTCGCCATCATTGCTCTGTATTTCATGTACCTTATTGGTGTTCCCTCTATAAAACCTGTGATTGATACGACTACTTTAGGGACTCCTGCGGCACAAATTCAGGTGGATGAGCCGATGCAGATAACCTTGGTGGGCGATCGATCGGTAAGAAACTGGGAAGAGGTCACTTATGCATTAATTGGTCACATAGGTGATCCTGAGATTGAATTAACGCTGACTCCAATGAGTAGTGTGACTGATATTAATGATTCAACACCTTCAGCTCAAGGTGAGAAGTACACATTAAATACTGAGAATTGGAAGTTTGATCCTGAAAAAGAGTCGCCAATAACCTCTTTGGGTTTAGGGATCTATCGACCCGCTATTACTCCTGTGTTAGGTCTTGTTAGTCCTGATGGTGCTGCAGCTGAGGCTGGCATTGAAGTGGGCGATACCTTAGTCGCGATGAATGACGCGCCTTATCTTGATTGGGATGTATTTGTTGAGCTGATAAAGTCATCGGCAAATAAGCCTGTTGAGATAACGGTAAGACGAGCAGGCGAGCAACTTAAGTTTGTCGTTACTCCTCAAGAGAGGGAGAATGCCAAAGGTGAGATTGAAGGTGTGATTGGTATTGCGCCGACTCAAGCCGCTTGGCCAGAAAATATGAAACTGCAGTTAGAATATGGCTTTATTGAATCTTTTGCAGTAGCGGCAGATAAAACATGGCAACTTGTTGATGTCAGCTTTAAGATGATTGGCAAGTTGTTCACTGGTGATATATCAGTGAAAAATTTAAGTGGACCAATATCTATTGCACAAGGTGCGGGTAATAGTGCTAACTATGGCTTGGTTTACTTTTTAGGTTTCCTCGCATTAATCAGCGTGAACTTAGGCATTATCAATTTATTGCCTTTGCCAGTGCTTGATGGGGGACATCTGTTATATTACTTCATTGAAGTGATCACAGGCAGGCCTGTACCTGAAAAGGTTCAGGAAATTGGATTCAGATTTGGGGCAGCTATGCTGCTAATGTTGATGAGCATTGCGCTTTTCAATGATTTCTCCCGACTCTGAGCAAGGACACACATATAACTAGAAGTGCTCTATGAGATTTAATAAACTTTTTGCCTCGATGGTATTAGTCGGTGCGTCTTTATCAGGGAACGGTTGGGCAGAAACATTCCAGCCTTTTGAAGTCACAGATATTCAAGTTCAAGGCCTACAACGTGTAGCTCTTGGTGCAGCCTTACTGACAATTCCAGTCAAGGTTGGTGATACTGTTGATGAACTTAAACTTCAACAAGCCATCAAAAGCTTGTATGCCTCGACTAACTTTGAACATATCAAGGTTAGTCGTGACGGTGGTGTATTGATTGTAACGGTCAAAGAGAGACCGACAATTAGCACCGTTACCTTTGAAGGCAACAAGGATATCAAAGATGAACAGTTGCAGGAGAGTCTAGATGGCTCCGGTGTTAAAACCGGTGAATCACTCGATCGCACTATGTTATCCGGAATTGAGAAGAGTCTACAGGACTTCTACTATGGTGTCGGAAAGTATGGCGCCAAAGTTGAAGCTCAGGTTATCAACCTGCCTCGAAATCGTGTTGAATTAAAATTCAACTTTACCGAAGGTTTAGCTGCTGAAATTAAGCAGATAAATATTGTTGGTAATGAAGTTTTCAGCGATGCTGAGCTAATCGGTATGCTTGAGCTTAAAGACTTTGTTGCTTGGTGGGATCTGTTTGGTGAACGACGCTACCAGAAACAGAAGCTAGAGGCGGATCTTGAAACCGTTAAATCTTTTTACCAAAACCGAGGTTATATTCGTTTCGACGTCACATCGACTCAAGTGACAATGACGCCAGATCGTAAAGGGCTTTATATTACGATCAATGTCGATGAAGGTGAGCCGTACAAGGTTAAAGAGGTTAACCTAACGGGCGATTTGATGGGGCGTGAAGAGCTGATGAAAGCGATTCTTCCTATTAAAGTGGGAGATACGTATAACGGAGCCGATGTGACCTTTGCCGAAGAGATGTACGGTAAATACCTAGGTCGATTTGGTTATGCATACCCTGAAGTGAAAACTTATCCTGAAATTGATGACGAGACCAAAGAGGTCAGCTTAAACGTTAATATTAAGCCGGGTAAACGGGTTTACGTGCGCAGTATTAACTTTTCAGGTAACCAGATCACTAAAGATGAAGTGATGCGTCGTCAGTTACGTCAGATGGAAGGAGCTTGGTTAAACTCAGCGCAGGTTGAACTTTCGAAATCGAACCTTAACCGTCTTGGCTACTTTGAAACGGTCGATACTGAAACGATTCAAGTTCCGGGTACCGATGATCTTGTCGATGTTGCGTTTACTGTAAAAGAGCAACCGTCAGGTTCTTTTAATGCTGGTGTTGGTTACGGTACAGAATCGGGTATGAGTCTGCAGTTTGGTGTTCAGCAGAGTAACTTCCTCGGTACAGGTAATCAGGCTGGTATTAACTTAAATACCAATAAATACTCTAAGAACGTCAATCTATCCTTCACTGACCCTTATTTTACTAAAGATGGTGTCAGTCTCGGTGGTAGCATCTACTGGAATGAGTTTGATGCAGATGAGGCTAACCTAGAAGCTTATAAAAACAGTTCATACGGTATCGCGGTTAACTCAGGTTTTCCAATTAATGAATATAACCGTATCAATGGTGGATTAGGTTACCGTCATAACGAAATCTCAGAGATTTCAGCTTATGAGCAGGCACTGCGTTTCTATAACATTTACCGTGATAGTGACGATCCTAATGCTTCATTAGCGTTCAATAATTTCGAGGCTAACTTAGGTTGGTCACGCAGCAACTTAAACCGAGGCACCTTTCCATCGTCTGGTTCATCTCAGCGCTTAAGTACTAAGATCACTATTCCGGGTTCCGATCTGCAGTACTTTAAAGCCGATTTTGATACGAGTTTCTATTTCCCTGTTAATCGCAGTCATAGCTTTGTGTTATTAACGAAGGCGCGGCTTGGTTATGGTAATGGTTATGGTCAGTTTAACGACAATGATCAGATTTTACCTTTCTGGGAAAACTACTACTCAGGTGGTAGCAGTTCATTACGTGGTTTTAAGTCTAACTCTGTTGGACCGCGTTCGTTCTACCTGTCTCGTGGTCTAGAGCCTTGCTCACCGGATCCATCGGGGGATGGTTGTTACCTACCAGGAGATCCTAACCAAATTCAAGTCAGTGATGGTCGCTCCATTGGTGGTAATGCGATAGCAACAGCCAGTATCGAGATGATTGTACCGACGCCTTTCTTGGATGAGGCTTACACTAATTCAGTACGTACCAGTTTCTTCGTCGATGCCGGTAACGTATGGGATACTGAGTTTGACTATGATTCATACCGATATCTTCCTGCTCATGAGTTTGATAAGCTAGAGGATTACTCTGACCCAGCCCGGATCCGAGCATCTTGGGGCATGAGTGTACAATGGCTGTCACCGATGGGACCTATGGTGTTTAGTCTTGCATGGCCAATCAAAGAATATGAAGATGATGAAACTGAAATTTTCTCATTCAATATTGGCAAAACTTTCTAAATTCTAACTAATTTAAATAAAGAGATATCGGCAAGTTTTGCTGAATACAGGAGTATTTTGATGAAGATGTTTAATCGAGCGATGACGGTTTTGGTTTTACTGGCTGCCCCTTTAGCTGCACAAGCAGAGAAGATTGCAGTTGTTGATATGCAAGCCGTTTTCGAACAGTTACCCCAGCGTGAGCAGGTGACTAAAACACTTAAAACTGAATTCGGTGATCGGGTTGCTAGTGTGCAAAAGATGCAGGAAGATCTGCGTGGCATGCTTGAAAAGCAGCAACGTGATGGTGCGTTAATGAGTGAAAGTCAGAAAACAGATATGGTTCGTAAAATGGAATCAATGAAGTCTGAGTTACAACTTAAAGGTAAAGCACTCGATGAAGATATGCGTCGTCGCCAAGGTGAAGAGCAGAATAAGTTGTTAGTTAAAGTTCAGCAAGCTATCAACAAAATAGCTGAGAAAGATAACTATGACATGGTGCTACAACGTGGTGCAGTTATTTATGTTAAGCCTACTGCTGATATCAGCAATAAAGTAGTTGATGCGCTTAGCAAAGGTTAATTATAGATGACATGCTACACGTTAAGAGAGCTTGCTGAAGCTCTCGACGCTGAGATCCAAGGTGATGAGACACTGGTTATTTCCAGTGTCGCGACACTTGAAAATGCTGCCCAAGGGCAGCTCTCTTTTTTAGCGAATACAAAATATCGCGCTCAACTTGAGACGACTCAAGCGAGTGCTGTATTGATCTCTCCTAAAGCGCTTGCTGGCTTTACTGGCAATGCACTCATTTTAAATGATCCCTATGTAGGTTTTGCTCGAGTTGCCCAGTTATTAGATAACACACCAAAATCAGCAGTGGGGATCCATCCAACGGCTGTGATTCATCCAAGCGCGAGTTTAGGTGAAGGTGTTGCTATTGGCGCTAATGCGGTTATTGGTGAGGATGTTATTTTAGGTGAGAACGTTCAAGTAGGTCCAGGTTGTGTTATTGGACAAGAGAGTATTCTTGGTTCAGGGACTCGTCTTTGGGCTAATGTCACTCTTTATCATAACGTTCATCTGGGACAAGATTGTATTATCCATTCAGGGGCAGTGCTTGGTTCTGATGGTTTTGGTTACGCTAATGAGCGCGGCCAATGGATTAAAATTCCACAAACAGGTGGGGTGCGCATTGGGAGTCGAGTTGAGATTGGTGCGAGCACAACCGTTGATCGTGGTGCTATTGAGCACACAGAGATCCACGATGGTGTTATTCTCGATAACCAAGTTCAGATTGCTCATAATGATGTGATCGGGGAAAATGTGGCCATTGCAGGTAATTCTACCATAGCAGGCAGTACTAAAATTGGTAAGTACTGTATAATTGGCGGAAATAGCGCTGTTGCGGGTCATTTGACCATTGCTGATGGGACTCACATTTCTGGTGGTACCAATGTCACCAGTATTATTCGTGAACCAGGGGTTTATACCTCCACGAGTGTAGCGATGCCTAATAAGTTATGGCGTAGGAATACTGTTAGATTTAAGCAATTAGATGAGCTATTTCAACGTGTTAAACAGTTAGAGAAAAATGTTAAAACTGAGGATTAACTGCCTAAAGGTAGTTTGAGGAATATTGAGTGTCTGAACAATTAAATACTATGGATATCAAAGAGATAATAAACTGTTTGCCCCATAGATACCCATTTTTATTGATTGACCGAGTGTTGGATTACACACCTGGTGAGTCACTGCACGCGATTAAAAACGTCACTATCAATGAACCTTTCTTTCAGGGACATTTCCCGGTTCAACCTGTGATGCCTGGCGTACTTATTTTAGAAGCAATGGCGCAAGCTACGGGCATTTTAGCTTATAAAAGCATGGAAGCAGCCGCTGAGGATTCGTTGTATTATTTTGCTGGTATCGATAAGGCACGTTTTAAGCGTGTTGTTGAGCCTGGTGATCAGTTGCATTTTGAAGTTAAGATGGTGAAAGAGCGCCGTGGAATTGGGGTGTTCACAGGTGTGGTTAAGGTTGATGGTGAGTTAGTCTGCTCAGCTGAGATCATGTGTGCCCGTAGAGAGATTAAGAAGTGATAGATAAATTAGCGTATATTCACCCAGATGCCAAAATTGGTAATAATGTCACTATCGGTCCATGGACCTATATTGGTGCTAATGTTGAAATTGGTGATGATTGTTGGCTAAGTTCTCACGTTGTCGTGAAGGGACCAACGGTTATAGGCAAGGGCAACAGAATATTTCAATTTGCCTCTGTGGGTGAAGATTGCCAAGATAAAAAGTACGCAGGTGAACCGACACGTTTAATCATGGGTGATAATAATATCATTCGAGAATCGGTCACCATTCACCGAGGTACGACTCAAGATAAAGGTGAGACACGCATAGGTTCAAATAACTTGTTTATGGCTTATGTACATATTGCCCATGACTGTGTTGTTGGGAATAATGTGATCATGTCTAACAATGCGTCTATTGCGGGCCATGTGCATGTGGGTGATTGGGCCATTTTAGGTGGTTTAACTGGCGTGCATCAGTTTGTTCATATTGGTGCTCATGCGTTTACTGCGGGTTATTCACTCATCTTGCAAGATGTGCCTCCTTTTGTGATGGCATCGGGTCAACCTGCCATTCCTCGTGGTTTGAATAGTGAAGGTATGAAACGTCGTGGTTTCTCTAAAGAGAGTCAGATGGCGGTTCGTAGAGCGTACAAAACCCTTTATCGCAAGGGGCACACAGTTGAAGAGGCATTAGTGGCTTTGGCTGAAGAGTCTGATGATGAACAAGTTAAGCTGTTAATCGACTTTGTAAGCAGTTCTAATCGTGGCATTATCCGCTAATTATACATATAAACATATATTGAGAGCCCGTAAATTTACGGGCTTTCTATTTTATATGTATCTGCCATTCAGTGGGGAATATAGCCACTGAATTGACTAATGCTGATGTTAACCTATCTTTTTACATATAACCTAAGATCCGAACCTATGAGTGAAGCAACATTTCCCACTTTTGCTATGGTCGCCGGAGAACTCTCCGGAGATATTTTAGGTGCTGGTTTGATAAAGGCACTTCAAAAACAATATCCCAATGCTCGATTTGTCGGGATTGGCGGGCCTAAAATGGATGCATTGGGCTTCGAATCTCTGTTCTCATTTGAAGAGTTAGCGGTAATGGGAATAGTAGAAGTGCTCTCTCGTCTACCTAGATTATTGAAAGTGCGCAAAACCTTGCTAGATGAGATCTGTGCAATCGGGCCAGATTGCTTTATCGGTATTGATGCGCCTGATTTTAACATCGGTTTAGAGTTAACATTAAAAAATAGAGGGATCAAAACGGTTCATTATGTCAGTCCTTCAGTTTGGGCTTGGCGTCCTAAGCGCATCTTTAAGATCGCGAAAGCCACTAACATGGTGCTATCTTTGCTTCCATTCGAAAAAGCTTTTTACGATAAGTACGACATCCCTTGTACTTTTGTCGGGCATACACTTGCTGACGATATTGATTTAGCTAGTGATAAATTAGTTGCCAGAGCGGGTTTAGGCCTTGATCCTAATGCTGAATATTTAGCTGTACTGCCAGGTTCTCGTGGCGGAGAGTTAAAACAGCTTGCCGAGCCTTTCGTAAAAGCGGCCAGTATTATCAAACAGAGATACCCTGATATTCGTTTTATTACGCCATTGGTTAATGCCAAGAGACGTGAACAATTTGAGGCGGCGTTAAAACTTCATGCTCCCGATCTTGAGATAACGTTAATCGAGGGACAATCACGCGAAGTGATGGCGGCAGCTGACTGCATCCTACTTGCTTCCGGTACTGCGACACTTGAAGCTATGTTGGTTAAGCGTCCTATGGTGGTGGCATATCGCGTTAACGCGCTGACATACAGTATAGCTAGACGTATGATGCAGATCGATAAATTCTCTCTGCCTAATCTACTGGCAGGTGAAGATCTTGTGACTGAGCTTATTCAGGAAAACTGCACCGCTGAATTAATTGCTAACGCTGTTTGTGAGCAGCTTGATATGGATTTTACTCCGCTGCATGATAAGTTTTTGGCATTGCATAAACAACTGAGGTGTAACGCCAGTGAGCGAGCTGCCGAAGCCGTGATTGAATTGATTCATTCGTAAAATAAATAGTTAAGGTATTGGTTAGATTATATGGCTGTTTTTAAAGGTATTACACCTGAACAAATAGAGGTCTTGTGTTGTGAATTATATGCTGGCGTCGATGAAGTTGGCCGTGGCCCACTCGTGGGGAACGTGGTCACAGCTGCTGTTATCTTAGATCCTAATAATCCCATTGCTGGTTTAAATGATTCTAAGAAACTGACTGAAAAAAAACGTGAACTACTTTTTGCCGAGATACATGAAAAGGCATTGTGCATAAGCGTGGGCCATGCGAATCCTGAAGAGATAGATGAGCTTAATATTCTGCATGCTACTATGTTAGCGATGCAGCGTGCAGTGGCTGGATTAGAGATTAAACCTCTGTCCGTGTTAGTTGATGGTAACCGCACGCCAGTGTTCCATCATGGTGAGCAATCAGATAGCCCTATCCCGGCACATGCGGTGATAAAAGGTGACGGTCTTATTGCTGCAATCAGTGCTGCATCGATTATCGCTAAGGTCATTCGTGATAGAGAGATGGAGCTGCTCGATATGGAGCATCCGCAATATGGGTTTGCTAAACACAAGGGCTACCCAACCAAAGCACATGTTGAAGCGCTTGAACTGCACGGTGTGCTTCCTGAATATCGTAAGAGTTTTAAACCTGTTAGAGAAAGGTTAGCTAAAGACTTAATCTAGGACTAGATACTGTCTCTCTAATTGATGTTCTGGTTTGACGAGTTTGACTCTGTTAGTCTTTCTTAAGCTTTTATTTTCCTTTTTATTAAATTAAGTATCCGAAAATATGTCTGATCCCCGTTTTGTCCATTTACGTGTTCACAGTGATTATTCTATGTCAGATGGACTGGTAAAGGTTAAACCTATCATAGGAAAAGTGTCTGAGTTAGGCATGCCAGCTGTAGCATTGACAGATCAAACTAACCTGTGTGGCCTAGTGAAGTTTTACGAAGGTTGTCATGGTGCTGGAATCAAACCTATTATCGGCGCTGACTTGTGGGTCAGAGTGCCTGGTTTTGCCAAAGAGCTCTGTGCGATCACTGTGTTAGCTATGAATAATCAGGGATATAAAAACTTAACCTTACTGATCAGTGATGCTTATCTTAGAGGACATATCGATGACAGAGCCGTTATCGATCAAGCTTGGTTAGCTAAATACAGTGAGGGTATTATTTTACTCTCGGGTGGAAGGCTCGGTGATGTAGGGAAAGCCTTATTGAAAGGCAATTTGTCTCAAGTTGATTCTTTAGTCGAGTTTTATCAAACTCATTTTCCCGACCGATATTATCTTGAACTTCTTCGAACGGGTCGTCCCGATGAAGAACGTTATCTGCACATGGCTGTTGAGCTGGCTGAAGTTAAAAGCCTTCCAGTCGTAGCTACAAACCAAGTAGTGTTCAACAAACCTGAACAGTTTGATGCCCATGAGATCCGTGTCGCCATCTCTGACGGTTTTACTTTGGCTGATCCTCGTCGTCCGAAAAAGTACAGTGCTGAGCAGTATTTTAAGACTAGTGAGCAGATGTGTGAATTGTTTGAAGATATTCCCGAGGCAATTCAAAACACAGTTGAGATAGCTAAACGCTGTAACGTAACCGTGCGGTTAGGCGAGTATTTCTTGCCTAACTTTCCAACAGGTGATCTTTCTATTGAGGATTTTCTGGTTGAGGTATCAGAAAAAGGGCTTGAAGAACGACTCGAGTTTCTCTTTCCTGACCCTGAAGTCAGGGCTGGAAAACGACCTAGCTATGATGAAAGACTCGATATTGAGCTTAAAGTGATTAACCAGATGGGATTCCCTGGTTACTTCCTTATCGTAATGGAATTTATTCAGTGGGGTAAAGATCAAGATATTCCTATTGGCCCAGGTCGTGGCTCTGGTGCTGGTTCTTTAGTGGCTTATGCGCTTAAAATTACCGATCTTGATCCACTTGAATATGAATTGCTGTTTGAGCGATTCCTTAACCCTGAACGTGTTTCAATGCCGGATTTTGATATCGACTTCTGTATGGACAGGCGTGATGAGGTGATTGATCATGTGGCCGAACTTTATGGTCGAGATGCGGTGTCACAAATTATTACTTTCGGTACCATGGCAGCTAAAGCCGTTATTCGTGATGTGGGTCGAGTGTTAGGCCACCCTTATGGTTTTGTTGACCGGATCTCTAAAATGGTACCAGCAGAGCCAGGCATGACCTTAGCCAAAGCATTTGAGGTGGAACCTGCGCTGCAGGAGTCTTACGACGGCGATGAGGAGGTTAAAGACCTCATTGATATGTGCCGGATACTTGAAGGTGTCACACGTAACGCGGGTAAGCACGCCGGTGGTGTTGTTATTTCACCAACGACGATCACCGATTTCGCGCCTATATATTGTGACGCAGAAGGCCTCAACCCGGTCACTCAGTTCGATAAGAATGATGTCGAGACTGCGGGTCTGGTTAAGTTTGACTTCTTGGGTCTGCGAACCCTGACTATTATCGATTGGGCATTGCAAATGATCAATGCTAAAAAAGATAAGGCAGGTGAAAAACATATTCGAATAGAATCTATCCCTTTAACAGACCCAGCGAGCTTTAAATTATTACAGCGTTATGAAACAACTGCGGTATTTCAGCTTGAATCCCGCGGTATGAAAGATTTGATTAAGCGTCTTCAGCCCGATAGCTTTGAAGATATGATTGCCCTAGTCGCCCTATTCAGACCGGGGCCACTTCAATCGGGCATGGTTGATAACTTTATCGAACGTAAGCATGGCCGAGAAGCCGTCTCTTATCCCGATGCTGAATATCAGCATGACTCTTTGAAATGGGTGCTCGAGCCTACCTACGGCATTATCCTTTATCAAGAACAGGTGATGCAGATTGCTCAGGTTCTAGCGGGTTACTCACTCGGTGGTGCAGATATGCTTCGTCGTGCAATGGGTAAGAAGAAACCTGAGGAGATGGCAAAGCAACGCGGTACATTCGAAGAGGGTTCCATTAATAACGGTGTCGACGGTGAGCTGTCGATGAAGATCTTCGATCTGGTGGAGAAGTTTGCTGGCTACGGTTTTAACAAATCTCACTCGGCTGCCTATGCGTTAGTTTCTTATCAAACACTTTGGTTAAAGACCCATTATCCAGCTGAATTTATGGCCGCGGTAATGTCTGCTGATATGGATAACACCGATAAGATCGTTATCTTAGTCGATGAGTGTGAACGTATGGGGATGCCATTGTTGCCACCGGACGTGAACAAAGGCTTACTTAAATTCAATGTTGATGAAGAAGGTAAGATTGTTTACGGCATTGGTGCAATTAAAGGTGTGGGAGATGGCCCTGTCGATTCCATTCTTGCAGCGCGTAAAGATGGTCCTTTTAAAGATCTATTCGATTTTTGTGCCCGTGTGGATCTGAAAAAACTCAATAAACGCATTATGGAAAAGCTTATCTATGCAGGTGCGTTAGATTCATTAGGTCCTCATCGCGCCGCCATGATGGCAACCTTGCCAGAAGCAATACGCGCAGCGGATCAAAATGCTAAAGCGGAAGCTATCGGGCAACATGATATGTTTGGCCTGCTAAATTCCGATCAAGAGGATATAAAACAGCAGTTTGTTGAATGTGCTCCTTGGCCCGATAAAGTGTGGTTAGAAGGAGAAAGAGATACGTTAGGTCTGTATCTTACTGGCCACCCTATTAATCAATATCTGAAAGAGTTAAAGCACTACACCTCCTGTCGTCTTAAAGATATACATCCGACGGAACGTGGCAAAACAATGAAGGCGGCGGGACTTGTGGTCGCCACGCGTGTGATGATGACTAAACGTGGCTCAAAGATGGGGCTTGTGACCTTAGATGATAAGAGTGCGCGTCTTGAGGTGATGTTGTTTACTGAGGCTTTTGAGAAGTTTAATCATCTGTTAGAGAAAGATAGAATTCTGATTATCGAAGGCGAAGTCAGTTTTGATGATTTTGCTGGCGGTAACCGTATGACCGCCAGAAACATTATTGATATGGGCGAGGCGCGTAGCCACTTTGCCAGTGCGGTTGAAGTTGATATCGAGAGTCAGACTATTTCACCTGATTGGCTTAATCAATTCCAAAGTGCTATTGAGCCATGGAAAAATGGTGCGGTACCTGTCATCGTTAATTACGCTCAACCCCAAGTTAAGGCTCAGCTTAAACTTGGTAATAGCTGGCGAGTGAACCCAACGGATGAACTCATGTTGGCTTTAGAAACCTTAACCGGTGCCGGTAAAGTTAGGATTTTATTCTAATATGGCTGCTCTGGAATTTGATACCGCAGCGCTGATTGATGCGAGCGTTAACGCCTCTTTAATTCGCGTTGGTGCGAAGTTAGTACTGGCTTACAGTGGTGGTGTCGATTCAGCAATTTTGGCTCAAGGTTTAGCTTCTTATGCCAAACTACACCCTGAATATGGCTACCTGTTGATTCATGTTCACCATGGGCTCAGCAGTAATGCCGATATGTGGGTAGCTCATTGTCAGAGACAAGCATTACATTATCAACTGCCAATTGAAATTGTTCGTGTTCAAGTAAACACAGGCCCTAGGCTCAGTATAGAAGCAGAAGCACGTAAGGTCCGCTATAAGGCGATAAAGTCGCTGATGGATAGTGGAGATCTTCTGTTAACTGGACATCACTTAGATGACCAATTAGAAACGATATTGTTGGCGTTAAAGCGTGGACTGGGGCCAAAAGGCTTATCAGCGATGGGCGCAGTGCAATCCTTCGATGGTGATAAAGTATTGTCACGGCCTTTACTTAGTATTAGCCGTGAGCAAATCGAAGCCAAGGCTGCTCATCTTGGTTTGCAACATATTGAAGATGAGAGTAACTGCGATGATAAATATGACAGGAACTTTTTACGGTTGGAGATCATTCCTAAGCTTAAATCAAGGTGGAGCGCGATTGCGGCCACGGCCAGTCGTAGTGCGGCATTATGTGGACAGCAACAAAGTGTGATCGATGAAGAAGTTAGTCTTCGCTTACCTGAATTTATTGAAATGGTGCCATATGGCAATGGCACAGCCTTAAACCTTATTTTATTCGGTCAACAGAAACCAAATTGGCAGGCACTGCTCTTTAGAGGGTACGTTGAGCAACTTGGATTCGCCCCCCCATCTTTGGTGCAGCTTGAGCAATTACTCAATCAACTGTTGTGTGCAAAGCCTGATGCTAAAATCGAACTTAAAATCGGTGATATGTTAGTTAGGCGCTTTAATAATAGAGCCTATGTTTTTTCGATAAATCAGGAGGTAATTGATCAAATTTCTACCTCTAATATTGAAGTTGATGTTGCTTTGCTGCTATTAATGAAAGATGGGAGTGTGACGGCTCCGAACGTTATAAAAGCAGACGAGTTGGTTATTTCTCTTTCCGACAGCAAAAAATTAATAATAGTAAAAGAGATTGTGCAAGATAGGGTTCGAATGCCGCTGGCTAATGAAGTGCTCAGTATTCGCTGCTGTGTCGTGGGTAGTACACGGTGTCGCCCACACAACAGACAACACGGCAGAGAGTTAAAAAAGCTATGGCAGGAATACGGCGTACCACCTTGGGAGAGAGCAAGAGTGCCGCTTATTTTCTACGATGAAAAGCTGGTTTGTGCAGTAGGTTATTGGATAGAAAAATCATATTTGTGTGATAAAGACTCAGAAGGCTTACTCTTCTTGGCAAGCTAGATTAAGTTTTATTATACAGCGCACATTTGTCATTCTTAATTCGTTTGATTAATCTTAACCTTAGGCAATTTTAAAGCAACGCCTGCCGTTTGATTTCGCAAGGTATAACGCCTTGTCGGCGCGTTCAAATACTGATGCGGCAGTTTCTCCCTCTTGCCATTGTGATACACCTAAACTGGTTTCGGCTTGGTATTTCTCAAATAAGCTGTGAGTCGAGATGGACGAAAGTACACGCTCGCACAGGGTGCTAGCAGCACAGGTATCGCCTCTTACTATCACAACAAATTCATCGCCGCCGACACGAAAAGCTTGATCTGTGTCTCTTATCGCCAATGTTAGCAATTGACCAAATTCAGACAATACTTCATCACCGAGCAGATGACCGTGACTGTCATTTAGATTTTTGAAATTATCAAGATCTAAAACGATGATAGAAAGCGGGCTGTCATGACGAGTCGAGGTTGCAATGGCTTTCTTTAAACTTTCCGCATAATAGTGGCGGTTTCCAAGGTTAGTCAGCGAGTCATACATGGCTTTTCTGGAAATTTCCTGATATTTAATAGCATTAAATAGAGGTAATAATACCAATGTTTGCATTAATTTTAATAGTTCTGACTGAGAAGGTGTTAAAGGTTTTCTCAACACATAGCTTAAATTGTAAACGTTACCGGAAAAGTTAACTTGCTGTAACACTTGGATGCCTTGATGGCATCCCCAATTAAATTGGTGATGGTTAAAGGTCAACTTTACACCTTCAATCGGCAAGTGTTGTCCCATTATTTTGCCGAAACAGGCAAAAACTGTCCTAGGATCTAAACTTTCATGTAGATGTTGGATTATTCTCACTAAATTGGGTTCGATATCAGTTAGCTGATGTACTGCGGGTTGATATCGATATTCTTCAGGTGAAAACTCTGTCGCTAGGCCAAAGTCCATAATAAACACTCCATTTTAAGCGGACTTGAATAATTTATAAATCCTCTGTAATGGATAAATATAAGCAATATGCGTGCCCAAGTTTTTGTTAATTAAATTTGTCTTTATTTGTCATTCAGTTACTCTTTCTGATGTCGGTAGGATAATCGGTTAGTCAGTTTTTTGACTGGAGGAGAATTTAGCATGGAACATAGCTTTCTTATTCAAGTACTCATGATGCTTGTGATTGCCATCATCTCCATAGCCATATTGAGACGAGCGGGACTGCCAGCGATCTTGGCTTATTTACTCACAGGGGTGATAAGTGGGCCTTCGGGGTTTAATTGGTTTAGCCAGCAACAGATGCAATCGGTGGCCGAACTGGGTGTAGTATTGCTTATGTTTAGTCTGGGGCTTGAGTTTTCTTTGCCTAGGCTGTGGGCCATGAGGCGGACAGTATTTGGGTTAGGCAGTGCTCAGATGGTGATCACAACTGTGCTGGCGACCTGTATCGCATTGCTTAGCTCATTATCCATTGTTGAGTCCGTAGTTGTTGGCTCTGCGATTGCGTTATCCTCCACAGCTATAGTGTTAAAACTCCTTAATGAACAAGGCTGGTTAAGGCGTCGCCATGGCGAGCTGTCTGTCAGTGTACTTTTATTTCAGGATCTGGCTGTCGTCCCTTTATTAATTCTGCTCCCCCTGTTGGCATCAGGTGGCGATGTGCTCTCTTTTGGAAATGTGGCCTGGGCAATGGCTGAAGGCGGGCTAATCTTTGCAGCCTTGATGGCCTTTGGTAAGTGGGGCTTACCGAGAATGTTTGATGAGGTGGCTCGTTCTCGTTCCAATGAACTTTTTATGCTGTCAACCTTAGTGGTTGCATTACTCACAGGAGCCTTAACGCAATGGCTTGGCCTATCAATGGCATTAGGGGCGTTTTTGGCGGGAATGCTCTTAGGCGAAAGTCAATATAAGGGGCAGTTAGAGGCGGATATTCGTCCCTTTAGGGATCTGCTGATGGGACTCTTTTTCATCTCAATTGGCATGTTAATGGATTTCTCTTTAGTTATCGATTTTTGGGGAGAGATCTTAATTTTATTGTTCACAGTGATTTTGGGTAAAGCCTTAGTGATATTTGCGTTACTTAGGTTTGCTCGAGAATCGTTTGGGATATCCGTCGCGACGGCTTTGACTTTAGCTCAGGTGGGAGAGTTTAGTTTTGTAGTGTTGGCATTAGCGGTCAATTACAGCTTACTGGATATTGTGTTAAGTACTAAGTTGGTCATGGTCGCTGTTATGTCTATGGCACTTGCTCCTTGGCTTGTACGCCATAGTGTCGATATTGCTCGCATAATGCAGGGTGCTAGAGCGAAAGAGATTGAAGCCCCCTTAATCGTGCCAAGTATTGAACATGATGAAGACCATGAAAAAGATTTGGTGCTGATCTTAGGGTATGGTCGGGTCGGTCAAACAATCGCTAGGTTCATGAAGACAGAAGCCGTGCCTTTTTTGGTGTTGGATCTGGATCCTACTCGGGTTTCTGAGGCTAGAAAAGCTGGTGAGCCGGTCTATTTTGGTGACGTTTGTAAACGCAGTATTTTGAAACAGGCCAAAATTAAAGAGGCCAAGTTGATCGTATTAACCTTCAGTGATAATCGCCTACTTGAAGAAGTGTTGCCTTTATGTCGATACTTGGCTCCCGATGCAAAAATTTTGGTGCGAACACGCGATGATAGTAATCTGGCAGAACTTGAGGCCGCTGGCGCTAGCCAAGTGATACCAGAAAGTTTAGAAGGCAGCTTAATGTTAGTTTCTCAGGTGCTGTATCAATGTGGTGTACCTTTGAATCGGATCCTCAAACGGCTTGAGTTTGAACGCCGTAACCATTACCGCTATCTGCATGGTTTCTTCTCCGGATCTGAAACTGATTTTACCTTAGAACATCTACATGCTGTGGCGTTACCAAAAGGTGCGAATGCTGTCGGACTCACTTTAGCCGAGATCCCTTGGGGTAAACTCAGGGTTGAATTGAGGGCGGTGAGACGCGGTGGGGCTGAAATAGAAAAACCTGAACTTGATTGGAAAATTCGCTCGTCCGATACATTGATTTTACTCGGTAAACCGAGACGGATAGAGAAGGCTGAACACTATTTACTACAAGGGTAAGTTGTTTCAGTTAATTTATACTTGAACGAGAAGATGTTGCTTCAATATTTTGTTACTTTTAGTCGCTGTTGTCAGTCTGTTAAATGCATGAGTATGGTGTTAGCCTAGTTGCGATAATAGACAGTAACAGGGATTGTCATGTTTAAAAAAATATTAAAATACACCGGATTAGCCTTATTAATCCTCTTAGTTTCAGGTGCCGCACTCGCTACACATGAATGGTACGCTAAGAAACCGTTTTTCTTTCGTGCTTTTTTAGATCGCACGTTAATTAAAATTGCCTTTGATAGCCCAGAAACATTAACTTCACTAGGTTTCCTTGAGTCTGTAGGAATAAAAAGTCACAACGCGGATCTCGATGACGACAGACCTGAGAAGACCGATGAGTTATTTGCCGAACTTGATGTCATACATGAAACCTTATTGAGCTATGAAGACGCAGATTTAGATGAAAATCAGCTATTGTCGAAAGAGATAGCGCTATACCTGCTTGACTTTTCAGCTAAAGCCGAAGCCTATCGTTATCATAATTACCCTGTTAATCAGCTGTTTGGGGTTCAAAATGGCTATCCTAGCTTTATGGAAGCTCAGCATAGGGTAGAGACGGTTGAGGATGCCGAAAATTACCTTTCTAGATTAGAGAAAGTAAAACTTAAATTTGAACAGAACTTGCTTGGCCTGAGGGTCAGAGAGCTTAATGGGATCATTCCTCCTCGATTTGTTATTGATCGCGTGTTAACGGAGATGACAGAGTTTGTCGAGACACCGATTAAGGACAATATTCTCTATGTCTCTTTAAAAACAAAACTGGCAGATACTCAAGATATTCCTATTAAGAAACAAGCTGAACTACTCACATTAGCTGAGGATAATATCCGTGAATATGTGTATCCAGCTTACGGTTTGTTTATCGACTACTTTTCAGCGTTGGCGGATAAAGCTGGAACCGATGATGGTTTGTGGCGTCTTCCCAATGGCAATGAAGCGTATCAACTTTCACTGAATTTTTTCACCACTACTGACTATACTGCCGATGAAATTCATAATATGGGTTTGGCAGAAGTGGCGCGTATTCAAAGTGAGATACTCACTATATTAGCAGCTGAAGGATTTGACATTACACATGGTTTCTCGGCTGCGATTGAAACATTGGCCGCGGATCCACAGTTTTATTATGAAGACAGTGATGCGGGTAGAGCCCAGATTTTAGTTGATTATCAAACGATTCTCGATGAGATCAATGGGGGGCTGGATGATGCGTTTAGAATTCGCCCGGAAGCTGGAATGGAGGTGGTGCGGATCCCAGAATTTAAAGAAAAAACAGCACCGGGAGCCTATTATCAACAGCCCGCTATTGATGGCAGTCGTCCCGGTCGTTTCTTTGCTAATTTATACGATATTAAGGCGACACCTAAATATGGTATGCGCACTCTTGCTTACCATGAAGCAATCCCTGGTCATCATTTTCAGGTTGCCGTTGCTATGGAGCTGGAGGGGATGCCTTTTATTCGTAAAATGGCTCCATTTACAGCTTATAGTGAAGGCTGGGCACTTTACTCTGAACGTGTAGCTTGGGAGCTAGGTTTTCAGGATGATCCTTTTGATAATGTCGGTAGATTGCAGGCGGAGTTATTCAGAGGGGTACGCTTAGTGGTGGATACCGGGATCCATGAAAAACGCTGGACTCGTGAGCAAGCCATTGAATATATGAAGCTCAATACCGGTATGGCCACCAGTGATGTGGTTTCCGAAATTGAACGTTATATTGTGATGCCAGGTCAGGCGACCTCTTATAAGGTTGGGATGATGAAAATCTTAGCCCTGCGGGATAAAGCGCAATTAGCCTTGGGAGATAAGTTTAATCTGAGGGATTTCCATGATGTGGTCTTAAAAAATGGTCCCGTACCTTTAGATATTCTCGAACGTTTAGTCGACAAGTATATCGCTCAAACTGCGCAGCCTAGTTAGGTTGAGTCGTTTGGTTATATTTTTAGAGACTAGAAGCACTTGATGTTCCACTATATTGTTTTTGTCCTGCTTGTGCCCCTGTTTGTTTTTCAGGGGTACTGTGTTCGTCGAACAAGCCTAGTTTTACCTGAGGCAAATGGTGAACGATGTGGAACGCTTGGGTCGGGTTCAGCATTAAGTGTTCTGGTGGCGGGGGATTCAGCTGCTGCTGGGGTTGGTGTTGATCATCAAGAGCAGGCGTTGGTGGGCTATTTTACTCGAGAATTGGCAAAAGAGCATAGTGTATCTTGGTCCTTGGTAGCGCAATCAGGGGACACCACGGCAGATCTTATTCAAAGGTTAACGACGATAGAAGCTAAGCAGTTTGATCTGGTGTTGCTTTCAATCGGCGTGAATGATGTTCTTAGTCCTGTAAGTACAGTGAAATGGAGTAAGCAACTACTCATATTGAGTCAACTGCTCCAAAAACAATTCCAAACCAAACAAATTTGGTTTACATCAGTTCCCCCAATGGAGCAGTTCCCCTTATTACCTAATCCTCTTCGTTGGTTTTTAGGCAAAAGAGCGCAAGCGTTCAATCGTAGCTTAGCGCATTTTGTTCATCTCAATAAAGGCTGTGGCTTTATCGATATAAGTCACAAACTTCACCGAGTTGCTGATTTACAGCAAAGCGGTTTGGCGAAAGATGGATTTCACCCGAGTGAAGTTTCCTATGAAATCTGGGGAGTGACCGCCGCAGAAATGATTCAAAAAGGTATTAATGAGAAATGTGCAATTATTTCTTTATCTCAAAAAAATCTCTAATTTCATCAATTTGACACATGGCATCCTGATAACCTAAGTCGATCAAGGCACTGCAATAAGAGCGTTCGAAAAGCAGATAAGAGACGATACTTGAATCTGTCTGTTGATTAATGCCTATGGGCCTTAGCATTGCTCTCACCGCAAAGGGCATCTCGTTATAATAGCGAGAGGCAAGTTTACTTAAGTCTTCACTGGGTTTAATCACTAACGTCTGAATATTGGCTAAGGGGAGTTTTTTCGCGTCCTCTTTGGGGATCAATGCGAGAGTGTTATTTATCCGTTCTAGTCGCTCTAAGTCACTATTCAAGGTGTCAGAAAAGATAGTATCCAGTAGGTGACCTGCGATGGTGGCTGTTTTGGGATGGTGGTCCACTTCTTGGGAGAGATGTTTATGAGGGCTCTCAAGGTTGATCACAAATATCTTCTTTGCGCCTAAGTGAATAGGGCTGCTTAAGGGGGCTAGCTGATGGACCGAACCATCGCCGTAATAGTCTTGATTGAGTTTTACTGAGGGAAAAACAAGCGGAATAGCAGAGCTGGCAAGCAGATGATCGGTGTTTAACTGAGTACGTTGGCCACTGCGTCGGTCTCTTTGCCATTCGGGGATATCATGGCTACCCTGAAAAAAAGTGACTGAACGAGAGGAGTTATAACAGGAGGCATCGATACTTAGGGCGTTTAGCGCTCCGCTGCCAATATTTCTGTCAATACGAGTAAAGTTGATCAAGTTATCGAGTAAGCCCCGCAGTGGTTCACTATTAAATAGACTACCGGCGTTGGTATTGACCTTGTCATCTTGCACGCTCATCAGTAGCATTTTGCTTAAGTGCTTTAATACGCCTGAGATAGATGCACTGTATACTTTCTCAGTATGAAAATTACGCCAAACCCATTCGAGTTTTCTGACACCTAAGTGAAAACAGGACGCATGAGTAGCAATTGAGGTCCCATTAATGGCACCAGCAGAAGTTCCACAGATAATCTTAAATGGGATGCCATGATTTCTGGGGTATAACTGAACGATGGCTTTAAGTACGCCTATTTGATAAGCCGCCCGTGCCCCACCGCCGCCAAGAACTAATGCTGTTTTATCTGGCATTTTCACTCCATGAAAATTATTCTTTATTTACAGTTAGTAAAGCTAATATCTAATTTCAAATCAAGATAATTATTCGATGTCGCTCAATTGTGATGACTAAAATAGCGATGTGAAGTTGTTTTTCAGTAAATCATCGAGAGTGATTCATAACCTTAGGGTATACATTGAGCTTAGAATGGCATGGAGATCACTGGCGGTAACGTGTTAATTCTTTTATGGTAAAAGTTAATAATAATAACAATGTAATTATCTATGCATATGTCAATTATCGCTACACCTATTAAGATCAGCTGGTTTAGTTTTTTTCTTTTTATTGCCCTGTTTAGCCAGCCTGTACTGAGTGACGT
The DNA here is from genome assembly GCF_027571385.1 of Shewanella sp. MTB7. NCBI lineage: Bacteria > Pseudomonadati > Pseudomonadota > Gammaproteobacteria > Alteromonadales > Shewanellaceae > Shewanella > Shewanella sp. MTB7. The sequence goes on along the minus strand of NZ_CP085636.1, from coordinate 4,306,744 downwards.
GATCTCAGTACAGGGTCGAGTGATCGATGATGCTTCTCGACCCATTAAAGGCGTTGTTATTGAAGTGCAAGATATTGGTTTAGCTAGCACAAGTACAAAGGTTAGCACTCGCAATGTGACCACAGATGCGGATGGGCGTTTTACCATCATGCTGCCTGAGCCGCTATTTCAGTTAGTACTCGATAGCCAAGGTTTTTACTCCTCTATTCACTCATTTAGTCTGAGTGAGTTGTTGCAAAATGGCGGTACTATTCCGGCCATCAAGTTAACAGAGAGAAGATTGGGCCGTGTCATGTTAGCGTTTGGTGGTGATGTCATGATGGGCAGACGATTCTTTAAGCCTTATTTTGATGATCCTGAGCTGCTTCATGATGAGAGTCTGTTAGATGACAGTCGACAAGTCGTGGAACAGATGAAGCCATATATGAGTTTGGCTGATCTAGCAGCGGTTAATCTTGAGACTCAAATTGCGAGCGAAACACCTAAGAAGAAGGCTAAAAAGTCGGTGGTGTTCTTTAGTCAGCCCGCGTTGCTATCAGCACTCACTTGGGCTGGAATTGACTACGTGACTTTAGGCAATAATCACACCTATGACTATCTAGAGTCTGGACTAGATTCTACGCTGAAACACCTTTCACAGAGCCAGCTCGGCTATTCAGGAGCGGGTAAAACATCTAATGATGCATTAAAAGCTCACTGGGAAACAATCAATGGTCAGCCATTTTCTATGTTGGGGTATGTCGGGTGGGAAGGCGGTGCCAAAGTCGGTCAAGCAGCAACAGCAGATCATGGCGGCGCCGCATACGGTAGTTTAGAGAATATCGTTTCTACCGTGATACGGGAAACGAAAGGCAGTCGTCATACTGTGGTGCAATACCATGGCAGCTTAGAGTATAAAAACGAGCCTACAGGCGTTACGGAGCAGAGGCTTAAATCTGCGATTGATGTGGGTGCATCGCTTGCTATAGCCCATCACCCTCATGTTGCTCAAGGGCTGGAATTGTACCAAAACCGCTTGATTGCTTACTCCATGGGAAATTTCATATTCGATCAAAACTTTAATTCGACACAACTCAGCTTTATCTTGTACGTATGGCTTGATGAAGGAGAATTTCACCGTGCTGAGATTGTTCCTATCTACCTAAAAGGCTACAAGCCCACCCCCGCCGTCGGTTTACAACGACATTATGTGATGAAACGTTTATCTGAACTTTCAGAAAAGCGAAACACCTATATCAGCACGTCCGGCGGCCACGGTGTTATCGAGTCTGAGAATAAAGAGACGTTAAAAGCTCAATACAGTAAAACTGTTCAGCCTAGTGGTAAAAATGTGCTATTTAGTCTCGCAGCCTCACATTGGGGAGACAGACTCACAAGCGTTGAGATGAAGGATGAACAACTGCAATATCGACTCGGGGTCAACCTTATCAATGGCAGTGATTTTGAACACTATGCTGATTTTAATACTAGCGACCGCACTTGGCTTATTGATGCCAAAAGCAATCGATTGAATCTAGGTGAGAGTAAAGAGGGAAAAAAGCTAAGTGGTAATACTAGCCTTGAATTAACACTAGATAATAGCGCCTGGTTAGGGATGAAGCACTTTAGACGAGTTTATAACTCCAGTTCACCCATGACAGCGCACACTCAGGTTAATACGGCGACACCGGTGACGCTGAACTTTTACTGGCAAGGGCGTAAAACGCGGCAGAAACTCTTTGATGCTTTTAAAAACAGTGAAAAACAGCTGATTAAATCCGTCAAAGTGTCGGGCAAAGAGGGCTGGCAGAGCATCGCTGCTGATTTTAACTCGCCAAGAATTGGATATAAAAGCTATCGAGTCCTAGTCGAGATCGTGTCAACAACTCAAGATAGTCAGGCACAGAGCCAGATCATTGCATTTGATGACTTCTCGTTAATCGAGTGGCAAAGCGCTTACAGCAGTAACTCTGAGCCTAATGGTTTTCATTTTGGCGAGACGCAAGCGAGTGTGATTGGTTTCAATCAGGCGGCTTCGCAACCTGTGGTGCTGCAATTTAACTAGTCTTAAAGTTCAAGTAGTTGATTCGCTTCAATGTTGATCTCTGGGTTAACGCCTCCCCAAAGCTGTTCGTTAAAGGGTTGCATTAAGCCATTATCAATCTCGAAACTCACCAGCCTGTCCTCTTTGACCAATAAGGGGCCGTCAAGGTCGATGTATTTAGCAAAAGGACTGAGCAAAAATGCTGGCGCCATGGCCAGTGAACTGCCCACCATGCAACCGAGCATGATGTCAAACCCCATCAGTTTGGCTTGTGCTGCGAGTGTGACCGCTTCGGTCAATCCGCCTGTTTTATCAAGTTTGATATTGACCACGTCATACTTGCCAGACAGGAAAGGAAGATCCTTAACAGTATGACAAGACTCATCGGCGCACAGCGCAATATCGATATTTAAGCCTGTGAGTGCTTCATCATTTCCAGCGGGTAAGGGTTGTTCAATCAGTACCACGTTTAGCGCAGCGAGTTCCTCTGCACATTGTCGTAGATCTTCGATAGACCACGCCTCATTCGCGTCCACAATAAACTGGCTATGGGGAGCCATATTGTGGATAGCAGTCATCTTGTCAATAATGTCGATATTGTCGAGTTTAACCTTAATGAGTGGCGACTTTATTAACAGTCTAGCTGCTTCGGCCATTGCCTCTGGGGTGTCTATGCTCAAGGTTTGGGCTGTTATCACTGCTCGTGTGTTTGGCAGATTAAAGCGAACATTTGCTGTTTTACCGGTTATTTTAGCTTGGAGATCTAAATAGGCACAGTCCAGTGCATTTTGCGCAGCGCCTTGGCTATGGGTTGAGATAGCGTCGGCAAGTTCTGTGAACTGTTTAGCATGAGTACAGACGGCTTTGATGGCCAATATGGCGCTCGCAACAGTTTCACCATATCGACGATAGGGGACTGACTCGCCCCATCCGATAAGTCCTTGGTATTTAACGATGACCACAATCACTTGTGCGGTGTTTTTTGCACCGCGAGCAATTCTAAATACCTGTTTAAGAGGAATTGACTGTTGAACGGCGAGTAGCTCAAAATCCTCTCCGTAGAAGTGGAGCAGTTTAGTTGAACTGATCATGCTCTTTTCGCCATGTCTGTTATTTCTGCTGGGTGATTTTTCAGCGAGCCATCATTAGCCGTCGTTACCTTAGGTGGGGGTTGTTGTAAATGATTAACGATACTTGCAACACCATCACGCAGAGGATCAGCGCAGGCTAAGCCGAACTCTTGGCCGATAGCACGGCAGATCTCTTGCCCCTTATCGATAGTGACACTTGAGGTGTTTATTGCGATACCAGCGACATAAACATTGGGGTTAGTGAGCCTAGCGGCCTGTAAGTTTAAGTTGATGGTGTCAGCTATTGAGGGGAACTGACTATTAGGCAGTCCACGCATATGGCTGCGATTAAGGGCATGACAAATTACGATTGCATCGGGCTGTGATCCATGGAGTAAGCCTAAGCTGACACCGGCAAATGCAGGGTGTGATAGCGAGCCTTGTCCCTCAATAATATCCCAATGTTCACTCCTGTTATCGGGGGATAATGATTCCGTTGCACCAGAGATAAAGTCAGATACGACACAGTCGATAGCCACTCCCTGACCTTTTATCAGGATCCCGCATTGACCCGTGGCCCTAAAGTCAACATCAAGTTGTTGGGCTCTCATCTCTTTTTCTAAGGCAAGAGAGGTGTACATCTTTCCTACTGAGCAGTCCGTTCCCACGGTAAGTAAGCGTTTACCATTGCGTTTTTCGCCAGTGCCAGTTTTAAATGATTGCTGGGGGTGGCGGATATCGATAAGTTGCCTGCCTAAGTTATCTGCAAGTTGAGCTAATACTTCAATATTGGCTAACTTTTCATGTAATCCACTGACAATATCTAACCCTTGTTCGAGTGCCTGCTTAATCACTTCGTGCCATTTGGCGTCGAGTACGCCACCGCTATTGGCAAAGCCTAACACAAACGATTTAGCCCCCATTGTTGCAGCTTGAGCTATGGTCATTTGTGGTAGGCCGGTTGTGACGGTGCAGCCTGTAACGCTGAGTTCGCCTAAGCACTGCTCTGGACTCCAGTCGACAGCGCCTTGTGCCATTTTGATCGATAGTTTGTCTGTTGCATCGCCGATAAAGAGGAGATAGGGAGCTTTTATCATGGGATGATGACCCTTGTTATTAAGTGTAATTGTTATTAATTACAGCTTAGCGGATCTATAATCTGGATAAATTTGAAAGAGTTATCATGACTATAACTTAAGGTTATAGGTTGTGGTAACGCTATGATATTACACTGGTTAAATAATTTAAAAACGCTTTGTTAGCGGAAGATAAATTGCTGTTCTCTAAGTGTAACGCACTGATACTAAACTCTAATGGTGGGTCGAATGAAGCCATTGCTGTATTTGGGGATAAATTGCCAAGGGCAGTAAATTTATCGACCACACATAGGCCAATATTTTGTGCCACAATTCTGGCTGCAATGAAGTAGGTTTGAACTCTAATATTCGGGGTTATGTTGACATTTTCTTCAAGCATTCGAGTCCAGAGTAGATCCCCAAGTGGGCCACTATCCCCAATGTCGATAAATTCATGTTTGCTCAGCTCTGCGAAGGACAGTTTAGTGGGACAGTGTGGAAACAGTGCCTTGGGGTAAACGATGGTGAGTTCTGAACGCGCCAGCTCTATCTCATTGAGGCCGGGTTGTTTATCCGGGGAGAAGACAATGGCAAGATCGCACTTTCTTTCGAGCAAGGTGTGCATCACTGATTCATTGTGAATAGTCTGCAACTGAATATTCACTGCCGGGTGGTCACGATGAAAGTTGGCCACAGCGGCTGGAATACTGTCAAAACCGAGTGCTGGTGTAAGCCCAATTTTGATACTACCAAACTCTGACTTTTTAATATTGTTAGCGGTGTTTTTAATCGATCTCAATTGTTGATAGATCTTATCAACATCGTCGAACAATATTTTTGCTTCCTCGGTGGGCGTCAATCGCCCTTTTACTCGGTTGAAGAGCTGAAACCCCAACTGCAGCTCGGCGTGTGACAGCACTTTACTGACTGAGGGTTGAGACACATGCAGAATTTTTGCTGCATTGGTGATAGAGCCAGTGGTATAGATGGCGTGAAATATCTCTATGTGTCTCAGTCTCATGTATTTACCTCTTTATAATTGAATAAATCCCCCTTTGCCTTAAACAAAGAAGTACACCAAAGCAGTCCAAAGGATTGCAGCCATCGCGGCCGCAAGTGACGCGGGGACGATTTGGGATTTTACATGGTCCATAAGATCGCAGCCAGTCGTCATGGCGCTCAATACGGTAGTATCTGAGATTGGGGAGCATTGATCGCCATAGATACTGCCATTTAATACTGTGGCAAAGCAGACCATTAAATAAAGCTCTGGGTTAGCCAACCCTTGAACTTGAGATATTTCCCATGCCAGCGGCATCGCTAGGGGAAATGCGATAGCGTAAGTTCCCCAACTGGTACCAGTAGAGAAAGCGATGAGCATGGTGATCAGCTGTAAGGTCAATGGTACCAGCCAATAGGGTAATTGCTCGGCCAACAGTGACACTAGGTACAGACCGCCACCAATTTGCTTACTAATGCTGCCGATGATCACCGCTAACATTAAAATCACTGAAGCGAGTACGACGCCTTTAAGTCCTGTGCCAAAGCCATCAATGAGATCGTTCAAGCTCATTCCCTTGAACAACGCGATACCGCTAGAAAGTAACAGTGCAGCGGTGAATGCCCAGTTAACTTTAGGTGAGCCTAATGCAACAAAAGTGCCTATCGCGATACCAATTAGACAGACTAGAGGGACAACAAACTCCAGCATATTGGGTCGATAATTGGCTGGTACTGCAACTGCTTGTAGCTCTTTGGCGCTCAAAGGCCTAGCGCCAGGTGCATCAAGCTCGCCTGTTGTTGCTGCTCTTTGGTGAGCTTGTTGAATGCGTTTACCCGAAAACTTGGTGATGTTTAAGCTGAGTAGTAGGGTGCCTATGACGGCAAAAATACCGTAAAAACTAAAGGGGATGCTGCTAAAAAAGAAACTCAACCTATCCGATTCAGTCGCAAGAAAGGTCACACCTGGTACAAAAATGAGTGCTTGAACATAAGCGGGCCAGGCATTAAAAGCGAGCACTGCGGCGATGGGAGAGGCGGTAGAGTCAACAATGTAGCTCATCTCTTCGTGACTCACTTTGGCTTTGTCAGCTAAAGGTCGTACCGTTGTGCCAACAAGCACGGTACTCATGGTACCACCTTGAAAAAAGAGCACTCCAAGAAACCAAGTGACTAATTTGGCACTTTTAGGCCCTTTAACAAAATGCTTGGCCATATAATCAGCAAAGGCTTGTGCCGCGCCAGTCTTGGTCCAGATCCCTAACAGTCCTCCCAGTAGCCACAGATAGAGCAGTAATAAGCTCGCCGTACCTTCGCTGGCTAAGTTTGGAATGAGGACTTTATCGACGACATCGAATTGTCCCAACATAAACGCCCCCACTATGATGCCAGTCAATAGTGATACTAGCGGTTCACGGGTCAGTAAGCATAAACAGACCGTAATGAAAGCGGGCAGTAGCGACCAGATCCCAAAGTGAAATGCAGGTTTGAGTAGGCGTATTGATCCTTGAGAGTCCTGTACCCACTGTTGTTCAATACTCGGCTCAGCTTCAAGCTTATCTAGATTTTCTTGGGATAAAGGGGAGAGTTGATAGGGAGTCAGTTCTCCTACGAGTATCTCCTTGCCTTTAAATTTATAAGCGAGTTGATCATCGAGGTTCGAATAAAGTTCATAGCTAACAGCTCTTTCTAACCACTGCTTATCGATATAGTGGTGGCAAAAAATACCTGCAAGCAGGCCAAATATCAGCATAAAAAGTGCTGTTGTCTGGTTTTTTCTCATCATCGTCTCTTTTATATTTTTAATTATTGAGATCAAGTTTACTGAGTTAAATTAACATTTCTCGACTTATTTCGCTACAAAAGTATAACCTAAGGTTATACCATGGTTAGCAACTGGTATTTGTAATGTTATCTGAGTTTATTCAGTGTAAGTGTCAGGAAATAACAGATAAAGCCGGTATGAAGTGAGCTAGGTAAAATAGGAAGGGAAAAGCTAAATGAACAATAATAAGAAGAGCTATGGTGTTGGACTGAAATTAAGTTATTTAAGTGCCTGCCTATGCAGTGCATTAGCGGCAAATGCGCTAGCTGCTGAGGAAGAAGATAAACAGACTGCGGAGAAATCGATTGAACGTGTGAGTGTGGTTGGCTCCAACATTAAACGTGCTGTCGACAGTGGCTCACTCCCTGTGACCACACTGACAGAGGAAGATATTGAAAACACAATGGCGATGTCAGGCGATGACCTTTTACGCCAAATTCCGCAGATGGGGGAGGTTAATTTTGGCGCGTCAACTGGTAATGGTGGCGTTAATGATGCCCGCGGAGATGTGGCGTCGATCAACCTTAGGGGGCTAGGGACTGGCAATACCTTAACCTTGCTCAATGGTCGTCGTGTTGTTACTCATCCAGGCACTCAGACCGAAAACTTTGTGCCAGTCACAACGGTTAACTCAAACGCACTTCCTATTTCTGGTTTGCGTTCAGTAGAGGTGTTGCGTGATGGTGCCGCTGCTATTTATGGCTCAGATGCCGTTGCTGGCGTGGTTAACTATAAATTAAAAGATGACTATGAAGGACATAAAGTTTCTTTCTCCTATGGGGGTTCTGAAGGCACCTCTTTGCGGGAAGGAACAGTAAGCTATTTAGGCGGGGTATCACTTAACGAAGGCAAGACCCACCTTACTGGCTCATTAAGTTATTTTGACAGAGAAGGCATGATGGCATCTGAGCGAGATTATGCCAAAAGCCATGATCTACGTGAGTATCCTACACTGCCCGCAGGCTTTATTGGTGATACTCAGCTTGATAACCGTACCACCACAACTCCTTGGGGGGAGTTTAGAAGTGGTTCGTTAAAAACTTTTCACATTCAGCCCGACAGCATGGATGGATGTGTTCAGGATCTAGGCAATGGGATCTGCGCCGATAAAGGCAGCCTATCAAGAGAGTTGCGTTTCGATCGTGGTACCACCCGCTCTTTGGTTTCAGATGTCGATAGACTCAACTTCTATGGTTACGCAACCCATGAGTTAAGTGATTCTCTGGAGTTCTTTTCAGAAGTTACTTATTACAAGGCTAATTCAGAACGAACCCGTGAGCAGGCTGGTAACTTAACGGCTCAGAGATTTACCATCGATGAGAATGCCTACTACAACCCGTTTGGAGAGGATGTGGACGTTCGACGTTATCGTCCGATAGATGCAGGGCCGAGAATGATTCATGTGGAAAATACCAGTTACCGTATTCTGGCAGGTTTTGATGGCAACTTTGGTGACTGGGACTGGAACAGTGCGATGTTCTATACAGCAGCTGAAACTAACGATATTGCTAATCGTGTGCAGGCAAGTAAATTTCAAGCCGCGGTAAACAGTACCAATCCTGATCTTGCTTACAATATCTTTAACGGCGGGGATATCAATAATCTCAATGCAGGGGATGGAACGTTAAACCCTCAAGGGGTGATCGATCAGTTTATGGTTGATGTGCAACGTGACGGGAAAACGAGCTTAGCGTCGGTGGACTTTAAGGTGAGTAACGGTCAACTCTGGAGCTTGCCTTCAGGTGATATAGGGCTTGCGATGGGTGTGGAATACCGCAGAGAAACCTTTGAAGATATTCGTGATCCTCTGTTAAATGGCAGTAACCCTTTTATTGACTCGGTCACCGGCGAAGAACTTTCTGGCAGCGATGTTTTGGGTTCAAGTCATACGCCAAACTCAGATGCCGCAAGAAACGTTGCCTCAGTTTATGCTGAGCTGTTAATCCCGCTATTGGATTCTTATTCACAATACATCGAGTTACAGATAGCTGGACGTTATGAACATTTCTCCGATGTGGGCTCGGCCGCTAAACCTAAAGTAGCGCTTTACTGGGAACCGATTGATTGGTTAAGTATTCGTGCTTCTTATGCTGGTGGATTTAGAGCGCCAGGTCTGCCACAAGTGAGTGCCGAAGGGGTGCCAAGAAGTAATGGACTCTATGATCCTATATTGGATGAGACTTATGGCATCATCGATATTCGCAGCGGCTCCACCGATCTAAAACCAGAAGAGTCGGTGAATAGCTCAATTGGTTTTGTGTTTAACCCAACCAGTAATTTTACCTTTACGGCAGATTACTGGCAGATAGAGCAGAAGAACATTGTCGGTATCTTACCTGGCTCGTCTCATCTGCTCTATGACTCACTACTTCGCAGTCAAGGATCATCAAATCCTGCGGTGATCCGTGATGACAGCACCATGGAAGTGATACAGATCAATAACGATTATTTAAACCTGAACATTCGTGATATTGAAGGTGTTGATTTCAGTTTCCTATATTCACTCGAAACGGATATCGGTGAATGGGATTTCTCAGCTAATGTGGCTCATCTGATTAAGTTTTATCAGGATGCAGACCCCATTTCAGCTGAGCTGATTGCGGCGCAGGAGGCGGGTAATCCAGCGGTTCCTGCTGATAGAACCGTAGCGGGTGCGGGTGACCTAATCAAAGAAAATGGCCGCCCTGAGTGGCGTGGAAGAGCTGAAATTAATTGGCGTTTAGATCAAATCGGTGCAGGGGTAAGTTACAACTATATCAGTGATGTGATTGATACAAGTACCACCTATACCGATGACAATGATGAGGTCATTAAGCTGCCCGTCGACAACTTTGAAACCATTAACCTTTATGCTGATTATCGCTTTAAAGGGGCTCATTTCCTTGATAATAGTAAGCTGCGTTTAGGCGTCAGAAATATCACTGATGAACAGCCACCTTTGGCCGATGAGTTAGCGCATGGTTACTTCGGCAGTTTGCATTCAAACCGTGGTCGATATTTTTACATGAGCTTTAGTAAGTCATTCTAGCTTGATTTAAAGCATGGCCCTTTTGGGCCATGCTTCTTTGCATATAGGTCCTGTTATGTTGCTACCCTATAAATTAGTTACGACTGTTTTTTATATTGCATTATCCCTGCTTTTTTTTACCGCTTGCCAGAGCGCCTCTACTGCTACCAACAATCGCTGTCAGTTCGACAATGTTAAGTTTGATACTGACTTTTCAACGGGTCGGCTTGACCGTTGTCAGCAGCTCAGTGAAACACGATTTTTACTGACCTTAAGCCCTGAAAATACACCGATTAATGACAGTGCTTGGTACGCCTTTAAGTTGGTGACCGACTCCCCCCAAGAGGTGGATATTGTGATGGAGGTTGAAGGGGGCAAGCATCGATATTTACCCAAAGTAAGCCGTGACGGTGAGAGCTGGTCACTTAAAGAATACACGTTGAGAAATCAACAGTTAAAGATGCACTTTACTGCCACTGACCAACCTATTTGGGTGGCAGGCCAAGAGATCATTGATAATCAAGATTATCTATATTGGGGGGAGGCGTTAATGGCTCAAGGGCAGGCAAGCCATGAGCTACTTGGTTTGTCTACTGAGCAGCGTCCTATTATGAAGCTAGAAGTGAATACTAACAAAGAGGCTAAGGAGTGGCTATTGGTACTCGGTCGTCAACATCCGCCCGAGCTGACAGGCGCCATGGCACTGTTTCCCTTTAGTGAGGTGTTACTGTCGAACACTCAACTTGCTAAGCAGTTTAGACAGAGATTTAACATTGTCATCATTCCAAATTTGAACCCTGACGGCGTAGAGGTGGGTAATTGGCGTCATAATGCCAATGGCATTGATTTGAACAGAGATTGGGGCAAATTTAAGCAGGCAGAAACCCGTGTCGTGGCAAGCTATCTTGAACGTTTGATTGCGTCGGGAGACAAGGTTCACTTTGCGGTGGATTTTCATTCCACTCGAAAAGATATCTTCTATACCATGCCAAAGGATTACGGGTTACAAAACCCACAGATGGTAGAGCACTGGTTAGGTGATTTAGACAGCCAATACGCCAGTTTTAAGGTGGTTCAACAACCTGGTAACAATCCAGATATGGGTGTATTTAAGCAGTATATTGCCGACAAGTATCGAGTCCATGCCATCACCTATGAGGTGGGGGATAACACTAACAGACGCTTTATCGATAACCTCGCGATTAATGCCGCAAACAGCCTGATGCAGACCATGCTCGCTTCGAAACCAGTAGAGTGAACCTTGATATGATTAGAAATCCGTACTTACTTATCTTAGTCTTGCTGCCCGCTTTGGTGGGATGTTCAAGTGAGAGCCCATTACCGCGTCAATCATCCACTGAGCTTGCTGAGGTGGATATTTTGATCCACTCAGGTCAGGTGTTTAATAGTAAAAATAAACGCTTAGAGTTAATGGATTTAGCGGTTTGTGGCGCCATCATTTGTGATATCTATCCAAGAGGAAGTAAACAAGTAAAGGCGAAAAGAGTTATTGATGCCAAAGGCAAAGTGGTGAGCCCAGGCTTTGTCGATCCCCATACCCATGCCTTAGCCGAGCTTAAAAGTCACGATAATAATCATAACCTCAATTATCTAACTCAAGGCGTGACTACGGTTATCGTGGGCAATGATGGTGATGGCAGTGCCAATATTGATAAGCTCAGTAAACATTTGTTAGTCAATGGCATTGGCACCAATGTGGGCATGCTGGTGGGCCATGGCGCTGTGCGCCAACAAGTGATGGGCAAAGCAAAGCGAAAGTCCACCACAACAGAACTTAATGGCATGAAGTCACTGGTTGAACAGGCGATGGAACAGGGGGCTTTGGGGTTTTCAGCTGGGCTTTACTATGTACCACAGAACTATGCCGACACCGATGAGGTGATTGCATTGGCGAAAGTGGCTGCTCGATATCATGGCATCTATGACACTCACCTGCGTGATGAGAGTAGTTTTAGTATCGGTTTATTATCCGCCGTTGATGAAGCGATTGCGATTGCAAAGCAGGCCAATATTCATCTGCACCTTGCTCATTTAAAAGCACTGGGAGTCGATGTATGGGGACAAAGTGAGGCTGTTATTGCCAAGGTAGAGTTGGCGCAATCTCAGGGCATCTCTATTTCGGCGGATCAATACCCTTGGCTTGCATCTGGCACCAAGTTACATAATGCCGTTATGCCTAAATGGGTGATGGCGGATTCACAGAAAGCCTTTTTCGAACGCTTAAATACCCCTCATTTATATCAGCAACTCAATAGTAAGATCACTGAGAACTTGCGCCGACGAGGCGGTGGTAAAGCCCTGCTTATTACGGCATTTAAGGATCAACAATTGGTCGGAAAAACCTTAGAACAGATAGCTATAGCACTGGGGAAATCTGAAGTGGATACGGCAATTGAACTGGTGCAACGTGGTGAGGTGAGGGTGGCTTCTTTCAATATGTCAGAGCAAGATCTAGAGAACTTTATCGTTAAACCTTGGGTGGTTACCTCATCAGATGGCACCGATGGTCACCCGAGAAAATACGCTTCATTCCCGCAAAAATACCAGCAATATGTTAAGCACAATCCGCTGTTAACCCTTGAGGCGTTTATCTACCAGAGCTCAACTAAAACCGCAGAGATATTAGGTTTGAAAAACAGAGGGGAGCTGGGCGTCGGTATGTTTGCTGATATTGTTATTCTAGATACAGAGAACTACCGTGCACAAGCTGATTTTTCTCACTGGAACCGTTACTCAACAGGGGTTGAAACTGTACTCATCAATGGCCAGCTAGCGATAGACAAACAGCAATATACAGGCACATTAGCCGGAGAGGTGTTGAGGTAGCGTATCCCAATTCTCTGTAAAAAATAATGCCACTCAATTGAGTGGCATTATTAACGGAGCTAGAAAAACTATCTAAAAGATAAAGTTTATTTAGCTGATTTTAAAAACTCAACAATTTGATCGAATGGGACTTCTTGCTTCTCTCCGGTGCGGCGGTTCTTATACTCAAATACACCGTTATCTATGTTACGATCGCCGATCACGACAACGTGAGGTAGGCCAATCAATTCCATGTCGGCAAACATCACACCAGCGCGCTCTTTACGATCATCAAACAGCACTTCGATACCCGCATCGTTCAGATCTTGATATAGCTGTTCGGCCATATCTTGAACGCGATGAGATTTATGCATGTTCATTGGTAAGATACCAACGCGGAACGGTGCAATCGCATCAGGCCAAGTGATACCGCGGTCATCGTGATTCTGCTCAATCGCAGCGGCAACCATACGGCTAACGCCGACACCGTAACAACCCATAAGTAAGGTCTTAGCCTTACCGTTGTGATCGAGTACGTTAGCGTTCATGGCTTTAGAATAGTTGTCTCCAAGCTGGAAGATATGACCGACTTCAATACCGCGAAGTAGGGCGATTGTGCCTTTACCACATGGGCTAGGCTCACCTTCGATAATGTTACGGAGATCGAATACTTCAGCCTGTGGAAGATCGCGTTCCCAGTTGATCCCAAACAGATGTTTGTTATCTTGGTTTGCACCTGCGCCAAAATCACTCATCACGTTCACGCCATGATCGATATAGACAGGAATCTCAAGACCAACAGGACCGATAGAACCTGGACCTGTGCCAATCGCTTTACGGATATCAGCTTCGTCTGCAAATTCAAACGGCGTCAGTACTGCAGCAATTTTCTCAGCTTTAACTTCGTTAAGGTCGTGGTCACCACGAATAACAAGGGCAACTAAAGGTGCTTCCTCTGTTGCGCCTTTAACGATAAGGGTTTTTACTGTCTTTTCGATAGCGATACCGTGTTGCTCAACCAATTCTGCAATGGTTTTTGCATTAGGCGTATCAACCAAGCTCATCTCTTGAGTGGCAGCAGCGCGAGTTTCAGAAGGCATTGGTGCTTCACATTTTTCGACATTGGCTGCGTAATCACTCTCAGTTGAGTAAGCAATTAAGTCTTCACCGCTGTTAGCTAATACATGGAACTCGTGTGACATACTGCCACCGATAGAACCTGTGTCAGCCATGACTGGACGGAACGCTAGACCTAGGCGATTAAGGATATTGCTATATGCCTGGAACATTGTCTCGTAGGTTTCATCCATCGTCTCTTGATCTAAGTGGAAAGAGTAAGCATCTTTCATCAAGAATTCACGTGAACGCATGACACCGAAACGTGGACGCACTTCATCGCGGAATTTAGTTTGGATTTGAAATAGATTCAGTGGCAACTGCTTGTAAGAGTTGACCTCTTTACGCACGATATCAGTGATCACTTCTTCGTGAGTTGGGCCAAGCACGAAATCACGGTTGTGACGGTCTTGGAAACGCAGCAGCTCAGGACCAAATTTTTCAAGACGGCCTGTTTCAACCCAAAGATCAGCAGGCTGAACCATAGGCATAAGAATTTCAACAGAACCGGCTTTATTCATCTCTTCACGGACAATGGCTTCTACCTTGCGCAGAACGCGAAGTCCTGTCGGTAACCAGCTGTAAAGGCCTGAAGCGTTACGACGGATCATGCCGGCACGTAACATTAATTGATGACTGACCACTTCTGCATCTGCAGGGGTCTCTTTTTGAGTTGAAAGCAGGTACTTGCTAACGCGCATTACCGATATCCAGTACTGAAAATAAAATTGGTCGACATTTTATCATCTATCAGGTTTCTGTCATCAAGTTTATTGCCATCCATGGTGGAAGATTTTTTGTCTACCATTCACCGCGTCTTTTGTTGGTATGACTCCCCTACCTGTATTTTTTGCGTAACACCAGTTCTGCATGATTATTTTGTCGAATGGGTTGCACTTCTTCGCAGCTAGCATGGGGGCTTGCTCTTAAATATATTACCAAATACGAATGTTAGCAATAAGTTGAATTGGTTGCTATTATGATACAAATTCGAACTTGTTAAGTAAAAAAACGTCATGTAGAGTTAAATTGTAACTGGCTGAATATGTAGATAACATTTCAAGATCGCGAACAGATTTCTATTTCGCATAACGCTTACAGAGGTTGTTTATCATATTCATCTAAATCAATAAATTATACATATTACAAGTGTGGTTTTTTAAATTGATGGAGTAAATTAAACGTGAAATTTAAAAGTATTGCGATAAGTATTATTTTACTTAACTTAGCGGGTTGTATGAGTTTTCAGTCATCAATACCTGAGGGATATTCAGGGACGACGGCGAGTGTGAATGATACATATAAACATCACACTGGACCCAAGGCTCACTTTTTTGTATTGACACAGGTAGATGAGAAGGTAATTGAAAATGCTAGCTACCGAACTCGACTACAAAACTCTGGCCGAAAAGAGGTCATAACGCCCTATATGGTCACTCGATCAGTCATGACCGAAGAGCAACAATTTACCATTGCTGGTTTTGTTCAGTTTATGATTGATGGCCAAACCTTGGTTGGTGAGAATTTGTTAGTTTCAGGTAACGTATCATTCAATCCAATCGCAAATGAAACATACAATGTGACTGGCGAACTCAGCAAATATAAGTCTACCGTGTGGATTGAAGACTCTAAAGGCAATATTGTCAGTGATAAAATTGTCGCTAAAGTCTATTAATTCGCTAAATATGATCAGCTAAGTAATCCAAAATATAAGGCCGTCTATTCGCGGCCTTATATTTAATACCAATTCCACTAATAATGTGATCTTTCAGCGGGAGTTCAAAGCCCTGTAGGCAAGGTCAATATATTGCTCCTCGGCATTTATTTCTGACAATGCTCTACCTCCTATATCTCTATAGTCGTGCAATATCGACATGCACCACATCCATGTGGCTTACAGATGCTTGAAGCTAATAGTTATTCTCGGCTTTGGCATCCTCGGTAACTGCTCCTGCGTTACTCTACCTCCTGAATCCATTCAGTCGTGCTTCGCCCTACCTTCTGTATCTGACCTCCAAGGAAGGAGGAAATGTCTCATTTTGTATGGAACAAAATAGACCGTGCAGTCGTATATCGAAAGCCTCTAACGTAGCATAAAGGGCTTTGACCTCCGCACTACGTGAGCCACTCAGGCATTCCACTTCTGCTTTGCATTGACTTAAAAGGGATCAACCATTTTTTCATCAATGCGCCTTGAATTGATCACTTATTTAGTGGAATTGGTATCATCTCTCGCTTTTCATATTCAGGTCTAATCAGGGGCAAACGTTAACGACTTTCTAACTCATGTTTCGTTAATTCTTTCCCATTATTTACCTTATTCACCCTGTATTGCCCCGGAAATGGCTTCAGTGTTCCAGCATTATGAATATATCTTGGCACTTTAGTTTTCAAAAGAGGGCAAGGGGTATGAAGGATAATATAACTGTGGATATATGGCAGATCGCCGTGGCGACGATGCTAAGCATTAGGGCTAAATTTAAGCAAGGTGTCAGAGCCAGCAAGCTATCTTTATCGCTGTTACTTCTTATGATGTGTGGTGGGGCCAATGCTGCAGGAGGAATTGGTTCAGTATGGTCAACGAGTAGTGATGATAGTGCCATATCAGTCACTTGGACGGTGCCCAGCGGTAATTATAATCACGTAGGCGCTAACTATAAAGTTTGCTATCGCAAGACTCCTACCTTGAATGTGTGTGGTGGTGTGGAAGACTTTTCTATTCCAAATAGCTATACCGCCACGGGCTTGAATTCAGATACTGAATACAAGTTTAAGGTGTGGTGTTACTGTGAAAAGAAAAACTGGCGTGGTAAATGGAAAAATGCCAAGTGGCGTAAGATCGGGACTTACAAACAATCCACACTACCTGAGCCTGAACCGGATGTGCTGATCAGTAATATATCTGTCGTGGACGTTGCGCCTGGGGCGTCTAAATATGAAGCTTCAATTGATGTCGAAGTGACCTATACCAACCCCGCTGCATTTGAGTTTGTGCGAACTTGTTATAAAAAGCTAGGCAATATGACTTCGATGAACTCTATTTGCTCCCAAAGAGATCAGCCGCCAGCCTCATGGACTAGCTCTGATCATGGCCGAGGATGGTTGGATGTTGAGCCTGCACCATCAGGGTCGATTTTCTCTTTTGGAAGTCTAAAGCAATGTCGTCAATACAAGTTGGTTTCATACGGTTTTTATGACGATATAGATACGGGTTTACAGTTGGGTGAAACCAATGTCCATACACCAGGGGATTGCAAGGCCAACAAGATGGCCGTAGTAATTGTTGATGATCACAACGAAACAATATTGGCCGAGTATGCCGAGATAATTTCTCATTACTATGAGCAACGCCTATTTCAATATCTAGCCGCGCAATATGATCAACAGCTTTTTACTGCTCAAAAGTTAATGATGGAGGAGGATAGCGTCGATATTGTTCAGCCTAAAGCATTAATAGAGTATTTAGTCGGCAGTGAATCTCAAATATGGGGCCGTTGGCAACAAGAGAGCCGTTTGGTCGAACAAAGGTTAACACTCGATACTTATGTCGAAGATAAGTATCCGGAGCTCTATAAAGATATTGTGGATGATTTACGTGAGCCAGAGCAGCCGAGGAAAACTCGCTGAAGTGGCTGGATAACTCAAACTGCTTGAGCTGATTAAAAATACAACAGTCATCAATGAAGGTTGATGGCTGTTTCTATGTGGATGGGTATAAATACTTATGATGTAAAAATTCTGTTATTGACTCTTTGAGAGTATCCTTATAAGTTAGGTGTCGAATCGATACTATATTAAGAGGCTCTATTATGTTTTACTATTTAAGAAATATTTTGTTTCTATCCGTTTTATCAATTGCACCTTTTCAGGTTGTATATGCAGCTGATGAGAAAAAGGCTGAAGACTACATGCCAAGTCTGATCACCAACACACCGCTTGAAGGACGCGCGCTTGCTATGAAAATGGTGAGAAAAACCATCGGAACTATCGTACGAGATCCGAAAATGAAGATGGCGATTAGGCAAAAATATATCGATAACCCTCAACTATTAATGTATTCGGCAGAGCTAGTTGCAATAGAGTTTAAAACGATTGCTATTGCAAATAATTACTGGCGATAAACTTAACCGAGTAAATTGTTGAGCAATGAGAAGTGAGGTGTTCTAGTTTAGGCTGGTTCACTAGCCAGATTCTGGGCTGTAATTGGTGAGGAACAACAAAACAAGTTCAGTACGCGGCTGCAGACTCGTTACGCAACCCTTCTAATCATGACACCCATCTTTATTCGCTGAATTATCAACCGGTGTCTAAGCTTTAATTATCATCGTTAGGTTGAGGTTGTTATGGCTAGACCAAGAAGTACATTAATCAGTGTGGAAGATACTCCTTTCTATCATTGCGTGTCCAGATGCGTACGAAAATCATGGCTCACAGGTATCGATAAATATACAGGGAAGTCCTATGAGCATCGCCAAGGTTGGGTTGAAGCGAGATTGCTTGAGTTAGCCAGTGTCTTCGCTATAGACATTAGCGCTTTTGCGATTATGTCAAATCATCTTCACTTGGTGTTGAAACTGGATATCTATGAAGCAAATGCTTGGACAGATAGAGAGGTAGTCGAGCATTGGCATAAGTTGTTCAAAGGTACATATATCACTCAGAAGTTTGCTAAAGGTGAAGTAATACAAACTACTGAGGTCAATAATTTGAAGCAATCAATTGCTCAATATCGAAGTCGATTAAGTGATATTTCTTGGTTTATGAGGGCACTTAACGAACCGATAGCTCGCATGGCAAATAAAGAGGACAAATGTACTGGCCGTTTTTGGGAAGGCCGTTTCAAATCTCAAGCATTACTCGATGACGCTGCTGTTTTGGCCTGTATGGCTTATGTCGATTTAAATCCCATTCGCGCGAAAATGGCTGATAGTACTGAACATTCAGACCACACCAGTATTCAACTTAGGATTAAATCTGCTCTTAACGGAGAACAACCGAGCGTTCTATTGCCCTTTGTAGGTAATGAATCTAGGGGGATAGCAAAAGGTTTGTTGTTCGAGATCAATGATTATCTGCAACTTGTTGATGAAACCGGAAGAGTTATTCGAGATGACAAATGTGGAATGATAAGTGATACCTCACTGCAGATGCTAATGAGAATAAATGTTCCACTAAAAAACTGGATAAAATTGACGACCGACTTTAGTCGATTATTTAAAGGTCCAGTAGGAACACTTGAAGCGTTAGGTATTTATAGCGAACATTTGGAGCGTAAACGCAGACAAGGGGCTGCTAATTGCCGACGATGGCTGGGTAGTACCTAATAAAACCGCTTAGCTACTAAATCTTATTATTTAGCATATTAATTCCGAACTAATGCTCGGTAGTTCTGTTGTTTATTGATTGAATTGAATTGTATTTATTTGGGTCGTAGATGAAGAATTTAGACTGAATAGAGCTTTTATTGTTCGTAATACCAAGAAGGTTCATATTCTTATTGGAGGAGCACTAGAAAGTGGAATAATCTTGGGTGGCCATATTGGAAGGCATATTATGTTAGCTAATAGCCTCCCTATTTTAGAAACTCGCAGTCGCATTTATTCCCGTTATTTTGGGTAAGTTTATAAGCTGCACCTCTAAGCTTACATTATTACGTCTACACCGTTAACTTGTCTCAAAAATCACGTTAAATGCAGATGTGGATTGTTAAAATAATCCTGTAATAGCTGCACAAATTTTGCGACATGCACACCGTCCATTAAACCGTGATGGACCTCTATTGATAATGGCATAGTACCTGTACTCTTCTTAAATTGACCAAATACCAACTTAGGAATACCCGTTTCACTCGGTAAATGGGTGGCATGTTGAAAGCTGGTGAAGTTTATCCAAGGCAATACTGAAACATATAACGTATTACGCTGTCCTTCATTATTATTGAAGTCTTGTGAAAATAAACACTCTGTTTTTGCCTTTGCCACAGCATGAGTTGCAAACTCATCAAATTGAGGGTATTCAGAAAAATAGTCTAAATAACTGAATCTAAAAGATTCATCTTCACATAGCTGTACTACACTGGCGTTAATATTTTTAAAGTGCCAAACCTCACCATTGACGATTCGTAAAGCCATTGGTTGATAGTTATTTGTAGCCTTTAGTAATAGATATAGATAACAACGGGAAAAGGAGAGTTGGTTGTGTTTGACATAGTCAAATAATACAGCTGCATTGAGTGTCAGGGTGATATTAAAGCTACAGTCACTGGATTGTGTTAAAAATTAACTTAAATGAATCAATCTACAGGCTCGTTACGCAATGATCACTTTCAATGCTAGCAGGCGAAAATGAAAGTGATAATAGAGGTGAACATGGCGTTATTGTTTTCTTATGGAACTTTGCAACAAAAAAATGTGCAGATAGCCAACTTTGGCCGGGAGTTAGTAGGACACAAAGATGTGCTTTCAAAGTATATTGTTAGTGACTAACGATTACTGATGCAAGGGTTATTAGAGAAAGCGGCAAGGATGTACATCTAATATTAAGGTATAGCGGTAATATTGAAGATGAAGTCACTGGCACTGTTTTCGAACTTTCGGACAAGGAATTAGTCTTAGCCGATGATTATGAAGTTGATGACTACAAAAGGGTTGCTGCTGAGCTAACATCAGGGCGTACTTGTTGGATTTATGCAGCTGAAAATACATAACCAAAAGACACCTAGTGCCACCCTTGCTGTGCCTTTCTAGTAGACAAAGCCTGTCCTTCTGTACAGCGAAGCAAGGCACATTAAATGTTGGAATGACGATGTAAGTTATGAGTAATAAGCAGGGCAATAGCTACCCAACTGCAACCGATTAGAGTGTCATAAAAGCGCCATTGCATTAGGTTTAAATCTCCATTTGGCAGTAATGCAAAATTGATAACCACCATCACAGTGACGGTAATCGTTAAGCTAAACAGCATATAATTTTTTCTAAGACTGTAGGGTATCCAAAAAGCAAACACAGCGACCATGATGGCCAAGCTTATTTGGTTAGCATAGCGCACTCCAATATAAGCAATGATGATACCAATCAAGGTGCCTAATATTCGATCCCATAAACGATGCCATGACAACCTGTCATTGATATGCATGACAAATAGAATTGTTAGGCCAACCCAACCTGGTTGAGTAACATGTAACCAGTCGACAGATACCGTGGCAGCAAGGATAGTTAATGGCAGTGTTAATCCGTATAGGGGACCGTTAGTATCTCCCTTAATAATTTGCATAAGTTCATCATTAGGTGAATTTCCCATCTCTTGGGTTTTATAGATTGATCCCTGTAATAAGATCAGTATCAACGCAAATACTGCCCCATAAAAGTAGGATAATCCAATGTCGAACGATGCTGGGAACCCAAGTTGAGCGAGCAGTAAGGCGCTGACGAAATATTTACCCAGTAGTCCCCAGTACGCATGCTCTGGTTTAGGTTGACCAGCAAGAAAGCCAAACACGAGCAAATAGGTGATGGCTAAATGAGGGTGACCTACCAATGTCAGGCCTAATGTTGCTGCCAAGATCACTGCTATGACGCCTGCAATGATAGCGACAGCTTGTCTTATGGGATGTGTTCGAGGATCGAGGAGGAGTGCTAAAAGAGCACCTAAACTGATGAATGCCGCTTGCAGATAGTGCTGGCTTAAATATTGGTCACTTTAAAAGCGTATAAGGATGGGCTTTTCTATGTTTCGTTTATCAATACGGCTTAGCATGTTCACTTTATGCCATCTGTAATGCACTCATACAGCCCAATGTTATTCTTTTGTAGATTGCATATATCTCTTGATTGGATACCCAAGACAGAGGAGCAAGTGTGACTTGTATTTATACTTGTAGGGAAACGTTCTTGGCCGTCATCCTGAACGGGTTTCAGGATCCAGCTTGTTTTCTAGGCTTATTGTTCCCTATAAGTGGCGTAATTTATTTCAATGGAAGATAAAATTAAGGTGTTCAAATCGTTAAATGGATGAAATTCCTGTTTTAATCTCTTTTTCTCGTAACACCCAAGCTAAAGCAATCGCTTCTTGATCGCTGGCCAGAGGATTTTGTCTTTCTAGTGCTTCCGTCATGGTTTCTAACGTATCGATCTGTTTTGCGCGTCTGAGTTTGAGAAGAAAGTCTAACGTAGTTGGATCTATTTTTTTAATGGTCATTAAAAACCTTATTGGTGAATTCAAATAGTAAAGCTTGTGTAAGCTAACAGCAAATACTTAGTTGCTATGTATATATCATTACCTGACATTATAGAGGTAAAAAGTAATCTTGTATTTAAATGTATTAGGTTTGTAAGAGATTAAAATCATCATATCTCCTTATATAAAGGCATAAGCTATTTCCCAACGAGAACACTGATAACCACGGAGGAAAGCTATTACTTACAAACACCAGCCAAAAAATCTTCATGTTGTGATCGTTTGCTGCACATCTCCACCGCAGATTTATAACACAGCCACCTTTTTTATTAGGGTTTGCTTATAAAAGCGTGATTAATGGCTTTGATGCATTTGCTTAACAAAATCATTTATTGAATATAACGGAGTAAGGCTCTCACATCAAGCTATACAGCTGTTTGTTCTTGTGTGTAATTGGATTTGTGAGGGACTAGTTTAGATCTTGCTCCGAGTAGAGGTCGATGAAAAATCTACCTTCTCGGGGAATATAGTGGTTATCATAATTGAGTGAGAATGCGATATTGGTTGCTTTGCCCTTAAGCTCCCCCCTCGGCACAAAACCATAGACCCGAGAGTCGGCACTGTTACGACGATTATCCCCCATAACCATGTAGCGATTCTTAGGTACAGTTAACGTATTGAAATGGCTTAAACCATCGCTAGCACCTTTTTCAATGCGGATTTTATGGATTAACCCTTTAATGTTCTCCTCGGCAATCAGTTCTTGATTATTTTGGGTCACTATTGAGTAATTCAGAGTATTACCGTTAATGGACAGTACTTCATTACTTAAGCTGATGCTGTCGCCAGGTAATCCAATAACACGTTTTATTAAACGATTCTTTGCAGCTTTTGATTCAAAAACAACAATTTCCCCACGTTTGGGCTCACCGGTTTTAAGCAATGATATCTGAGTAAAGGGAAGCCTTAAGTCATAGGCCATCTTATCCACGATAATACGGTCACCCTCTTTAATGGTTGGTTGCATCGAGCCCGTGGGTACCGTGTACCAATCAGCCACAGCACTTCTAAAAACAGACATTAGAATAATAAAAATGAATAGCTGTTTGTTATTTTTCCAAAAGCGTTTCAATTTACCCATCAAATCATCTCCCTGTTCTCTTCACTTTCCAATACTGCTTGGTATAAGTAGGCCATAGAAGTAACCACAAGTTCATGGTTGAAGTGTTACCAAGTGTGAATAGGTTTTACTCAAACCTCCGGCTTTTTTTGTTTGATATAAAAGATAAAAGCTATTCACCACAGAGAGCACGGAGGACCACGGAGAGGAGCAACTGCTTTAAACATTTTGAAAACCTCCTGCTCTTCTCCGTGAACTCTGTGGAGCATAGCGCAATAACATCCCTGTTTAAGGCCAGTTCTACAGTCCCTGTATCTCGTTCATAAGCTTATGGCTTTGCCATATTCACCGTGGTGAGAATGATCTTTTTTAACGATAAACCAAAGCTATCTACCACACAGAACCCAGAGAACCACGAAGAGGAGTAACAGTCAGAGGTGTAAATATTTATCTTATGAACTTATCGCAGCGAAGCATCCTAGCAGTGAGCTTGCGAGCGTTCTCGCAGGCACGTAGTGCTGCCCTAGCAGGGCAAAGCCCGTCCTTC
The DNA here is from genome assembly GCF_027571385.1 of Shewanella sp. MTB7. Lineage (NCBI taxonomy): Bacteria > Pseudomonadati > Pseudomonadota > Gammaproteobacteria > Alteromonadales > Shewanellaceae > Shewanella > Shewanella sp. MTB7. The sequence continues at coordinate 4,282,960 of NZ_CP085636.1, read as the reverse complement.
TTCCAGTGGTGAGAACGCTCTCTAATCCATCTGTTTGAGCATTTCCTCAAATAACCAAGCCCCTTCAACACCTAAATCCAAAATCACATCGAAATGGTTTCGGCCTGCTATCTCGCTGAAGGTAACAGTAAACCCTTGTTCTTCAAGTTGAGCTTTCATAGCCAAGCTTTGGCGCTTAAATTCACTAGTTTCATTATCACCAAAGGCGATAATCACAGGGCAATGATTCTGAGTGGCATGACGCAGCGGACTGTTAGCTTCGACTTCAAGTGCCGTTAACTGCAATGGATCATTAATAGTGGTGTGCAGCAGAGGCTCAATATCGTAGATGCCACTGACGGCGCAGACGCCTTTGATAAAGGACAGCTCTGAGTTAAGAGTGGTATTAATGTTTGGCAGATTTGCTTGGTAAGTGCTAGCCAAGTAGCTTGGCCAATCGGTTTGCAGCATCATCAAGCAGAGATGTGCGCCAGCAGAACTGCCAGAGAGGTAGATCTCGTTGGCATCGAAGCCGAGTTTATCGGCGTTCGCAGCGAGCCAAGCGAGGGCGCGACGGTTCTGGTCTACTATCTCAGTCAGGCTGGCTTTGGGGGCGAGACTGTAGTTGATCACGGCAAAGTAGTGGCCAGCTTGTTGAAAGGCTTGGGCCGCGAATGCGGACTCTTTCTTGGTGAGTTCTTGCCAATAACCGCCGTGGATAAAGACCTGCAGCTTTCTTTTCTGAACGGTAGCTGACCCTTTGCCTTTGGCGCTTTGAAGAGCAGGAAGAAAGAGATCGAGCACCTCATCCTCTTTATGTTTACAGTGAAGGTCACCGTACTTAAGATCTCTGAGTACAGAGTTGTCAGCAACTGCTTGTTGGATGACGATTTGGCTTTGATCTATATATTGCTGGATATAGATCATGATGTCATCGACACAGCTGCTCGGTGAGTACTCTATCTCAAGAGATGCTTTATCCAGCTTGTCCTTTTCTAGCGGCGACAACATTTAAAGGTGTGTCCGCAGTTCAAATAACTCAGGGAAGAAGCTGATATCCAAGGCCTTTTTAAGAAAGCTGACACCAGATGAACCGCCTGTGCCCATCTTGTTGCCTATGATACGTTGCACTGTGTACATGTGCTTAAAGCGCCACTGCTGAAAGGCATCCTCGATATCGATTAACTTCTCGGCCAGCTCATAGAGTTCAAAATGCTCATCTGCGTTGCGATAGACGCTGAGCCAAGCATTTAATACTGACTCATTGGATTGATAGCTTTGGCTGAAGTCACGATTGAGTGCGCTATCGTCGATGGGCAGCCCCTGTTTATGTAGTACTTTGATGACCTCATCGTAGAGACTGGGCTGTTCGAGTATGGTTTTAAGCTCATTGTGTACTTTAGGGTCGCTCTCATGGACCTGAATAAGGTCGGCATTTTTATTGCCCAATAGAAATTCAATCTTGCGGTAACCATAGGACTGGAAGCCCGAAGAGTGACCGAGGGAGTCGCGGAATTTGAGATAATCGACCGGGGTTAAGGTGGAGAGTATGTTCCAGGATTGGGTCAGCTGATTTAAGATCTGTTTTACCCGTGAGATCACCTTAAAGGCGTGGCTAAAGTCACCGTCCTGAACATTTTTTATCATGGTGTCGAGTTCGTTACCCGCCAGCTTTAGCCAGAGCTCACTCGTTTGGTGAATGATGATAAATAGCATCTCATCAGGGACGTCGGATTGAGGGCGCTGGGCAGAGAGAACCTGTTCAAGGCAAAGGTAATCCCCGTATGACATATCATCTTTAAAATCGGTATGGATAGAATCTTCCATCTCCCGAGTTTGGCTCGATTTTGGATTCTCTCGGCTATCAACTTGTTTCGGTCGATTTGCTGGCTTAGGGCTACTGCTATGTGGGCATGACATGATTATCTCTCCAGCTTTTCTAATACTAGTTTATGCAGTAATTGATAAACATGGGGGGCTTGCCACTCTTGGTGGATATTCTTTAATTGCATGATCTCGTCCATGATCTCATTTTGTATATCTCCAATTGCCAGTGCTGATGAGTAGGACTGATGGGGCGAGAAGGTGACCATCGAATACAGAGGCACCCAAAGTTGTGGATACATCCTATTGAATTCGCTTTCAATCTTCTTACGTAACAGGAAATCACTATCGCCTGATAAATCACTCATTTCAACAAAATTTCGTTTGGCTAATTCGATAATGGCATCGCCGTTGGGCTTTCGCTCAGTTTGATAGGCCGCCAATATATGATCCCAGTCGTGCTCATGTTCGTCGATTAACTCGTTGAGAATACGGCAATCTTCAAAACCACAATTCATTCCTTGCCCATAAAATGGCACCATGGCATGGGCGGCATCACCGATGAGCCCCACCTTGTTATTTATCACCCAAGGATAGATATGAACTAGGCAAAGGGGAGAGGCGGATTTGTGCATAAAATCATCGATAGGATTGTCGAGTAGAGGCAACGCATCGGCAAAAAAATCTTCAAAGAAACCTGCGACTTTTTCCCTGTTGTCTAAGGACTCAAATGAAAGCTCACCCTCATGATTTAAAAATAGGGTACAAGTAAATGAGCCATCTGAGTTGGGCAGGGCGATCAACATAAAGGCTTTTCTGGGCCAGATATGCAGGGCATTTTTTTCCAGCTTATGGCTGCCATCCTCGTTAGCGGCGATGGTGAGCTCGATATAGCTTTGGGGCATATAGTCGAGGCTGTAACTGATGCGTTGTCGCGGTAGTGCTTGGGCTAAGCGGCGGACTTTTGAAAATGCGCCATCGGCACCAAAAAATAGGTCGCTATGGTGGATTTTACTTTCTTGCTCTTGGGTTGAGAACACACTGTCGAGCGTGTCGAAATCAAGCTGAGTCAGATGATGCTCAAAGTGCACATCAATTAACGGCTCCTCTTCGGCAAGTGAGATGAGCTGCTCATTAATCCCTGCGCGAGATACTGACCAGATGGCCTGCTCCTCTTTGCCGTAGGGCTGCTTAGTTAAGTTGCCCTGAAGATCGTGCATAATACGGCAGTACATTGGGATAGCATGCTGACGAATACTCTTATCCAGACCAATGGCTTGCAGTGCTAACCAGCCGCGATCAGATAGGGCTAAATTAATTGATTTACCTTGATAAATACTCGCTTTACGGGAGTCGACTCTTGACTCAAACAGGTCAACTTTATAGCCCTGCTTGGCCAGCATCACTGAGAGTAGGGCACCTACTGGTCCTGCTCCGGCAACGGCAATGTTTTTCACCTGCTTATCCATATTAGCTCCAGTTTTGCGCTAAAGATTTCAAGGTTTGCCCCAGTAGATAGACATCTTCGAAGCTGTTGTACAGTGGCGTTGGCGCGAGTCTGATGACATCGGGTTCGCGAAAATCAGCGATAACGCCCGCTTTGGTTAGGGCTTGGAAAAAGTCTTTGTTAGTGCCGATAAGTTTGATCGAGAGCTGGCATCCACGGCGACTGGGTTCGCTAGGCGTGATGATCTCTAGGCGGATATCGGCAAATTGATCGACGATATCGTTGAAGACAAATTCAAGGTAAGCGGTGAGCTTAAGGCTTTTGGCTCTGAGGTTTTCAATCCCTGCCTCATGAAAGATATCCAGAGAAGACTTTAATATCGCCATTCCCATCACTGGCGCATTACTTATCTGCCAACCTTCGGCGCCGGTCATCGGCTCAAAATGATTTTCCATCAGGAAGCGTCGTTCTTTATTGTGGCCCCACCAGCCGCCGAATCGGTTGATCTCGGTGTTGTTGCCGTGGCGGTCGTTGACGAATATGCCGCCGACATTCCCTGCACTGGAGTTGAGGTATTTATAGGTACACCAGGCTGCAAAATCCACATCCCAATCGTGAAGTTTCATTGGCACATTACCCACGGCGTGGGCCAGATCGAAGCCCGCTAAAGCGCCGACGTTATGGGCAGCTTGGGTGAGCTTTTCCATGTCGAATAGCTGGCCTGTAAAATAGTTGACCCCGCCGAAAAACAGCAGTGCTAGCTCATCGGCGTTGTCGTTTACCGCCGCAATAATATCCTCTTCACGGATCAGGTACTCACCATCTCGGGGGGATATTTCGATAATGGCTTCATCGGGGTTAAGTCCATGGTGGCGCACTTGGGTTTCCAGCAGGTAGCGATCTGAGGGGAACATTTTGGCTTCACTGATGATCTTAAAGCGCTTTGCCGTTGGTTTATAAAACGAGACAAACAACAAGTGGAGGTTAGTGGTCAGGGAGCTCATACAGACCACTTCAGACTCGTTTGCACCAACCAATCGCGCCGATGCTGGGGTTAAGATCTCATGATAACTCACCCAAGGATTCTTAGCATGAAAGTGGCCTTCGACGCCCCATTGAGCCCAATCTTCTAACTCTTGATTGATATACTCTTTGGCCGTTTTAGGCTGCAAGCCTAGGGAGTTACCGGTGAAGTAAAGCACCTGCTTGCCATCGATAATAGGATGATGGAACTGCGCTTTATAGTGTGCTAATGGGTCATTTTTATCTTGCTGCTGAGCAAATGCGAGTGTGTTTTCGAATGTCATGGTGGTCCTTATTAACTCAGGTTACTTGCTTAGACTATTTGTTTGCATTATTTACTTGGGCTATTTATTTGAGCTAAGAGTACTGCTATTCAACGTAGAGAAGTGGCATTGCCCTAAGCCTTCAATCTCGGTGGAGATGGTTTGCCCAGGTTTTAAGGCAACGGCGGCTGTTGCGGCACCCGCTAAGATTATCTGCCCCGCTTGCAGTGATTCGCCATATTGGGCCACGCAGCGCGCCGCTTCGATAAGTGAATTGAGCGGGTGGTCCAATATATCTTGGCTACTGCCTCGCTCAACTTCGATATCGTTAACTTTTAGCACCATCGCAAGTCCGTCGATGTTGGTATCAGCGGGGTGCCAAGGGCCGATGACAAAGCCGGTACTTGAACAGTTATCGGCAATCACATCGCTGAGGGAGAATTTAAAGTTTTGATAGCGAGAGTCGATCACTTCAATCGCGCCAGCAACGGCACCAATCGCGGCGAACGCCTCCTCTTTGGTGACAATACCCGAGAGCGGACTTTTAAGACGAAAAGCGATCTCTGGTTCAGCTCTGGGATGAACATAATGGGTCAAATCTATGGTGCCGCCGTCTTGGATTATCATTGCATCGGTGAGTCGGCCCCAGATAAGGTCGTTAACGCCCATCTGGATCATCTTGGCGCGGCTGGTAAAGCCCATCTTGTAGCCGACTAACTTCTCTGCGCGGGATAATCTATGTTCGATACTCAACTTTTGCACTTGATAAGCATCATCTAGGGATAACTGTGTCGATGAGGAGAGCTGGGCTATGCTAGTGGCATTAGCGGCTGCTTGGTCGAGTTTTTTGGCTAAATCATTGAGCATATTATCTCTCTTCTTGTTCAACTGGTTTTAACTGACTATTAAATGATATATTTCAGCAAGTTAATTCTGATTAAAGGGTAAAAAACTGTTCGGCCTGTTTCTTGTTAAAAGTGGCTAGAATTTTTTGCTTTGTCTGCTGGCATTCAGCAAGCTTGCGCTATAGGCTAAAAAACTTTTCGGCGTTACTGGATAACAACTTCTGTTTGGTTTGCAGATCTAGCTCGCTAGCGCTTTTAATTAACTGGCTCATCTGCTGCTCACCTAAGGGAAACGGGTAGTCAGTGCCAAACATCAACCGATCTGGTCCCATCTTTTTCACGAGTAGATCTAAGGCATCGTGATCAAAAACGGCGGTATCAAGATAAAAACGGTTGAGATAGTGGCTCGGTGGATGCTGTGACTTGCCCCGTGCAATGTCTTTGTGGTGCCAGGCGTTCTCTAAACGGCCAAGCAGGAAGGCAAATGAGCCACCGCCATGGGCAAAGCAGATCTTAAGAGTGTCACTGACACGGTCGAATCCACCGCCTAGAATCATCGACACGATAGAGAGCTGGGTTTCGGCTGGCATACCAACGGTCCAGCCCATCATGTAATCTTTGGTGCGTTCGCTGGCCATCATGTCCCAAGGGTGGACAAATACGGGGATCGCTTCATCTGCACAGTGTTGTAAAAAGGTGAGTACGCCTTCATCGTCCATGTTTTTTTCGCCCACATGGTTACCTATCTGTACTCCAACATGGCCATTGGCTTTAGCGCGACTGACTTCGATGCAGGAAGCGTTGATATCCTGTAGCGGCACTTGAGCTAAGGCGAATAGACGTCTTGTGTTGTGTGAGCAGATATCTAATGCGGCATCATTAAACAGCTGGGCGCAGTAACGAGCTTGCTCTATGGGTCGGTCATAGGCAAATAGAATGGGCGTTGCCGAGATGATCTGTTTATCAACCCCGTCACGATCCATCTCGTCTAAACGAACTTGAGGATCCCAACAGGCTGAGTAGACAGGTCTGAAGGCCTGCTTGCCTTTCATCAACATGGCTTGTTCCGGCTGGGAGTTTTTCATATTACTTTGTGCATGAGACAGCCAAGGCCAGTCATCGCCACCAAATCTCTTTTGCAGGTTTTCCCACTCTTTAGGGATGAAATGGGAGTGGATATCGACGACCTTCATGATTTTTCCTTCTCTTTACTCTGCTCTTTATCCTTTAGGGTCACCCAACCTAGTGGGGCCTCTTTGCCTGGGTGTAATTCGCCACACTCTGGGCAGGTTCTGGCCTGTTCATCTTGATAGAAAGCTTGATAGATTGGGGGGAGATCTCGCACGATAGACTTGAGTGTCACCTCTGCTCTGTGAACTAAAGCATCACATTTAAAGCAGTACCATTCAAAGGCATCCTTCATGCCCTCGGGGCGTTTAGGTTCTATGACTAAACCGATACTGCCGGGCATGGGACGCTGCGGCGAGTGACGAACATGGGGCGGTAGGAAGAAAATATCGCCTTCGCGAATAAACAGGTCGCGGCATTTTCCCTCTTCGATAACCTTCAATACCATGTCACCTTTAAGTTGATAGAAGAACTCCTCAACCGGATCATCGTGAAAGTCGGTTCTTTGATTAGGCCCCCCAACCACAGTGACCATCATGTCGGTATCTTCCCAGATCTGCACATTGCCAACAGGCGGCTTTAATAGGTGTTGGTGCTCCTCTATCCATTGCTGAAAGTTAAATGCGGCTAATTTACTCATCTGCTTACCTTCTCTTATTATTCGTTAATGCTTATCGAAACTCGAAACTCGGACCTAGAACCTAGAAACCTAGCATTTAGCCTTTGAGCGGTTTATAGGCCACGGCTTTACACTCAATCAGCAAATGTGGATGAGGCAGTTGATGTACGGCAACGGTGGTACGGGTTGGCCCGTCGTAATCAAAGTATTCAGAATAGACGCGGTTGTAGCCGGCAAAGTCATTCATGTTGACGAGAAAGGTGCTGATCTCAACCAGATCGGTTAAGTCGGCACCAACCGAGCGTAAAATGTCGCGAATGTTGTCAATCACGGCTCGGGTCTGCACTTCTATATCTAAATTAGTGCTGCCCATCTCGTCGACTTCAACACCGGCAAAGGAGTTATCTGGCAATCTGGAACTGGTACCTGACACATAGATAAAGTCGCCAGCCCGCTTAAGATGAGGAAAACGGCCTCTTGGTTTGGCTTTGCCTTCTACGAGTTTTGCTGCTGTTTTGCTATTGCTCATTACTTTGCTCTCGTGTTCGCTATTTAAAATTGATGTAGTGTTTGCCTATTTCGGTCTAGCTTAACTGTCGATATGAATACAAATATTGATGGGCTCACTGTAGAAGGCGAGTGAGTGTTTACCGCCTTCACGGCCAATGCCAGATAACTTGACACCACCAAAGGGAGCGCGCAGATCTCGCAAGAACCAAGAATTAACCCACACCAGACCGACATCTAACTGAGGTGAAACGCGGTGAGCACGGGAGAGATTTTCTGTCCATACAGAAGCTGCAAGACCATAGTCAGTATTGTTAACTCTATCTATCACCTCATCTTCATCATCGAACACTGAGATATGGCAGATGGGGCCGAAGATCTCCTCTTGATTCACCCGAGCGTTATCACTGAGCCCAGTAATGATGGTTGGTTCAATAAAACAGCCCATATCGCGCTCATCATTGAATTTGGGTATGCCACCACCTGTGATAAATTCTGCGCCTTCCTCTTTTGCTAGCTGATAATATGCCAGTACTTTTTGTTGGTGGGCTTTTGAGACTAAGGGGCCGATAAACACATCTTTGTCTGTTGGGTAACCTATTTTTATCTGCGCAGCAGCTTGTTTAAGGCCGTCGATGAATGGTGCGAAAATCGAGCGATGAACATAGACTTTTTCGGTACAGAGACAGACCTGTCCACAGTTGGTAAAGCTGGATCCGGTAACACCTTTTATTGCTTTATCCAGATCCGCATCGGCAAATACGATGGCGGAATTTTTGCCACCCAGTTCAAATGAGATGGGTTTAACCCTGTCGGCCACCGATCTCATTATCTGTTTTCCTGTGGATGAGGCGCCGGTAAAAGTTATAGCATCGATCCCTTTGGCGCAGGTAAGCGCGTCGCCAACGGCATGACCTCGACCTAGTATTAGATTAAAAGCTCCATTTGGAATGCCGACTTCATCCATGACCTGGGCAAGGAGGAAAGCTGTGGAGGAGGTTTCTTCGGAAGGTTTTAATATCACACTATTTCCGCAAGCCATGGCTGGGGCTACTTTCCAGGTCGCCAGTAGCAGAGGCAGGTTCCAAGGAGAGATAATACCGACCACGCCTAAGGGTTTGTTGATGCTGTAGTTAAGGGCTTTATCTCCAGTTGGAGTGTCTGTGATGAATGTTTCACCTGAATTAAACTTTGCCAGATCGGCGAAAAATCGGAAGTTTGCTGTACCACGGGGAATATCGATGCTTTTAACTTGGAAGAGTGATTTTCCCGTGTCAGCTATTTCGGCGGCAATAAATTCCTGTTCACGCTCAGCCATACGGTCGGCTACTTTATGCAGTAGCGCGCAACGTTCATTAACCGTCATCTTCCCCCAACCTGAGTTTTGAGCCGCTCGTGCACTTGTCACGGCATCTTCAATCATCTCTGGTGTAGCTTCACTAATATGGGCAATAACCCGACCATTGACTGGGTTTATATTGTCAAAATGAATATCGCTATTAACGAAATGACCATCAATGTAGCTGGTTAATATTGGTAGTTCAGACATTTATTTCGCCTTTATATAGCAATAGATTTCGATTTGGATATGTTTTTAAGGTTATCTGTTTTTAAAAAATAACCATAATTTTATAAATCTTCTATTTAGATACAAAAAATGAATGCTTTAGGGCTGAATGATTGGTTTAGATGCTTGATGTGCTCAGTGTTTTGTTGTTTTGAGTACAAGAATAATTATCACCTTTGTTATTATTTTGTTTGTTTTTGTTGGATAAAAAGCTAGAAAGTGTGGTTTTTGTCAGTATGATGGTTTTATGCCAATAACGAACAGTTAATAATAAGCCATTTATATACAAGGCTTTACAATAAGGTTGTTAAGTATGAGTGTACGTGGACAGTTTTCATCTAAGCTTGGTTTTGTGCTTGCGGCGGCAGGTTCTGCAGTGGGTTTGGGTAACATTTGGGGTTTCCCTACCCAAGTCGCAAGCAATGGTGGAGCTGCTTTTGTACTTGTCTATTTGATACTGACTTTCTTGTTAGCGTACCCCATCTTAATGGCTGAACTGGTTATTGGGCGTTATTCACAATCGAATATGGTAAATGCACTGCAGGATATCTCGCGAGGGCCTGTGAGTAAAATCAGTGGAAAGTTAACTGGGTATTGGGCATTAACGGTTGTTTGTTTAATATTAAGTTTTTATTCCATTGTCGCGGGTTGGATGCTGGCTTATGCGTTAGCATCGATCACTGAGGTTTTAGGCTTAGCGCAGTTTTCACAGTGGTTAACAGCCTTCTCAACGCCAAGGAATTTGCTATTCTGTGTTATTTTCTCTTTATTAACCATTGGCATTGTTCATAAGGGCGTCAGTGATGGAATAGAGAAATGGTCAGCCAGATTGATGCCATTGCTGTTAATTCTACTTATTTCATTAATTATATTTGTCGCCACGCTTGAGGGAGCTGCTTTAGGCTGGGAAGTGTATGTTATTCCCGATTTTTCAAAAATATTAAGCTCAGAACTATTAATTAGTGCCTTAGGTCAGGCATTTTTCTCCCTCTCATTGGGGGTAGGCACCATGCTTATTTACGGTTCCTATATCAGTAAAAAAGAGAATATCGTGACCTTAGGTGCTCAAGTTACATTAGTGGATATTGGCATTGCGATATTAGCAGGCATGTTAATTATTCCCGCCATGTATGTCGCCCAACATAATGGTGTCACTATTTTTACCGAAAGTGGCGAATTGATTAATGGTGATAGATTAATATTTACCGTTATTCCCGAATTGTTTAATGCCATGGGAAATCTTGGCAATGTTATCTCCTTTATCTTTTTCTCTTTGATGGCGATTGCAGCTGTGACTTCATCAATCTCAATGCTCGAGGTGCCTGTTGCCTATACGGTAGAAAACAGTTCACTTCCAAGAAGTAGAGCAACCTGGTTAATAGGCGGATTTATTACATTAATAAGCTCAGTAATTATCTTCAATTTTGAACTTCTGTTTGGTGCCGTTGTTGCATTTACGACTCAATATAGTCAGCCGTTGCTTGGATTGGTGTTATCAATATTTGTGGGCTGGGTATGGCGTCGTAACGTGATATTAAATGAATTGAAGGAGGGCTGCCCAGAAGTAGAATCATCATTATTTTGGAAAATATGGCCTAGTTATGTGCGTTTTGTCTGTCCGGTGGTTATTTCAGTGATGTTTTATCACTCAATATTTAGCTGATTCGATTTAAATATGCCGATTAACGTCATCGGATATATTTATGTGTAATTAGCCATATTAGGTTCATTGTCGTTTTGCTATTTAATATCTTTGGTATTAGTTGGCATTAATGGCGTTTTTAATCGTAAACATTTTGTCTCTAAATTACTCATCCATGTCTTCAGTTATGTAAAGGCACGGATAAGTATTTGCCCAGATAATAAATAGTAAATGGAGCAATGATAATGAAAATATTCCGCGCTAATTCGTTAACGCTAGCGATAGGTTTAGCACTTGGTGGTTCAACACTGATGGCCCATGCCGCCGAAGAAACGTCGATGGATAAAGTTGAGCAAGAGGTGGAGACCATTTTGATATTGGGCACTCGAGTCTCGAATCGTACGGCGACCGAATCTGCTGTGCCAGTTGATATCATCAGCGCAGAGAGCCTGACTCGCGGTGGATTTACTGAGCTTGGTCAAAGCCTGCAGGCCAGTGTCCCCTCGTTTAACTTCAGTCGAACCCAAGTGTCTGATGGTTCGGATCTATTTCGTCCAGCGACGTTACGGGGACTACAGCCTGATCAGACTCTCGTGTTGATTAATGGTAAACGCCGCCACAACCAAGCGATATTTGGCCTTAACGGTACCGTTGGCGCGGGGGCTGCCGGTACTGATATGAATGCCATTCCCTTGATTGCACTGAAAGATGTTCAAGTGCTGCGTGATGGCGCCGCCGCACAATATGGCTCAGATGCCATTGCAGGTGTAATCAACTTGTCCCTGAGAGACAGTACAGGTGAGACTTCTGGTTATGTGCAAGGTGGAAGCACTGGTGAGGGCGATGGTGATAACTATTCGGTCGGTGTAAACACTGGCTTTGATCTCGGTGATGATGGTGGCTTTATTAATCTGTCGCTGGAGTATCGAGATGCCGATGGCACTAACCGTGCACAGAGAGATATCGGCGGCTCTTCGACAGTGCCTAAAGGCACCTTGTCCGATGAGGTGCGTTGGGGACAAGGTAATGCAGCTTCTGAATTTAAGTCGGTATTTTATAATGCCATGATGCCCGTGGGCGAGTTTGAACTTTATTCATTTGGTGGTTATTCAAATCGCACCGCATTAGGTAATGGTTTTTGGCGAAACTTTGATGAAGCGGCAAAAGTGGTGCCTCAAGTCTACCCAGATGGATTTTTGCCGCGCATCCATAACGAAGCGCAGGATACTTCTATTGCAGCAGGATTAAGAGGTGACATCAATGATGATTGGCAGTTCGATATTTCTGCTGTCTATGGCCAAAACCGTTATGACTTTGATTCTAGAAATACGATAAATGCTTCTTATGCAGCCGAGTATAAGATCAATAATCCTACTGCAACGGATGCTGACATCGCGGCGAACTCTGGACCCACATCAGGTTACTCAGGTGGTTTTCGCTTCGATCAAACCACGTTTAATACTGATGTAACGGGCGTGGTCGATATTGGTCGGGATGCACCGTTATACGTTGCGTTCGGCACCGAATATCGCAGTGAAAACTATGAGATTGTTGCGGGTGAACTCGCTTCATACTCATGTGGCAGTTCAAATGCCAGTAGCGCTTTTCCTTCGGTTATGGATCCTGAAATCTACGCCGGTTGTGGATTTCAAGCCTATCCGGGCTTAAGACCCGATGCAGCAGGTAAGGCAGATCGAAGCAGCTATGCCTTCTATCTTGATCTTGAAACTAACTTGACCGACGACTGGATGTTAGGCGCTGCGCTTCGTTTCGAAGATTTCTCCGATTCAGGCAATGATTTAGTCGGTAAGATATCTTCCCGCTATGACATCAGTGATTCATTTGCTTTACGTGGCGCTGTATCTACTGGCTTTAGAGCACCGTCTCTGCAACAGAGTGCTTACACCGCTTACACCACAAACTTGGGGCCGGGTGGTGTATTATCCAGTTCTTTTACGGCAACGGCTGGATCTGATTTTCCCTCAGCACTGGGAGTGGACAGTTTAAAACTTGAAACATCAAAAAACCTGAGTTTAGGTTTCGTACTTAATGCCACCGATGATCTGTCTGTGACCTTAGATGCTTACCGAATAGAGATTGAGGACCGAATTACCTTAGGCAGTCTTCTCTCTGCCGAGGACGTGGCCTTTAGTCCTGATGCCGTTGCAGCCCTCGCTGCGACAGGTGCTGAGCAAGCGAATTATTTCTCTAACTCGGTCAATTCAACCACTCAAGGTATCGATCTGATTATTACCCACAGGGCTGATCTGTTTGGTGGTGACTTAAATACCACATTAGCGGGTAACTTAAATGAAACAGAAATTGACAGTGTGAATGCACCCGAGGGGATCCCAGAGGAAGTGGCACTCGATGACCTTCAACGTAGTTTCTTAACCGACGGTCAGCCCCATGAGCGTGCTACCTTAACCTTCGATTACAGTAAAAATGATTGGCGTGGCATGATACGAGCTAACTATTTTGGTGAAACAGATGTGACCTATTTCGGTAATGATCATATCGGATTACCCGGTTTTCTTTCGCCTACAGGGTCATTTAAGCCTACCAGTATCGTTGAGTCAGCCGTGTTAGTGGACATTAATCTTGAGTATCACTTCACCGACGCTTTAAGTTTCTCAGCCGGGGTGAATAACATCTTTGATGTGACGCCCGATGAGCTTGGTGCCGATGAACCGTTGGATTTTATCACTAATCAAGCATTTCAATATCCAGTAAGAGCATTGCCCTATGGGTTTGATGGTATTACTTATACGGCGAAGGTGAACTTTATCTTTTAATCTTTTTATCGGTTAGTGATAACCACTTATGTAATACCAGTTCCACTAAATAAGTGATCAATTCAGAGCCACTCAGGTTTTTCAATTCAAGGCGCATGGATGAAGAAATGGTTATTCCCTTTTAAGTCAATGCAAAGCAGAAGTGGAATGCCTGAGAGGCTCACGTAGTGCGGGTTTCAAAGCCCTTTATGCTGCGTTAGAGGCTTTCGATATAGAATAACTATTAGTTTCAAGCATCCGCCTTGCCTACAGGGCTTTGAACTTCCGCTGAAAGATCACATTCTTAGTGGAATTGGTATCACGACTGCCATCGAGTTATCTCGGTGGTTTTTTTATCTCCTAGTGTTAAGGAAGCACTATTAATATTATTTATATAGCAGCAGTTTATAAGATTGTATTTTTATCCCATAAAGACATGGTATAGAAGGTTTTTTTCGTCTATCTTGGTTCAATCGACTTACCTCTAATTTGATTAATTGACAATATCTGGAGACGAATCTTGGATCAGACGACCAGCAAAGTTAAAGAGATGTATGAGCAATACCCTTACCCATCCGGTGAGCCGACTATCAGACCAGGTTTCGATATTAGGCTGTTGTTGAGCTATGTCGCGGTCAAACGTAATTCTGATAGACCGCTTCAAGTCTTGGATGCTGGCTGTGGTCGAGGTCCTGGCGTTATCGGTGCGGCATCATTACAGCCCAATGTGAATTTCACTGCGATTGATATCAACTCAGTCGGCCTAGCTGAAGCAAGGGCAAACGCAAAAGCGCGTGGACTGACCAATATTAACTTTGTGCAAGCGGATTTAATGACCTTAGAGGGGCTTGATGTGCCTGAAGGTGGTTTTGATGTGATTTACTCCTCAGGGGTGCTGCATCACTTAGCCGATCCGCAAGTGGGTTTGAATAATTTAACCCATATTTTAGCGCCTCATGGGGTTATTTCATTAATGCTTTATGGCAGTTTCGGCCGTCAGGCGCTGTATCGATTAATTGAAGGGATAAACATTATCTCCCCTAAAGATGCGTCCATAGAGAGTCGTATCCCCATGGGAAGGCTACTGTCTAAAGCTGCTGAAGAGACTATTTTTAAAGATAATTATTGGAAAAACACCTACCGAAATCCAGATGTCGAGTTTGTTGATACGTGTTTGAATGTCAATGAGGTCAGCTATGATATCGCTGGTTTATGGCAATTAATCACCCAAGCCAATATGAAATTTGTACGTTGGGTAGAACCCGATGTGTGGTCAGTTGACAAGCGGTTTAGTGATCCTGATCTGCTGGCAAGGTTGAAGGAGTTGAGTGCATTTGAGCAATATCAGGTTATCGAACGATTATTTGAGGCGCCAAAACTTGATTTCATCATCTGTGGTGCTGGCAATGATGCTAGAGAGCGGATCACTGTAGCAGAGATTGAGGCCAGCACTTTTGTTGTCAATCCAGAAACCTCTTTTTTCATCGAGAAACGTAATCAAGATCAGGCCCAACGTATCGAGAGTGTTGGTTACAAGGTTAGGCATAGAGAAAAGCAAAATGTGTCCAATCCCATTCTTGCGCAATTGATATTACTGCTTGCAGAGCAAACGACCTGCTTCAAGGGGACAGAGCTGATTGATGTGCTTGCTCAAAGTGGGGTTGAGAGAGAAATGGCCAATGAAGTGATTTTTGATCTACTCGATGAGGAGATCATCTTTATTCCATAAGCTGCCTATTTGTATTCAACTGATATTATTTATATAAAATAAGACATTCCCTCTGTAGAGATCAAGCATGATCTTAGAGGGAATGCCTTAAAAACCTAAACGGGAAAAATGAGTGTCAGGATGTTTTAATATATTGCTTTGGCACTAGGATCCTTCCTTTTCATTAGCACTTTTTTTACGTTTTCTTTTTTTATTTGAGCGCTCAGATTTGGGCGGGGTAGCTTTAAAAATATCGATATTATGGATGCCTGAGCCTTTTTCCATGGTCTCGCTCATGTAGAAGTCAGCTTGATATACTTTATCTTTCCATTTGTACCAATCTTCGGTTTCTACACCTTCATACTCAATGATCGTTACTGCGCCGCCAGGCATTTTTCCTGCGTTAGAGGTGTGACGTTCAATGTGGTCGTGATTAATCCAAATACCTGGGTTATCCATTCTTACTATCACATCCACACGTCCACCAGAGGGGACGTAGACAACGTCTGCCCAATAAGGACTATCTAGTGGTAAACCGTCTTTATGGGTAACTAAAACATCGTGACCGTGTAAATGGTAAGCCGCCTCGACTGTTGCGGCATATAACCGGATCCTAAGCACTTCTCCTTTTTTAACGCGCAGTGGCTGGGTACTGGGAAATGATTTACCGTTTATGGAAAAATAATCATTGAGTTCTTGTGGGTGTCCTCCTTTGCCATATTCCATCGCAACTTCAGAGTTCCAACCAGAAAACATCATAATGGCTTCTTTGGTGATCTCTTTCTCTATGTCTGTTGGATCTTTAGGATCTATGATCATAGGGCCCCACATCCCCCTTAAACCAACGTGTTCAGGGACATTAACATGGCAGTGATACCAAAGGCTGCCCGGTCTATCAACGATAAAGTCATAGAGAAAGGAGTCTCCTGGTTCTATGGCTTCTTGAGTCACACCGGGGACACCATCCATTTTCCAACTATTGGTTTGAAAAGTTCCATGCCAGTGGACAGTATGTGCTAACGTCGAATTATTTTGCACGGTAATCTTTAAACGATCACCTTCCTTGGCACGGATTAATGGACCTGGAACTTGACCATTAAAGGCCCACACTTTATTAGAGAATCCGGGCGTTACTTCTTTAACCATCTCTTCAATTGTCATGGAAAACTCTAGTGTTTCTGCGTTTACTATTTGACTAAAAATCAATAATAATGAAGATAGAATCCAAACTTTACTGGCTGTTAAATTAATTCTCATTACTTATCTCCTCCTTTTGACAACAAAGTGTTCTAACGAAAACGACAAGTTCATCGATCTCTTCATCTGTCATATTTGCATCCCAATTGGGCATCAAATTCGACTTACTCACCGCCTTTCCTCCTTTTTTTATCGCAATAAATATGTCTTCATCAGTGCGAGAGATCATCTCTTTAGTGTCAGTGTGATCTTTAGGTAACACGTCCATCGTTGCTGCATTGACTCCCCAGCCATCTCCTTCTTTCCCATGACATTGTGTGCAATACGCTTGATATAACTCTTGTCCTATTTTTGATTCAGCAGCTAGTTGACCACTTAGAAACAGACACAAGAAAAGTAAGATACAGTGTAATATTCTCATTCTGGTTGCTCCGCTATTAGGTTGAGATAGTTCAATAACTTTTCGATGGCGTTCTCATTTAAATGGCGGTTAGGCATGAGTGTTTTAGGATCCCATTTTTCTGGATATCGAATGTAAGATGAGATAAAGGCTGGTTGTAAACGTTGGATTGAAGTGTAAAGTTCCGGGCCTGAAACACCGCCATAGCCATCCTCACTCTGATGACAAGAGCCACAGCCTTTAAACTTGTGAAAGTTCTTTTCCCCCAGCGTCCGATTCGTTTTGCCGAAGGTGACTTTTTCTAACGCAATAAGATCTGACTTTGGTGTCTGAGCCATTAAAAACTCAGTGATCTGTTTTGCCTGAACATCACTAACAAGGATATGGTCCATCAATTTACTTTCATCTATGGCATCACCTTCTTCAGTTACAATCACATTGTCTAAAAAGAAATGACCACCAGGGCGAATACGTTTCGGCTCAACTAGCCAATTCTCTAACCAAGCTGGGTTAAATTTATTACCTGCGTAGAAAAGTGTTGGTGCTTTCTCTTTAAGCCGTTGCGAGAGTGTGATACTGCTATTGTCAGAGATAGAATGACAACCAGCACAGTTTTCTTCATACAGCACTTCACCAAGCTCTTTAGCATTAACGGATGGATTGAATTGGAAGAGCATTAGTATCAAGATGGCTTTTAAATAAAGTGTGTTTATTTTCATGTTATTTTTCCACGTCGAGAGGGCATCCATGCCCTATGAATAGGGTTAAGTTATTCATGTATAGCTTTTTTAAATATGGGGATGAGAAAATTAGTATTATATTGAGTAAGTATTAATAAATAACTAAATTGTCACCTTTCCCCATTTTAGGATCCGCATCTGGTTTATTCATTAATACGGTGATAGCCCCATTTAATGCAGACTTCATGCGGTGATCGACGAGTGCATTATTCGTGGCACGATCATTAGGACTGACGATGTCAGCAATAACCGCATGAGCAGGGGCGACATCAATGGTTTGAATGCCATGGCGAAGGTTTTTAGGATTTCCGTTATCCCAGACTTTATCCCAAATACCCGCAATAGGATGAAATGCAGCATTTTCATTAATTTTCGCGTTAACAAAATAGATACGTACTCGTTCACCGGGTTTAGACTCAAGTACTTTTGTTGCATTTTGATCGTGTACCGGATCATAATGAAATTGTTTACCGTTGATCAAAACACCTTTAAGTTTCTCATTATTGGTGATCTCTGTTGGTGTTGCATTATTTTCAAATAGATCGCCCTCAACAATAACGTACTCACGGTCAGGTTTTGGGAAGTCTTTTGTATAGCCCTCCTTAGGGTCAACAATGATAACGCCATACATACCACGTGAAATATGTTCAGACATTGACTCGGAACCACAATGGTAAATAAAAACGCCTGGATACTTAGCTTCAAATTTAAAATCTTTACGTTTGCCAGGACGCACACTTTCAAATTCATCTAGTACATCGACTATCGCGGCGTGGAAGTCCATAGAGTGCGATTGTTTGTTACCTTTTTTATTTAATAATGAAAAGTCAACAATATCCCCCTCGGTGACTCGTACGACAGGACCTGGAATAGTTCCACCGTAGGTCCACATATTATGTTTAGTTCCAGCATTATCGATGACCATCTCTTTTTCAATCACAGAGATATCAACTGAGACGGTTTTTGCATTTGATGCAAAACTACTAAACAAGGCTAAAGACATTAATACTGCGGATGTTATTTTTGATACTTTCATTTTTACTCCTGATAATGGTAGGTTTTTTATTTATGTCCTTCAATAATGACTAAAGCACAAATTGTACCAAGAATGTTTTTAACGATTAACAGAGTAAAATCAAACCTTGAACATGTGATGGAATAATATATTTACTAAAACATGTCATTTTGATGTTGTCATTTTGATGTTGCGCATGTCATATGGACATTTGTTGTTAATGAACAGATTGATAAAATAGGTAGTAATAATATTCAACACCAATGGCTGTACATGAAAGAATTGATAGTGTGACCGCGAGCTTGAATGGGGCTCGTAACTGTATGGGGGCTTTTTTGATTGCTGACAGGCTTGACGTAAATAGCACTAACGCGACAAGGTAAAAGAATAAACAAAATTCTACTTTTATTTCAAACAAGTTTGCTGCTAGCCTGAATAAAACGTAGATAACTAATAACCCTTGGCTTTCCTTAATGTAAATGTCTTTTAGTTGTGATAAATGAGGAGAAAGGATTAGCTTGTTGCTACAAAAGCAATAAAGTAAAACTGTAAACACGAGTAATGCCATTGACATCGGCATAACGGGCATTAAATATGACACTGTCAGTAATAAACTCGCCATGATAATATTAAAAATATTACTCTCACTAATTGAAATGTTATCTAATTCACTTTTTAATATCATTATTAATGTGTTCATTTTCACTCCATAATAATTTATTGGTTTATAGTCATAGAGCAAAAATCAGGCCAACGAAAGTATTGGCTGTATCAATGCAAACTAAGCTTGAAGGTGTTGCCCACTTGTGGAATATTGGTTGTTAACTGCTAGTTGAGTGCCAAAATTTAATTATGTAGGGGTCTTCTATGAAAAACATTCAGCTGTTTATCTGTATTTTTGTATGTCTATATATTCCTAGCTTAGTTTATGCTGCCGATATTGAGGTTGAAATCTATGCAGACGACTCCTATCCACCCTATACATATCAAGAAGATGGTGAACTAAAAGGGATCTACACTGAGATCCTTCAAAAAGTATTTTCGAGAATGGAAGGCTACAAGGTCAAAATAAACGCCGTTCCATGGAAACGGGGGTTATCTTATATTGAGAGTGGCAAAGGATTTGCCATCTATCCTCCCTATCATAGAACCGAAAAGAGGCCCTATATATGGCCCTATTCTATCCCCATTTTGGATGAAAGAGTGATTGTTGTTTGTCGAAATGAGGTGCTTGCAAGTACGATTCGATCTACCTGGCCTGATGATTATTTGGGTTTAGTCATCGGTAATAATGCGGGCTTTTCATTGGGAGGAGATAGGTTCTGGCAGGCGGTTAAAGATGAAAAGATCACCGTAAATGAAGCTAACGGTAATGAGATAAATATCATGATGTTGGGATTAGGCCGAAGCGACTGCTACATGAATGACAGGATCTCTATCTTATGGGAACTGAAACAGCTCAAAGCTGCAGGTAAATATGATGAAGGAGGCAAACATGCAAGGTTAATGGAGGGGGCGACCATCAGTATAGAGCAAGGTTTCCTCGGTTTTACCGCTAATGGTGGTGAACAATATCCCTATATGGATGATTTTATTTTGAAATTTAATTCTGAAATTTATGCCATGAGAAGGAGAGGTGAGTTACAGAAGATTATCGATGATTTTGTTAGATAGTTTCAGTCGAAAAGCTTTCAAATCATAGTGTCATATGGCCAACGAACCAGCTTGAATTAAATCTGATCCGCTAGCGGTAAGATGGAAAAATATAGATGGCTAACCATATTAATAGGCTATTACTTCTGTGCTCGAACTCCCATCAGATGCTCGACCTTTTCCACGTTTTTGAAACCCGCCTTATTGAGTCGGCGGATAACGCCATCGACAAAGCTGCTGCCTGTCTTTATGACGTGAGGGTTTCCAGTGTAATGAAACAGCTTTCCACCTTTACGTAACACTCGGTAAATTTCTCGGTAGAACTCTTCGCTATACAGTTCACCTGCAAGGGAAAAACGCGGTGGATCATGAACGACAGCATCGAAAGAACTCGCCGCCATTGTAAGGATCAGCTTATAGCTACTGCCTTGACATTGCACAATCCCTTCGTTCCCTAAATCCTGTGACCAAGGGTTCTGAGCACGCAGTCCCATTACCTCAGGGCTCAGTTCGATAGTCAGTACCTCACTTGCTCCTAGTCTATGGGCTGCGATGGCCGCATAACCCAGTCCACTACAGCAATCGAGCACCTTGTCCCCCTTGCTTACCGCCTGCTGAGCCATCTGCGACGCACTCGTAAAAGGATCGGTGCCCTTGGATATGTGCATCTTAACGCCGCTAATTTCTAACAGTGGTGCTCCAGTCGTGGGAACTAGCTTGTAGTAGCCTAGGCTACGGTCTTCTAGCGGATCCATGTCGCCGTCACGACAGAGGTAAATTCTGCCTGTTTTTTTAAGGATTTTTTTGAGTTCAGCAACCGTGAGTTGATTGTCTTCGTCGAGTACTAGCTCCTGGTTACTTAAGGCAAAATCCTGTTCAGAAAGATTAAGGTCAGTAGAGAGCCGAACGCTGGAAAGTCCTTTAGTGATGGCTTCAAGCGCTTGTTTGGCATTTTCTGAATGAAGGTAGTAGCTAGGCATAACGTTGGTATCTAGTTAGAAATATTACGCGCACTATACACCGCGAGTACGGTGGAAACCTACTTAATTAAGCCATTATGCAGATTCTGAAACAGCGAGTTACTCATCATCTGGATTCATCGCCTCTTTTATCTCATCACTGCCGAAGCCTTTACGGGATAAATACGCATACGCTTTCGACTTTTCTTTATAGTCCGATAAGTCATAACGTTTTTTAGCCAACTCATTTTTACAGCTTTGATAGAAATCGACATCATCTGTTAGCGTTAATTGGTATAAGATCTCTTCAAAGTCGCTTACATCAATTAGCCGTTGCTTTAATTCCTGCAGGATCAGCGTTTCGCCTTTGCCTTTATTAAATAGTTTGATTATCTCAGTGGTTAAGTCGACTTTGTCTGCTTTTACGGCTAATTTGCTGCGCAATGTTTCACGTTCTGGATGTTGTGATAATGCGTGATCAATTTCTGCACGAGAAAAGCCTTTGGTGGTCATCTGGGCATAGACTTTCTCTCTATTGGTGCCCAAAAAGTTATCAAATTTGCTTAGCAGTCTAGATGTCGCCATCCCATAGGCATCGACATTTTGCTCGTCGATCACTTGTTCTATCGCGGTATCAATCTCTACAGCAGGTATGCCACGCAGTTGTAACTTACGTTTTATTGCACCACTGCCGAGTTGATTACTAAAGGACAACTCGCAATAGCGTACAGCAAAGTCGTAGTTACTTTTTAAGTAGCCATTCTCGATTAGCTTGGCGAGTACGATATCAATCCATTCTTGGTTTTCGGTTTTACGTTCAAGCTTGGTGCGAATTTCATTGATGGTAAAATCCTGCTGGCCAAGATGCCAGTAAGCGCTATTAAAAACGTTATCGATGGTTTTGGCTTGACGAAGTGGTGGGCGCTGCATAAAAAATTGATCTTAACTTAACAAGTAACCAAAAGCAGTGTAGCAGAACACTGGGTTGTTGAGTATATGCTAGCGCTATTGTTGTACTTGATTATGATTATGTATGGCTTGATTCATTTTTCTGGTATCCGCTAACGTGTTCCATTTATCAAACCATCAAAATGAAAGACCCAATCCTGTTTTCCGTTATAATGCTTAATCAGTTATAGCTCCGTATTTAAGAGACAGTAAAAATCCCATGGATATCAAAGGAACATGCATCTCATCAATAGAAGATGAGCACGGCCCAGTTTATGTTTACGAAACAAAGAACAGCCGTATTCTCAGCTTTGATGGAAAAATCTATCAAAGCTGCATGAAACTAAATAACATTAATGGATTACATCTTGGCTACACCCAGGCCATGATGACAGGTTTATTATTTATTCCTAAGGTAACCACTGCGACTATCATGGGACTTGGCGCAGGCTCAATGGCAAAGAATCTACTTAGTAGTTTCCCAGAGTTGGAGGTACATGCAATTGAATACCGCGAAGCCGTGGCGAAGACTGCAAAAGATTATTTTTACTTACCCGACACTGAACGCCTCATCATTCATATAGACGATGCTGTGAACTACATAAAAAATACCGACGTGAAAAGCGATATTATCTTTTCAGATCTATACAACTCGGAGGGTATGGAGCGGAAACAAGTACAGTTATCCTATTTGCGTGATTGTAAAAATGCACTCAATAATCAAGGTGTTCTCGTGCTCAATATTTGGCATACTGCACCTAAATTACGAGAAGAGTTAGATGAATTGCTCGAGCTGGAGTTTGGAAATAGATCACTCAGTTTCGAAGTGGCAAGTGGTAATAGGATTGTACTCGCATTTAAAAATGAGATCCCCTCCATAAAAAGAGAAGAACTGCTTACGAAGGCTGAATGGTTGCAACAGCAAATGAATATCCCGATGGAACCTTATGCCAAGTTACTCTGGGATACACAAGATCTATTGTGATCCTAAAAGCCGAGAAAGCAGTTACTTATGCTTGGTTTCAAGTTGGGAAAATTTATCTATTCATTTTCACTTTAAGTGTTTGATTGATTATTATGCTAGTTAATATCACAGTTATAATTGAAATAAAACCAAGTGACATATTTCCATCAATTAATAATAACGATGTTGATATGACTAAAGCGACAAAAGCTAATAGCGCTCCGTATAATCGTGTTCTAGGGGGGATAAGTAAAACACCAGCTAAAATTTGAAACACACCAAAAGAAATAATTGTGGCTTGATTTAAACCAAAGCTCTGAAGAAATTCCATTTCTTGCGGTATCTGCATAACTTTAGCCGAACCAGCAGAAATACTTAAAAGTACAATTATCGCAGTTATCAATATATAGAAAATATTCACTTACCCTTCATTAATGTTAAATGTCTTAGAATTATCTTTGGCATTTAAACCATTTACTGAATTATATAAAGCTTTTCCATAGAATAGATAAAGAAAAACCTATCATGACAATGAAGGTTAACATCATACTTGCGGCCCTGCCATTGCTCCAACCAACTGTACGAATCACATAATAATGCCATATACGTCCGGTTAATAGGATTAGCCCGCCGAGGAGAACAAGCATTTGATCTGTTCCTAGTATTTCTGCGCCGCCCATAGCTAGTAGAGTAATAGGTACTGTTTCAGTAAAATTGGCATGGGCTCGTTGTCGGCGGCGCAGATCAATATCACCTTCATCGTAAAAGTGTACTTGATTTTTTATGCGAGCGTAGCCCACAAGATTAGTAATTATCACTTGGAAAATCGTAAATATAGCAATGAAAATTAAGGTTATATTTGGCATCATGGTGCAATATCCTCTTTAAAAAAGACAAAAATGGAACTTGAAAATTATCAAGAATATTTTCACTTGTTTTTTACAAGTTAAAATAGTTGCTTGTGATTTGCAAGTATTTTTATGGTTTAATATACATTCTGATAATTGGTATGAAAAAGTCTTATGGTTGATAGAAAAACAAAAAATTGGTCAGGTTGTCCGGTACGTTTTGGTATGAGTCAGTTTGGAGATAAGTGGAGTTTTCTTATTATTCGCGATCTTATGTTTAAAGGTTGCAAGTATTATCATGAATTCATTGAGGCGGGTGAAGGGATCTCCACAAACATTTTGGCAACCCGTCTTGTGGATTTAGAGAGTAATGGAATCATTAGTAAATCAAGAGATCCAGCTAAGGGATCAAGATTTATATATGAGCTTACTGTTAAGGGTATTGAGCTTATGCCTATGATGCTGGCGTTGATTGATTGGGCTGAAAAATTCGATGCCGACACTGAAGTACCAAAAGATTTCATCAAAAATTTACGCAATGATCCTCTAAAACTACAACAAGAACTTCTGGATAACTTGTTAAACAAAAAAGAATGAAAAATCTTAAACTTATCGCTTTCGACTGCTCTTTATCAAGATGAATTTTACTGCCTTTTTCAAAGAGGAATACTGCTGCGAGAGGTCACCTAGTGAGCTATGTTATATTAGTAGTAAGAATGTCCACAAGTCACTTTCATGCCACATAACGTGTAAAATATAAACCTTATCATTAGCTATTTTTGTTGCTTGTTAGCTTTGGCGGCTCATTAACATCGTAATACCTAACCAAGAAAACCATATAATTTGAGTGAGACCGAATATTTCTGTAAATATTTCAGCGGGATAAATAGTGAAAATGCCTGCAAAACCAACGAATACGCCGAAATAGTTTAACCCTGTTGAAAGCTCATTAGTTTTTAAGGCTGCGATACTTAATATAAGAATCCACAACCCACCAACCACTTCGTTACCTCCTCCTAACCCTTCAACGATACTATTAATCACTATCCAGACCGTCATAGCTTGCTCTGGATCTTTGGCGGATAGACTGATTACAGCGCCTAATCCTATATTTGCAATCATTCCACTGGCGATGACGAGACCAACCCAAATAAGACCGAAAGCAGAAGCAGTTTGTGATAACACAGGGGCTTTGGTTTTAAGACGTTGGTGAAGCGCGATAACTAACAGCGCCAAGAAAAATCCAAAGATGACGTACATAGTTAGATTAACGATGGATAGAGTAGCTTGATTATCTGCTAGAAAAGCAAATTTTTGGATATTATCGGCCCCAACAGGATAATCCCAAAACACGCCAAAAAATACAAAAGCTGATATATAAATAGCGGCCTCAAAAAGTGCTGCAACCCCACCTATCTTTTGTAAGTCATTCATCATGGATCTCTTTGCTGCTAGCCAAAATGATAAGTTAACACGAAGTAATAGTCGCTCACGACTTCAATGTGTAACAAAAGCTAATACTAATGAGTATAAGAAAGTGATCTACTCAGCGTGTTTTTTAGCAATCGAATTCAAGGCGGATGGATGATGGAACGAGAGTTCCCTTGCGAAGCCATTTAGCGCAGAAGTAGGAAGGCAAAAACAGACAGATTGTTTAAACCTAAAGCTATTTAAAAGAAAAGCCATTAGCATTATTCATGCTCAATGGCTTTTGTATGTTACTGTTTTAGCCTAGTTCCTGCTTTTCCTAGAACCAAGAACCAGCTCTTAAGCCATGCGTTGTGTTGGCTTCCAGCGTAGCAGCTGAGTCGGCAACTTAACCCCTTGTGCAGTCAGTGAGTTGATACGGTTAAGGTAGGCGGCGCCGTACATAAGGTGCTTAGCCAAATCGACTGCGTTGCGGTCTTGGTAGTTATCTAAGTAACTGCCTTTAGCCCATTGGTTGAATGCACCTAGTGCAGGGCCTGCCCAGATCTGGTAATCCATCTCACGACCGACTTCACCTGAATTTGACCAACGGCTAGACAGTCCGAGATACCAGCGGAAAATCAACGCCATCTTACGCTTTGGGTTGCCTATCGCACGCTCAATCTGCTTAGGATCCCGTTCATTAAAGTGGGCCACAGTACCAGCCCAGATTTCATCGAGACTTGAACGGAACACTTGCTTTTCAAGCTTTTCACGTTCCTCTGTTGGGATTGACTCTATAGAGTCATAACGGGTGTAAAGCTCGTACAGCTTGTTAGCGCGCATAGGAAATAGGGTACCGCGCTTAACAACTTGCAGCTTAACGCCCATTTCGAACATGTCAGCGGCAGGAGCCATCGTCACATCGGCCATCTCTGTGGTAGCAAGCAACTTTCGAGTATGTTCGCTGGCGCCAGCTTCAACACACGCTTGGTTGATAGAGCCTGTGACAATATAGGCGGCACCCATATTGAAGGTGGCCAAGGCTGCATCAGGTGTACCGACACCGCCACCACATCCGACGCGAATAGGGGTGTCATATTGGTATTTAGCTTGTATCTCATCTTTAAGCGCCAAGATAGTCGGCAGTAAGGTCACTAAAGGACGATTATCGGTATGGCCGCCTGAATCGGCTTCAGCTGTCACATCATCGGCCATCGGCACAAGTAGGGCTAGTTCCATCTGCTCTGGGGTAATGGCGCCTTCGTCGACCAGCTTTTGTAGCATTTTTACTGGAGCTGGCATCATGAATTTTTCAGCAACTTCAGTGCGGCTGACTTTGGCAATAACCTTATTGGCAACCAGAATATTACCGTGACTGTCACGGCTTAACCCCGCGGCGCGATAGTAGACGATTTGTGGTGTTAGTCCTAGAAATGCAGAGGCTTCGACGGTGCGCACTTTATGTTTTAAAAATAGCTCAACGCTGCCACGCTCTAATGCTGGCTCGCTTGGGCTATGGATAAGGTTGAACATGTAGGGGCCGTTTGGCAGTGCCGCTTGAATACGGTTAATAGCAGCTTCTACACGACTTGGGATAAGGCCCGCTGCGCCAAATGAGCAAAGAATGCCAGCTTTACCTAATGCAATCACTAGCTCTTCAGATGAGATGCCGTTGGCCATGGCGCCGGCATAGTAAGCATATTTTACTCCGTGAACTCGACGGAAATTACTGTCGCCTAAGCTTTCAGTCCCCAAAGCAGGGGCAAAAGCACTGACGGGTAAGGAGTTATTATTAGCTGCGGTATCACTGGTTTCGTCAAAAACCACTTGCGCGGTTTGTGTAAGGCCAAACCCTTTTTCAGTGTGATTTACCACGTAACAACCACGACTGAAATCTTTTAGTTGTCGCTCCATTCCATTAACATCAAAACTGATGTCTGCATCGATAACTGACCAAGGCCATGGAGAGTGTATTTTACTTGTTGTCGTAGGATTCATTCTTGACCCTTAAATTTGTTTCCCCGTCACCCTAGACGCTACAGTTTTATTGTCGGCGTTTGTCGTTACCATCATGTATAAAGCATACACTCAGGTCACTCCAAACTTGACCGCTTCACTGTAACGCCTATGGTTTAGGGGATATTTAAACTAGAGATTTTAAGTCTCTAACTCTTTGTTATTTTTAATTTAAGCCTAAAAGCGCAGCTTTTAGGCTTCTTCGATACAGATGGCAATATCAAACACTTGGTATATACGCAGGCCATCTTTACTTAGACTTGCGTTACCAGTGATCACTTTCTTGCCATCGACATCTTTAATGGAGGTAATGCTCACATCCATCGACATCTGCTTGTTCAGTGGGTTTATTTGGCCACGGTACTTCCATTTTATATCAGATAATATCTGGCCAAATTTTGGATTTTTAAATCCTGCGCCCAAATCTTTACTTATGGCGTAAGTCTGCATGGTTTCGATAATGGCTTCAACACCTAAGGAGCCTGGCATTACTGGATCTTGATGGAAATGGAACTGGAAGAACCAATCACTTGGGTCAATGGTTCGCTCGGCGTATAAGTAACCGAGTCCCTCAGTGCCGCCATTATCGACGATCTCAACGCTGTCGATAAAGTTAAGTTGACCACCCGCTAAACGGTAATGTGGTTGATTTACTGGTGCGTTAAAGTGACGACTGCTCTTATCGAGTAGATTCACCTTAGTATCAGCAGTAATGCCTTTTGATACATGCCAAGGCTGAGTGACTTTACCGTTATCGAGACCAAGCTGATCTTTAAGCGCATCACCTTTGAAGTAACCAAATACTGCTTTACCTTCGTAGAAGGGGATACCATCAGTGCTTAGCTCGAAGCTGAAGCTTTGAATGATGTTAGTCCCTGCCATTACCGTTGACAGTAGACGAGAATCATTGCGTATTGTTTTACCGCGCAGATCAACATTGCGTAGCATCTTGCCGTTACCATCTAAGTTACGGAAGAACAGTTCAAGCCCCGGGAAACCAAGGGTGGTGCCCATGTAGCCAGAGATGAAACCATTTGGCTGCAATGAGATCTCCATCAAAATGGAGTAAGGCATGGTCGCTTGGTGGTTATTCTTATCAAAATACCAAGCATCAACAGGCACTTCATATTCCGCGATACACGATGATGGCTTCTTGAACTCACCGCGATTACCGTTAACTTCGATCACACGGGTCGTCACTTGTAGATCGCCACAAGGGGTACGTGGTGGGATCATGCCGCGGTAGATTGCGAATTCAGGGCCGAAACAGTTCTCGATATTCCCAGTAGCAAACTCAAACATGTGATAGGGCGTAAACGGCACGGTATCTGGCACACGGTTCGGGTAATCCGGTGTGATAGGCGCTTCAACGTGTGAAATTGGGATCACGCCTTTGTTGGGGGCTTTGGTCAAATCGGGTATTTGTGCCATCAAAGGCGCATTAGCTGATGCTGGCAGGTATGCCTTAGGGGATTGCGTTGAGCTCGTTGATTCTTTACTAAGAGACGCCACTGGCATTTTCGATTCAGAAAGAGTCGGGTAACGAGTACACTCATCTTCCTCTTTGATCATCACACCTAAGTTTTGGAAATCGACCACAGGCTTACCGTTAAGCAGGATATCGATATTTGCTTTAGCATAAGGACGTGGGCTGAAACCAATTTCAGTCACTTCCATGCGGTAAGTCAGTAGGCCAGATTGAGGCAGAACTTGTCCGCGACAACGAACCTGCTGTGAAGCATTTTCTAATGGCTGGAAACGGCCATTGTTAGTTTGAGTGTGCATACCAAGGTGCAACATATAGAACTGAAGTAACTGACCACACCCCTCAGCCATAAGAGAGCCTGCCATCACTTGATCACCTTGGAAGTGACAAGGGAAGTACCAGTGATTAGCTTCAAGCTGCTTATGGCCTTCGATTAGACCTAGACCCCAAGTACCGCCATTGCGATCAACCTTGCTGACTTGCTCAATCATCAGGAACTTCTCTGATGCGAAACAAAGTGATGGTTGAGCTGCGCCTGTGTGACTTGGACCAAAACAGCCTTGGATATCAGCGGTTAATAGTTTATGAATGTCGCCATAGTTGAAGCTTGATTTAGGGCAATCAAGTAGTGGGTTAAAGGTTTGTTTAACCACTAAGCTACGCGCTTTAATTTCATCTTCAGTGCGAATGACGCCTTTACCGTCAGCAAGCTCTTCATCGGTGAAGAAACCAGCACAACCGCCGTCCATCTTAAGCACCATCTTGTCGCCAACAAAACACTCGTAAGAGAAGAAGAATAATAAAGTTTCGCCATTACGGGCGTAGTTATTGATCTTAATGTCATACCTAAGAGTGTCGCCACCGCGTGGCAGATCGGCAAGGAAGGTGAGGGTGCAGTCAAGTAGACGATAGACACGCTCCCCCTTGTTTTCAAAGTCGATACCGAGGTAACTGATCAACATTAAATCACATTGGCCTGACTCAACTGCGACCGCCCATGGGATTTGACCATCAACCAAATAAGGTGCGTCAACGGGAATGTCGTACTCTGTGGTCATCGAGCAAGGCTTATACTCGTTCATGGTCGCGTTGAGTTTAGTGACACGCGATACCAACAGGTAATCTGTGGTCGGGAGACGTACGCGGCGCGAATAGCTGTCGATGATGGCGTAATCTGGACCAAAAACCTTGGCGATATCGCCTTCAGCATATTCGACTAAATCGGCATAGTTCCAGATACAAGGTTTTAGCATAGGCGTTAGTGCAATGTAGGGCGCCACATTAGAGTGATCTGGTGTTAACTCTTTAAGAGCTGCTGTTGGCTGCTGTGCTAATGGCGCTGCAGATTGTATCGCTTGAGGAGCAACCGCTTGGCCTGTGGCTTGGGCTATCTCTTGAGTTAGTTGCTGTCTCAAGAGCGCGTCTGCGACTTTCATGCTCGCAGAACGGCTCTTTAAGAAGGCTTGATGAGCTTGCTGAGTCAACTGCTGATTCTGTTGAAACGCGCTTAAATCACCAGCTGAAACATCAATTGTTGTGTTTGGTTTCGTTGACGCTTGCGGTGTTGTTTTAGTTTGAGAGGTCATTGGATTACCTAATACTGGAGTCGGGCTCACTGGTGTTGATGCAACTTGAACATGTTCAGTGACTTGTTGTGGCACTTTTTGCACTCTTGTTTCGATAGCTGTTTGCATTGATCGTGTGACGAACAGCTTTTGTTGCTTAACCACCGATGAAATCGAGCCTTGAGCCAGTTTGCTTTGAATTGAAGCTAAACTGGCTAATGGTGCGTCGACGATATGTTGATAGATATCACGCCCGCCTAAGGTCACGAGTCTTAATAGTTGGTGTTTTGCATCGGATTTAAGCTCAGCGCTTAATCGAGTTGTCAGTGCTTGCCGCTCAGACCATGTTTGGCTAAGCAATAGCTGTGAAACTTGGTTCTCACTGATATTGGTTACTAAGGCTTTCTTGCTATTCACACTATTATTCACATTGTGTGAGAGAGTCAGTAGGCCATGAAGCAAACTTGCCATCCCTGTCGCAGCAAAGCAGTGACCAATACGGCTGTCTGCGCTGGTGGTCGTTGCGTTAGTAAAAGTGGCATTCGACAGGAACGCTTCAGCTCCCACTAGACTACCGGGAGCAACATTTGTTTCAACCACACTGATATCGTTTGAGTCAGTGCCCGTTTGAGTGAACAACTTATCGGTGACCGATGACACGCGCCCAGCATGGCCAAAGGCGATAGCATCGATTTGTCCATAAGGGCTAGCAGTGGTACTTTCATCTTTGATTAATACAATCGCGCCAGCACCTTCACCGACATTCCAAGTATCACTCTTTATAGAAGAACTTGGATTCATTTCAACAGGCGCAATACTGTTTTTCAGTATCACTTGCTCGAAACTACCGGATAGATCCACTGCGGCAATCACGACTGCGTCTAAATGCTCTTGTGACATCAGATTCTGGGCGACATCAATACAGCGGCTCACTGATTGTTCAGCGGCTGAAATGGTGAATGCTGGGCCATCAAAGTCCCATAAGGAGGCGATGCGTGACGCCATGATGTTGCCGATAAAGCTAGTGTACTGGTTCAACTTAGCCGCATCGAGGACACTGTCCATGGTGATAGCTTCAAGGGCTTGATATTCATTGCTGCTTAAGCTTACGCCCATCGCAGTCAGACTTTCCTGAAGTTGAGTATGTAAATTTACTCGGCCGCGGAATTGATGCAGTTCGAGCTCAGTTTCCATGGCCACTAATACTGCGACTTTCTGACCGGGCTTTAACTTAGCATCACGAATGGCTTCATCGGTGACTTTCATCAACATAAGCTGTTGTGAAATTAAACGGTCGTCTTCGTTAGGCGGCAGCTTAAAGCGTAAGAAGTCTAGCTCGAAACTGTCTACATAAGCGCCTTTAGGTGTATCACTTAAGCCAAATTCAGCAAGTAGTTCTGCATGTTTCTCTAACCCTTTCCAACGTTTCTTGGGCAGTGAAATAAAACCGTTGCTGTTATTTTCAATGGCCTTATCAAGCTGATTAATGCTGCTTAGTGGACCAAAATGAGCACCAAGACCGATGACTTTCAGAGCTTGAGTATCCGGTGAGCGAGTCGCGGTTTGCTGGCTAGCGACCAGAGCTTGATCATTAACGCCAGAGTCTTGTTGGCTAGAGTAGGATTCAAGTAACAAGTGTGCATTGCAGCCGCCAAAGCCAAATACTGACACGCCGGCGTGACGAAGGGTATTGCCCTCTTTTGCTGGCCAGCGCTGAACTTGATTAGGCAGGGTCGTTGAATTAAACAAGCCATTAGGTGAAGAGATGGCATCGCTAATGTTGATACTTGGCGGCAACGCTTGCTGTTTCATGGCAAAGATCATTTTCATGATCCCCGGCATGCCAGCAGCGGTAAGCAGATGACCAAGGTTTGATTTGGCTGAGCCAATTAACGGCGCTTTGCTTCCCGCGAGTTTATCTGCAAAGAAGGTTTCCATTGAAGTGAGCTCTATCTTGTCACCCAGCGGCGTTCCCGTTGCGTGACATTCAATCACTTCAATATCTTTAGGCTCGATATCGCTAGCAGCGTAGGCTCGCTCGAAGGCTTTTACCTGTCCTTTCGGATTCGGGCTAAGCACAAACTGACCTTTACCGTCGTTAGAAAGGCCAACGCCACTGACAACCGCATAGATTTTATCACCATCACGCTCGGCGTCATCTAAACGCTTTAACACTAAAACCCCTGCGCCTTCACCGGCGAATAGACCTTTACTGTCAGCATCAAATGGCACTGATACGCCGTGATCTGGATAAGCGTGGAAGATGGAGAATCCCATGTTGATAAAGAAAGGGTCTGCACCTGAAACTGCCCCAGCTAACATTACATCGGCTTTGCCTGTGTTTAAGTAATCACAGGCAAGCTTGAGGGAGTAAACCGAACTGGCGCAGGCGGCATCGAGGCTCAGTTGAATACAACCTAGACCGAGTGCATCAGCAACTACTTTGGAGGTGTTATGGGCAATTGAGCCATTGGCACTGTCTAGAGTGTTATCTTGGTTTGCTCTTACTGTGTGAGCATTGGTTGGGTTTAACTTGAAATTGCTGCTGGCTAATTTATCCTGCAGCGCTTTTTCTACCGCGCTGTGATAGATAGGCAAAAACAGGTCGTTTGAACGAGCTGTTGGGAAAGAGAGTGCTCCCATGATCACACCTGTGCGTTGCAACAGGTCATCATTGTTAAGGGCGATACCAGCATCTTCTAAGGCTTTGCGGCTGGTGTCTAGTGCCCAAAGGAAGCTGTTATCGAGTCCAGTTAAGCTTTCTGGTGATAATTTATAGCCTGATGCATCGAAACTGAAATCCTCAATGTAGCCCCCTTTATTGCAATAAAAACGATCTGACTGGCCTTGAACACCTTGGTAATCGGCACTGTTGGCGCCCAATTTCTCATTGGTTAAGGTGCTGCGAGAATCGCGTTTGTCGAGCAAATTCTGCCAAAACTCTTGTGGGCTTTTTGCATCAGGATAAAGCGTGGCTAAACCGACTATGGCGATTTTGCTTTGCTTATGATCTTTAACCGCTGAACGTGTTAAAGACTTGTCTGCGAAAGTCATTAGACTTCCCCTTGTAGTAATGGTTTCGACGAGTGTGTTCCAGTGTTAGGCACTACTTTCGGGTTGGCGTCATGTAATTGCTGCAATGCAATTTCACGATTTAATCCATCGATGAGTGGTTGAACACTGAGTGGGACTCGATGACTGATAAGTTGTCCTAATGCCTTGAGCAGGGTAGTGATGTCTTCACCGCCTTTGGCATTAACCGGTACAGTGCAACAAGCGCCGGCGGCGTCTTTTAGAGGTAAAGACTTGCCTGTCGCTCTTGCTTGAGACTGCTCAGCTTTCTTAGAAGCTAAGTGACTTTCAGATGCACCAGTATGCGTGCTTCTACCTTGCTTAGCTATTTTGTCGATAAGGGTGCAGTTTTGTCTGTCAGCGCCCAGCTCAACAAATAGCTTGGCACCTTGCTTTTGGGCGCTATGGATAAGCGAGGTAAAGTCTAAGGTGTTGCAGAAAGTATCGGCGATGGATTTGGCTATAAGCTGGCTATCAAGAAAACCTGACTCATTAACGGCTTGATGGCTATCGACATCAGTTAAGTTGGCAGCACTGATGAATTTAATATCAGTTGGCAATGACTCCTGCAGTGGCTGAGTGTAAAACTCAACCACATTGCTGTGCTCTTCCATTGCTGGAGTGGTGTGCATCGCCGTGACGCGATTAGCCGCAATGCCTCGCTTGCCTAACTGGGTGAGTAGCGCACGACACTGAGTTTCGCATCCCGCGATAACACACGTATCCCCTTGGATAATAGCGAGGTAAGCATGGGGGAATTCAGGCAGAAGTGCTTCAATCGGCTCAGCTGGAGATCTGACCACAAAGCTGTTCCACACAATATCGGCGTCATTTTGATTCAGTTGCCATGCACTGCGCACTGCGGTGAGCGGGCCTGAAATCGCACGGGTGAAAAGAGGATCATGCTGGGTTTTTTCAATTAAGGTCTGGGGGTTACTCCATACTCCTAGACTTGCCCACATTGACGCTTCACCCATTGAATAACCTAAGGCAAAGTTGGGCGTGATCTTGAACTCATCCACTAATAGTTGAGTCAGCAGATAACTGCTGCCAACACCGGCAATGGCAAGATCCCCTAATGGCATGGCTAGTGGGACCTTTGCATCTAAGTTGTAGATGGCATCAGCCTGCAGCATGGACTTTAAGTCACCTTCTCGCTCAAGTCGTGAATAGAGTGACGGAAAGTATCGATGTAGCTCGCTAAACATATCGCCATAGACAGTCCCTACGCCTGGGTAGACGAAGGCTAGGCCGCTAGATTCCTTACTGCCTAAAGGCTCAGCGGTAAAGTAACTGCCTGCTGGCGTCTTGAACTGGCTTTTTTCGTTGAACACCTTAGGTAATATGCCAGTCATTACGTCTAACTCCTGCAACAGTGCAGTGACTGAACTTGCTTGCAATGTGATGGCATAAACGGTGCTGTTTTTTTCAAACGCGACCAAATTATTTCTCATCACAGTGAGCACATCGTGATTGTTTGATGTGAGTTCAGTGCTAAGGCTATCGAGTGCTGCTAATAGTTCATGTTGGCTATTTCCGGATAATACAAACTGCAAACGTTGATGATTTACTATCGATTTTGGCGCAATAAAACCAGTACCTTGAGCCAGAATATAACTGGTACAGCTTTGGTTGCTGGACACATTGTCAAGAGATGTACTGAAGTTAATCGCTGCCACTCTTGCTTGATGATATGGGGTGAACCAGTAGTGGCTTTTTGCTTGCTTAGGGCCAAGTTCAACTCCCGCATTTATCTCATCACGTACAGTAGTACGAGACGCAAGCTCTGTGATTAGCTGATAAACCGCAGCAAACTGTTGCTCACTGGTGAGATTATTCTGGGTAACGAGCTTGCTTACTGTCGCCAAGTCACGCTTAGCTTGATTGAGCGCATCAGCTAAGGTTTGCTCAATACCAGATTCGCTTTTGTGCATGGCGCAAAGGAGTGCATGAGGGTGAATGCGCAATTGTGCCGCTTTTAACGCTGGCATCATCAACAGTGAATGCTGCTCGGTTGAAAGTTGTACGACTTGGCCATTTTCTATGGCGTCGACAGTGGCGTGCAGTTGTTTCTCAAAACTGGTGTCGCCGAAATCATCAACCTTGATCTTTTTGATTAGATTGGAAACAGCAGTTCCTGAAGCCTCTGAGCCTGATATCGAAGAGAGTAAGCCGGAACGATAAAGTTCAGGCTGTAGCACCTCAAGTGGATGCGTCGATAAGCCATTGAAACTCAGCTCCGTCGACGGCAATACTAAAAGTGCGATGCGCAGTGGCATCGCAACTTTTTGAGGCGCTTGTTGCTGTGAAGCATTAAGCGTTTGATTCACTATTTAGCCTCACTTTCTTTACTTAGCACCGCTGTGGACTCAGATAAGAAGGCATCATTCAAACTCTTGCTGATAGTGACTTTCGCCTCTTTCATCATAGCGCTGAGTTCGCCATCTTCATGGTAAAGCGCAATATTAGCCAGCAACGATCGACTGGTCGTTTTTATTACCTCAAGTTCGAGGAACCCTTTGTCACCAAAGGCCATTGGTTTATTTGAGATAAACTCACCAATCGTCGAAGGAAGACTCGCAGCCCCGTACTTGAGTCTTGCCCATACCAACATGGCTTGCAGCAAGAGATCTTCAGCAAACGGCTGAGAGCCACCAAGGTGCAACTGAGCCACAAACGGTCCACAATCAGCATAGCTAACGTGTGGCAACTGACAACTGGCTAACAGTCCCGAGTCATCAAAGTTGAACACTTGCTTGATGCCCTGCAAACGTGGCCCATGAAACAAGGTTCCGTTGCTATAAAGCTCACTTGCTGAGACAACAGGTTTCTCACCAGCTAAATTAATCAATTTAGCTGGTGGAATATCCGTTGAGGCGACTAACCTTGCCTTATATTGCGGGCGACCTTGGCAGCTGATTAACGCTTCAATTTGACGTTCATTATTCGGTGTCAATTCAAGAGTCATCTCTTGCAGGTCATTGGTGTCAAACACGATACCTTTGAGTAACTTGTAATCGAGCACTTTAACGCGAGAGCCGAGCATTTCGCTCGCCGCTTCACGCATCCACTGAATCGCACATACTGTGGGCAGCACTGGGTTACCGCCAATGCGGTGGTCTTGAATAAAGACCATGGCATTGGGGTTTAAGGCTCTTGTTAACTTCAGTGGCGTCAAAGAAAGAGCTGTTAATGAGACAGGTGCTAGCGGGCGCGATGCAAGTTGCACCTCGCCCGCATTAAGCTTTTTTACAGTAGAGCCTGTAGCGTCTTTTGTATCAGAGCCTTCAGCGTTTTTGCCTTGAGAGTCACCACCTTGCATAGAGGTACCAATCAGCAGTTGCACGCCAGTTTTGCTAAGTAGTTGCGTGGCAAATAGCTCTGCGCCTGCTTTTAGCGGAATAACGTACACGCCACGGTCGGTAAACATCTTCTTCAGGGCAGGATTTACCATGCCACCGTCCCAAGGGCCCCAGTTAAAGCTCATCACTTTAGCTTGCGGGTTACGAGCAGTGAACTGCAGTGCAGCCTTGTTAAGGATGTCGTTAGACATGGCGTAATCGCTCTGTCCTGTATTACCGTAGAAACCTGCAGCAGAAGAGAACATTGCCAGCAGTTTAATCTTGCTAGCGTCAAGTGCTGCCAGTACCGCTTTAAGGCCATTAACCTTAGTGCCGTAAACACGCGCAAGTTCGCTAAGGGTCTTATCTTGAATATGCTTGTCGGCCAATACGCCGGCGCCATGGATAAGGCCGGTGATCTGCTCGTTTTTACCTGCAAGCGCCTTGTTGATAGCGGAAGTATCGGTAACGTCCATGCTGACATACTCAGCACTTGCACCTACATTGGCAAAAGCTTCAAGAGCTGTATTTATCTCAATGCTGCTTTGAACCGGCCAGACAAGCGCATCGACCTGTTTAGGTGTCGGCTTTTGGCCTGTCGCGATAATGTGAGCAATTGCAGCAGATTTAAGCTCGCTAACTAACTTGTTTTCAGCCCATGTAGGGACGGCAAGTAGTTCACTTCGACCCGCTAAGATAAAGTGAGATTGAGTACGACTAGCAAGGGCGAGGGCACATTCGAACGTGACGCCTTTAGCGCCACCGGTCACCAGAATAGTATCTGCACTGTTTAGTTTTGCTGTCGCATGCTTATTAGTCGCTTCACCAGCAACTAAGGTCGTACGTACAAGATCATCGTTAGCATCGACCGATAAGCCCACTTCAGGCAAGTTAGTGACGCTATCAAATAACTCAGCGGTTACGGCATCTGCAAGATGAGTAGCATCTAAGCTTGTAGCGATATCCAGAGCACGACAGAAGACCGTTGGCCATTCATGGCTCAGTGTCTTGGTTAAGCCAGCTAATGCAGCTTGGTTTAGCTCAGCGTTTTGTAGTTGCTTAGTGTCTAAGTAACCAAAGCCACCATCGATACGACTTACCGTGATGAAACAACGACGCCCACTGCTTTCAAGAGCCAGCTTAGGCTGCAGCAGCTTAGCCCAAAGGAAAGCTTGGCTAACATGAGTAAAGCTGTCATCACTAAGATTAATCGCATCGCCTTGGCTATCTAGAGCTGCTTCTGGCTGCAGGTGAATAAATCCACCGATTTGACCCAGTTGCTGCTCTATTTGGCTGATAACGGCTTTGATACCAGCTTCATCGCTGCTTTTTGCCTGAAAGCTTGCGACATCACTATTAAGTGGTGATTGCGCATAACCTTCAGCAAGACGAACAACGGCAACGTTAAGACCTTGCTTAGATAGTTTCTCAGCTAAAACACCAGCGTTATGACCGTCATCTGTGATCACAATATTGGTGTCTGCGGCGAAACAGTTGTGTAATTTGTCCGCCGCATTAAGCTTTTTTAGCGCTACCTCGCTGTGAGGAGGTAGTTCAATATTGCTAGAAATTGACTCAGCTACAGACTTTACTGCACCTGATACAGAAGCACCTACTGCAGATAGTGAGCCTTCAGCGTCACTTGTAGAGAGTTTGCTGTTCATGTAGCTGACGATTTCACCTAAAGTACGGCATTCGGCCAGATCTTCAGGATTTAGCTCAGGCAGTCCTGGCAGTTCATCTTGGACGGTACCCAAGATCTCAACACGTTTGATAGAGTCGATACCAAGGTCTGCTTCCATGTCCATGCTCAATTCGAGCATCTCAGTCGGATAACCAGTTTTGTCGGCAACCACTGACATCATAGTCGACTGAACTTTCTCTGCAGAGAGAGAGCCATCAGCGGTACTTGTATTAGTAGAGCCCTCAGCGGCTTGTGAAGGTAAAGAAGCCGCAGCGCTTGTTGCTGTTGCTTGAGAATCTACTGATGGTAGTTTCGAATTCATATAAGTGACGATTTCACCAAGCGTTCTACACTCAGCTAAATCTTCAGGGTTGAGCTCAGGCAGTCCAGGCAGCTCATCTTGAACAGTCCCGAGAATTTCAACACGCTTGATAGAGTCGATACCAAGGTCGGCTTCCATGTCCATGCTCAGTTCGAGCATCTCAGTTGGGTAACCGGTCTTATCGGCCACCACTGACATCATAGTGCTTTGGACTTTTTGCGCGCTCAGGGCTGTTTGCGTGCTCAAGGCTGTCTCTGCACCAAGGCCACTAACAGCAGGCGTCGCGGCGCTTGTGCTTGTCGCAGGCAACTTGCTGTTCATATAGCTAACGATTTCACCCAGTGTACGACACTCAGCCAAATCTTCAGGATTCAGTTCAGGCAGGCTTGGAAGCTCATCTTGAACCGTTCCTAAAATCTCAACTCGTTTGATAGAGTCGATACCAAGGTCGGCTTCCATGTCCATGCTCAGTTCGAGCATCTCAGTTGGGTAACCGGTCTTATCGGCCACCACTGACATCATAGTTGCCTGCACTTCTTGCGCGCTCAAGGCTGTCTCTGCAGAGAGGCCACTAACAGTAGGCGCCGCGGCTGCACTTGAAATAGAAGCAGAGCCTTCAGCCGGGAGCTTAGAGTTCATGTAGGCAACGATTTCACCCAGTGTGCGACACTCAGCTAAGTCTTCAGGACTAAGCTCAGGCAAACCTGGAAGTTCATCTTGAACAGTACCTAATATTTCGACTCTTTTAATAGAATCGATGCCTAAGTCGGCTTCCATGTCCATCTCAAGTTCTAACATCTCAGTCGGGTAACCGGTTTTGTCGGCCACCACTGACATCATGGTCGCTTGAACTTGTGCTGCAGAAAGTGAGCCTTCAGCGGCACTTGTATTAGTAGAGCCTTCAGCGGCTTTTAAAGGTAAAGAGTCAGTGACGTTTGTTGCTGTTGCTTGAGCATCTACTGATGGTAGTTTCGAATTCATGTACGCCACGATTTCACCCAGTGTGCGACATTCAGCTAAATCTTCAGGGCTAAGCTCTGGCAAACCTGGAAGCTCATCTTGAACGGTGCCTAATATCTCGACTCTTTTAATAGAATCGATGCCGAGATCGGCTTCCATGTCCATCTCAAGCTCAAGCATTTCTGTTGGGTAACCGGTCTTTTCGGCAACCACTTCAAGCATGGTAGCTTGAACCTTAGTAGTAGAGAGCGAGCCTTCAGCGGCTTGTAAAGGTAAAGAATTAGCGGTGCTTGTAACCGTTGCAGGTACTGCTTGAACCTGTATTGGCTCAACGTTAGTCTGTACTGGCGCAGCTTGATGGCTAACTTGTGGAGCTTGAACTTGAGGCGTTACAGCTACCGGTGCCGATTGTGCTGGCGCTGCGACAGGTGCAGCGATTGAAGCCGTAGGCACGATAGCTGAAACGGTTGGCGTACTGTGTATTGCAGGCGCATAAGTTTGAGTTGGGGTGCCATTAAGCATGTTAAGTGCTGCAATATTACTACCAGTCTGCATCTCTAGGAATTGAGTATGGCTTTGCAATGTTTGCGCTTGCAGCTGATGGAACTGCTCCATCGAGCGCTGTAAGCTTTCTGGTATTGCAATACCATTGCCAGTTAGCTTAGTCTGTTCAGTCATTAAGGTTGTGAAAGTCTGACCGTATTGCTGTGGGATCTCTAGGAACTGCTGATGAAGTTCTGCGGCTTGCTGCTGAGCGGCAAAAAAGTTGCTTAGCGCATCACCACTAACAGGTGATAAAGGTTTATTGTGAGACACTGATACGACACTCTCATTAACTGAATTGACATCAAACTGAGCTGATACTGCTTGGTTTGTAATATTGGGCTGAGATACAGCTACTTCAACGATTTTTTCTACAATCTTTTCAACTTCGACACGTTTTTCAACGATGACCTCAACAATCTTCTCTTCAATTACTCTCTCTATTTGAGGAGCAAGGCTTGTCACTGTTCCCGTTGCTAAGGATTTAGCCATTTTAGCGCGAGTAGCCTTGCTAATATAGTTAGCTGCGTTGAGTGTGATATTCATCGGTGATGCTTTAGCTGGGGCTGCAATATCGGCTTGGTATGGATCGATATTGTCGAGCTGTACACCAGCAACGG
Organism: Shewanella sp. MTB7; assembly: GCF_027571385.1. Lineage (NCBI taxonomy): Bacteria > Pseudomonadati > Pseudomonadota > Gammaproteobacteria > Alteromonadales > Shewanellaceae > Shewanella > Shewanella sp. MTB7. Next base: position 4,241,891 of record NZ_CP085636.1, on the reverse strand, counting down.
CTAGTTGAACAGCGGCTTGCTTAAGTTGTAGATCACTATCACCTTTAGGACTTGGGTTGATAGAGATAGTACAAATATCATTCTTGTTAGCGAGAGCTTTGTCGCCAAGGGTACCTTGTACTAGCTTTTGCAGAATGTTCTTTGGACCAAACTCGACAAAGATACGGGCACCTGCGTCATACATGGCTTCAAGTTCAGTGGTAAAGCGTACTGATTGAAGCATATGTTGCTTGAACGAGGTCTTAATCTTAGCGGCGGTATTATCGTAAAGCGCACCTGTGGCGTTAGAATACAGCGCGCGAGTTGGCTTAGTGAATTTAGCAGCATCAATTGCTTTAGCAAATGGTGCTTGAGCGTGACCGACGAGTTCTGTATGGAAGGCACCCGATACAGGTAAGTTGATCGCCTTGAAGCCAAGCTCACTGAGTGCTTTAGCGGCTTCGCCAGTCGATGCTGTAGGACCTGCAATCACAGACTGAGTTGGCGCATTGTAGTTAGCCACTTTTACCCCATCGAACTTAGCGATAGTGATCTCAAGTGTTGCAAGGTCTTCAGCTGATTTTGTGATGATGGCGTACATTGCGCCACTATCTTGTTGAGAGTCAGCTTCAGTTTCGCCTTTCTTACTATTTTTAGAAGCAGGGGCTTTCGTTGCCATGGCATCGCCACGAGCGAAAGCGAGCTTATAGAAGTCGTCACTTGATATGACACCAGCGGCGCAAAGCGCACTGAGTTCACCAAAGCTGTGACCCGCCACCATGTCGGCATTAAAGCCAGCAGAGGTAAACAACTCATACTGACCCATTGCGATGGCACCAATGGCACTTTGTGCGTTAGCTGTGTTGGTTAACACCGCTTCTTGTGCCTTTAAGTCATCTTTATTAAAGACAGGCTTTGGATATAAGACTTGCGACAATGGTGTTTTGCCATTAGCGGCAAAGACTTTATCTGCGGTCACAAGTTGCTGACGCATCTCTGGGTAGTAACAGGCAAGATCTCGGCCCATATTCAGGTACTGTGAACCTTGACCTGCAAACAGGGCGGCAACTTTACCTTCGACAGCATTCGCACGGTAGCTAGTGCCACCAGGTAGCTGCCAGCCTTCTTGATCAGCAAGAGTATCACTTGTCAGTTTAGCGACAGCTTGCTTGATTGAGATTGCAAGCTCATCACTTGTGTTAACCACTAAACCAATACGCGGCGCGTTAGTATCGAGCTCACGTAGGGCGTAGTTAGCAGCGGCATCTTTTAAGTTGAACTCAGCCTTGGCTGTAGATGCAGCGAGTGTGTTCAGCTCGTTTACGAGTGCATCTTTATTTGCAGCGCTAACAAGGAAGCTTTGGGCTACTTGGCGTTGACGGTATTTTGCTTGCTCGCTGTCAAGACGCGAGTGCTCAGGCGAGTACTCTTCCAGTACGAAGTGGAAGTTAGTGCCACCAAAACCAAATGAGCTAACACCCGCACGGCGTGGTGTGCCGTCAACGCGTGGCAGCCATGGGCGTGTCTCGGTGTTGAGATAAAAAGGTGAGTTTTCGATATCCAGTTTTGGACTCGGTTCACTGATGTTAATTGTTGCTGGCAACACTTTATGGTGCAGAGCCAAAGCCGCTTTGATCACACCTGCGGTACCCGCTGTAGACTTGGTATGGCCAATTTGTGATTTAACTGAACCTAAAGCAATATGCTGCTTGGTATCGTTACCTTGACTAAACACAGAGCAAAGACCAGCAAATTCAGCTGCGTCACCTGCGGCTGTACCCGTACCGTGGGCTTCGATAAGGCCTAAGGTGTGTGGCGCAAAACCGGCGTCATCATAGGCGCGGTTTAACGCTTTTGCCTGACCCTCTGGGCGCGGTGCATAGATTGACTTAAACTTACCGTCTGATGATGAACCGACACCTTTTATCACAGAGTAGATACGGTCGCCGTCACGTTCAGCATCTTCAAGACGCTTAAGTGCGATCATGCCGATACCTTCACCAATCATCATGCCTTTAGAATCAATATCAAAGGGCTGAATGGTTTCATTGGTCGTGAACGCCGGCGTTTTCGAGAAGCTCATGTACATAGAGGGAGAGTTGTCGGTACACACACCACCGGTGATCATCATCTCTGAGCGGCCTTCAACCAACTCACTGAGTGCCATACGCATAGCGGCAAGAGAACCTGCACATGCGGCATCGACTACACAGTTCATGCCACCGAAATCGAATCGGTTAGCGATACGACCAGCAATAACGTTTCCTAAAGACCCTGGGAATGAGTTCTCTTCCCAATGGACATATTGGTCTTGGAATTTCTTGATCAGCATTTCGCTGTCAGCGTCACTAATGCCACTGTTAGCAAAGACTTTCTTTAGTACAGGGTACTGAAGACGTGCGGTTAAGCTATGACTGATTTTCTGTCCGCCGCCCACACCCAGCGTGATACCAATTTTATCTCTGTCGTAACCTTCTGGCAGATTAGCGTCGGCCAATACTTCTTTCGCAACAATCAATGACAGCAGCTGTGATGTGTCGGTTAATTCAAGGATATTTGGCGGCAAGCCAAATTCCATTGGGTTGAAATCTACATCGGGCAGGAAGCCACCACGCTTACAGTAACTCTTATCTGGTGTGCTCTTGTTAGCATCAAAATAGTCTTCTGGTTGCCAGTGAGTTGAAGGCAGTTCAGTGATAGCATCAATTTTCTCACTGATAAGATCCCAGAACTTATTTAAATAACGCGAATTAGCGAAGATACTGGCCATACCGACAATGGCGATAGGCATATCTTTTAGGCGTTTATTGAGGCGTGAATCGGCTTGCATATCCTGCTTTGATTCTGCAGTTTTAGCATTTGAAGGTTTAGAGGTTTGGCTCATTATGAGTCTCCACTGGGTGCCTGAATATCAGGCGTCTGGTTGTTAGTTTCAACGTGTTCTGTGACAGGGCCATGACTAAACTTGGCGCCAGGAAAACGCTGTAAAAAGGTGTGGTAGTTGCGAACAAGCAACTTACGCAGATGAAACGGCCCATGCTTTAACACATTGGCGATATAACGGTTCGTGGCTTGTGTATTGCCATCTTTATAAATATCTAAATAGATCCAATCACTGTCAGGATCGATACCAAGAAGAATTGAAAAAGACTCTTCGTCGGTGAGTTGAGGTGGAATAGTCAAAGACACAACTTGTAATACATTGTCACTATTGGTATTTGGCAAGGCCAAAGTTTCTGCAAGTGTTTCGTAATGGAGCGTATAGGTTTGAATATCGCTGCCTTGAGTTATCGGTAGCTGATTAAAATAACGCATCGGCACACGGGGGCTTTCGATGCCGTTAATGCGAGAAACACCATAACGTTTTAAGCAGCGTGCTAGGCCTGACCGTGACACGTTAGGGTTAATGTACTTTTGAGTGACCACTAGTAACTTGTCTAATGGGGTTTTTAACTGATATCTCAATCCCACGACAACATACTCTTGTAAAGGTGTCAGTGTCGTATTGAGGTGATGGGGAGTGTTAGACGTATCGGTAACTGAATCACGTTTACGCCACTTACGCACCGTCGCTTCGCTAATGTTGAGCACTTTAGCGAGTTGAGACACACTAAGATCCGATCCTTGGATAAATCGACGCATCTCTGGTGTGGTGGTGGCATTGCTGTGCCTAGTCTCTGTTACGCTTTGCGTACGCTTATCCGGATTTATTTGTTCCGAACTTAGCTTCTCACGGGCTTGCTCTGCCATCAGTTTAACGGGTATCCATGAATAATCTACTGGGACTTGTTACGATGTTATGATTAGAGGAATCTACAAAACATCATATAATGTCGTATTTTATCAGTATTTCTTGACTAATGGTTGAGCAGATTACCTGACCTTATGTGGCAATACAATCACCTGGGACTTAATAATTTATTTTTTGATGAGTTTGAGCGTACGCGCGTGTTTATTTTCTGATTTTATATTTTATTTATCCTTGTTGAGTGGACTGTTCTTAAAGTCAAATATCCAGGTCTATGACAGGGGGAGTGTTCATTGTTTTGCGTTTAAGTACATTCATCAACATCTGTTGAGAAGTGACACTTAGGTAACTGGGGTTGGCGTTAGAAGTAAATCAAAATAAGCTGTTATTGGTATTGCCTATTGAAGTTGATTATTCTTTGATGTTATTTTCTTCAATTGAAATGACTTAATCAATATTGGTGCTTATGGAAGAGTTAAAAACCTTGCTTCACTCCTACGGTCAAGCCTTTGACGACAAAGATGCTGTGGCTATTGCTGGTAAATATACTATTCCTTGTGCGATATCGGATGCCGATGGTGCTTTAGTGTTTAGTCAAAGTTCGGCATTAACTGAGAAGTTTGACAAAAACTGCACACGACTCACTGAACAAGGTCATCAATATTCAGAGTTTGTGATCTCTGAAATTCGTCAACTTGGCCGAAATGTAGCTAAGGTCGATGTAGGTTGGCGCGTTTATTTCTCCGATATGTCGAGTGAGTTTAGGTGCTTATACATCATGCATAAAACTGAACTGGGGTGGCGGATATTTAGCGCTCAGTTATATGCTGAAGCTCATTCAAAAGGTTAGTGAATTAGAGTAGGTGAACTTTGAATATCTTTTTAATTCTTGGTGGAACCTTGAGTGGCATTGCAGCCTTACTACACCTTGGCTGTATCTATTTCGGCGCCTCTTGGTATCGATTTTTTGGTGCAGGTGAATCGATGGCGCAACTTGCGGAGCAGGGGAGTCTCAGGCCAACATTTATCACGTTGGGGATCACTTCTGTTTTAGCCGTATGGGCACTTTACGCTTATTCAGCCGCTGGAATTATTGGACGGATGCCTTTTATAAAAACGGTATTGGTTATTATCACCTCTATCTACCTGTTAAGAGGCGTTGCAGGTTTTTTATTGATTAGTAACCCTATGGGCAGAAGCACTGAGTTTTGGATCTGGAGTTCAATAATATGTTTGATATTGGGCTGTTTGCATTTCGTTGGACTCAAACAACAATGGTTAGTTTTATAGCACAGAGTTAAGGTTCGGTTGCCTTAATTTGCCTTGGTGTTTATCCTGCTAACATAATATGTCCAAACAACAAAAATGAAAACTCAAGGGTAAAAAATGGCTCATTCAGATATCTATCCCATAGGTAAACAAGGTCAACAGTGGGGGCCTGAAGAAAGGTCAATTTGGCGCGCTATGCAAAGCATCAAACGCTCATATTTTGATGAAGTGGTGAATAAAATTGAACCATTGAAGGCCAATTTTGAAGTCGAGCAATACGGCGCACTCTCCTATGACGTTGAGAAATATCCCCTGTTTGTAGTTAAGAGCCGTGATTGGGATGACAGCAAGCCAACGATACTCGTCACTGGTGGAGTGCATGGTTATGAAACCAGTGGTGTTCAGGGGGCGTTACGCTTTTTAGAGACTAAAGCATTAAGTTATTGTGATAAGTTTAATCTGGTCGTCGCACCTTGTGTTAGCCCTTGGGGATATGAAACCATTAACCGTTGGAACCCCAATGCCGTCGATCCTAATCGTTCGTTTTATGCTGATAGTCCTGCTGAAGAGTCTGCGGGTTTGATGGCCATGGTCGCCTCACTTAAGATGAATTTGCACCAGAGCTTGATGGCTCATATCGATCTGCATGAAACCACAGATACCGATAATTCAGAGTTCAGGCCTGCATTATCTGCCAGAGATGCGGTAGTGCATGATAACTGGAATATTCCTGATGGTTTCTATCTGGTTGGTGACAGTGAAAACCCAGGTGATGATTTTCAAACGGCAATCATTAATGCGGTGGAAAAGATCACCCATATTGCGCCGCCGGATGACGATGGCAAACTGATTGGTGTGCCTTTTTCACAAAAAGGGGTTATAAACTACGCAACTAAAGCTCTGAGCCTTTGTACCGGCTTTAGTGATGCAACTTACAACACCACCACTGAAGTGTATCCTGATAGCCCTCGCTCAGATGGTGAGAACTGCATTCTTGCTCAAGTTGAAGCAATTACCAGTGGCCTAGATTTTATTATTGAGGATAGAGGGCTTTAATACTTGTTACTAGATTAAGCCGCAGAATGCTGTGGCTTATTATTGTGACTCCATTTTAGGTTTCAGAACACTTTAAACCCAGTTTTCAACTCGTAATCCGTCTACACGAATAAATTCTTTTTCGTTGTTTGTTACTATGATTAAAGCTTCACTTCTAGCATGACCACTAATGTGGAGATCATTTACTCCTATAGGTGTGCCTTTCCGCTCTAAATTCGCTCGAATGTCACCATAATGAGAGGCTGCCTTAGCGCCGTAATTCAAAACATCAAGGCGGGAAACGAAGTCTTCTACAATTCGTAAGTTATGCTCTGGTTTTACACTTTTCGATGCTCCGTGTAAAAGTTCAGCTAACGTGATAGAACTTATACATAGCTGTCCTGCATGAAGGTTAAAAGCTTGCAATGCTTCCAAAGGTTTTTTCTTGATGACATAAATACAAATATTGGTATCAAGCATGTATTTAAGCATTTAGAACGATTCCCTCTCGGCTTGTTCTTGACTTGCGCGTTCTGCCATGAAGTCGTCTGTCACGGAAGTTTGTGGCAGGAAGAAACTATCCCATGTATTGTCAATCGGTGAAAGTATCCGCTCCTTACCTACGACTCTGACGTTGACCTTCTTAACATCTTCAGGAAAACGACTGTCAACGGGTAAACGTACCGCTTGGGTTCGGTTGTTAATAAAAACTGATGCTACACTCATGATTTGAATCCTATAAGACGCTCTATACTTGAAGTATATAGCGTTGAATGTGTATTGCAAGGGGGATAAGTGTGCAGAAATTGATTCGTTGGTTAAAATGGATGTTGGGCGCTTGGATTATCTATGTATTAATGCCGGATAGAGCCTTTGATAATGCATATAGTTTTCGAGCATATAAGCATCATGGAACCGATAAAGAGCAACGTACTGGTAATTTACAGTATAAATTGTGATTTAAATTTTATAAATCAGTAACTGTAATCGTTTTGTTTTGTTGTACTCCCAGTCAAAAATATTAAAGTGTTGCGTTTTTTACGTTAAAGCTTTGAATGCCCCTAGCTATGTTTTAACATACCCGCTTTTTGAGGTTTATCGCCTCGCTCCTTTCTCTCTTTTTTATTGATCATATTGGGCCTTAGATTTTGCAGACTCTTGAACAACTACAATCCGGACAGCTAAATGCGGTAACTCGACTACAACTTGCTGAAAACTTGTCTCAGTTTCCGACTGAGGTATTTGAACTTGCTGACACCTTAGAGGTACTGGATCTGTCTAATAATCAGCTTGATAGTTTACCGGATGATTTTGGATGTTTAAAAAAGCTTAAAATTTTATTCCTGTCCAATAACCGTTTTACTCAGCTTCCTAGTGTAATTGCCAACTGCCCGAAACTTGAGATGATAGGTTTTAAAGCCAACCAAATTGCCTCGGTGCCTGAGCATTCGCTGCCAAAGCATACTCGCTGGCTCATACTGACGGATAATAAACTAGAGTGCTTACCAGACTCGATGGGCGATCTCTATCGTTTGCAGAAGTTGGCATTGGCAGGGAATCATTTGACTGCACTGCCAGAAACCATGGCTAACTGTAAGCGTTTAGAATTGGCTCGCTTGTCTGCGAATCGATTCACATCTCTGCCTGATTGGTTGTTCCAATTACCCAGACTCTCCTGGTTAGCGGTAGCTGGTAGCCCGCTTTTTGCCAAAGATAGCCCGACAGATCTAACTGAAAGTAAGAGTATCGGCCATGTGAGATTAATGGACATTGAGTTGGGAGAGCAGATAGGTGAGGGCGCATCTGGGGTGATCTATAAGGCTAAATGGTTAGCTCAACCTCAATGGCTTGATGGTCAGCCACTCGATATTGCTGTTAAACTTTTTAAAGGCGATGTGACCAGTGATGGTTATCCTAGTGATGAGTTGGCTAACTGTTTACAAGCGGGGGAGCATACAAATCTAATCAAGGTGGTAGCCCAGATAGATGACGGTGGACAGCTTGGGTTAGTGATGGATCTTATTCCATCGAGTTTTGCTAACTTAGGATTGCCGCCCTCTTTAGCCAGTTGTACCCGTGATACCTTTGCTGGACAGACTGAATTTAGCTTAGACACCATTGTTAATGTGGCCAAACAGATGTCTGAAGTGATGGTTCATCTACATCATAATGGGGTCAGTCATGGCGATCTCTACGCTCACAATACGATGTTAGAGAAAGGGATGAATAACGGGTTAGAGCAGGAAGCTGACAGCAAGAACTCGGCATTGTTTGGTGATTTTGGTGCGGCTTCGAACTTGTTGCTATTGCCAACAATCCAGAGAGAGGCGATGGAAAGTATCGAGGTGCGTGCTTTTGGTTGCCTGTTGGATGATATGCTTACCCAAACTAAACAGCAAAACAGTGGGAGTGAAAATACCCATAGTGAGCTGTTTAATTCGTTAACGAGTCTGAGCCAAGTGTGTATGCAAGCACAGTTTCATATGCGCCCGAGTTTTACTGAGATAACAACAGAGTTACAAGCTTTGCATCATAAGACACAAGGCTTGGCTGATTTAGTCGTTTAGCTTAAAAGATTAACTCTCATCTTCATTTATCTTTTTCTCATAGCCCTTAGGCGGCGGTGTCCAGCCGCGTTCAACCTTAGCTTGTTCATCGAAACGTTCACTTTTCATCGCTTTCGCTATTGATGTTTCCAGCTCGATAAACAGATCCCTGAAATGGGTGCTGTATTTACTGTCTTCACTGTTTTCTTTCCACATCTCATAGAGAGAATCTTTATAATAAAGTTCGAGTTCACGTAGGGTGGCTTTTTTCTGTTCGGCTTTAAAAGGGTGAACGCCTAAAGATATCAGTGCTTCCTTGCCTAATTCTAAGGCTGAGTGGTAGGTTTCACTGACAATGAAATCCGCACCCGCTAGCTTTAACTCGAAGTGATGACCTCTATCAAAGGCGCGAGCAAATATTTTGACCTTAGGGTAGGTGTGTTTAACGTATTTAGTTAGTTCAACTGCACGTTCATTATTATCAATGGCGATAACGATCATGCTGGCATCTTCTATCCCCGCAGTGTGCAGAAGATCGGGTCTGGTGGCATCACCATAAAAGCTTTTGACATTGACTTTTTTGAGGTTTTCTACCTGTGATATTTGATGATCCAATACTACTGTTTCAATTTTATTGGCGCGTAAAAAACGGTTCACCATCTGACCGAAACGGCCTATCCCTGCGATAATTACCGTGCCTTTTTCGGTGATCTCATCGGCTTCTCTGTCATTTTCGCTATGCTCAAACCGTGGCAATATCACTTTATCATAGAAGATAAATAGGCCTGGGGTGAGGAACATAGAGAGTGCGACAACCAGTGATAACATTTGAGCTAAATCACTGGGAATAACATGATTTTGTACCGTGAAGCTAAGCAGCACGAAACCAAATTCACCGGCCTGAGCTAAGCTCAGGGCAAATAGCCAGCGGTCACTATTTTTAATCTTAAAGATAAATGCCAAGCCAAATAAGACTAGGGCTTTGATGAGCATGACCCCTGCCGTTAATCCCAATACTGGGCCTATATTGCTTGCCAGTACGCCAAAATCGATGCCTGCACCAACGGTGATAAAGAAAAGGCCTAATAGCAAGCCCTTAAAGGGTTCAATGTTGGACTCGAGTTCATGGCGAAATTCACTGTTGGCCAGTACAACGCCAGCTAAAAAGGTACCCAACGCAGGTGATAGGCCTACAAGACTCATAAGTGCAGCAATGCCGATAACCAACATGAGTGCGGTGGCGGTGAAAATTTCACGTAGACCAGAGTTGGCCACATATCTAAACAGAGGGCGACTTAAGTAATGACCACCAACAACAACAACGGCAATCGCAAGTAGCAACACAATCCCGTACGCCCAACCTGGAAGGCCAGCAACTAAGGAGAGTTCCTCATGGTGTTCGGCGGTTTGGCCAGCAATGGACTGGGCTTTTTCGATTAATTCTGGCAGGGCTAGTAAAGGGATCAGGGCTAACATCGGGATCACAGCGATATCTTGAAACAGTAAAACGGAGAAAGCATTTTTTCCGCCTTCCGTTTTAGCCAGATCTTTTTCATTAAAGGTTTGCAGTACAATGGCGGTGGATGAGAGCGCAAAGATGAGGCCAACGGTAAAAGCCACGCTCCAGACTAAGCCAAAGTAGAGTCCCGCGGCGGTGATAACTAAAGTGGTTATTCCTATTTGTAGGCCACCGAGACCGATAAGTTTGTTACGCATGTCCCATAGCATACGTGGCTCAAGTTCTAGGCCTACTAGAAATAGCATCATTACCACCCCGAATTCAGCGAAGTGTTGTAGCGTGTTAGTTTCGCTACCGACAAGGCCAATAATCGGCCCAATAACAACACCTGCGATCAGGTAACCTAAGACTGAGCCGAGCCCGAGTCGTTTAGCCAATGGCACGGCAATAACGGCTGCACAAAGGTAGATAAAGGCTTGAATAAAATAAGCTGTCATGGCGTTTTGATTTCCTTAATTGTTATTATGCTTGGATCAACGTCGCCAAACTCTTATTTAACAGGGGTAGTGATTTAGCTTGCTCTATGTCGAGTTTATTATTCGATAATGCATTAAGTAAGGTATGCATCTGGTATAGATGCTCGTGTACTCTATTTTCCTCTACCGCATTACGAGAGCCAAATAAGACAAAGGGAGCTAAATACTCCATCCCCGTTAATGAGGCGGTTTGCTCCAAAGGTTGAAGCAATTCGCGAATAGTGAAATGGTTGTAACCCGCTTTTTGATAAGCGTCCTCACCCCCTCCGGCGGTAATGGCACAGAGGAAGGTTTTTCCTTTCAGGGCGGTGCCATTAGTACCATAGGCGAAACCATATTCGAGCACCAGATCTTGCCACTGCTTTAAAATGGCTGGAGTAGAGTACCAGTAAAGTGGGAACATAAAGATGATCACATCATGTGCGACCAACCTCTGTTGCTCCTTGTCTATATCAATATGATATGTAGGATATTCACGGTAGAGGTCAACGGCGGTGACATCTCCATGTTGTTGACACTCTGAAAATAGTGGCTTATTGACCTCAGATCTTTCTTGGGAAGGGTGTGCAAACAGCACTAATATTTTCTTTTTTGCCTCGGGCATTATACCGTTCCTTGTACTTTATGAGATAAACCTAAGATAAATTAGCATAGGTTTGTGTATGGGATCTTATATTTATAAGGTGAGTCATTAAAGTTAATGACTCACCTTATTCAGACTAGTATATGTTTGATTGTTGTATAGCTAGTCGATAATGCTAACTTGCAGCCTAAATTAGGCCAATCTGTAATGCCTTTAAAACGGCTTGAGTGCGATCTCTGCTCTCAAGTTTGAGCAAGATATTGGAGATATGATTTTTCACTGTCCCTTCAGCAAGAAACACCGAACTTGCGATCTCTTTATTTGAAAAACCGCTCGCCATTAATATTAAGATCTCGCTTTCTCTTTTTGATACAGTTATCTCAGTGAGGTTATCAATATTAAGTCGAGAATCGCTTGAGTTTGCCATTGCCGTTAGTAGCGCTTGCTCAATTAAAAAACCCCCAGATGCAACATGCACTATCGCTGCAATTAATTTATCGAGTGATACGTCTTTAAGCAAAAAACCATTAGCTCCTTGAGTGATGCTGTTGGTTAACAGTTCGTCATCATCGAAGGTGGTCAACATGATGATGGGAACAGTGTTTCCAGTGTCCCGTATCTGTTTTAACATGCCAATACCGTCGAGGTTTGGCATTCTGATGTCACTCAATATAAGGTCTATAGTTTGGTTGCCAAGTTGCTTTATGGCATCTTCACCATCTTCAGCTTGCCAAAGCACGTTCACTTTATCAGATAGTGCCAGCAAACTTGCTATGCCTTGTCTGACAAGTTGTTGATCGTCTACTAGTCCGATGGTGATCGGTGTATCCACTTTTTTTATGTCAGTTTGTGTCATATCAGTTGTTGGGCTCAGTGCAGGTGATGTGAAGGGTATAACCGGATTGAAGACTATTCGTGTTGGAAGTAGCGGTGTTAGCCACTAAGTTAATCTGTCCATTAAAAGGGGCGAGACGTTCTTTCATGCCCTTTAGTCCCGAACCTGAGAGCATGGTTGTTTTGTTGTTGCCATTATCTTTTAACTTGAGCTTCAGGCTTAACTCGTGTTTTTCTAACACAAGTGTAAGCTTATTGGCTCCACCATGCCTAACAGCATTACTAATGCCCTCCTGCAGTATAAGTAACAGTGCTTGTGCGAGATCCGTCGAGGTTACTTTCAATGGGCTTTGAATACTGAGTTCGACCCCTGGAAGTCTTGCCATTAACCGTGTGAGTGGCTCAGTGAGATCTAAGTGACAAATGTCTCGCTGTTTACGAACAACCGCTCTAATACTGGTGAGTAACTCTTTTGACAAGTTTTTACTTTGTTCAACTTCAGGTTTCATCGTCCCAGGGACTTTATGACTGAGCAGTTCAAGTTGCAAGGATAGCGCGGTAAGTTGGTGGCCAAGAATATCGTGTAGGTCTCGGGCAATTCTTAGCCGCTCTTGTTGTTGGCTTGATTGACTCAATAGAGAGCGGGTTGCCACTAATTGTTGATTGAGCTGTTCTTGCTCAACCCTGGCATGAAATTCATTAAGTCTGGCTTGGCTGCTGCTATAGGCAAAAAACTGAAAGGCGACATACATGAGTACAGTAAAAGCGGCGCTGTCGTTGGTATCGGTATGCATTAGATACAGCAGCCCATTGACGATGATGATATTGATAATGGCTGCGCGTTTACTCATTACATCCGGCAGTTGTGATGCCCAGATCACCAATAAAATAGGGGTGATCTGGGTTGGAGTATAGTGGGATATATACAGAGTGATCGCCGCTTGCGCCATAAGCACTGGGAGCAAGAGTTTAGGTTTATGATTGTAGAGATAGTGGGATGCAACAAATAAAAACAGTCCGATAAAAAGCAGATAACCGATAGAGATAAATATCTGAATCTGCGAATTAACCGTTTGGCTAACCCCCAGCCAAGCAACCAAACACCATGTGCCAATTCCGGCGAGGAGTAACATCAAACTCTCTCTGCTAAAGCGTCTCCCGTGTACTTTTACTCCCACTCAGACTCCTAACATCATCTGCTAATGTGACTTATACCAATCAGTATAAGAAGTTGATCTACTCAGAGTGTTTTTTGGCAAACTAATTCAAGGCGAATGGATGACATAATGGTTGTTCCCTTGTGAGTTCATTCAAAGCAGAAATAGGCAGCCAAAAACACTCCTTACAGGCGAGTTCTAGCGGTTCTGATCCTGTGTTAACGAGCTTAACCGTAGAATAACTATGCTCTTCATTCGTTGCCTTGCCTCAGGACCGCTAAACTCTCGCTGAGCGATCAAATCTTTATACTGATTGGTATTAAATTAATGCCAATGAAGTTCATGACTTTTGGCACCTGTTTGTTGATTTAACATTCTCTAAACTTAAGTTTCAATCATGACATAAGGGAATAGAGATGAAAAATATAATTAGAAACAGTATCAAAGTTGCACTTGTTACTACTGCAGCACTATCAACATTAACCATGTTCAGTACAGTGCAAGCGAGTAATTTGACATTAACTTTAGACAATATCGATACGCAGCAAGGTCAATTAATGGTCGCTGTCTATCAGAACCAAGAGAGTTACCAGACTGGGACTTCAGCTGTTGCCTCAATGATTAAACCAGTCACTTCGACCAGCCACTCCATGATATTTACCGATCTTATGCCTGGCGAATATGCAGTAAAAGTGCTGCACGATGAAAATGGTAATAACACCTTAGACAGTAATTTTCTTGGGGTGCCCAGTGAAGGGTACGGCTTTAGTAATAATGCTGGCAGTTTTGGTCCCGCAAGTTTCGATGAAGCCAAATTTACTGTTGATACCGATACCGCCATCACCATCCATTTAAGGTAGAGGAGGGGGTCATGTTAAATAGAAAACAGTTCATCGTTTCATCTCTGGCAACGGTAGCTAGGGGAAAAATGTCTAAGGTAAGAGGGGAGATCTTATGTTAAACAGACGACAATTTATCGGTTCATCTCTGGCGCTAATATCCACAACCGTGTGGGGGAAAATGGCAGACTCAGTATTGTCATTAGATAATGCTGCAGTCATTGCCAAACAAGATTGGGGTATGGCATTTGATGGCGTTCAGAGTGACTTCACCTCGTTAGCGATGCAGTTGACGGGTAAATGGCCCAAGTCATTAACGGGCAGTTTATATCGTAATGGTCCCTCTATGATGCATCGTGGGGCAATGCATTATAAGCATTGGTTCGATGGTGATGGCATGGTGCAGCAGTTTAACTTAAGCAGTGAAGAGATAAGTCATAAAGGTAAGTTTGTACAAACGAAGAAATTTAAAGTTGAAGAACAGGCGGGAGAGTTTCGTTACAACACTGCCGGCACACAGATACCTAACGCACTGCCCATTCGCAATAATGATGATATGAATGTGGCCAATACTAGCGTGATCCCTTGGCGTGGTGAACTCTTGGCTTTGTGGGAAGCGGGTTCTCCTTATCGACTCGATCCTGATTCTTTGGGCACAATAGGCGTGAAGAGTTTTGGCGATAAATATAAACAACTGCCTTTTTCCGCACATCCTCTTACTGATGGACAAGGTGGCATGTGGAACTTTGGCAGTTGGTATGTCGATGGCAGCAACTCATTACTAATGTATCAAGTGTCGAAAGAGGATGACATTAGCCGCATGCAAGTGATAACGCTGCCGCAGGCGAGTTATCTACACGCGTTTACTCAAAGCCAAAACAAACTAATTTTCTATGTTTCATCTTGTGTCTATCTGCGCGGTCAAACGTACATCGATTCATTCAGATGGCAGCCTGAACTTGGGGCCAAATTACTGATTATTGATAAAGCAGATTTTAGTCAACAGCAGTGGGCAGAGCTTCCCGCAGGTTTTGCATTCCATTTCGGCGGAGCCGTTGAAATAGATGGTGAACTGCAACTGCAGCTCAGTCTCTACCCTGATGCAGGGATTTTACTCAATGGAATGTCTCAACTGCTGACAGGAAAGGAGCGTGAAAAAAGCAGTGATGCGGAATTGGTGACCATTAAACTCAAGCTTGATTCAGACACTAAAACTCCATTGAAGGCTCAAATCGTTCACAGCGGGATTAATATGGAGTTTTTGCAATTTGATCAAAGGGTAACCGATAAGATTCAAGCTGTATTTGGTATCGGAGCTTCTTGTGACAGTGAGTCAGGGTTAAGTGATACGCTTTACCGTGTGCAAGAGGGCAAGCCAACCGACACTTACTATTTCGGTAAGGGGAAAATTATCGAAGAGCCCCTATTTATCCCTAAAGCTAAACTGGGAGAAGGCTATATTTTGATGACTTGGCTGGATTATAAAACTAAGCAATCAGGCTTATCGTTATTTGACGGTGAAAACCTAGCTCAAGGACCGATGGCAGAAGCGATAATGGATCGGACTCTGCCATTGGGCTTCCATGGTTGCTTTATAAAAACTTAATAGATCTTATTTATTAGATGTAGTCATGGCTTTGTAAATCACATTTATCAGTAAAGAGGCTACCTAGCTCACTTTTTTGGTTTGGCCAAAGATGCTATAATGCGCGCCAATTGAGTGTTGGCACTTGCTAAAAGAGCCAACATTTTATGGCACTCTTGCCATACATTTTTTAATTTCAGATAGATAAGATTAAGATGACTAGAGAACTATTAAAGCGTTGTGATAGTAAGTGTGAACTGTGTGGTAGCGAGTCAAAGTTAACATCTTTTGAGCTTCCTGATTCAAAAGGTTATGGCGATGCACGTATCATGATCTGTGACACTTGTACTGGTCAAATTCAAGACTCTTCGACTCTCGACATGAACCATTGGCGTTGTTTGAATGACAGCATGTGGAGTCCTGTTCCTGCAGTGCAGGTGATGGCTTACCGTATGCTTAAGCAGATCAGCGCAGAAGCTTGGGCGCGTGATCTACTGGATATGTTGTATCTTGATGAGCATATGCAAGCATGGGCCGATGCGGGTATTAATGAAGTTGATGAAGACTTTGTGCCGCATAGAGATAGCAATGGTGCCATCATAGAAGCGGGTGATAACGTGGTTATCATTAAAGATCTTAACGTTAAAGGCACCACTTTTACTGCTAAGCGCGGCACAACGGTGCGTGGTATTTCGTTAACAAGTAATCCAGAGCATATCGAAGGTCGTGTTAACGGTACTCGTATCGTTATTCTGACTTGTTTTGTTAAGAAAGTACCAGCTGAAGAAGAGTAATATACTCACTCACTATTGCTCTTAACTGAGTGATGGAGATAGATAAAACCGCTGTCATCTTATCGATCACGGCGGTTTTTTATCTTATTAACTAAAAATTTAAAATGAAGGGAAACTAATGAAAATTTGGGTTGATGCTGATGCCTGTCCTGGTGTGATAAAAGAGATCTTGTTTCGAGTTGCCGATAGAGCAAAAGTGGACGTGATCTTAGTGGCCAATCATTCGATACGTATTCCCCCTTCGCGTTTTATTACTATGGTGACGGTGCCATCTGGTTTTGATGTGGCCGATGATGAGATAGTTAAATGTTTGGAAGCTGGTGACTTAGTGATCACCGCCGATATTCCATTAGCATCGGAAGTGATTGATAAAGGTGGCGTGGCGCTCAATCCTCGCGGCGAGCTTTATACTGAGCAAAACATCAAATCAATACTTAATATGCGTGACTTTATGGATACCATGCGTGCCAGTGGCGTTCATACTGGTGGCCCCGCCGCAATGGGTGCCAGCGAGAAACAAGCCTTCGGCAACCAGTTAGATCGCTTTGTGACTAAACACCACAAGCCTGTTTAGGGCTAAGTTGTGATCTAGGAGCTAAAAGCTGAGTACTGAAACGACTTCAGTAGCTGTTGAAACGAAGATCTTCATCTAATTAAGCCCCGACTTAGTCGGAGCTTAATTACTGTTTGATTTGGCTTTATTGGTTAGAGCTTATTGAGTATAAATATTGACTTACCAGCGCTATCTAAAAATTTAAGATTATTTATCTTCATTTCAGCAGTAGCAACAAGGGGCATCGCTTTATCAATTAAACCTGCTTGGCGCATCAATGACTCAGGGCACATCATCATTGTGGAACCTGCAGGCATTAGCTTAACCTTGTCACCTTCCACGGTATATTTCCCAAAAAAGTTATTACAGCTATTATTACCTGCAATTTTACCATCCTCAAAAAAGCTGAGGTTAGCAGGACTCATCACTGTAGGCGTCCCCATAACGGATTCAACTTGCCAATCTCCGAGGATAAAACTCTGTAACCTGTCTCCATTAGACATGGACTGACAACCTGATAACAACAATACGATAATGCAGCCAACAATTTGCTTATTCATGATTTATCCACCTATTAGTAATACTCACTTGCTCACTCTACAGATCAATATGTAGAGTCAACGATTATATCAACTAGATTAACTATCTGAATATAAATAATATTTATTTGATTGGTGTTCTCCTCGATCTTGGGTGATCGTTTTAGAGAAATACCATTATGGATAGTATATTTTCCTCGTACAAGGATTCATCATTCCTTAGTCGTATATTGTGAATTATGACGTTGAAATGAAATTTTTCAGTTTTTCCTTTAGGTTGTGGCTTGCATTCTATCTAGATCTAAACCCCCATTGTTTTCAGTTTAAGGCTAATTAAGTCCAGTTTATTCAGAGCTTGCTCACAATTTCAATATGGTTCTTGTTTGTTTTACTTGAATTTTATATATATTCAGCATATTTTAAACGCTCCTTCAAACTTAAGTTTGGTATCCAAACAAGTGTTTGGGCGTTAAATCTGGATAATAATAATGACAGAACGCGAACATCAGATATTGGCAATTCTTAAACAAGACCCACTGATCTCCCAGCAAGATTTAGCCGACAGGCTTGGGATCAGCCGCTCCGCCGTTGCTGGCCATATTATGAATCTCACCAATAAAGGCGTTATTAAGGGCAAGGGCTATATTCTGGCCGAGTCTCGCTACGCAGTTGTGATCGGTGGCGCAAACATGGATATTCTGGGTCGGCCCTTAGATAAACTGCAAGTTGGGGATTCCAATCCTGGCAGTGTTACCTGCTCTCCCGGAGGCGTTGGCCGCAATATTGCTGAGAACTTAGCCCGTTTAGGCTCACATACTCGTCTGCTTAGCGCGGTAGGAAAAGACACTTATGGTCAGGCCATTATCGATCAGTGTCAGCATGCTGGAATAGATATGCAGGGCTGCTTACAGCTCAATGATGCCTCTACCTCGACCTATTTATCTGTGCTCGATGGTGATAGTGATATGCATGTGGCTATCAATGATATGGCGATTCTAAATCGTCTGAGCGTCGAGGTATTGCAGTCTCAAGAAGAGATGTTAAGACGTGCGGATCTGCTCATCTTAGATGCTAACCTCTCGGCCCCAGCTCTTGAGTATTTGCTGAGCAGCTTCTCTGATAGACCTATCTTTGTCGATACAGTCTCCTGTGCAAAAGCTAAGAAACTGCAACCTTTTTTGAATGCTATACACACCTTAAAACCCAATTTGAAAGAAGCTGAGCAACTATCAGGGATAGCTATTAACGATTATAGCGAACTGCCGATGTTAAGCACTTGGTTCCATCAACAGGGCGTACAGCGCATCTTTCTTAGTTTAGGTGCTGATGGCGTTTTCTATAGCGATGGTGAAAACCAAGCGCTAATACCTGCAATCGATATCCCTATGATCAACGCCAATGGCGCTGGTGATGCATTCCTTGCAGGGCTCGCTCATGGCTGGCTACAAGAGTGGGATATCGAACAATCAACCACATTTGCTATGGCCGCCGCCGTTGTGGCGCTGTCACATCTTGCGACCATCAATCCGAACATGTCTGAAATGTCCGTTAATCGCGTTATCAAGGAATCTATATGTTAGAGCAGTATTTAGATATTAACCCTGAAGTTGCAGCCGCACTCGCCGCTGGTAAACCTGTCGTCGCATTAGAGTCGACCATTATTTCTCACGGTATGCCTTATCCGCAAAATGTTGAGACAGCACTGCGTGTTGAGCAGATCATCAGAGACAATGGTGCCATTCCAGCAACGATAGCGATTCTAAAGGGTCGTTTGAAGGTGGGAATGACTCCACAAGAGATTGAATGTTTAGGTAAAGCTGGCTTAGATGTCATTAAAACTAGCCGCCGTGATATCCCTTTTATTGTCGCTAAGCAAATCGATGGTGCGACAACAGTGGCTTCGACCATGATCCTAGCGGCAATGGCCGGCATTAAAGTATTTGCCACAGGTGGCATTGGTGGGGTGCATCGAGGTGCAGAGCAGACATTTGATATCTCTGCGGATCTACAGGAGTTGGCCAATACCGATGTTGCCGTGGTGTGCGCTGGCGTAAAGTCGATTTTGGATATCGGCCTGACACTTGAATATCTTGAAACTCAAGGTGTACCAGTGATCGGCCATCAAACTGATACCTTGCCTGCATTTTATACCCGCGAGAGTGAATTTGGCGTTGATTACAGACTCGATACTCCAAAACAGATTGCCGATGCATTGAAAGCTAAATGGGCGATGGGACTGAAGGGCGGTGTGGTGGTAGCGAACCCTATTCCAGAAGTACATCAACTGGATCGCGCCATGATCGATGAGGTGATCTTTGATGCGCTGGCCCAAATGAAACAGCAAGGCGTGTCAGGTAAAGCATCCACGCCTTTCCTTTTAGCTAAAGTGGCTGAAAAAACCAAAGGTACCAGCCTCAAAGCCAATATTGAGCTGGTATTTAACAATGCCAAGCTTGCAGCTCAAATAGCGGTTGAATACACTAAGTAGCTGAAGTTATTTAAATAAATAGTAGAAAACAAGCGCCTTAGGGTGTAATATCGATCATTTAGTGATTTATCCATCGGTTGATTGATCTTCTAGACACTTCAGAATCCGAGTCCTATTTCTAGGCCTCGGATTTTTTATGCAAGTTTCCCAAGCTTTGAGATGATCAATCAACTCAAACCTCATCAGGTTGAAACCCTCCCTCTGAATGAACGGATACTCAATGTAATTGGTATTACTCCTCAGGAATTAATAGAGGAAGGGTATGTTTAGAAAACGTGAAGAGAAATAATGCAGCCATTCTTAATGGCGTATATTTGCGCTTCTTACTAAGCTTTAATGATTAGCTTAAGTAGGAGGTTGTAATGCCCCGTCCAAGAAGAACTCAAATCAGTATTGAAGATACTTCGGTATACCACTGTTGCTCGCGCGTATCCAGACGGGCCATGCTTTTTGGGGATGATAAGTTTTCTGGGAAAAATTATGACCATAGGCGCGGTTGGGTTGAATCTCTGCTACTGAAATTAGCAGGGGTGTTTGCTATTGATGTTGCAGCTTATGCGGTAATGTCAAACCATCTACATCTTGTTCTGTGTGTTGATATTTATGAATCTAACGGTTGGAGTGACAGGGAAGTTGTTGAGCACTGGCATCAAATATTCATGGGAACTGACATCACTCAGAGGTTTGCCAAGGGTGAAATAATAGAGAGCTTTGAAATTAACAGTTTAAAGCATTCTATTGCTCAATATAGAGGGCGACTAAGTGATATATCTTGGTTTATGCGCACACTTAACGAACCTATTGCCCGCATGGCGAATAAAGAAGATGGTTGCACTGGAAGGTTTTGGGAAGGTCGCTTTAAAAGTCAGGCGTTATTGGATGAAGCTGCCGTTTTGGCTTGTATGGCTTACGTTGACCTCAATCCTATTCGTTCAAACATGGCTAATACTCCTGAACAATCAGACCATACAAGTATCCAGCTTAGAATTAAATCTGCCTTAAATGGCAAGCAACCTGTAAAGTTACTCCCTTTTATTGGAAATGAAGACCTCAATCAGCCACAAGGAATTAATTTTGATTTGAAAGATTACCTCGAGTTGGTTGACGAAACGGCTAGAGTCATTAGAGATGACAAACGAGGTTCAATTTCTGTTAATGCATCAAAGATACTGATTAGGTTAAATATTCCCGTTGAGCACTGGCTTAAACTTGCGACTGAGTTTGGTATGCTTTTTCATGGTCCAGTAGGCACACTGCAAGAGCTCACAAGCTACTGTGGACATCTAGACAAACGACGACGGCATTTTTCTAAATGCTGCCAGTATTTTCAAACTGGCTAAGTGTTTGAACTCATCATTCAGTTAAAACAGGCTCATTATCAATCGAGTCAAAACCTGCTGCTTGAATTCCGTTATTCTCGGCCCTAAAGAGTACACTGAACACTCTCATTAGCTTCTCATCATCCATAAATATGCTAGATGTGCCTTATCACCAACTAGAAAATGGATAACCTGCAATAGATACGCTATGTTATTGATTAACAATGGCTGGCCTGATTTTTCTTCATCTATAAATCTGCTAGATGTGCCTTATCATCAACTAGAAAGTGGATAACCTGCAATAGACTCGCTATGTTATTGATTAATAATGGTTGGCTAGATTTTTGAGCTGTCGCTAGAATTATTCTCTCAACAGAGAATAAAAAGCTAGCTCTTAATTGTTCTGGTTTTATTGGGTGTCTTGGTTTGTTAATTGAAGCTGACTTCTAATATTATTAAAAGGTTACTCATATTCGCAAGTCCTGCCAACAAAACCGTTCAACGACATCCATGTCACCACGCCATTTGTAATTCAAATCAAAATATTTTTGAAATTTGTTGTCAGAAAAGTTTATTAAAGTTAGTTATTCTATAAGCTTATCTGATGCAGTTTTTACCCGCGTTTTTTGCCACATATAGAGCCTGATCGGCTTGCTTCAGTAGCTCATTTGGACGTAACATATTAGCAGAACTTATAGCGAGTCCTATGCTCACACTGCCTTTCCAACACCCATCAGTGTTTAGATTTTCTTTACTGGCACCAAAAGAAACTGAAGTGGCGTTAACCTTGGTAAGTACCTTGTTAGCTATATGGTTCAGTCCAAGCATATCTGTTTCAGGGCAAAGGATGATGAATTCATCGCCTCCCAAGCGGCAGACGATATCATCGGTGCGAACAGCGTGTTCTAGTACCTTAGCCAGTTGGCGGAGCACGAGATCGCCAGCATCGTGACCGTAAGTGTCGTTTACATTTTTAAAATGATCGGCATCTATCATCATACAGGCGAGAGGCTGAGGATTTGATTGCATGTCACGCCAGAGTTGAGAGAGTTTCTCCATGGCAAAGCGTCGATTAGGTAACCCAGTTAACATATCGGTTATAGACAGTTTTTTCAGATGACTATTGGCATCACTAAGTGCCCGGGTACGAAGCTGAACCTTCTCTTCTAAGGTTTGATTGAGTGCGATCAGTTCTTTGTTACGCTGGGAGACTTGATTAAATAAACCATTAAGTGCCGTAAGCAGTGGTGCGGTGGCATTGTCGGTTTGGGACTGCTCTTTTTCAAATGCTTCCTCTGGACTCATACCTGTATCAATGGCCGCTATTTGGCGAGCCATATTCTTGTCATCGCCTAAGATATGATAAGCGAGCCACTGGATAAGGAAATCAAGAAGATACTTCAGTGCTTCAGGTTTTTCGATGGAAACAGATGCCTGCATCTGCTGCACTTCGTTAAGGAAGTAACGATGGGCTTGTCTTTGTAAAACCTGATGACGGATATCTACATCTTTCTCCTGCATTAACGTCTCTTCATCTTGAAAATGCTCTTGAGTATAAGTCCATAATTCGTGAAGTACCTGATTGATATCTGCAAGGACTAAATTATTGCTGGCGAGCTGGTATCCAAAACGGTTGATGATATTGACTAACTTCTTATGTTGTATATCTACGTCATCTATCCCGGTGACGAAATGTTTATCCCATTGAAATGAATCCATATTAAAATCAAGACCCTCTTATATTTTCTGAGGATTGATTCTAGGTTGAGTTAAAGGTACTGTCTTTGTGCTGGCGCACAGTTTTGAATGCTCAGATGAATAGGGTTTGCTGACAAAGGATTAGATGATGGGAAGTTATAAAATAGAGATGGAACTTGCTCAGCTCAATATTGCTAAAGCCAGAGCTTCGATGGATGAGCCCTTGATGAAAGAGTTTGTTGATAATCTGGAGTCTGTGAACGCGATGGCAGAGTCCAGCGAAGGATTTGTCTGGCGTCTTAAGGATGAAAGTGGTGATGCCACAAGTATTCAGGTATTTGACGATCCATTATTGCTGGTTAACATGTCTATATGGCGCTCTCAAGATGCGCTTAAAAACTTTATGTATATGACGCATCACATCAGCTTTATGAAGCGGAAGAAAGAGTGGTTTGAAAAGCTGTCTGAGGCTAACTACGTACTTTGGTGGATCCCTAAGGGGCACATTCCCAGTATCGATGAGGCTAAGGAGAGGTTAGAATATTTAAGATCGCATGGAGAGTCTGTTTATGCTTTTAGTTTTAAAAGTCGCTTCCAGCCTGCCGATCTTGATGGTGTGAAGAGCGCTTAGCTTTGCAAAAGGCTTTTTAATGGCTATTTGGGTTTTGTAATAAGAGGTGAAAATGAACAAAGTCATATTTATGTTTAGTGTCCTATTTAGTGTCTTGTTCAGTGCCAACAGCTTAGCTGCAGATAATGTCTTTTATATCGATCGCTCAGTCCCTGCCAATGTCGACATTCAGTTTGTTAATAATCATGATATTCAACCTGATAAAAGTGATTTCGAAGTGGTTAATTACATTGTGATGAGCAATGAAGATGGTGAACGTAAGGCCGTGGTAACACTGAGAAATAGTGCCTCAGGTGAACGCATTTTTGAGTCGAGCCAACTTCATGCTCTTTTTGCCGATGGTAAGCAACGTGCCCCTAGCGCTTATAAACAGATATTTGCTCAGGGAGAGTTAATTTCAATGACACTCTCTTTTGGTCATCGACTCCTGCCAATATTGCAGATTTTTACTCGCCAATAATCATTAACTTTTTGCTTATTTTTGAAGAACGTTTTCGTTAAGTAACTAGAAAAAGGAGTTAAGACTCCTTTTTTATTGGGTGTAAGCTAATACTTTATGCTTGGTCATCGTCGAGCTTGATGAACATAAGATCACAAGGCATATTACGCAGTACTGGCTCGCTGGGAGAGAGTAGCATCTGTCTGATAAAACTGGATTTATGGTGACCCATTATTAAGAGATCGATATGGTATTTCTCCACACTATCAATAACTTCATCGTCGACATACCCGCTGTGAAATATATGTTCTTTGATCTCGTAATCGTGAGTACTGATAAGCTTGTTCATCGAAGCGATAGACTCATGTCTTAATGCCGATTCTCTTTCTTGAAAGTCGACACCAAGCATCCCTTCATAGTTATGAGGAATATCTAAATCTACATGGATCAGACTTAGCTTAGCATTATTTTGTTTGGCTATTTGAGCAGCCCTCTTTAACACTTTCTCACTGTCTTTATTTAAGGCAATGGATACAAGAATGTGTTTGTAACTCATGATAATCACCCCATATTGATGCAATATTAAATTGATTTATTATCCCCAAACTACCTGATAATACTCGTTTCAGAGGCCTTGCGCGAGTTCAATTCTAGACGCATTGGCGTATGAATGGTGACTCCCTTTTAAGCTAATGCAACAACGAAGTGGGCTTGCGCAAAGCCTTCTTCGATGGGTTTTAATGTGCTTTATACTGCGTTATTGATTTTGCTAAGGGAACTACCATTACCTACAATCAATATCTTGCCTAAAGCGCATTAAATTCCCACTGAATCCTGCATTTTCAAGTAGCTTGGGTATAGCGTGTTTGATTAATTTATTATCTAATTATAACACTCGCTTCTATAACATCAGAGTAGACCATATTGGCTTTGAGGAATATTGAGTTTATCTCTATGTTTTGATTAAATAAAATTAACTATACACAGGTTTAAAAGTGGTGTAGGCGGTATTTGGCAAACATTTAATGGGGAGGCTTTATCGTTTTGCCAGTCTATATTTCAGGGCTGTTGATATTGTTTGTCGTCAGTTCGGTCGAGATCCCATATCTGAGATCCCACCTTAGACTGATTAAAGTTATCCAGAGGGAGTTTTGCGACGTTGATACAATGAACCTGAAAAATTAAAGTACGAGTTCAATCTCTAGTTGGATATCGGTGCACTGTTTTTTACAGAACACGCCGTAGGTTTTCCCTGAATCCTTTTCTTTAGGTACAACCAACTTAAGTGGTTGCTTGCAGGTTTCACATAATACCGTGTTGCCTTTAAAGAGTCGCTTGATTAGGTTTTTTTGCTCATTAAACGACTTAGCTGTCATTTTGTTGATCATTGAAAAGTCGATTTTATTAGTCTCTGTTGTCATAAGGTATCAAGGTTAGCCTGATTATAGCGGCATTATACCCAAGCTATTTCAGAATGCGAGATATATGAATTAATGCCATATAGTCGATATTTCCCTGTGAACTTGCCGCTGAACTATTTACAATATTCGTTCGAGAATGGTTTAACACAGTGAAAGGTTTATGTCAGCAGATATCCCACATAGTTCAATCGATGGAGCCTGTGATGAGGTTAAGCTTGCTGTGGACCTCATTTATCTGTTTGAAAGTCAAAATATTGATCCACAAGTTGCGCTATCCGCATTGGAAATAGTGGCATCTGATCTCAAGGCTAAATTGGCTAAAGTGTGACTCTCTAAGGTTTAACACAATTAAGATGTAGTCTGCCTCTGCTGAAACATTGTTAACTCTTGTACGGCCTTATTTTCTGTGGACCAGAACATTAACGAGTGGCATGTGCGGCACATCTAAGACTAATATGCCAGCAGCAATACCCACAGAATCCTGCATTTCCAAGTCGCTTGGGTATACACAAACGCAAACGTTTTGCCAAAGTGGTTAACCGCGCCGAAGAGCGTCGTGAGATTAGAGAGTATTATCAACGCCGTGTCGCCGAAAATGACTCATTACAAAACCAGCCAAGACTAAGCCTCTTCTCCAAGATGAAATTCTTATATACTTAATCCTCACCTCCTCAATACTATTTCATGTATTTTTATTTTTTTAAGTCCCCTTTTTTTGGAGGATAAATAATTTACATTCATTTAAAATATATCTTTCATTGATTATTAAATAATTCAATTAATTAGTTATCTTTTGCTGTAGTCGGGAAGGAATAAGTGTGAAAGTTTGAGCAGTACAAATTTCAAAAAAATGCCATAACATTTAAGAAATAAGTTGTAACATATGTTTACATATTGATAGTTTAATGTAATCGTTCCGGTGGTTAGTGTTAAATTAATTTGTTCGGTAAGGGATTATGATTAAACAATGGATTGCTATTTTTATCATGTGTTGGTTATACAAAAGCCGATTTCAATTCCGATTATCAAGGCTATGAAGTTTACACAGATAGCAGTGGTAACATAATTTTCCGCCTGCCACATTAAGCTACGTACTGCTGGCTTGTTGTAATAGTAAAATACCGCAAAGATAGACAAGGATAGTATTATTTATGAGGTTATTTATGTGGAATGTTCGCAATATATTTATAATAAAAAAAGTCATGGTGATAGCCTTATTGGTGTTTGTTTCGTTACCAGTTTTCTCTGAGAACGATGGGGACGATGAAGAGCTTAACAACAATGAATTTTTGAATGACTCTTTTATCAAAAAATTGACCCCGAATTATGGACTCAGTTTTCACTCCAGTGATTTGATGGGTGAGAAGTATGATATTGCTAATGGCCTGTTAACCTTTCACCGCTCTGACGCCAATATTCCGGGTAACTCTGGTTTACAAGTTGCGTATAACACCTCATTTACGGTGGATAGGCCAGAATTGACAGGCTGGAGAGAAGAGCTTCCTCGAATTGAATATCAAATGGTAAGTGGAGATGAAGAGCGCTATTTTGCTGAAGCATGGAAGTTGGGTAGCAATAACCGTTGCTCTGGCTTGCAAAATTTAGGTAGGATTAGAGCTTCTTATGATGATGTAAATGGTAACAGTACTCATGTCAGCCTTAGTGGTAATAGGTATTCTTCTGGGTTAAGACTTATCATTCCCAATATGATCTCTAGTAGCTTGTTGTACCCTAGCCCAAATCAATTGGAAGATTTACCACAAGGCACACGCTATTCAACGAATAATGATTGGGTCATATCTTGCTTTGCAACAGGTGGAAATGAAGGTTTCTTAGCGACAAGTCCTGAAGGGGTCAAGTACTATCTTGATGAGTATAAATTAAGTTTACTAAATGGGAATACATCTAAGTTTTCATTACCGAGTCTTGGCGGCTCCAGTTCATATTATAAAGAAAAACATGTCTTATATGTTTCTAAAGTAGAGGACAGATTTGGTAATGTTGTTGAATATAAATATAATGATAAGAAAGAGCTCATAAAAATTGTATCTAATGATGGAAGGGAAGTTACTGTTGAACGACCATCAAACTCGGTCAAATTAATTAAATCATCAGGCAAAATATGGCGGTATGAATCAGATCTTTCTTACACTACGAAGACTTCTCTTTTGGTAGTGACCATGCCTGATGGAAGAAAGTGGGATTACGATCTTCATTATGTTGATGAGCCAGATGATCAAGAAGATTCTTGTAGCTCTTCTATAAGTCCTACTTTGGAGGAGATGAATGTCACTCACCCTGATGGATCCTCTGCTACTTTCTACTTTGGTGCTAGGGAGTTTTTTAGGGCTAATGTTAAATGGTGGTTTCTGAAAAGTCTTTATGATTACAATGATCTTCCTGACCACACTTGTACGAACAATTATGCGTTAGTAAAGAAAACGTTGAATGTATTAAGTGATGAATATGTATGGCAGTATTCATACTCTGAAAACTCTGGCCACTATAGGAGGAAAACTAGAGAGCGCTTCCAAGACTTGGTGGGAGATATCCCAAGTAATATAGACAGGCTCCTACATAGAACGACAACAGTTACAAACCCCGACCTATCCAAAATAGTTTATTACGTAAACAGAGATTCTTGGTCATGGAAAGAGGGTAAGATTGAAGCAGTAGAAAAACTTGATGAGAGTAATACTTTAGTAGAGCAAGTTCAATATGAATTTGATGCTCCAGAGTTCAATGGATACCCCGTGAATAGTGATTTTTATAATAATTATTCAAAGCGGGCAAATGGGATTAAAACTAAAACGACATCTATTTATGATGACGATGTATTCGTAAGTGATGTGGTTGAGTTTAATAAATTTGGTCGTCCTTTGATAACTTCAGAGTCATCAACGGTATTTTCTGAGAAAAAATACAGGAAAATAGAGTATCAACATGATAAAAATAACTGGATACTAAATTTACCGATTAAACAATATATATCCAGCACCTCTAGTTTTGGGAGCCCTTATAAAGAAACAACATACAATAGTAGCTTGTTACCTTACCAAAAAAAGACATTTGGTCGGTTAGTTTCAACCAATACCTACCACTCAGATGGTAATTTAAAGCAAATCACTTATAGTGGCTTAAATCGCTTTGAGCAATATGAAGATTATTATCGTGGTAAAGCCCGTAAAATTACCATGCCATGTGCAAGCACTCATGGTTGTAATACTGTAAATGGGAGCACCAGTAATACAATAATTGCTAAAATTGAAGTTAACAGTGACAGTACGACTAAAAGCGTGACAGATTTTAACGGCAACAAAACCAATTACAGTTATAACCCTATCGGTTGGTTAACGAAAGTAGATTATGCTAATGGTGCTTGGTCTGACAAAATTATCAGTTATGCCAAGGTAACAACGGCAAACGATGGGCTTAACGGCAGTGATATCGAAATAGGTCAGCTTAAGCAAACCATTACACAGAGTAATTTTGAACAAAGAGTTTACCATGATGGTTTATTGCGCCCAACGTTTACACGAACGAAAGATAGAAGTGATTTCTCTACTACTGCCTATCAACGTAACAGTTTTGATTATGCTAATCGTCCGATTTTGCAATCTTTCCCCAGCGGTAATGCTAGTGCTACGGCTGGCATGGTCACGGCATATGATGAATTAGGCCGAGTCGATACTGTTACTCGAACGAGTGACAATGCGGCTACTACTCATGAGTATCTTCCAGGTAATAAAATTAAAGTCACTGATGCCAAAGGCAATGTAACAACAACCCGCTATTTGGCATATGGCAGCCCGAGCTTTGTCAAGCCGACGTTAATTGACACTCCTGACGGTGATGATACCAGCATCGCGTACAATAAATTCGGTCAAGTGAAGTCGATCACACAGGGCACTGTAACTGAGAAGCGCTTGTACGATGGCTATCAGCAACTGTGTAAAACCTATCGCCCTGAGACTGGTGTAACAGCCTATGATTATAACGCACAGCGTCAACTTATTTGGCGGGCAGAAGGGACAGATGGAGGCCATGATAGTTGTGCAGCGTCATCGGTTCCCCCATCACACAAAGTGATTTTGGGGTATAACAATCTGGGGCAATTGAAAACCGAGAACTTCCCCGATACCACACCTGATAATACCTATGGCTATGATGCTAATGGTAACTTAGCAAGCCTAACCTCCGGCAGTGGTAGTAGTGCCATTAGTTGGAGTTACTTGTATAACTCACTTAACCTCATAGACAAAGAAACCCTGTCCATCGACGGTAAAAGCTTTGTGCTGGATTGGGGGTATAACAGTTTGGGGACGGTATCGTCACTAAAATATCCATCAGGCCGAACAGTCAATTACTCGCCTAATGCTTTAGGGCAGCCAACCAAGACGAGTGAAGGTGCTGTCAATTATGCCAGTAATGTTAAATATCATCCCAATGGCCAGTTAAAACAGTTGACCTATGGTAATGGAATGGTGCGCAAGGTGGCTTTAGACACTACAGGCCGTATCGATGAAATCTCTGATGTTAATGGAGCGGCCTACCAACTGCGATTAGACCCCAGTTATGACCAAAATGATAATTTATCAAGGTTAATTGATTGGGTTGACCGCAGCAATGACATCGGCAACATGAGTTATGACGGGCTAGACCGCTTAGAGTCAGCTGATGGTAAGTGGGGGGCTGGAAGTTACACTTATGATGGTTTAGGTAATATCAAAACCCGCAGTATTAGTGGCTCATCAATTACTTACCACTATAATACGCTTAATCGTCTCAATAACCTCAGCGGAGCTTATGCTTACAATTATACATATGATACGCGCGGTAGTGTGACTCACAATGGTCGCTATGGTTTAGATTTCAACCGTGCTAATCAAGTCACTAGAGCCAAAGGTATTCCCTATCGCTATGATGGCCACAATCGTCGAGTAAAAAAGAATGAGGATCACAGTGTTTACAGTCAAGCTGGGCAACTGCTTTATCGCCAAAATGCCAATGGTGATAAAACAGATACCCTCTATCTGGGTAAGCAGTTGATTGCAGAGGTCGAGCATAGAGGTACGTACACACCTCCGCCTCCCCCAGCGCTGAAACCGAGTATTAGTCTTATATTTTCTGGTGGTGGAGGTAGCGGTGGTGATTGCCCTAAAGGTACGGTGTGTCAGTCAGCGAACCCATTTCCTCCAATTCCTCCAGCTGATGCGTACAAGTTGTCATGGACAACAAGCAATGCTGACAGCTGTACAGGCAGAGTTTTTCGAAATGGCTCTTTACACTCAACACTTTCTGGCACCAGCAATATGGGCATTTACTTCGAAAATGAAGGTGCGGGTTATGAAGCTAACTTGACTTGTAGTAGCAGTGGTGGCACTACGACTAAATTTGCGTATGCAGGCAATGGAGATGAATACTAATGAAAATATTAATGTTCACTCGGTTTGCCATTAATTCATTTGTTGCGCTTGTTTTGTCAGTCGCTTTACTGTCTTTTCAATCACAAGCAAGCCAAGGGCAAACGGTATTTATTCCGATTGCTGTTGGGGATATCACCACCTTTATTCCCATTATGCCTTCAAGTAGCACCGGGAGTGTGACTAGCACCACGACTGATGGCAGTTATAACCTCAATTGGTCAGCGGTGACGAATGCAAGTTATTACCAAATCATCATCACCGATGAAGATGGTAAAAAGCGCATTATTAAGGTATTCGGAACCAGTTACGACTTGGCTGGCTTGTCGTTGGGGAGTAATACCATAGAGGTGCAAGCTTGTAATGCCAATCATCAATGTGGTGTGGGGTATCTAGCGGGCACGGTATCACGTAGCTCTAAGGTGACCTATCAGCATACCGATATGTTGGGTACACCAGTGATGGAGACTGATGAAGCAGGCCAAGTGGCTCGTCGTAGTGTCTATGAGCCATTTGGTAAGCGCCTTGGCGGCGAAAAAGCGGGTATCGGCTATACGGGGCACCTGCAAGATGAAGATCTAGGTCTTACCTATATGCAGGCACGATACTATGACCCCTTGATTGGAAGGTTTTATTCGAATGATCCTCTGCCATTTAGGGATGTACATAGTTTTAACCGTTATGCATATGCGAATAATAATCCTTACAAATATATTGATCCTGATGGTGAAAACCCATTAGCTATTTTAGGTGGAATAGTTGGTGCCGTAGGAGGAGGAGTGTCGGCCGCTCTAAATGGTGGTGATGCTAAGCAAATATTTGCAGGAGCCATTTCTGGAGGAGCCGTTGGTGGGTTAGCGGGAGCAACTTTTGGCGCTTCTTTAGCTCCATCATTGATTGCAAGTGTGGCCGTGAGTGCAGCTAGTAGTGCTATCGGTGAAGCTGCTGGGCAAACAATGGCTAACACTGATACAAGTAAAATAGATACATCGTCTGTTGAATCTACGCTATCTTCC